>CAJOGN010000041.1 GCA_905234245.1 uncultured Lachnospiraceae bacterium
GGAGGTAGACATATGGCTAAATATTTATTTCCGGCAGTATTCACAGAAGAGGAGAACGGATTATATGATGTGTATTTTCCTGATATTCCAGATTGCTATACTTCAGGTGATTCACTAATGGATGCTTTGTATATGGCAGAAGACGTGTTGGCTTTTACACTTTATTCTTATGAGAGAGATAAAAGGGAGATACCAGAACCGTCAGATCAGAAAAATATTAAGACTTCTGGAGAGTCGTTTGTTAATATTATTTCCTGCGATACATTAGAATATCAAAAGAGAAACAATGATAAGGCAGTCAAGAAGACGTTAACCATTCCGGAATGGTTGAACGAATTGGCAATAAAAGCTGATATCAATTTTTCTCAAGTGCTTCAAGAAGCACTAAAAGCAAAGATGAATATCTCGTAGAATATAATCCTTCTTCCTGATGAGATAAGCATATCCAGATAGATATCGAAGAACAGTAATCCATATTGCATAGTAGCAACAATAGGCGAATTATTTCAATAGTTAAAGCATCGGACATCATGGACATCCGATGCTTTTTTGGTTATTTATCCTTTTTCTTAGAGGTCTTCTTGCTAGAAGAACCTTTATCCGGTGCGTTGGCATCAGATGGTTTTTCCATATTGTTGCTGCTTTTACTCATACTTTTAGAGTTGCCGGACGCCATTTCAATAGCAGTTCCCTGTGATGTCATATTTTCCGTATATTCCACACCGTTTACATACAGCTTGTGGCCGTTAAGATTGATTGAGCCGGCATCACATGTCAATGAACTGATATAGGAATCTGCCGTTAATGTCCACTTGGAGCCATTCTTTAATTCTACATATACTTTTCCAGATTGTCCGCTGGAATTAACAGCTCCCGTAAATGTTGAATTATCATTTAGATACAAGTTGAGTGAGGATATATCGTCTACTACCATGTCACCGTTAATCACCTGGTTAGAGGCTTTGAGATTGACTTTTCCTCCGTTTGACCCGCTATTTCCCCATCCGGCTGCCGCAGCTCGAAGGAATACACCATTTGTGTCATTGTTGGTGATATTTGCATTAGATAATTCTATGGTACTTGTTGTATTGTTGACGAAGAATATATCGCCGTTGGCGTTGTTAAGTGAACCGCCGTTCATCTTGAAGCTTGACATACCCTCCGAGGCATCACCGGACATTGACTGATACAGCATAACTGCCTGATAGTAGTCTGACTTGTTACTGTTCTTCTTGTTGTTGTTGGCAGTTAGATTGGTATTGTTAAGTGTAACCGAGTTATTTCCCTCGACTACAACGCCTTGTGATGCAGTTGATTCAAGGTAGGAATCGTTGACAGTGATATCGGCAGTCGAGTAGATAGTCGGAGAGCCTGTGCCACTTGTCTTGTAATTGCCACCGTTTACCGTTACTGTGCCACCGCCTCTGTCAGAGCGGATTGTTGCTGATGAATTGCCGGTAGTCTCGGCAGTAACATTAGTCGCGTTCATTGTACCACCGCCTGTTGTCATAAGAGCACCGGAGCAGTTGCCTGAGGTGGTTATATAAGAGTCGGAGATGTTGACAGTTGTTCCTTCGCCGTAGCTAAATACTGCATTGGCGTGGGCACCGTTGGTGTCAACTACCATATTTGTCAGGTTGGAGGTTCCTTTGTTGGTGGTAAATATTGCAGAATTCTCTCCGTAAAAATCAGCCTCGTCGCCACTACTGTCTCCAGTCTTAAGAACCTCTGTATTAGAGTAGCTTTCTTCTTTGCCGTCTACTGTAATAGCATGTTCCCCGGAGCCGCTGCTACTTAGGGTATTGCTTATAGGAATACTTTCCCGGGATAATTTGTTTTGGCTGTATGTGCTTTGCGTTGATATTTCTGTCGATGTTGTATTTTGAGTTGTGTCTGCGGCAGGAACAACGCTACAGGCGCCTATACAACCTGCAACACATAGAGCCATTGCCGAAACCATAATTTTCTTTTTCATGAGTACAACTCCTTTCTTTTTGTGATTGTAATGTAATTATATTTTGCTATCCTTAAATAAACCTTAAAGAAGAGTATATATTTTTGAACTCCATAAGAATAATAATGTATTTATGTGTGTAATTATCGTTTATTTATTGTATAATAGGGATTGGTGAGTTTTGTGAATTTGGAGGAATAATATATATATGAAGTATTTTGGAACAGATGGCTTTAGAGGCAGGGCGAATCAGGAATTGACAGTAGATTACGCTCTTAAGATTGGTCAGTTCATGGCATGGTATTTTGGCAGGGACAAGAGTGAGCCTGTAAGATGTGTAATTGGTAAGGATACGCGTCTTTCTAGCTATATGATTGAATATGGTATATCTGCAGGTCTTGCATCAGCAGGTGCTGACGCCCATCTTATGCACGTTACCACAACCCCAAGTGTATCTTACGTTACAAGGACAGAGAATTTCGATTTTGGCGTAATGATTACTGCGAGCCACAATCCATATCACGATAATGGAATTAAGATAATTGATGAAAATGGTTATAAGATTAGCGAAGATATATTAGAAGAGTGCGAGAAATATATGGATGGCAAATTCTCTATAGATTTTACAGAGATTGAGCCGGGCAAGATTGTTGATTATCTCCAAGGTCGTAACAAATACATGAGCTACCTCGCATCTACCTGTTCTGAGTTCTTCAGAGGATACAGAATAGGTCTTGATTGTGCTAACGGTGCGTCTTCAATGATTGCCAAGACTGTATTCGATATGCTTGGTGCTAAGACATATGTTATTAACAACGAGCCTAATGGCAAGAATATCAATGTTAATTGTGGCTCTACACATATTGAGAATCTAAAGCAGTTCGTGGTTGACCATAATCTTGATGCTGGATTCGCATTTGACGGAGATGCAGACAGATGTCTTGCTGTTGACGAGCAGGGCAATATTATTGATGGTGACGGAATCATCTACATTGGTGCAAAATACTTAAAGGAGATTGGCCAGCTTAAGGATGATAAGGTTGTTGTTACAGTAATGTCTAATCTTGGTCTTATGAATGCCCTTAAGGAGAACAAGATGGAGGCAATTGTGACACCTGTGGGAGATAAATACATTTCCCAGGAGCTAATGGAGCATAATTATGCCATCGGTGGCGAGCAGTCAGGCCACATCATCTTCAACAAATACGCTACAACGGGCGATGGAATCCTAACGGCCATCGTTATGACTAATATATTTGTATCTAAGAAATGTCCATTCTCGAACCTTACTCGTGGATTGGAAATCATGCCACAGAGGCTTAAGAATATTAGGACTGATAAGAAGGATGAAATCGACGCGGACCCAGAGATTCAGGCATTTGCAGAGGATATGAACAAGAGACTCGATGGCAGCGGCAGGCTTCTTCTAAGGAAGAGCGGTACGGAGCCAATTCTTAGAATAATGGTTGAGGCTAAGACATACGAGGATTGTGACAAATATATTGAAGAAACGGAAGAATTTATCAGAGAGAAATACGCAATATGAATACGCTGATTTACAATGGTAGAATAATTAATCCTGCAACGGACACGGACTCTATCGGATATATAATAATTGAAGATGAGAAGATTAAGGCGCTTGAACTATCTGGCATTATTGATGATGCTACGTTAAATAAGCTTCGCGCAGATAATGCCATAGACAAAGTAATTGATGCCGCTAATCTTGTGGTAACACCTGGACTTATTGATTTGCATGTACATTTTAGAGATCCTGGTCTTACCTACAAGGAGGATATTGAGTCGGGCTCCCGCGCTGCAGCAAAGGGTGGCTTTACTACGGTTGTGGCAATGCCTAATACCAAGCCGGTGGTTGACAACGTTGAGACCTATGATTATGTAGTTGATAAGGCTAAATCGGTAGGACTTGTTAATGTGATACAGGTTGGCTCAGTAACTAAGGGTATGGAAGGTAAGGAGCTGTCTGATATTGAAGGCATGGCAAGTCATGGTCTTATTACCCTGTCTGAGGATGGCAAATCCGTTATGGATTCAGGGCTTTATCGCAGGGCAATGAAGAAGGCGGCAAAGCTTAATCTTAGCGTTCTTGCCCACTGCGAAGATATTAATCTCGTTGAAGGTGGCGTTATGAATATGGGCTCGAAGTCTGATTCATTAGGACTTAACGGCATCTCTAACGCTGTTGAAAATGTTATAACTGCCCGGGATATAATGCTTGCCGAGGAGACAGGAGCAAGACTTCACCTATGCCATTGTTCAACTAAGGAATCAATGGATATGATTCGTGATGGCAAGGCAAAGGGCATTAAACTAAGCGGAGAGGTGTGCCCTCATCATTTTGTATTAACTGAGGATGACATACCAGGCGATAATGCAATGTACAAGATGAATCCGCCCCTTAGAAGTAAGGCTGACAAGGAGGCTTTGCTAGAAGGCATTAAGGATGGAACTGTTGAAGTTATTTCAACAGACCACGCGCCTCATTCCATGGAGGAGAAAACGAAGTCCATGAAGGACGCACCATTTGGAATTGTGGGGCTTGAGACCAGCCTTGCTTTATCCTATACATATTTGGTAGATGCAGGGCTTATTAGTCTTAACACTTTAATAGAAAAAATGAGCTACAACCCTGCTATGATATTAGGAATTGATAAGGGCGATATTGATACAGGCAAGGTTGCCGACATAATGATATTTGACGATACAGCAGAATACACCATCAACCCCGACACCTTCGTAAGCAAAGGCAAGAACACCCCATTTGCGGGTATGAAGGTTAAGGGAAGCGTCGCCTACACCATCATGGGCGGCAAGGTGACTTATAATCGTGGCGATGATATGTAGCTAATTGGTCAAGACCGAATGTGCGATTTTCTTCATGAGCACATCGGTACTTGACCGATTAGGTGAGTAATGTAACATTGGGAAGGAGAGTAATGTATGATAGATACACTAGTAACTAAGATTAAGAAAACCGAGGCGCCTATTGTTGTTGGCTTAGACCCTAAGCTTAACTTCATACCAAGCGCCATTCTTGATAAGGCTTACGCAGCCTACGGCAAAAGCTTAGAAGCCGCATCCTATGCGATTCTTGAATTCAACAAGGGAATCATCGATGCCACATACGACCTGATTCCTGCAGTAAAGCCTCAGATTGCCATGTACGAGCAATTCGGCCTTCCTGGCCTTGCGGCATTTAAGGAGACAGTTAACTATGCTAAGAGCAAAGGCCTTGTAATCATTGGTGATGTTAAGAGAGGCGACATTGGCTCAACTTCTGAGTCTTATGCAATTGCTCATCTTGGCTCAATTGACGTAGGTGGTGAGAAAATCAAAGTATTCGACGAAGATTTCGCAACTGTTAATCCATATCTCGGAAGCGATGGAATTAAGCCATTTACTGATGTGTGCGCCAAGGAAGGCAAGGGAATATTTATTCTTGTTAAGACTTCTAACCCAAGTAGTGGCGAGTTCCAGGACAAGGATATGGAAGGAAAGCCACTCTATGAGCATGTGGGCGCAATGGTAGATAAGTGGGGCAAGGACCTTATTGGTGAGTGTGGTTATTCCTCAGTAGGAGCTGTTGTTGGTGCCACATATCCAGAGGTTGGCAAGATTATGAGAAAGGTTATGCCTAAGACCTACATATTAGTACCTGGATACGGTGCTCAGGGTGGCAAAGGCAAGGATTTAGTACATTTCTTCAATGATGATGGCCTAGGCGCTATCGTCAATAGTTCAAGAGGAATAATTGCTGCCTACAAGAATGAAGCATATGCAAAATACGGTGAAGAAGGATATGCGGATGCTGCAAGACAGGCAGTAATTGATATGAGAGAAGATATTAAATCAGCACTTAATTAATGGGGTGAAAATTAATGAAGATTCCAAGTTCCTATGAAATAGTAAAAGAAGAGTTTTTAGAGGATATTGAAGTTACAGGATATCTTGTTCGTCATAAGAAGACCAAGGCAAGGGTTATCCTGATTCCGGATGAGCGTGATGACAATAAGGTGTTCTATATTGGATTCCGTACGCCGCCATTCGACTCAACTGGCGCGCCACATATCATGGAGCACTCTGTGCTGTGTGGTTCTGACAAATATCCTATTAAGGACCCGTTTGTAGAACTAGCCAAGGGCTCCCTTAACACCTTCCTTAACGCTATGACTTATCCTGACAAGACGGTATATCCAGTTGCAAGCTGCAATGATAAGGATTTCCAGAACCTGGTGGATGTATATCTTGATGCTGTCTTTCATCCTAACATTTTCAAGTATAAAGAGATATTTGAGCAGGAGGGATGGCATTATGAGTTAGAAGGCCCTGAAGATGAGCTCAAGATTAATGGTGTTGTATACAACGAGATGAAGGGTGCTTTCTCATCTCCTGATTCAACTTTGGATCGGAAGATTCTTAATACCATGTTCCCTGATACAGAGTATTCCTATGAATCAGGTGGCGACCCGAAAGTAATTCCTGATTTAACTTATGATGATTTCGTTAGGTTTTACAAGCAGTATTACCATCCGTCTAATTCATACATTTACCTCTATGGTGACTTGGATGTGTATGAGAAGCTTGATTATATTGATAGGGAATACCTGTGTAACTATGACTATCAGGAGGTTAAGTCTGAGGTTCATAGCCAGAAGCCATTTGATAAGGTGGAGCGAATTGAGACAGAGTATTCAATTGCCGCTGATGATAGTGAAGAGGACGCAACATATATTACATACAATTACGGAATGGATGTGGGGAGAGACCCTAAGCTTATTGCTGCATTAGAAATGCTTGAATATGTGCTTCTTAATTCTTCAGGAGCCCCTATTCGTAAGGAGCTTAACAAGGCAGGAGTAGGTAAGGCGGTATTCGGTGGCTTGGAAGCAGGCATTAAGCAGCCTCTGTTTACAATTGGCGTTAAGAATGCCAATGCAGATGATGAAGAGAAGTTCCTAGAGATTGTAAGGGATGTGTTGATTCAGCAGGCTAAGGACGGACTTGACAAGAAAGCCCTTCTAGCGTGCATTAATTCAATTGAATTTAGAGTAAGAGAGGCAGATTACGGGTCATATCCTAAGGGATTAGCTTATGGACTTGGCATCATAGATGATTGGATCTACGATGATGATGACCCATTTGAGAGTATGAATACTCTTAAGCTTCTAGCTGAGCTTAAGAAGGAAATTGCCACAGATTATTTCCCTAATTTGATTAAGAAGTATTTCTTAGATAACACATTTGCAACAATAGTTATATCTAAGCCTAAGAAGGGACTTACAAGCGAAGAAGAGAAGGCACTTAAGGAGGAGTTAGAGGCTAAGAAGGCTGCATTATCTGATGATGAGATTAAAGCAATTGTTGATAATACAGTATATCTGCACGAGTATCAGCAGACTCCTTCCTCAGATGAGGACTTAGAGAAGCTTCCTGTATTAACAAGGGAGGATTTGAAGAAGGAGATAAGACCACTTGATGTTACAGAGAAGAGCATTGGTGGAATCAAGGTTCTACATCACAATGTGGAGACTAGCAACATTCACTACTTGAGCCTGCTATTTAATATTGACCACATTTCCATGGAGGATTTGCCTTATGTATCCTTCCTGTCTAAAATCTTAGGAGTAGTGGATACAGAAGAGTATTCATACAAGGATTTGTCTAATGAGATTGACATTCAGACAGGTGGAATTAGCGTGTCTCTTACCCAGTATTCGAAGAGCACCGACGACTACAAGCTGTATGTGAATGTCAGGGCTAAATTCATCAGCGATAAGATAATGTATGCAACAGACTTGATTGAGCAGATAATACTTCATTCTGATTTCTCAGACGCGGCTAGACTTAAGACTCTTGTTGGATTAGACAGAACGAAGCTGGAAAGCACTATGAACAGGGCGGCTCACATAATTGCAAGCAAGCGCGCAAGTGCATGTGTGTCTAAGAGCGACCTGTTATCAGACAAGCTTACAGGAATTGAATATTATAGATTTATCAAGGATTTGGATGAGAATTTCGACAAGATGTATCACTCTCTTCAGAAGAAATGTATTGAGATGACTCATTCCATTTTCAGAAAATCCAATATGATGGTTAGCTCCACAGGAAATGATAAGATATTCTTCCAGCTTAATACATATCTACCAAGGCTGAGCCGTCACTTGTTTACTAACAATTATAGGAAGTCTTCTGCCAAGATGATATGCGTTAAGAATAATGAGGCATTTAAGGATGCATCCCAGATACAATATGTTGCCAGAGCTGGTGATTACAAGGCGAAAGGCTTTGAAAGTACGGGATATCTTAACGTTCTTAAAGTTATACTTAATTATGACTATCTATGGATTAATGTCAGAGTCCAGGGTGGTGCCTACGGATGTATGGCCAGCTTTAAGAGAAATGGTATGGCTTCATTCGTATCATACAGAGACCCGAACCTTCGCAAGACTAACGATGTCTTCGAGAATATGGGCGAATATATTAGGAATTTCGACGCTAATGAGAGGGATATGACGAAATTCGTTATTGGCGCTATCTCCACATTAGATATGCCCCTTACTCCATCCCAGAGAGGTAAGAGAGGGCTTGATGCATATATGAAGGGTGTTGATAATGCTGCACTTCAGAAGGAACGCGACGAAGTTCTAAGTACCAGCGTGGAGGATATTAGGAATCAGGCAGACTTAATTGACGCAGTAATGGGACAAAAATGCCTGTGCGTTATTGGTAATGAAGATAATATTGAAGCAAATGCGGATATGTTCGATAGTATTAATCAGTTGATGTAGGTTAGAGGTAATATGAGTAAGTTTAAATCAGGATTTATAACAATAGTAGGAAGGCCTAACGTAGGCAAGTCTACTCTTATGAATAGTCTTATTGGAACCAAGGTTGCCATCACAAGCAACAAGCCACAGACTACTCGCAACAGAATACAGACGGTTCTAACTGAAGAGGACCGCTATCAGATGGTGTTCGTTGACACTCCGGGCATTCACAAGGCTAAGAATAAGCTTGGTGAATATATGGAAAATGTTGTTAGGAAAGCGGTAGTTGGTGTTGACGTTCTACTATGGATTGTGGAGCCAGACGAGACTATAGGTAAGACTGACAGCAAGATTGCCAGCCAGCTGTGGGCCCTTAATATTCCAGTGATTCTCGTAATTAACAAGATTGATTCTGTTCCAGAGGAAAGAGTGGCAGGGGCTATTACCAACTTTAGTAAAATGAGTGATTTTGCCGATGTTGTTCCTTTATCGGCTAAGACAGGACTTAATCTTGGTGAATTAATTGATGTTATATATAAACATTTGCCATATGGCCCTATGTACTACGATGCAGATACGCTGACTGACCAGCCTGAGAGACAGATTATTGCTGAGATAAT
This sequence comes from uncultured Lachnospiraceae bacterium, assembly GCA_905234245.1. Classification (GTDB taxonomy): domain Bacteria; phylum Bacillota; class Clostridia; order Lachnospirales; family Lachnospiraceae; genus RUG191. Next base: position 9,363 of record CAJOGN010000041.1, read on the forward strand.
TAGAGAGAAGTCCCTTCACGCACTAAGCGAGGAGGTGCCTCATGGTATAGCAGTTGCAGTTGACAGAATGGAGAAGCGCGAGGACAAGGATTTGTGGGATGTTGATGCTACAATCGTATGCGAGAAGGAATCTCACAAGGGCATTATAATTGGAAAAGAAGGCTCTATGCTTAAGAAAATCGGCTCTAATGCCAGATATGAGATAGAGCAGACCTTAGATAAACACGTTAATCTCAAGCTGTGGGTTAAGGTGAAAAAGGATTGGAGAGAAAGCGATTATCTAGTTAAGAACTTCGGATATAAGCAGGAAGGCGAATAAATTGCCAGGTAATATTAAGGTAAATGGCATAGTCCTATCATCTATGCCTATTGGAGAATACGATAAGAGAATAGTGATTCTAACCAAGGAGCTTGGCAAGATAGCAGCATTTGTCAGAGGCGGAAGGAAGCCTAATTCGCCGCTTCTTGGGATAAGCAATGCCTTCATATATGGCGAGTTCGAGCTGTATCGGGGCCGCTCCTCATATAGTGTCAACAAGGGCAATGCCAAGGAATTCTTCACCCATGTTACCACAGATATCGATAATATGATGCTAGGGACCTATTTTCTCGAGATTGCTAACTATTATGCTCAGGAAAATGCTGATGAGAAGACAAGGCTTCTTCTATTGTACAGGGCTCTTCAGGTTCTGGGCGCCGAGAATAGAGACTTAGAGCTAATACAGGCTGTCTATGAATTCAAGACCATGATAATTAATGGGGAGTATCCTAACTTGTTTGAATGTAGGAGCTGCCACAGAAAAGAGGATTTAGTTGCCTTGTCAGCTGACCTAGAAGGTATGTATTGTTCAAAATGTGCTAACACAGCCGCCTTAGATAAGGGGATTACGCTAAACAAAAGTACTGTTTATGCCCTTCAATATGTGGCAGGCTCTGATATTAAGAAGGTGTTTTCTTTCGAGCTGAAGGACGATATTAAGGGAGAATTCATAGAAGTTATAGGTAGATTTAAGAATAAATATATGAATCATGAATTTAATTCTGCCTCTTTCTTGAAGATATAAGTAAAAACATATATAATGGATAGGTATGTCACGAATAACGAGGCAATGATATCAAGGAGGATATAATATGTCTGAACAGCCAGTAAGACAACCAAATAGACCTAGTGCCAGCACAATTGCAAGGCGTAAGGCTCTTCGCCGCAAGAGAATGATTAAGAAGAGATTAATACTAGGTGGAATGATTGCAGCAGCTATCCTGGTGATAGTATTAATCATAGTTCTGTTAGTTAACATTTTCGGTGTAACATTTGCAGAAGAGACAACACTTACGGTTAAGAGTGATGGTTCTATTGTAATGGACGAGGTGGAGGATTTCGATAAATCAACCTATGATGAATCGGAATTAGAGAAATATACACAGGACCTTGTAGACGATTACAACGAGCATGGCAATGTCGGTAAAGTCAAGTTCAAGAAGGCCAAGGTTAAGGATGGCAAGGCTTATCTTCGAATGGAGTATTCTGATTACAATGCATACAAGCTCTTTACGGGAAATGAGTTGTTCATAGGAACAGTTGGTGAGGCTAAGGCAGCAGGATACGACTTCCAGGACACATTTTCTAAGGTTAGCGAGGCTAAGAAATCAGAGGCTGTTAGTGTAGAAGATGTTACTGCTGATGATGCTAAGAAGGTTATCTTAGTTCGTGCAAATGAGCATGTTGTTTCGCCTAAGGATATTACAATAATATCGGATGCGTGTACAACTATAGTTAAGAAGGATGAGGTTGCTATTGCTCAGCCTGATGGTAATAAGGATGCAACCGTACTTACTACTGTAATATATGAGTAATACGCAGTAACTGTGAATAACTCCTCGCTCATAAGAAAATCGCTAAGGAGTTTTCACAGTTACAGCTTATGTAGAATTATACAAGCAATACCTATAGAAAGGAATAGATGATGGAAAAGACAATGGAGAAAATAGTGGCTCTGTGCAAGGCGAGAGGCTTTGTATATCCAGGTTCAGAGATATATGGTGGTCTGGCTAATAGCTGGGATTACGGTAATCTTGGAGTAGAGCTTAAGAATAATATTAAGAAGGCCTGGTGGCAGAAATTCGTTCAGGAGAATCCTTATAATGTAGGAATTGACAGTGCTATCATTATGAATCCTCAGGCTTGGGTGGCTTCAGGACACTTAGGTGGCTTCTCAGATCCTTTGATGGATTGTAGAGAGTGTCATGAGAGATTTCGTGCTGATAATGTAATCGAGGATTTTGCCAAGGATAATAATATTGAATTAGACACATCTGTAGACGGATGGACTGCTGAAGAGATGATGGATTTTATTAAGTCTAACAGCGTTCCTTGTCCTACCTGTGGCAAACATAATTTTACAGATATAAGACAGTTCAATCTTATGTTCAAGAGCTTTATGGGCGTTACTGAAGACGCTAAGAATACAGTATATCTTCGTCCTGAGACGGCTCAGGGAATATTCGTTAACTTCAAGAATGTTCAGAGAACATCAAGAAAGAAGCTTCCATTTGGTATTGCACAGATTGGTAAGTCCTTTAGAAATGAGATTACCCCTGGTAACTTCATTTTCAGAACAAGAGAATTCGAGCAAATGGAGCTTGAATTCTTCTGTAAGCCTGATACAGACCTTGAGTGGTTCGAGTATTGGAGAAGCTTTTGCTATAACTGGCTTCTTTCCCTTGGCATGAAGGAGGAAGAGCTAAGACTTCGCGATCACGACCCTGCAGAGCTTGCTTTCTATTCTAAGGGTACAACTGATATCGAGTTCATGTTCCCATTTGGTTGGGGAGAGCTATGGGGAATTGCTGACAGAACTGATTATGACCTTACTCAGCATCAGGAAACTTCTAAGCAGGACCTTACATATTTTGACGATGAGACTAATGAGAAGTACATCCCTTATGTAATTGAGCCTTCCCTTGGAGCAGACAGAATATTACTTGCATTCCTATGTGCTGCCTATGACGAGGAGGATATTGGAACTGAGGATAAGCCAGATGTCAGAACTGTGCTTCATTTCCATCCGGCTCTTGCACCAATTAAGATTGGTGTGCTTCCTTTGTCTAAGAAATTAAATGAGGGTGCTACAGAGGTATTTAACAAGCTGTCTAAGCACTATAATTGCGAATATGACGACAGAGGTAATATTGGTAAGCGTTACCGCAGACAGGATGAGATTGGTACACCTTTCTGTGTTACTTATGATTTTGATTCGGAGGAAGACCATGCTGTTACAGTTAGAGATCGTGATACAATGCAGCAGGTTAGGGTAGAAATAGACCAACTAGAGGAATATTTTGTAGATAAATTCACTTTTTAACATTTGTATTGCAAGATATTGTAATTTAGACTAAAATATATATGTTAGATTCTTTAGATATTGTAGAAAATGACAGATTTATGTGTTGAGAGGGTAATACTAGTTGGAGGGTTTTATGAACTATAAAGAAACTATACGAAAAAAGAATAAGCTATTAGCATTAGCCTTAATGGGGTCAATTATTTTAAGAACTATTGCTAATGCACCCTTTGTAGGAATTGGAGCTGCCATTCCTATGGGAGTCGGGGCTATTGTAATAGGTGTAGTATTATATTTCCTATCTTCAAAGGTGCCACCGGTTCCTATGATGTTTGCTTTTTCGATATTTATGTCGGTTCTGGTATTCCTGCTTATGACATTTTGGCCTTGTAAGGTTAATTTTATGATGACCTTCATGGCACTGTTCTTCGTTATTATTTATGAAGATATACGTGTTATTACATTACAGACAGTCTGCTGTATTGCAGAGATGATATATTTCCATTTCCAATATTATGACTGGCTTAATATGGAATGGGGCAACGATACAACAGTTATCGCTATTGTATACCTTATCTCTGGTATGATTGTATTCATTATGTTATCCCGTATGACCAAGAAGCAATTTGAGGAAATTGAGAGTAAGAGCAAGGAAGCCCAGGAAGAGAAAGAAAAGGCTGAGAAGCTTCTTGCACAGATTGCCAAGTCAGTTGGCGTGCTCGATACAACCTCAGGTAAGATATCTGAGTCAGTTACAATATCAGGTGATATTACTAACGAGATTGCCAAGGCAACAGAGGATGTTGCAAGAAGAGCTAATAGTGAAGTAGAAGCTGCTGATACTATTAGAACTATGGTAATTGATGGTGTTGAGAATATTAAGAGCGTATCTGAAGCATCAATTAAGATGACAGAGGCTTCTAATGAGACTAACCAGGCTATTGCTAATAGTGATAGCAGAGTTAAGAGCTTGTCAGAGAGAATGGATAATCTTAATGCTAAGATGGATGAGATTGCAACAGCCATTGCAGAATTATCTGATGAGAATGACAAGATTGTTGGAATCTTAGGTACATTAGGTGAGATTACAGACCAGACGAATCTTCTTTCGCTAAATGCGTCAATTGAGGCTGCTCGTGCCGGAGAAGCTGGTAAGGGATTTGCCGTAGTTGCTGACGAGATTCGTAACCTGTCAGATTCATCTGCTCAGTTTACTGATGAGATTCATGCAATTCTTAATGGAGTTGAAGCTAAGACTAAGCAGGTTAGAGATGAGATTTCTATGGGTCAGGAATCTGTTCAGGAATGTAATAAATATGTTAAGGAAGTTGGAGAATCTTTCGAGATTGTTACAGCTAACTCTGATGAGATTCTTAACAAATCTCAGGATATTGAGAATCAGTCTAATGAATTACAGTCACTACTTAATCAGACACTAGACAACGTCAATGAGATTAGTGGCAACGTAGAATCAACAAGTGCAGCTATGGAAGAGATTTCCGCTAGCATTAATAATCTTAATGGCAGCATTGGCAATGTTGTATCTGGATACAATGATATCAACGATATCACGGCAAGCTTAGTTGAGGTATCAGAGCAATAACACAATATATTGTGGTTTAATTATTATTAGAACATATTACGGAAGTAAAGTTTCAAATCAGATGAAATTTTACTTCCTTTTTCTTGAAAATGTTTATACGAATTGTTACAATTAATCTATCTGTAGTTTAGATACTATATATAAGTTTTTTAGGAGGAATTAATTATGGCAAAATGGGTTTATACCTTCAAAGAAGGTGACATGACCATGCGTAACTTACTTGGTGGTAAGGGCGCTAACCTTGCAGAGATGACAGAGATTGGTCTCCCTGTACCACAAGGTTTCACAATTACAACTGAGGCATGTACACAGTACTATGAAGATGGTCGTAAGATTAATGACGAGATTATGTCTCAGACAATGGAAGGCGTAGAGTGGATGGAGGAAGTGAACGGCAAGAAGTTTGGCGATCTCAAGAATCCTTTACTTGTATCAGTTCGTTCAGGTGCTCGTGCTTCTATGCCAGGTATGATGGATACTATCCTTAATCTTGGTCTTAACGATGAAGTTGTTGAGGCTATGATTGCAGGAAACCCAGACCCTAAGTTTGAGCGTTTCGTATATGACTCATACAGAAGATTTATTCAGATGTTCTCTGATGTAGTTATGGAAGTTGGTAAGAAGTATTTTGAGCAACTTATCGACAAGATGAAGGCTGACAGAGGAGTTGAGTTCGACGTTGACCTTACAGCTGCTGACCTTAAGGAATTAGCAGAGCAGTTCAAGGCTGAGTACAAGAACCAGTTAGGTACTGACTTCCCTTCAGACCCAGTAGAGCAGTTAAAGCTTGCTATCGAGGCTGTATTTAGATCATGGGATAACCCAAGAGCTAATGTATATCGTCGTGATAACGATATCCCTTATTCATGGGGTACAGCTGTTAACGTAATGCCTATGGTATTCGGTAACTTAAATGATGAGTCTGGTACTGGTGTTGCATTTACAAGAGATCCTGCAACAGGTGAGAAGAAGCTTATGGGTGAGTTCCTTAAGAACGCTCAAGGTGAGGACGTTGTTGCTGGTGTTCGTACTCCAATGCCAATCGCTCAGATGGAGCAGGAATTCCCAGAAGCATATGCTGAATTCATCAAGGTATGTGAGACTCTTGAGAATCACTATCATGATATGCAGGATATGGAATTTACAGTTGAAAATAAGAAGTTATACATGCTTCAATGTCGTAATGGTAAGAGAACAGCTCCAGCTGCACTTCAGATTGCGTGTGACTTGGTTGATGAAGGACATAAGACAGAAGCAGAAGCAGTAGCTATGATTGATCCTCGTAACTTAGATACATTACTTCACCCACAATTTGATGCTGCATCACTTAAGGCTGCAACACCAATTGGTAAGGGACTTGGTGCTTCACCAGGTGCTGCTTGTGGTAAGGTAGTATTTACAGCTGAAGATGCTGAAGAGTGGAATGCTAGAGGCGAGAAGGTTGTACTTGTTCGTCTTGAGACATCACCAGAAGATATTACTGGTATGAAGGCTTCACAGGGTATCTTAACAGTTCGTGGTGGTATGACAAGTCACGCTGCCGTTGTTGCTCGTGGAATGGGTACATGTTGTGTATCTGGTTGTGGCGACATTGCAATGGATGAAGAGAATAAGACATTTACATTAGCTGGACAGAAATTCGTAGAGGGTTCTGAGATTTCTATCGATGGTACAACAGGTAACATTTATGCAGGAATCATCCCTACAGTTGATGCTCAGATTGCTGGTACATTCGGTCGTGTTATGGCATGGGCTGATAAGTATAGAAGACTTAAGGTTCGTACTAATGCTGATACTCCTGCTGATGCTAAGAAGGCTAGAGAGCTTGGTGCAGAAGGTATTGGACTTTGCCGTACAGAGCATATGTTCTTCGAAGAGGACAGAATTGCTGCATTTAGAGAGATGATTTGTGCTGACACAGTTGAAGAAAGAGAAGCTGCATTAGATAAGATTCTTCCATATCAGCAGAGTGACTTCAAGGCATTATATGAAGCTCTTGAAGGATGCCCAGTTACAATTCGTTTCTTAGATCCACCTCTACATGAGTTCGTTCCTACAGAGGAGGAAGATATTAAGAAGTTAGCTGACGCTCAAGGCAAGTCAGTTGATGAGATTAAGGCTCTTATCGAGTCACTTCATGAGTTTAACCCAATGATGGGTCACAGAGGATGTCGTCTTGCAGTTACATATCCTGAGATTGCTAAGATGCAGACTAAGGCTGTTATCAGAGCTGCTATCGAAGTACAGAAGGATCACAGTAACTGGAACGTTAAGCCTGAGATCATGATTCCACTTGTTGGAGATGTTAACGAGCTTAAGTTCGTTAAGAAGGTAGTTGTTGAGACTGCTGATGCAGAAATCGCTGACGCAGGTGTTAAGCTTGAGTATGAAGTTGGTACAATGATTGAGATCCCACGTGCTGCTCTTACAGCTGATGAGATTGCAAAAGAAGCTGATTTCTTCTGCTTCGGTACTAACGACTTAACACAGATGACATACGGATTCTCTCGTGATGATGCTGGTAAGTTCTTAGATGCTTACTATGACAAGAAGATCTTCGAGAATGATCCATTTGCTAAGTTAGATCAGGATGGTGTAGGCAAACTTATGCAGATCGCTATCGCACTTGGTAAGATGAAGAATTCTAAGCTTCATGTTGGTATCTGTGGTGAGCACGGTGGAGACCCAGCTTCAGTTGAGTTCTGTGATGCTATTGGACTTGATTATGTATCATGTTCTCCATTTAGAGTACCTATCGCTCGCTTAGCTGCAGCACAGGCCGCTATCGCAAGCAATCCAAGCATCGTTAAGGTAGAGAAGGCAGCTAAGAATGCTAAAGACTTTGCTGATGATGTTAAGGAGAAGCTTATTGAGATCTTCAGATAATTAATCGCTGATGATGTAAGGGAAAGCTTATTGAGAGTCTTTCGATAAATTATATAGGCTTTTCTTGAATCGAATATGATTATAGTATAGAGAGCCCTTGTGGCTCTCTATATTTTTGTATTATAATAATAAATCATGGGTAATTTGATTATGGAAAATGTTAAGAGAGTAACAAGCTTAGATGCTGCTGACGTGTCGGCCTATGTCGGCCTAAACGAGCGACAATTAAAAAGATACAACGAGCCAGATAATGGTATCTTTATATGCGAGAGCATGAAGGTTATAAAAAGGGCAATTGCGCTATAAGCCCCAATCCTTTTTTGTTGAAGAAAGTCAGTTAGAAGGGGTTAAACAATTTAACACAGACAATACTCCAATCTATGTGGCTAGTGAAAATGTTATGAAGAACATCACTGGCTACTCCCTAACAGGTGGTGTCCTATCAGCCATGCATAGAAAATGCCCATTAACCCCCACAAAACTAATAGAAACCTGCAACAAGATTGTAGTTCTAGATGACGTTGAGAATCCAACTAATGTTGGTGCAATATTCAGGTCCGCCACAGCGCTGGGAGCAGAGGCAGTTTTGCTGACAGAAGGTTGCGCCGACCCACTATACAGAAGAGCTGCAAGAGTAAGTATGGGTACGGTTTTCCAGCTTGAGTGGACATACATTAATCGCAGTGATATCCACCAGTTAAAAGAAAGCGGCTTCGCACTCATGGCTCTGTCACTTACTGACCATGCTAAGAGCCTAAGTGATTTGAAGCTGACTAGCAATAAGAGGGTGGTGGTTCTAGGTAATGAAGACCATGGAATTTCCCCAGAGGTTCTTAACACATGTGATATGAGTGTGATAATACCTATGTCTAACGGAGTGGATTCCCTTAATGTGGCATCGGCAAGTGCAGTGGCCTTTTGGGAGATATTTGAGAAGGTCTAACCTATCTTAGAGTCCATCTTCAGGATGTGCTGGCTAAGCCAGGTGATTAGGTAGTCTGTAAGATTGCCTAAGTATTCCTCTTGATTTTCATCAAGTTCATTTAATTCAATTTTGGAGATTCGTTCTACGAAGGAACGGTGGGCCTTCTTTTGGGCAGCCAGGCCTTCGTAGTTAATAGACTCCATATATTCTTCCTCATCGGCAAAATGAGTCTCTGTATATTCCTTAAGCTCTGCAAGAGTGTTGACTATAAAGTCATATTTGTCATAGCCCTTCTTGGATGCTTCAAGAGCATCGTGCATGCTTGCAATGATTTCAAATAAATGTCTATGCTGGTCATCAATTGATTCAATGCCAGTAAGGTATTTGTCGGTAAAATCAAACGGGTCTTCATTATCATCTTCGCCCTGAAGCTTTACAGCTGTTCCAATAAGAGTATCAGACCCAAGAATATGATGGTAAAGCCATTTTGCGCAGAATTGTAATAGCTCATTAAGCTTCTGTGAGGCATTTTCATCAGTGATGCCCTCGTCCATTTCCTTCTTGATTCGCTTAATAAATGCCTTGTGCTCCATTTTTTGAATAGTAAGCTCAGGGTCGTCGATTGACTCCATATATGCTTCCTCATGTGTAAAATGTGTATTAGCATATTCAGCAAGGGATTCAAGTAGCTCTTTTGCAACCTCAGCCGTGTTGGCCTTTCCCTCTAAAGCAGCCTTATTTGCCTCATTTAGTGACGCGAAGAGGCCGCGATGTTCATTATCTATTGTCTCATTTCCAATAATACAATCGTCTGTAAAAATATAAGTATCCATATTAACTGTCCTCCATTATGATGCCTTCATATACTTAAGTAAATTATAAATAATGAAGCAGTTGAATGCAAGAAAGACATAAAGTATGGTATAATATGTCGTAAGGTGTCGCGAAATATGTCGTGAGCCTGCGAAGCAGGGTGACGACAGCATATACACGAAGTGTATTGCGTTCAGCGACGGATGCCTTACACTTTTTGACTGGTAACGACTTGTAAAATATTTATATAGAGAGATATAACTATGAAGAAGAAAATAAAACTGCCACTTGCTATACAGATATTCATTGCCCTTGTTCTTGGAATTATAGCAGGTATATTATTGCAAGGTCATACAGATATAGCGGATGATTATATCAAGCCTTTTGGTACGATTTTTCTTAATTTACTCAAATTCATCGTAGTACCTATAGTGTTATTCTCAATAATGTCCGGCATAATATCCATGAGAGATGTTAAGAAGGTAGGTTCAATTGGTATTAAGGCAGTTATCTATTATTTCTGCACAACGGCAATAGCAATTGTAATAGGACTTATAGGTGGTAATGTGTTCAAACAGTTTTTCCCGATTCTTGAGACTTCTAACCTACAATTTACCGAGGCACAAACCACCACATTTATGGATACAATTGTTGGAATTTTCCCCGATAACTTTTTTTCGCCATTAGTAGAAGCTAATATGCTGCAGGTTATTGTTATGGCTGTAATAATAGGATTTGCAGTAATACTTGTTGGAGAAAAGGCAAAACCTGCCATAAAGGGCATAGAGACACTTAACGCAATATTTATGAAGGCAATGGAAATGATTCTTAGCTTATCGCCAATAGGTGTATTTTGTCTGATAACGCCTGTTGTAGCTGATAATGGTGCCGCAATTATAGGCTCCCTTGCAATAGTTTTAATCTGTGCCTATGTATGTTATATAATTCATATGGCAGTAGTGTATTCAACAGCCGTTGGAACATTAGGTGGGATGAACCCACTCAAGTTCTTCAAGATGCACATTCCGGCAATGATATTTGCATTTTCAAGTTCATCGAGTGTTGGAACACTTCCTGTCAACAGAGAAGGTTGCCTTAAAATGGGAGCTGACGAAGATATAACCTCGTTTGTGCTTCCCCTTGGTGCTACGATTAATATGGACGGAACAGCAATTCATCAGGGAGTGTGTGCCATATTTATTGCAACATGCTATGGTGTTGATTTGGATTTGAATGCTATGCTTACGATTGTATTTACCGCCATTCTTGCATCTATTGGCACCGCAGGTGTTCCAGGGGCAAGTATGGTAATGCTTGCTATGGTTCTTACATCTGTAGGTCTGCCACTTGAAGGAATAGCGCTGGTAGCAGGTGTGGACAGAGTATTTGATATGGGGAGAACAGTTGTTAATATAACAGGTGATGCTTCCTGCACCGTGGTTGTAAGTAACTTAGAGAGGAAGAAGGCCGCCAGAAAGATGTCGAAGTCAAAGGAAGCGGCAGGAAAGAGTTAATCTTAAGAAAGGAGCAGCTATGAAGGATTTTATCTATAGCGCACCAACCAAGGTGTATTTTGGAAAAGACAAAGAGTTGGAAGTTGGCAAGATTATTAAGGAATACAATCCAACAAAGGTTATGATTCACTTCGGCGGTTCTTCTGCCAAGAAAAGCGGCCTTCTTGACAAGGTAATCAGAGTCTTAGACGAAGAGGATATTAAGCACGTTGAGTTCGGCGGCGTCCAGCCTAATCCTGAACTTAGTCTTGTTCGTGAAGGCATTGACCTTTGCCAGAAGGATTGATTTTATCCTTGCAGTAGGTGGCGGCTCAGTTATGGACTCAGCCAAGGATATTGCCAATGGCGCAGCCAATCCAGATGTCGACGTATGGGATTTCTCCCTTGGAAATGCCATTCCTAAGAAGACTCTTAACAAAGGCTGCATTCTTACCTTATCAGCGGCAGGCTCTGAGATGTCCCATTCCTGTGTAATAACCAACACTGAGACTAAGGACAAGCGAGGCTATAGCTGCCCTTGCAATCACATGAATTTCGCCATAGAGAATCCAGAGCTTACATACACCGTAAGCAAGTATCAGACGGCCTGCGGAACTGTGGATATTTCCATGCACACAATAGAGCGATTCTTCATGCCAGGAGACGATACATATCTTACAGACGACATTGCCATTGCTGTTATACGAAATGCTCTTTCAGCCGGCAAGAAATCATATAATGAGCCAACTAATTATGAAGCCAGGGCCAATATGATGTGGGCTTCGTCTCTGGCACATAATGGACTTACTAACTGTGGAAGAGAATTCCAGCTTACAGTTCATCAATTAGAACACGAGATATCAGGATTGTATCCTGAGGTTGCTCATGGTGCAGGTCTTGCGGCACTTTGGTGCAGTTGGGCAAGATATGTATACAAGTCCAACATTCCAAGATTTCTAAAATACGCTAATGAAGTGTGGAATATTGATATCAACTATGAGCATTCGGAAGAGACAATTCTAAAGGCAATTGATACTCAGGAAGAATTCTATCGCTCAATTGGAATGCCAACTAATATTAAGGACCTGGGAGTTAAGGAAGAGGATCTGGAATACTTAGCTGACAGATGCAGTCGTTCTAAGACAAGGATACTTGCAGGATACAAGGAACTTGGCTATGAAGAGATGTTAGATATATACAAGATGGCATACAATGCCTAAGTGCCAAGACCTGCAAAGGGATTTTCTCATGAGCGTGCAACTCCTTGGCACTTAGGCAATACTTACATATTTACAAAAAAAATGTCGCATTTTGTGATATAATAGTGTATATATAAGTGTAAGGTAAAAAACCATATGAAAAAGTGGTAATTATCAATTAATTGAACATATATGATTTTCAAAAGTATAACAGGAGGATAAAGCTATGAGAAAAGAATTACTAGAGGGATTAACAGACGAGCAAATTAAGAAGGTAGAAGCATGCAGTAGCGTAGAGGAAGTATTAGAGGTTGCTAAGGTAGAAGGAGTTGAACTTAACGACGAGCAGCTCGGGGCAGTTACAGGTGGCGCATGTCAAGAGCCTAATGATAATCCATTTAACAGAAGAGATAATATACTTGATATTAATAAGGATAGCGACACGACATCTAAGGGATGTATTGGTGCAAATAAAACACCGATGGGTTAGAATTAATTATAAAGGCTGGCTTTTGTAAATATGCAAAAGTCAG
>CAJOGN010000042.1 GCA_905234245.1 uncultured Lachnospiraceae bacterium
TCCACAAGGACAGCTTCAACCGGCTTCTTGATGTAGTCAACAGCTCCCATTTCCAAGCATTTCTTCTCAACATCATTATGGCGCTCACCAGTTAGCATAAGAACAGGTATCTTGTTAATAGCGTTAGTCTTGTTCATATGCTCTAAGACATCAAGTCCATTGCCATCAGTCATCATGTAATCAAGAATTATTACTGAGATTGTATTGTGCATATCATCAATAATCTTAATTGCATTATTACCACTGTCTGATTCAATTATATTATATTCATCTGACAAGACGTCACATATCATCTGTCTTTCCATCTCGTCATCATCGACAATAAGTACAGTCTTCTCCATAACTCTCCTCCGTAGTATAAAGCCTACACATCTAATTCTTAGTAATAATAATATTATTAGGCGAGCCAGTCATTGTAATATTATAATTCGTCTCAGAGTCCCAGAATTTGCCGTTAATGTTGAATCTCACGCCTTCATACAGGTGATTTCTAATATCAACCTTGGCCCTCATTAGTTCTTTAATTCTGTCAACATATTTCTGCCTCTTCTCCTTGAGTTCGCCAAGCTGGAGTTCCTTAGTATAAATGGCATTTTCAATCTTAAGGTATATCTCCATACTGTTGCGCTCTTCAGGGGAGAATTTCTCCTTAAATTGCTCGCAGGCATTCTCAAGAATCTTAAGCTCACCTCTTACAGTCTTAGCATCAACCTGAATCTTCTTACCTATCTCACGCATCCTGTCATTCATGCCAACAACTACCACCGTAGGCGTACCTATTCTGTTGCCAATATTGTTAGCCTTAATTCGTTCCTCAGCTACTGTATGACCTCCAAGGAGCAAGCCCTTACGACTTGATAAATCAAGGGTTCCCTTGGTAAATATTTCACAATTCAAGCAATAGTTGGCAACTATTCCAACATCTGCCTCAATGTTCATACTCTCGAAGAAATTACCCTGAATCTCTCCAGTGGCTTTGATAAGGTTTTTGCCACCCTTACCATTGGCACCCTTCTTCAGAATAATATTGCCACCTGCTTCTATAAAGCAAGCTTCCACGAAGCCATCTACCACTACATCCCCAGTGGCACATATATAAGCACCTATGCCCACGTCCTTCTTGACATGAACATTTCCTTCAAAATCAACTGCTCCTGTTGCGTTATTGACCTCATCCACAACAAGAGTCTCTGATATATTGATTGTGCCTCGGGACTCATTATATTCAATAATGCCTGAAAACTCGGCAAAATATTCGTTACCATCCTCACTCTTAGTAAAGCCTTTACCAGTTAAGACCTTAAGCTCAGCTCCATTACGAGCATTAAGAATAGTTCCTGTAACACTTTCGCCGTTCTGTCCCTGGGTGGCTGGATGATATACAGCAAGTCGTTGGTCTTTTTCTACAGTCTCGTACCAATCAACATTTACAAAATCAAGATAACCATCATCTAATTCCTTCGGCTCTCTTGACGGATTAGTATCGAAGAAGAATTCGTATCTTCCATCCTCTCCTGCTACAGGAGGAGTACCTGTGGCAATTACAATCTCCTGACCCTTCGATGTAGTGTTAATCACCCTGTTAATAGCACCCTTGTCTATTCCGGCAACAACGTTGGATTCTGCCATAGCAGCATCAATGGCATCCTTAGTATAGCGACAGCCTTCTGGGCAGGTCATTACCGCCGTCATTCCATAATCCTTGATTACAATGCTAATGTCACCAACAGCAATGCCCTCGGCACCCTCATCACCAAGGTTAAAGGCTTGTGACTCTAAGTGCTTGCGCCTGGCCTCCATCTCACGATGTGTAAATGAGAGACGAGCGAAGCTACTTACATCAAGACCTAACGAAAGACCCAGCCTAATCTCTCTCATCTGACGCCATTCGAAGAAAGGATTAATATACTTACCTACATCAAGCTGGCTTTCTAATCCAATTCGAATCTCACGCATCTGACGCCAGCTATAATCTTCATCTGCATAGATACTGACATCAACGCCTGACTCTAAACCACGACAGATTTCTTCTATAGAGCTTCCACGAAATTCTATTACAAGATATTCACCTATATTAAGGCCCTTCTCAAGACCTTTTCTAATCTCTGCCAATTGGCTGGCATTGTAGCCTTCTTCTACGTATTTGGATATATCCACCTTAGATACTGCAGCCTTACGAATCTGCCGAAGTATCTCAGGCTTACGGTCAAGCTGACTGGTAAGATCAATTCCAACCATGAGACCTTTTCTAATCTGCCTCATCTTCATATATGGAATTGATGCATTAGCATATTTATCTACATCAATATGATTCTCAAGACCGATTCTAATTTCTTCCATCTGGAACCAGTCCAGGCTGGCATCATTATATCTTGATACCTGCACACCAGAAAGTAGCCCAAGTCGAATCTGACGCATCTGTATAGCTAATAATTCCTCTCTAGCATATAAAGACACGTCAACTCCATCCTCAATACCAGCCTGTATTTCAGCAAGCTGGTCCTCTGTAAAGTTAGAATTTAATAATTCTTCCCTTGTCATACTCCCCGCTTCGAATTACATTAATAATTCTACTCCTCATCATTAGTAAACTCATTAATTGTATCAAGGGTATCCCCATAGATTTCCTTTATCTGAGGCATAAATGTCTGAGCCTTATCAATATCCCCTGCTCTAAGGGCCTCCGTTGCCTCATTACTAGGAACAAACAACCTCTCTAAGCCAAGATTCTGACACACACCTTTGAGGGTGTGGGCCGCTCTGAATGCTACATCCTTATCTCCTGCTTCCATACTCGTAACCAGCTCGTCAAAACTAGGATCGTCAGGGAATTTCTTTAGGAATTTCTTGACAAAATCCTCCTTACGAAGCCTGCTTATTACATCATCATAATTGCCGCCTAACTTCTCATAGCACTCTTGTATTGTCATAACAACCTCCATTTTAGATACGCGTTTATGAAAATATCAATTTCACCGTCCATTACTGCATTAACATTAGATGTCTGTTCGTTAGTTCTTAAATCCTTAACCATTGTATAAGGTTGCATAACATAAGACCTAATCTGATTGCCCCAGCCTATCTCTGTAACCTCTCCTCTAATCTCCTCCATGTCCTTGGCATTCTCTTCCTGCTTTAGCATGTATAGCTTAGACTTCAGCATATTCATAGCCTTCTCCTTGTTCATATGCTGAGAGCGCTCGTTCTGACATTGCACGACTATTCCCGACGGAAAATGTGTAATTCTAACGGCAGAACTAGTCTTATTGATATGCTGTCCACCAGCACCACTGGAGCGATAAGTATCAACCCTTATATCTTCATCCTTAATCTCAATATCAAGGTCCTTGTCAATATCAGGCATTACATCACAACTAGCAAAGCTAGTCTGCCTCTTACCAGCCGCGTTGAAAGGAGATATCCTAACCAATCTGTGAACTCCCTTCTCCGACTTAAGATAACCGAAGGCATTATGTCCTGTTACCTGAAATGTAATATATTTTATCCCTGCTTCATCCCCATCTAGTGAATCTAGAACCTCTAACTCGAAGCCCTTGTTCGATACCCAACGGGAATACATTCTATATAGCATTGAAACCCAGTCGCAGCTTTCTGTTCCACCTGCGCCGGCATGCAAAGTCACAATGGCATTGCAGCTATCATATTCTTCTGTAAATAATGTCTTAATTCGAAGAGCCTCGAAATCTCTGGTAAATGTATTAAGTAGTTCATCAATCTCCTCCACTAAGTCGGTATCCTCTTCCTCGTTAGCAAGCTCAATATATGCTTCAATATCTTCGTAAGCACTATATAGATTCTCGAAGGCTTCAATGTCACTCTTAAGGTCCTTAAGCTCCTTCATCTTGGCACTTGAAGCCCCCGCATCATCCCAAAAGGTGGGCTCTTCCATTTCTTTTTCTAATTCGCTGATTCTATTTGACTTACCAGCTAAGTCAAAGTGAATCCCTCACTTCCTGTAGAGGAGTCTCGTAAGACTTAAGCGTCTGCTTGTATCCGTCAAGTTCAACCACAGTATCACCCTCTTTCTTATTTGTATAAAATGTTATTATTTGCTGTTAATAATCTCTATAGCCTTAAGTACCTGATTGTCATACATCTCATTGTACGCTTCCATATTATTGCCAAGATAATCGAACTCCAATTGAATATCAGGTTCAATTCCCTTCTTATGAATACTTTCTCCGTTAGGCGTATAGTATTTACCATTAGTCACACTTACAACAGAACCGTCCTGCAATGTGAGGGACTTTTGTACAACGCCTTTGCCAAAGGTCTTATATCCAATGAGCGTGCCATAATTATTATCCTTAATAGCTGCCGCAAAAATCTCTGCCGCAGATGCAGTTCTTCCCGATACGAGAACAGCTATTGGCATATTAAGCGCCTTTTCGTCATCCGAATCAAATACCATATCCGATTGACCCTTCATCTGTAGGCTGACAATCCTACTCTTAGGCAGAATCTCGTCTAATATTTTGATTGCGGAATCAACCAATCCTCCACCATTGAATCTAAGATCGAATATCATCCCTCGAACTCCCTGAGCCTTCAGGTCGTTAACTGCAGCTATATACTCTGAGTAAGTGTTCTTAGAGAATTCAGATATCTCGATATATCCTATGCCATCCTCAAGCATCTTGTGTGTAACAGAAGGAATTGTAACCTTCTTACGAGTAACCTTGACCTGATTAGTCTCATTCCCACGTCTGTAGGTAAGTGTAAAGGATGTACCTTCCTCTCCCTTTGTATATGCTGTAAATTCACTAAGTTCCATTGAGGAAGCGAGTGTACCATCAGCCGCAACTATTATATCGCCCCTCCTAAGACCAACCTCCTGGGCGCTGGAACCATCGTATACTTTGAGTACAACCACTTCCCCTGCATCATTAACTGTAAGTATAGCTCCCATACCGCAGAATTCGCCTGTGACATCGGAATTGAATTCTTCCGCCTCCTCAGGAGTATAGTACTTGCTATACTTGTCTCCCAGGCCTTCAAGGAGTCCCTTATACATGCCCTCCTGCAAATCACCTACATCTATATCATCAATGTAATTATCTTGTATATAATTAGAAAGGGCAGCCACCTTCGCCTTAGCCCTAGGGGTAAGAACCTCAGAACTTCTATATACAAATAGCAAGATAGCTGTCATTAATATACAGGCAATTGTAAGCGCAATTATTAAGCCTGTTAGTAATCCTTTTCGATATGTCTTCTTCTCGTTATAATCCATGTTATACCTTCAAATGTCTCTTCAATGTAAATCTACTTCCAAGATATCCAATACCAACTCCCATTAATAATGATACAGGAATCAGCACAGAGAAAATCTCACCTAACGGAATAAATGTAAGCATTGAACTTAGGAGATTAAATTCCTTGGCCACGTATGACATTATTGACTGATACAAGAAGAATAATAGTATTAGCGGAATCGCCGCTCCCACAAGACCGATTACAATACCTTCAACAATGAATGGTGCTCTGACAAATGAATCCTTTGCACCAATCAATTTCATAATAGCAATCTCTTCTCGTCTGACAGATATACCAACAGTTACTGTGTTGTTAATTAGGAATATTGCTACTAATACAAGTATAAGTATAATAGCAACTGATACAACTGTGAGCAATCTGTTAAAGTCAGTAAGCACACCTGCTGCAATCTCTGACTGCTTAACCTCTCTTACACCATCGATGTTCTTGGCAAAATCAACGAAGCTAGCCTGTTTAGCAACATCGGCTAACGTAACCTTATAGTTAGCTGAATTAATAAGTGGGTTATCGCCATTGAAGCTTGCCGCTATATTCTCATCTCCTTCAAAATACGAAGTCTTAAATGTCTCCCATGCTTTCTCCGGACTAATATATTCATAGTTCTCCACTTCACCACGAGATGATATCTGTCTTCCTATCTCATCTATCTTGGCCTGGTCAATTCCTTCGTCGAAGAATACTGTAACAGTAACACCCTTCTCTGCTGTCTTAACCATTGCCTGGAAGTTAACACCTAGAGAATAGAACACACCCAGCAAAAATATACATGCAGCCATTGTCGCAATGGAGGCCAAACTAAACATTTTATTTCGCCAGATATTCTTCAGGCCTTGTTGTATATTATACATAAGAGTACTTAATTTCATGTCTTAAAAATCTCCTTTGGAGTCACTAACAATAACTCCCTTTTTAATCTTAATTACACGCTTGTGCATTGCCTTAACAATTTCCATATTATGAGTAACAACAACTACTGTTGTACCTCTATGATTAATCTCATCAAGCAGGTTCATAATCTCCCATGCATTGCCTTCATCTAAGTTACCAGTAGGCTCATCTGCAAGGAGAATCTTAGGCTGATTAACAAGGGCTCTTGCTATTGCAACACGCTGCTGTTCACCACCTGATAAGTTGTTAGGAAATGAACGATATCTTGCAGCAAGACCAACCATGGAAAGCATCTTAGCTACCTTCTCATTGATTAGCTTTCTAGGCGTCTCCACAACCTTAAGGGCAAATGCAATATTCTCGTATATGTTTCTATCCTGAAGCAGTCTAAAGTCCTGGAATACAACTCCTATATTCCTTCGAAACTTAGGAATCTGCTTCTTATTAAGACCTGCAATTGATTTACCATTAATTAGAATCCTTCCCTTAGTAGGCTCTAATTCCTTAAGTAGCAGCTTAATTAATGTGGACTTACCTGAGCCACTTTTTCCAGTGATAAATACAAATTCACCTGGCTCAATGTGAAGATTAACATCATTAAGTGCAGGTACACCCTTCTGATACTCTTTGCTGACATGATCTAGCTTAATCATAAATTAAAACTCCTGTGATTCCATATAATCCATATATTTTACAACCATAAGGGCTATCTTAAATGTTATTGCATCCTCGAACACCCTAAGGTCTAATCCTGTGCTTTTTTGTAGCTTATCTAATCTGTATACAAGTGTATTTCTATGAATGTATAGCTGTCTTGAAGTCTCTGACACATTAAGAGAATTCTCGAAGAATTTGTTAATAGTCATAATCGTCTCTTCATCAAACTGATTAGGGGACTTGCCTTCGAATATCTCTTTAATGAACATTTTACATAGAGGAATAGGCAGCTGGTAAATCAGTCTTCCTATACCAAGTACAGAGTAGGCAATTACTTCCTTCTCTCCGAAGAAAATCTTACCTACATCAAGAGCCATTCCGGCCTCCTTGTAGGACCTTGATACCTCCTTAATCTCACTTACAATTGTACCATAAGATACTCTGATAGTATTCTTCTTATCCTTGAAGGTCTCAATAATAACCTTAGCTGTCTTCTCCACATCCTCGTAGGTTCCGTTCTCGCCTAAATCCTTAAGGACAATGATGCTACTCTCGTTAACAGCCGTAACGAAATCCTTATTTCTTCCACCGAAGATACTTCTGACTCTGTCTAACTCGTCGCCGTCCTTGTCCTCCTCGAACTTGACAATCATAACTACACGACGAGCCTCTATATCGATATGAAGCTTCTTGGCTCTATTGTAAATGTCTACAAGAAGCATATTGTCTAATATAAGATTCTTGATGAAGTTGTCCTTATCGAATCTCTCCTTGTATGCCACAAGAAGCTCAGATATCTGAAATGCTACAATCTTGCCTACTGTCGTGTCCTGACCTTCCCCAAAAGCCAAAAGCACAAATTCTAGCTGACCACCATCAAATATCTTGTACATATTACAAGGGCCATTGAACTGCGACTCCATATCGGACTCTGCAAATTCGATTGTCTCCTTAACGTAATCATCCGCACTGTTAGTCGTGGTAGCTAACACTATTCCATCAGTATCCAAGACGGCATAATCCTTGTCAGTGATGTTCTTCGCACCGTCAATTGTATTCTGAAGTATCTGATTTGATATCATGTTCCCCCTCCTTAGTCCCCATGTATACACATTTGACAATTATCAAATATAGTTTTTAATGCTTTTGCACATATCTATAGGATGATTTTAATACATTTTTACAAATAAATAAAGGAATTTTTGATATTTTTTTATGCAATTTTACAACTCGGATTGCACTAGTTTTTGTACATTTTTTGTGGACAACGTGGATAAGTCCGTTTATAAATGATTTTTCGTGGGACTTATCCACATATTTTATGCAAAATATATGTGGATAACTTTATAGTTTCTATTGTCAGACAATATGCCCTATATCTTCTATTTGTGCATTTTTCCATTAGATAATTCATCATAAAAAATGTGTAGTCAACCCCACTTCGCAACTACACATTTTATAATTATTTCTATATGTCTTCTGAATCATATATAACCTGCTTGTTGACGTTGTCGTACTCTCCAACTAAGGTTCCAACAACCACAAATCTCATATCATCTCTGCTGGTACATGTAGACAAGGTTGCCAGCTTCTTATAATTCTGAATAATCTTCTCATCTTCTGTTGCATCAGGATCCGATACATCAGGTACATCAATGTTAACCTGAGAGATTTGCTTAAGCTGCTTGATGAAATCAACAAATGTACGATCAGATGCGAAGCTAATTGTATATACATCACTTGTATCTGATACATCATTATATGAAAACACCTTGAATCTGTACTTCTTGTCACCTGTTATTACCTGGAAATACAGATGGTCCTTATAATATCCATCCTCGTACTTATACTGCTGTAGCCTTCCGAACATAGACTGGTCTCTCATATTGTGACCATATATTATGCTGTTCTTATCACTGAAGTCACCTTTATTCAAGGCCTCTAGGAAGATACTTCCTGCTCTAAGGGTATCTCCGTTAAATGATGTATTAAGATATTTCTCATCATCTGCACCCTGTACAATAGGATAGCTTATTTCTTCATTCTCAAAAAACAACCAGCCTCTTGTATCCTGATTCTTAAGCTTGAGCTCGGCAATATTGACATCACACATATCATACCATTTGCCAGTATTTATATTAGCATAATCCTGATTAATCTTATCGTAATCAGCCTGCCCCTTCGTATAATCAACAATATAATATATTAGCCATGCGATCCCTATTAGAAGAATTACCACGGCAAGTGTAATTCCTATTCGCGCTCCTAAGCTAAGAGGCATCTTTTTATTATTATTGTTAGCATCACTACTATTATTGATGTCGTTCTTAGCACTAGTGTTATTCTCGGCCATGAATTACTCCTTTTCGTACTTACATTATATCTATGCACATACACACATATTATATGCTATAATAAACTTAAATTCAAGATTATAGCGAGGGGTTTTAATGGTTACGATTAGTCTGGTTATGATAGTAAAAAATGAAGAGAAGGTGTTAAAGCGATGCCTTGATAGTGTAGTTAAGCTAATGGACGAAATAATAATCGTTGACACTGGCTCAACTGACAAAACTAAGGAAATCGCTTCAGAATATACCGACAAAATATATGATTTCAAGTGGGTGGATGATTTTTCAGCTGCGAGGAATTTCGCATTTTCCAAAGCAACAATGGATTACATATATAGCTGTGATGCAGACGAGGTTATTGATGAAGAGAATCGCATGAGGTTCATGAATCTTAAGATGGCTCTTGTGGAAGATGTTGAAATCGTGCAGATGCACTATGTGGAAAATGGCAAATCATCAGTCCTTAATTCCAAGTCGGAATATCGTCCTAAGCTATATAAACGCCTTCGTGGCTTTACATGGATTGAACCAATTCACGAGACCGTTCGCCTTGACCCTGTTGTCTTCGACAGCGACATCGAAATCCTTCACATGCCTGAGGCAATTCATTCCAAAAGAGACTTTAGGGTATTTGAGAAGGCATACAACAAGGATAACTATCTTAGCGACAACCTAATCTCAATGTACTCTAAGGAATTATTAAAATGTGGTGATGAGGATGACTTTGCTACTGCAAAAGAAATCTTCGAAAGCATCCTTAAGAACCAAAAGGTTACAGAAGAACAACTAAACAAGGTATGCTGCATCCTAGCAAAGGCCGCAAGAATATCTTCTGATAATGCTGCCTTCATAAAGTACACAACCAAGTCACTTGTAATGGGCGGCTCAAGTGAAATATGCTTAGAGCTTGGAGAATATTTCCTCTCTAAGAACGACAATGAAGAAGCCATCGTATGGTTCTATAATGCAGCCTACGAATCAGAGCCAATACTTGATGTGGCATCACAAGGAAAAGCCCCTAGGCTGGGATTAGCACAGTGTTATGCTAACATCGCCAAGGAGCTTGGTTATTCAACATTTGAAGGTGATGAAGACCTGAAATCCCACAAGGAAGCACCTCAGGATGTATCCGCCATTCTAGAGCTTCATAAGCAATACCTTAAGGAAGCCATGGATTGGGAGATGCCTGAGGAGAGCTAATGTAGTAATTAAGAATTGCAGGGTTGCTTTGTAATTACCTATAGCACTCCTCCACAAACTTCCTTAGGACTGGCATAGAGCGCTTTACCTTCTCTGTGTCTATGCAATATGCCATTCTGAAATAGCCAGGACATCCAAAGGTGTCACCTGGTACTAGGAGCAAATCGTACTCCTTAGCTTTATTACAAAAATCAATAGACGACTCTTCTAGGGCCTTAGGGAATATGTAGAATGTTCCCTGAGGCTTTACTACTTCAAAGCCTAAGTCTACTAATTCATTGTAGATAATATTCGCATTTGTCTCATATATAGATAAATCAGCAAGCTTGAATCCGGTTCTTGTAATTGCAAGCTGCTGCGTTGCCGATGGACAATTGTGACCAATTCCTCTACTAATCTGGCCACAGATAATTGCATTGATGTCTGCATCCACACACTTAGGATTGAATGCCATGTATCCAATTCTCTCTCCAGGAAGACTCATTCCCTTAGAGTATGAATAGCAGGAAATTGTATTGTCGAAGTAGTGGCTTGGATATGGAGTCACCTTGCCATCAAATGCAATCTCTCTATATGGCTCGTCAGAAATTAAGAATATCTCGTGATTATATTCCTTTTGCTTAGCCTCTAGAATTCCTGCAAGCTTCTTAAGTGTCTCCTCAGAATATACAACTCCTGATGGATTGTTAGGAGAGTTAATTAGAATTGCCTGCACATTAGGATTAAGGGCCTTCTCAAACTCATCGAACTTAATCTGAAAATCAGCAGTATTAGCTGGAATAATTGTAAACTTCGCACCTGTCGCCTTAATATAAGGAATATACTCAGGGAAAAATGGAGCAAATCCAATTATCTCATCCCCTGGCTTTGTTACAAGTCGAAATGCGTGAGCAAGACTTGAAGCAGCGCCGCTTGTCATGAATATATGCTTTGTCTCGTATGGAATATTGAATCTCTCACGAAGCTCACCAGCTAGATATTCTCTTGCCTTGGTATTACCAAGAGATGGAGAATATCCGTGTATATCCATTGGGTCCATTTCCTTGTAAATGTCAATTACACTCTGAGTGAATTCCTCTGGGCAAGGTACGCTAGGGTTGCCTAAGCTGTAGTCAAAGACGTTCTCGTAGCCGATTTCCTGACCCCTTGCTGTTGCATATTCACTAAGTTCTCGTATTACAGACTTGCCTTGCAGCATCGCCTTGAATTCCTGATTAATCATTATTAGCTCCCTTCTTACTAAGTATAAATTATGATATCTGAGAAAAAACCTGTGCGCTCATATAAAAAATCGCTCTACAGGTTTTTTCCTCAGATATCCTGCCAGCTACTATTTGTTCTTATAAGCAAAGTAATTAATATCTATTATGCACGTCTTCGGCGAAGCACATCAAGTCTTTTATCTCCAATGGGGTACCGTCGTCAAGTATGACCTTTCCTGACATGCGTCCGAAGACCTGGTGCTGGTCGGATTCGATGATGCCTGCATTGATTCTTGCAGCGCGGTCTAATACTGGAACGAAGTCCATCTCGAATCTGCCGTCTGAGGATGTGAATGTCCATGGTGACATATATCCCTGCATTGGTATATTAAATGTTACATCATCAAGCTTATGACATACTCCATCATAGAATAATATATTCTCTGATGCTGCAGATGTATCACCAAAGCCATAGCCTATATTAAATCCAAATGGTTTGCCATTAACTGTGCCATTACCAGAACCCCAATACCATCTGTTATCGTATGTCCATACGCCTCGTCCCCAATCTAACGTTCCATAATTGATTGATGGGTCGAATTCAAATGTATCCTCCCCAAGGCGTAGATATCCATATGCAGGCATACAGTTAATCTTCTGATTATAGTAGAAGGCTGTCTTCTTCTCCTCCCATGGAATAGCGATAACCATTGTATCCATCTTAGGCTGATACAGCTTAATATCAGCAGAAAATGTCTTACCCTCATAGAAATCAAACATTACACATTCTATATGACGAAGCTTACAGCTACCCTTCTTCTTATCCTCAGGCGTTATCATATCGCCATACATTTTGTATGCCTCATCATAGCTTATGGTCTCATGCTTATAGCTAAGACTTAGTCTCTTATCTTCATATACTATATCACCTTGGGCGGAGTTTTTCGGCATTTTCATCTTGCCCATTGGCATTGCATTAAGTATGGTCTCTGTGTGCTCCCAGCCCTCCTTAAGATTAAGAAAAGACACAGACTGCAGGCCAATATAACCATCATCTGACAGAGTAAAGGCACCTGCGAAATCATCATTCAAAACCATATAATAATCCCACTCCTTGATTCTCATCTTAGGAGCCTTAATCTGCTTCCTGTCGTATCTTGTAATCAGCGCCTTAGACCAGCCTGGCTCGATTAATACACCATTCTCATCTAACAAATCATGCCTGTCTAATATCTCGTGATTGCGCATCTGTACCACCCCCACTTTCTTCAGCCTTCGCTTCCATGAATTTGTGATTCTCAAGTCCCATTGCAAGATTAGGACTGTAGAAAGGGTCACCCTTCGATAATTCATCTGATAGCTTCTCCACTAATCTGTTATGGGACCCCTCTTCACTTATTATATTACTATTATTTTTCTTTGCAATAATTGTCGGGTCAATTATTATACGATACCCTTTGGCTCTTGCTCTAATGCAAAAGTCAAGCATAACATCTCTGCCAGACAAGGAAGTATCAAATCCCCCCAAGGCCCTGTATGCCTTCTTGCTTATCATACAGAATGCTCCATCTACCATTCCAATCTCCCTTGGAATCGGCTGAATATTCTCATAGCCTGAATCTCGTAATTTATAATTGTAAAATGCTGGATACACATTTGCATCAGTATCATAGATATATCCGCAATTCTCAGTAGTCCAAAATGGCTTGGCAAATCTCACACCCACAACAGCCACATCCTTAAGCTTGATATAACCATACATTGTCTCAAGATAATTCCTGCCAGACACCTTCACATCCTTTTCCTTAAGAAGCATATAGTCCTTAGAACGAATAGTAGCGCCTGAGCCGTCATATATTAACTTCCAAAATCTCTTCCTAGGGTCAGTATCAATCTTCGCCTTAATATTATTGCGAGTAAGGTAAGCCTTGACGCTAGCCATATTCTCTTTATATATTAGCTCTTCCAGGTCAATATCCACGCTAGTTACAGGATTCTTCATAAAATCAGGAAAAATCGACCTGATAATTCCCATAATCGCCCCTTCCTTCTTAGGTGGAATAATGCCTTCATTGTTCTGGATTATGGCTTCGTCAATAATATCCTGGGACATTATTCTCTTGTAATATAAGAATTTAGGGATATGATAGAATTTACATTTCTTCTCAATACAGCGAAGAAGGAATTCATACATATAGGCTTCCGAGAGTACCTCTCTTGTTGTTCCAACCTTCTTAATAACATCTCTATTAATTACAACCATGTCCCCTATATAATTGTTGCGAAGGAACAATTCTCTGTTAAAATCCTGCTTAACATGAATATTGGTCTTCTCCACACCTTCAAGGTCAATATGGTCTGAATAGAGGATATCAGCATTTCCCACATCGAATATAGTACCAGCCATGTGATACAGACAGTGGGGGTCTAGCCTGTTATGACAATTGGTTACTAGAATATAATCCCCTTCAGCAAAATGAAAGCCTATGTTAGTAGCATAGGCTTTACCTTTGTGATTCTTAAGTTGTCTATAGTGTACTCTGGTATCCTTCGGGAAGAACTCTCTTGTTATTCGCTCGAGATTGGAAGAATAGTCATCATCGATGACGTAGAGCTCCCAGTTCTCGTAGTCTTGAGCAACAACTGACTCCAGAAAGTCTCTAAAAAATACTTCCCTTGTATTAGAACATACAACCAGAATTGTAAATGTTGTTATTTTCATGCTTAATACCCTTTGTACTAAGGCACCAAATACCTGCCCGCTCATAAGAAAATCCCTTGGCAGGTTTTGGTATCTTAGTATGCTACGTTGTATTCTGATATCAAATATACATTAATACGACTGTATATACTAATATGTCATTTAGAACCCTTACCCGACAGGACGACACCAATTGTCTTAAATAGTATCTTAACATCAAGCCATATATTCCAATTGGCAATATATTCTGTGTCGTAAGCTACCACATCTTCAAAATTAGTGATGTCGCTTCGGCCACTTATCTGCCACATTCCAGTTAATCCTGGCTTGAAGCCTAAGCGGGCTTTATGGTGAAATTTGTACATCTCGTATTCATCCTCTGTTGGTGGTCTTGTACCAACAAGGGACATATCACCCTTCAATACATTGAAGAACTGCGGCAACTCATCAATGGAGTATTTCCTCATAAAGTGACCAATAGGAATAATACGAGGGTCATCCTCCATCTTGAACATATTGCCATCCATCTCATTAGCTTCCATAAGCTCCTTCTTGCGCTTGTCAGCGTCAACATACATTGAGCGGAACTTATAGAAGGTAAATCTTCTACCATTCTTACCGATTCTTATCTGCTTATAGAATACAGGTCCAGGAGACTGAATCTTAATAATTGGTGCAAATATTATGAATGCAATAAACGTAATTATTAGTCCAATTATTGAGCCCACAATATCCATAAGTCTCTTAAGGAATAACTGTCTTGTGCTGGCAATGTGCATACTAGTTGTAAGAACTACGTAGCTTGCGTAATTCTCTAATACCATATTAGGCATCATATAATTAGTATGTACAAGGCTAATGTGTACTGTAACTCCTAGCTCCACAAGGGTATTGGCTAAGGCCTCGGAGCTGGCTCTTGTATTACCGTCAATATACACCTCATCAACCACATTAGTCCTAACATATTCTAAGAAATCATCAGCACTTGCTACAACTGGAATTCCCTGTATTGTCTGTCCCTCTAAATCAGCATCTACCACAACAACACCAACTACCTTGAAGTCAGTGTATTTGTTATGAGCAATCTCATCTAGACATCTCTCAACGGTATCAGACTCAGCTACAACAATCATCTCTGACTTGTTCTTATCCTTAAGCTTCTGTCTTCTGATAACACGTTTTAATAATACTCTTCCAATGTATTCAAATATAACTACAAGAACTAAGTATGTAAATAGCAACTGTCTAGAGTACATCTCCGATTGCTTCGTAGCATACATATAGATCAGATATACTCCAAATACAATAAAGCAATGAAGTATTGTTGCTCTTAGTTCCTGATATTTGTTACGACGAAGAATTCCGGAATACGACTCAGTGAAGAATATAACGAAAATGTCAATTAGGACAAGCATTATAGCCATTCTAATATATAAATCAACATTTACGTTAGAGTCCAGGTCGAAATTCCATTCGAATCTCCATACATAAGCTATTAAGAGGGCAAGCATTATACACAGTATATCAACCAATGTAAAGTCAAGATGCTTAACCCAGCTTCTCTTCTTCTTACTATACATAGCAAATCTCCTACTCCCTGGGGAGTATCTATGTGGTTATAATTCTACGTTGTTCTTCTCAAGAAGCTCTCTTGCACTATCAAGAGAATCAACGCCATGTAAATTCTTAATTGGTGCGAACTCTTTTTCTCTTATAACTTCATAAGGAACGCTATCATTCATCATAGCAACCATGTCAACTACAAGGGTCTCGAACTTGTATCCATTAGGCTCACTTGGCTTAATCAATTCACCCTTATCATCAATGTAAGGTATCTTCTTCTCAACTACGTGAACTGGCATGCGGTTATTCATAATCTCTTCAAGCCTTGATACCTTGAATATATAATTAAGAATAACACCATACGCATATAGGTAATCGCCACTTTCATCAGTAGCCTCGGCCATCTCCTTGCTTAACTCATAGTATTCAACGATATATGGCTTGCCACCCTTCTTACACAAGGCTCCCATCTTCTCGTATGCATCCACCTTGTGCACAACCTTGCTTCCACTGTCAGCACCACTAAGTAATGTTGCGCCAATAAAGCTTGGGTCTGCAATTCTCTGCAATACATTATCAACTGCAAATATATTGAGCCACTCAACTCCTCTTGACTTAATATCATCAAGGAGTCCTGCCTTGGCAAGGGAAGTAAACCAACCTCCATTACCATTAGGAGAGGTTGCAAGTCTTCCTGGTCCTTCTAATAATAATTTGCCATCAAAATCAACAGCTGCTGCCATCTCCTGAATAAAGAACTTAACATATTCCTTAGGATAGCCAAAATAATTCTTCTCTTCGAAGAACCTTATTGTCTCATCATTGTTCTTCTCAGATGTCATTACATAAAGAGGAACGAATGCTCCTGCCTCATTTGTTACATCTAAGAGGTTATTAATCAGACAATTAAATATACATAAATCTCTGTTAATACCTACATTCAATTCACCCTTAGGCTTGTCGAGTCCAAGACGGGTACCCATTCCACCAGCAAGAAGAACTGCGCCTATCCTGCCTTCCTTAATTGCATCAATTCCAGCCTTGGTAAATTCTTCTTTTCTAGCCTCTATCTGTGATACATCTACTGCTCCTAGAGGCTCAATGTCCCCCTCAGATCCTTCTGAGTCTTGGCCAACTAAAGCAATAGTCTCCCAATCAATCTCTTCAATCTGTCT
>CAJOGN010000043.1 GCA_905234245.1 uncultured Lachnospiraceae bacterium
ATTCTTAAAGTATTCCCATCGCTTAGCTCCTGTAATATACGGCATAAGATTCATATCCTGTCCCGAATCTCTTGTCTGATCCAGTCGCCAATAGTAGGGATCGATATCTAATATAACCGTCTTATATTTGTCATCAACATTTGCTTCCCTAAGAATATAATAGATATTGTTAATAGGTGTTATTCGCCTAGCAACACTAACGGTCTCGTGACCTGTTCCCTCAGTGATGATGTATGGATTGTACCCACACTCAGCATGGGATTCACCCATTATCAATGTATCGTAATTCCCTTCCTTCGCCTGATGAAGAAGTACTCTTATTCCTGAAGGCGGAGTTAGAAGGAATGTGAAGATTCCCACCGATACCAAAAATACTATTATAAAGCCAAGGATTCGTCTAAAAGTTCGCATACATAAATCCTCCCGCAAATGATACCGATATGAAGCACGCTATCGCCTGAATCAGTGCCACCCATACAAGTACCTGAAGCCAATAATTCTTGCCGTCTAATTTCTCTCGAATTGAGATGTTCTTCTCATGAAGTATATCAACTGCAAGCGCCAGTCCGATTCCGATTGGCAGTATGAACCAATCCCAATGCTGCAATTCGAACCAATCAAAGCTTGTCAGGTCGAACCTTATACTGTTATAAAGCATTACGAAAGCATCCTTCATAGATGTGGTACAATCGAATACCCATCCTACAGTTATTATAAATAATGTTCTTATAAGCGAGAACACTCTGTAGCCTGTGGATTTGTCGTTGATATTAAGTCCCTTCTTCCAGGATGCATATACATCTACCAGGATAGCCGATATCGCAAGTATGATGCCGTTGTACAGACCCCACGCCAAATAGTTCGTTCCAAGTCCGTGCCACACACCAACCAGGACAAACACCACAATATCAGCGATTGCCATTCCTATACGGTTGGCCATCTTCCTTGAGACAACCTTCTTAAGGCCTTTCTTAGTCTTACCCATCCATTTAGAAATGGATATGGGATAGAAGATATAATCCTTCATCCACTGACCTAGAGAAATATGCCATCTACGCCAGAATTCTCCCAGCGACAGAGAGAAATACGGTTGTCTAAAGTTGTCCTTCATCATTATACCGAAGCACTGTGAGGCACCGCGTATAATATCTATTCCTCCACTAAAATCCAGATAGAGCTGTATTCCGTATGCGATAAATCCAACCCACACTGCTAAGCCGTAAGGTACATCCGGATTATTTGTAAAAACCTGAGCTACATAAGTTCCTGCCCTGTCAGCCACAACAAGCTTCTTGAACAGTCCCCATAGCATAAGCTGAGCACCGTGCTTAATATTTATCCACTCTAATCTGTGCTCCTTGAATAACTCCGGAGCCAATTCCGAATATTTACTGATGGGACCTTGTACCATCTGTGGAAAATATGATGTGAAGAGTAATACCTTAAAGTAGTTCTTCTCAGCCTCAGTCTTACCCCAATATACATCCAGCATATAAGATACAACCTGAAGG
The DNA here is from genome assembly GCA_905234245.1 of uncultured Lachnospiraceae bacterium. Classification (GTDB taxonomy): domain Bacteria; phylum Bacillota; class Clostridia; order Lachnospirales; family Lachnospiraceae; genus RUG191. The sequence continues at coordinate 1,512 of CAJOGN010000043.1, forward strand.
GTATAGTAGGACAATCCGGCAGGCACGATGAAAGTACCCATGAAAAATTTGTAAGGATAAGTCTCACCAAAGAAATGTATATCCTGATTGAACACTTCCATTCCAAGTACATACTTGAGTATGATGAGCACAGAAAAGGCCAGTACCATTCCTCCAATTAGAAATGCTTTCTTGTGGTTATCACTTTTCTCCATTAATCTCGCAGAGAAATATGTGACTGTAGAAGTGAATATAACGAAAAGTCCTCCAAAGTAACTTACAGAGAATATATATGCAAAGCTGAGTACTATAAGCCAGCCCCATCTGTATTTGACAGGGATAATGTAATAAGTAATCACTGATATTATAAAAAAGGCCATAAAGCCTGCGCCAGTGATGCTCATAGCTTGCTTCCTTTCTACCCTACTTAATTTAAGTGACCACAAAAATACGCACTCTGTCCTATATAATATCACATTTTACATTATCTTTCATTGTGCATTTATAACATTTATTGACCATGAGTGGAAAAGAACTGTAAAATATGGTATACTATTGAGCCGAAAAGAGGTATTAATAATGACTAATAAAAGTAAAAAAAGATTAGTAATAATCATAGCTTGTATTACTGTAATAGTTCTTGTTGCTATACTTCTAGTCTTCCTTCTGAGGAACAAGATTTCCTTTGTAACTGAAGACGGAAAGTCAATTGGTAACAACTCAACTATTGAGGTTGCACATGGATCTGCTGAGCTGCCTAAGATCAGCGCACTATATAATGACAAGACTCCTATAGATGTAACAACTACAGGAGAAGCAGACCTTAATAAGATTGGCGAGTATCGAATAGCTTACTCTGCTTCCCATGATGGCAATGAAAAAACAATTAGCGTCGTCATCAAAGTCGTTGATAAGACTCCACCAGAAATTAAATTAAAAGGTGGCGAAGAGCTTAATTGGGTTCTCGGCAAAGAATTCGTTGACCCTGGCTTTACAGCAATAGACAATGTGGATGGAGATGTTAGTGCAAATGTTAAGGTGTCAGGAACTGTCGATGCTAATACAGAAGGCGACTACACACTTACATACACAGTCAGCGATTCCGCAAAGAACGAAGCAACTGTAACTAGAAAAGTTCATGTGGTTCAGAAAAAAGAAGTTGACCCAGGCAACAAGGTTGTATACTTGACATACGACGACGGCCCTGGACCTTACACCCAGAAGCTTCTTGACATATTAGATAAGTACAATGTTAAGGTAACCTTCTTCGTAACTAATGGTTTCCCTAACTATCAAAATCTAATTGCTGAGGAAGCAAGAAGAGGTCATACTGTTGCTGTTCACTCATACACACATAAGTATGAACAGATTTATTCAGGTGTTGAAGCATTCTTTGATGACTTTAATAAAATGAATGATGTAATAAAGAATCAAACCGGCCACGCAGCTTCAATCCTTAGATTCCCTGGTGGTGGTTCTAATACAATTAGTAAGAAGTATTGTCCTGGCATTATGACAACACTTACTAATGAAGTTGGTAATCGTGGAATATTATACGCTGATTGGAATGTATCAAGTGGAGATGCTGGTGAGACAACAAGTACACAACAGGTTGTGGCAAATGTTATCTCTGGAATCCAGAAGAATAATGTATCTACAGTGTTACAACATGACATCAAGGATTTCTCTGTTAATGCAGTCGAGCAGATAATACAGTGGGGTCAGGCTAATGGATATACTTTCCTTCCACTGACAGAAACCAGTCCTATGCACCATCATGCGGTGAATAACTAATTAAATACTTATAAAAAAATTTCTCAACATCGTGTTGAGAAATTTTTTATTATGTTATCTCTAATATCTTCTAACCTTGACATAAGGCTAAAAGGTCATAGCCACAATGTAGGGTCTCTATGCCAAGAACCCTCTGTTACTATCAGTATCAACTGATTCATTTATATCATTCTTGCCGTATGTAAGCCCGGCTGCTATCTTCTGTGCATTTTCCATAAGAGGAGCAGAATCGTCACTCTCAGCAACTTCTTCAAATGCTTCTGATAAAGGTACGATTACTTCCTTAGCCTCAAGTATTCCTTCGTCTCTGCCGCTGTACATAGACTTGGCAATTGCACGCTTGCAATAATCGTACAGACTATATAAATCCTTGGAAATGTCATAATTAAAATCTAATGCTTCCTGAAGATGCTCTAGTACTTCACTTGCGTGGCGAAGGGCCTCCATATATTCTTCCTGTTCATGATTATGAAGTCCGTCTAATGCGTCATCAAGGTCGACTTTGATCATGTCGAATAATACTACAATAATTTCACTTTTGTTGCCATTAGTTATTCTTCTCGTAAAAGTATTAATAGCTTCCTGATTCATAAATACCCCCTTGTTAAATCTACTATATGTATACTGAGGGAAGCTGTACGCTCATGGGGAAAATCGCTTTACAGCTTCCCCCAGTATACATTTACTTAATTTTACTCATTCGTATTTAATGTAATTATATTAACATACTTTTATATAAAAAAATACCCCACATTGTATGTTATGTATTATCGACATACAATATAGGGTATATGTATTATTAAAACAATTCGTCACACGAATTGTTGCCCTCATTATTAGCAGGCTATTTATTGTAGTAATTGAAGTGCTAATTGTGGTAATTCATTAGCCTGACTTAGAGCACTTGTTGATGACTGAGATAGTACATTGAACTTAGTATATTCTGTCATCTCCTTAGCCATATCTGCATCAGATATTCTCGATAACGCAGCTGTCATATTCTCACTTGTCTCATCAAGACTTGATACAGAACTCTCTAATCTGTTCTGATATGCACCAAGCTCCGCTCTTGCTTTATTGATATAGTTAAGTGCATCACCTATCTTGTCAAGTGCTTTCATTGCGCCATTAACTGTAGTAACATCTATATCATCAATATACATATGCTCTGTATCCATAGCAGGTATTCTTACTGTCATATACTGACCTTCGTTGGCACCAATCTGTAAGTCCATTGGTCCAACATCAGTAACATTCATCTTAATATCACCTGTATATCCGGCTTCTGCCAGGAATGATATCTCGAACCCACCTGCGTCTGTAATTGTAACCCTGTTTCCTTCAACAGAATAAGTTGCCTGGTTAGAGAAATCAGATGTTCTATCTATTGTTATCTTAGCGTTAGTTCCTGCTGTTGTGGCTGATGTTGGCATGCCAAACTTATTTGCTAAATCATCATTAGAAAATTCGATTTTGAGTTCTGCATCAGCTCCATAAGCTGTTGACTCCATTGTAAGGGCTTGTCCATAATCTGATACAGTTGCTTCACCTCTCTCAGCAGCCTCACGAAGTGCCTGATAAACTTCCTGGCCTCTCATTCCTTCCTTTAATTCAACTGTTGCTCCATTTATGGAAACAGTTCCAGCCTCTGCTGCTGTAATCTCGAATGTATCATTTATTGCTGCGCCTGTTGCAGATTTAGCTTTTTCTGCTGCAGTATCAATTTTAAGACCATACTGTCCAGCACTTACTTCTTTAGAAGCCTGCTGACGGGAAATACGCTCAGCATATATTCTTGTATTAATTGATCCATCAAGTAATTTCTTCGTATTGAATTCTGTAGAAGTTGCTATTCTGTCAATCTCCTCCTTAAGAGAGTCAATCTCATTTTGAATAGCTTCCTTATCTTCCTGTCCTGTTATACCATTAGCCGCCTGAACAGCAAGCTCGTTCATACGCTGAATCATACTTGTAACTTCGTTAAGTGCTCCATCAGCTGTCTGCAATACACTTATTCCATCATTTGCGTTCCTTGAAGAACGATCTAATCCATCTATCTGCGCTCTCATCTTGCCAGAGATAGCCATACCTGATGGGTCATCAGCAGCATGGTTAATCTTGAAGCCTGAAGATAATCTCTCCATTGTCTTGGCAAGGGAATTTTCATTTTTTAATAATTGTTTGTTAGTAATTAAAGCTGGAATGTTGTTGTTAATCTTCATAGCGGGTCTCCTTATAACTTTTAATAATGAGACTCGCCCCATTATTGTTCGTGCTTCGCACGAGGGGCTCGTCGTGCAGTCACTTGCTTCGCAAGTAACAGCATAAAACAAAAAGTGCAAGTGGAAATATAAATAAGCGTACTCGTCTTATTATATTTGCGCTTCCTTGCACCTATAAAAGTTCCAACAGGTTTGTCCTTAAACCTTTATATTGGATATCTGCCAGATGGAAACTCTTCCTTGTGATTTCTTCTGAAACCTTTCCATGTGGTAGTAATTATTTTTGTTACTATGTATATCGGTTGCTTTATAGAAATATTTAATAGCATCCTATAAAAAACCCTGCCACCATATAGTGACAGGGCAGGAATTCAATTTATAAAAGGTCTGCAACTTCATATAACATCTTCTTAGTCTTCTCTATTCCAAGACATGGGTCTGTAATTGATTTACCATATACACCATCATCAACACCCTGTCTGCCATCTTCAATATAGCTCTCTACCATGAAGCCCTTAACGTGCTTGTTAATTGTCTCGCTATGGCGACAGCTATGTAATACCTCTTTAATAATACGAGGCTGTTCAAATGGATTCTTGTTAGAATTAGAATGATTAGTATCAACAATAATACTTGCATTCTTAAGTCCACTCTCATCATATCTGTCACACAGATGTATCAATTCTTCATAATGATAATTAGGATTGTTCTCCCCATGCTTATTAGTATATCCACGAAGAATAGCATGGGCAAATGGATTACCCTCCGTATGAACTTCCCATCCTCTGTAGATAAATGAGTGTCCATTCTGAGCAGCCATAATTGCATTAAGCATTACAGAATTATCTCCACTTGTTGGATTCTTCATACCACAAGGAATTCCCAGACCTGATGCAACTAATCTATGCTGTTGATTCTCCACTGACCTTGCACCAACTGCAACATAAGCAAGAAGGTCATCTAAGTACTTGTGATTCTCAGGATAAAGCATCTCATCAGCACATGCGAATCCTGTTTCCTTAACAGCACGCATATGTAATTCTCTTGTTGCAATTATTCCCTTGAATAAGTCAGGCTTCTTAGTTGGGTCTGGCTGATGAAGAATTCCCTTGTAGCCTTCGCCAGTAGTCCTTGGCTTATTAGTATAGATTCTAGGGATAATAAGAATCTTCTCCTTAATATCCTCCTGTATTGGACGAAGTCTGTCTATGTAATCTATTACACTGTCTTCATTATCAGCTGAGCATGGTCCTATTACCATAATTATCTTGTCTGACTTGCCACTGAAAATGTTCTTAAGCTCGGTAATTGTACTGTCAACAACCTCCCCCATTGTTCCACTTAGGGGATACATCTCCTTTACCTCCATAGGCAAAGCTAATTTTCTTTCAAATAATGTGTCCATCATAATTCTATTCTTCCTTTCATGTCTCCAATAACTCTTAATTTATCACAAGTAGCTCCAAGTGCTTTAAGCATTCTCTTTTCATTTTCCACATTGCCATCACCATCTGCTTCAACGTAGAAATAATAGGACCAGCTAAGGGACTTAAGAGGTCTGCTTCTTACGGCGCTCATATTATAGCCATAGGCACCTATTACATTTATCGCCTTAGCAAGGGCTCCTGCCTCATCCTTAACAGTGAACATCATAATTATATGATTGTGTTTAGAGCCGCCTAAGTATCGCGCCTGATTTCTTGAGAATACAGCGAATCTTGTGCTATTATCCTGAGACTGAGCAATGTTAGCATCTAATATCTTAAGACCATATATGTTAGCCGCTTCTCTGCTTGCAATAGCTGCAACTGTCTTATCTCCCTCACTTGCAACCATCTTCGCCGCAAATGAAGTATTGCCAGCCTCTTCCTTCTTAGCACCTATATTCTTAATATAGCTATCGCACTGAGCCAGCGCCTGAGGATGGCTTATTACCTTCTTAATATCCTCTATGTTAGCATCCTTGGTACCTATAAGGCATTGCTCAACCTGCAATGTATATACGCCATTAACATACAAGCTGCCTCGAAACATTATATCCATAACCGAGCCAACCTCGCCTGCATAGCTATTCTCAATTGGAAGAACCGCTACATCACATTCGCCACGTTCAACAGCTTCATAAGCATCCTGAAAGCTCTTATAGGATACCTCTTCTCCCTCAGGGAAAATCTTTCCTGCTGCCATCTGGGCAAATGCTCCTTCTTCACCACAATAGGCAATCCTTGCACCGCTAATACATTTTCTCTGATACTGCTTGGAAATATCCATTACATTTTCAAGGAATTCAACGTAATAGGATTTCAATTCTTCATCAAGTATCAAATCCACATTATTATTAATTACCTCTCGCTCCCGCTCAGCATCGTAGATCTGGATTCCATTGCTCTTCTTGTACTCTGCAATCTGACCACACAGCTTCATCCTCTCTTCGAAGAGGGCAGCCATCTTCGAGTCGACTTCACTGATGCCTTCTCTGGCCTTCTTCAATTCATTCTCATCAACCATAATCTTTTCCTCTTTTTCTTATTATTACAAGGAGTCTCGCCCTATTGTACTTTGGCTTTGCCAAAAGGGCTCGACGTGCAGTCACTTGCAACGCAAGTAACTGCATATTACAAAAAGCCCTGTTCTACATAGAACAGAGCTTCAGATTACTTCAACTATTACTGCGGAGTTCTCTTGTCTGTCATGTAGAATATAGTAAATAACCCCGGTCCACAATGTGCGCCTATTACTACGCCAAGACCTGTAATTGTAATTGTTGCATCTGGATAAGTTTTTAGAAGTTCATCTCTAACATATTCAGCATCACTCATACAATCTGCATGATTGATATTGAATTCGATTGCCTCTCCTGCAGGAACGTCCTTCTTAATTGCTTCAATGATTGAATTAAGAGCATTTTTCCTGCCACGAATCTTAGATACAACATCTAATGTACCAGCATCTGGCACATATAACACTGGCTTGATGGAAAGCAATGTTCCAACTAATGCAGAAGCGTTACTTACTCTTCCGCCTCTCTTAAGCCAGTTAAGATCATCTACTGTAAATCTATGAGCTATTTTCAACTTATTATCTTCAATCCACTTAAGTATCTCGTCAAAACCTTTGTCCTGCTCGTACAAATCAACTACGTGCTTAACAAGCATTCCCAGACCACCTGATACACAACAAGTATCAACATTGACTATTGTTACATCAGGATACTCTTCCTTAAGCTCTTCTATTGCCTCATCGCAAAATCGATAGGAAGAAGATAGTGGACGGCACATGTCTAAAAATATTACATTCTTGCCATCCTTCGCAAATGGTTCGAAAAACTCTTTATATGTAAATGTATTAATTGCTGATGTTGTAAGAATAGCACCCTGTCTCATCTTCTGATAAGTCTCTTGCCTTGTCTCTTCTCTACAATCGTCCTCGTACAAATCATCACCGATTGTATATGAATAGCTTATAAAGGGTACCTTATGTTCATCAAGATATTCTCTTGTCAGATCTGCTGTTGAAGCAGTTGCGATTATAAAATCCTTCATAATATATCTCCTGTAGCTGTGAATATTAGATTATTTCTTATTAATAAGAAAAATACTCACGAGTAATAATATAACACAACTACAAGAAATATACTAGATTCTATTTTATGAATTATATAAGAAATGTGTTATAGTCTTCCTAATTCCTCTATGAATGCTCGCGCCATTCCATATAAAGACTTAGTAAGAATTGCCTGGGTCTCATCATCACTTGCAAGGGCTTCCTCTTTACTTATAGTATCAAAGTCTGCCTTGGGCTCTGAGAAGATAAAATTATTGGCATCTATTTTTTTACTCCACTCAAATGAGATACTTGCACTGGCATCGCTATTAGCAGATATGGCTCTGTTCAAAGCCTCCTGATTCTTCTCTAATAACTGTCTTGTGGTCTCTTTGTCACAGTTTACTTCACCTATGAATGTTCCTGCTTCGTAGCGGAAGGATGCTGTAACCTGTCCTGTCTTTTCCATGTCAAATGCGATATCAACAAGACCTTTCTCGTCGCTGCCGCGAACAATCTTGAGATTGAGATTACCGACTTCATCAGCAACCATAATTGGCACAACATAGTTCTCACTTCTCTTGGATATCTCGCCCTGTGTATGAAGCTGCGTCTGAATAAGATGCATTCCTCTTACATCAATACTTCTTACATCTTCTTCAACTATCATATTCTTCATAACATTTTCAGCAAGCTCCTCAAGACGCCTCTGGGCATCAGCCATATCTTCCGGCGTCTTAACTGACTCGCCATATTCATGGATAAGGTTGGCGATGATATCATCTATCTCTTCATCAAGTGTCTTAGGTGTATCTTCTGCTTCCATTCCAACTTCAGATGCATAAGAACCTTTCCTGTCTAATCCAACCTGACGTCTTGCTGCACGATTAAGAAGTGTTCTCATCATAGCGTTGCCTTCTGTCATAAGCTGAGTAATTGCATTGATATTATTAGATGTTAGAGGCATATCAATTGACTCCAGATAATCTAATACTTGCCTGTCCGTTTTATTGGACACAAGTAGCTCCTCGCGACGCATACTATTATATGCGTTACTTACCTCCTGCTCATGTGCTAGTAGACTTGGATCATTATCCATATCGCTAAGTCTTGTTGATAGCTGTTCAGGTGTAAGTGACATGTATTCATTCTCACTATTAAATTGCATCATCTTAGCTGGTGTAATAGTATCCTCCACCTTACGCATGCTTACAGATTGAATTGACATTTCAATCTGGTCAGTGATGCTAAGACTGTCTTTATTAAATCCCTTGATTCCACCAAAGTCATCATCAATAGTATATTCTCTATTCTCATGCTTGGCAGTTCTTGTTGCTGTTAAGAGATTACGCATTGTTACCTGCGCACCCTGTTCTAATAGCATTCCTATTGCCGCACCATCTGATTTATTAACCTGATGGATAAGACGATATACACCGATGAATCCTTCTCTCTCATCCTCTGTTATACCGTTCTCCTGCTCAAGTCTGTATAGGAACTCAGCGTATTTTTCTTCCTCGCTTGAGACTTCCATCGTCTGCATTATTTCTTCTGAATGCTGCAATAACTCCTCCATTGTCATATCAAGAGGATTCATTCCAGCCTTAATCATCTCACATACTACACCTGGCTTAAGATTCTCTAGTGCGCGAGTTACTGTTAAGTCAGTAGCCTTCACTTCCTTGATGGACTCTGCTGTAATCTCCATCTGATTGTATCCTAATATTCGTACAGCTCTTCTATTCTCATCTGTTAAGTCGAAATTAAGGTCATCTAAGATGTTATCTACATTGTTAAATGCCTTACGAAGGCTATCTCCTAAGTCTCTTCTAACCTCAGTAGCTGATGCTTCATAATAATCTGCAGCCTGAGTGAATCTTGCAGAAAAGCTTGCCTGAACAGACTTAGCAGCTGCGTTGCTTTCACCTGCTGCATCCGGTTGGCTTACATTCTGTGTTGCTATTTCCTCACTATATGTAATGCTTACACTTGCATAGCTTCTTAATGTCATTGATGCTGCATTAAGAGGCATTGCATAGTCAGGTAACTCCTTAGACTTACTAACTGCATCCATTGAATCACTTAGATTCTGGATAGCTTCTGGCGTTGCTTTGTCTGATAACATTGTATCAAGGAAGCTTCGCTCTAATTCTTCTACTGCATCAATATATTCCTGCAACATCATAGTGTCTATAGAAAAGCCTCTCTTAACTAAAGCATAATTAGCCTCTGTAGACATCATTAACTGAATCTGAACTAATTGCTTCTTATAGGTTACGGTGCTATCCATAGCAGCTTGTGTGTTCATATCATTAGCCATGCTTCCACTTGCTGTAGTATTGTCTATCACAACCTCTTCAGCACCGTATGTATTTAACTTCTCTATCTCTTGAAGTGCGAACTGGAAGGCTTCTTTTTCTGCGCTCTTAGTTGTATTGGCTTCTGCATTGTGTAATGCATACCTAGCAACATTTCCTATGGTAACAGGCTCACTATTATTAGCTATATCATCTATTATCTCTTCACTGGCTTCTAGCACACCCTGCTCAATTGCTCTTGACTTAGCATAATCAGAATAGCCCGGTATAAGATAGGCATCCCCTGGCTTATTACCCTCTGCAATAGCATCCGTGATATTAGTTATAATCTCCTGGTTGTCAGCAAGTGTGAATTCTCTTAACTCCTGTAATCTTAGTAACTGCTCTGGTGTAACACTTACTCTGTTACTAACCATCCAGAAACAATCCTTAATATTGTCTTCGCTTGCCTCTAGTCCAGCCACCTGAAGGATGTCCTTAAATTGGGACACCATACTTGATGTATCTCCCTTAAGCTCAAGCTCCCTTGCAGCGGTAGCATCATTACTACTTACAGTTGCCTTGTAGATATTATCTATGGTTGGCTCAAGCTCATTGCTTAACATATACTTAATTGTTTCATCTGATAGAGATGGCTTCTTTTGATAAGTAGATGCATTGTCACTCATATCATTTCCGGACATATTAGAATTCATCTGAGTTCTTATATCTTCTACTTCTCTAAGGGCAATTACACTATCATCTACTAGCTGCTTGTCAGTTGGAAGCTGTGCCTCTTTGAGGGCATGCTCTATTGCATTAGTATAGGAACCACTCTGCTTAATTGCAGCATCTGATACATCACCCATCATTGATATATCAGCGCCGCCCTTAGCCATAGCAATACGAATCTTATCAGCGATATCAACGAACTCCTTCTCGTCCATATCCTCGGCATCGAAGCCAAGCTCTTTCATTACATCATAATTCTTCTGACTAAGAGTAGAGGCAGAATTAAACTTTTCATCTGCTCCTAAGTCCTTATCTAGCTCATCCATTATTGTATTATTGTTGGGATGTTTGTACGTAAGATCGGACATATCAACTACGCCAAGACTGTCTTTATCAATCTTAGCGTAATCCTGATGTGGTATAGATTGGTTGGTATGAACCTTGTCCTTGAATGAAAGGGCATCCATACCCATTCCTCTGGACTTATCCTGTGTTCCAACCTCTAGATTATTAATATCGTTTATCTGCATAATGTGTACTTAACTCCTTATTAATTTATCGCAGATATTCCATTATCATAAGGTGACTCGCCTATTATAGTTCGACTTCGTCGAAAAGGCTCGTCGTGCAGTCACTTGCCTTGCAAGCATCTGCATATCACATCCTTGTGATTATTCTATCTATTATTTCGGCAGAACTTGTATTTTCCCTTACCCTTTCCTTCAATGTCCTGTTTTTGAGCCACAATATCCCGCATTCTCTCTTTGCGTTTTTGGCGTTATAAGCGTATTATTACAATATGAGATATAACAATATTACCCAGGCAATTTTCTTAGACCGCCCTAATAGATTTATTGCAAATGTGGATATAGAAGGACATATAGAAACTGTTCATGTAAAAAATACGGGAAGATGCAAGGAGCTGTTAATACCCGGCTGTGAGGTATGGCTTAATGCACCGGGAACCCTCGGCAGAAAGACAAAGTATGATTTGGTAGCTGTCAGAAAAGACAATGGAATTCTTTTTAACATCGATAGTCAGGCTCCAAATAAGGTGGTAAATGAGTGGCTGCAAGGTCAGGACTATGATGCAGTTGTACCTGAATATACATATGGTGATTCAAGAATTGATTTCTATATGACTCGAGGAGAAGAGCAGTTCTTAATGGAGGTTAAAGGGTGCACTCTTGAAGTAGATGGCATTGGATATTTCCCGGATGCTCCCACTAAGAGAGGTGTAAAACATCTTCGCGAACTGACTAAAGCCACAAAAGATGGATACAAAGCCATACTGACATTTGTGATTCAAATGGATGGTGTGTCAGAGGTTCGACCTAACATTGAGACTCATCCGGAATTTGGAACTGCCCTGGCAGAAGCTAAAGCGACTGGTGTTGAGGTTTTATTCTTAAAATGTCATGTGGAGCCGGATTTGTTGGAGATAATATAAAATCATTCCCTTACTTAAAATCCCAGAACCCGGTTCCTGTCTCTGGGTCATATTTTCTACCTATCATTCCACCTATCACCGGGCGAAGCTCAATTTCTGCTGTATATAATACTTCGATTGCCTTAATGTGACCGCCGCTTACACAGTGCTCACCTTCCTGCTTATATGTGAACATAGCGTGGGTATGATGATAATATTCACCCTCTTCATCTGTTACAACATTTCCACTAAGTGATGTAAGCTCCAGCATACCGCTAAGCTCACTTGTCTCAAATTCACCGGTAGACGGAATGAATGTCTGAATCTCGGCTTTACTACAACCTCCGATTCCACTAAATGTTGCAGACCTTATATTTTCTTTTTTGCAAATATCAAGAATAGAAGAAATAATCTCATCATTTCTATCTAATCGAATGAAATATGCTTCATTGTAATTTCTGTATTCCATGCTTTACCTTTCTTCTACACAATATCCCGGACGTTACAGCCAATGGCATCTGTTTTCATCTCCTTGTCATAATTATCTAATTCGGATAATAGAAGCATTTATGTTCAATCAAAAACAATACTAAGATTAATTTAATCTAGCGCCAGCGCTAAATCTTTATATTGTGTTAAATATCCATGCTATCAGGATTGAGAAGAAAATCATAAATGCTCATTACCAATATGCCTTCTTTGCCACAGCATCCTTTGTAATAATAATTTTTTTGAATCCATCGCCTGTATTTATCAAAGAACGTTGCTCCTGCTCCATCTTTTCTTTATCAGGTAACGCATAGGCTGATTGAATGTAAAATCTCTTTGAACCCTTATTGCAGACAAAATCCACTTCCAACTGTTTTCTGATTTTCTTACCATTTTTGTCAACTTCATTCATCACAACAACACCAACGTCCACATTATATCCACGAACTTTCAACTCGTTAAATATAATGTTTTCCATTGCATGAGTCTCCTCCACCTGTCTAAAATTAAGTCTCGCATTTCTGAGTCCCATATCGGTAAAGTAATACTTTGATGGCGTATTAATGTACTTTTTTCCTTTGATATCATATCGAATTGCACTATCGATAAGAAATGAATCTTTAAGATAATCTATATATTTGATTATTGTTTCTTTACTTATGGTCTTGTTCTTAACACTTTTAAATGTCGCAGATAACTTGCTTGGATTCGTAAGCGATCCAATTGCTGAGGACAAAAAGTTCAGAAGTTCTTCTAACTCTGCCTTATTTCGTATATTATTCCTTCCAGTAATATCAGAAATGTAGGTTTCCTCAAACAGGGATTTTAAAAAGTCGGATTTCTGATCAGCCGTTTCAAAGCCAAGAACAAGCGGTATTCCGCCAAACAAAACATAATCCCTAAAGCCTTGCTGCCTATCGCCATCATATACGCTCATAAATTCTCCAAATGTTAACGGATACATATGAACTTCATCCCCACGTCCACGAAATTCTGTAATAATATCCTTCGACAAAAACTTGGCATTACTTCCCGTTACGTATACATCTACATTTTGCTTTCTTCCGAGGCTGTTAAGAACTGATTCAAAATCATCAAGCATCTGAACTTCATCTAATAGAACATAATACATGCCATCATCCGATATTTTCTTCATTAGATATGGAAATAAAACTTCAGGATCTCGATACATTTTATTCTCAAAAGAGTCAAATGCAATCTCAATAATATGGTTTTCAGTAACTCCTTCATTTACCAGATACTCTCTAAAAAGATTAAATAAAAGATATGATTTTCCACATCTTCGTATACCTGTCACAACCTTAATTAATCCGTTATGCCTTTTTGAAATAAGCTTATTCAAATATATATCTCTACGTATTTCCATAGTGTCTCACCTCGTTCTCTATCGAACAAAATTGCGGAATCCGCATTTCTGTTCGATATAATTATAGCATCAAGACATATACTTAATCAATACTCTAATCGACATTTTTGCGGAATCCGCATTTTTGTTCAGTATGTCTGTTTAATTAATGTGGCGATAACTCATAAAGGCGCTCCTATTCTTTTCTGCGATGTTCCTTCTCATAATTCTCTAGTATATAATTAAGCATATCAAATGCCACTTGCTTCTTCGCTTGCTTCTTTGATGATGATTCAGCCGACGCAGCAAAATCAAATCCCTCTACACTACATGTCACAAACCATATAGGATTACCATCGCCATCATGTTCCTCACGATATTCATACTCAGGCATAGCTATATGATTACGTCTTGCAAGAATCTCAAGCTGATTAATTGCCATCTCAAATGTTGGCTCGTCTATCTCATCCTTAATAGTGAAAAGCATATTATGCGATTCAAGATACTCATATGCTAACTTACACGCATTTCTTCGAGCTTCATTTTTAGAATATCCAAATCCTGCAAAAGCCGGAATATCATTTGCAATTTTAACAAAACAAGTACGTGTAGTGCCAGACAGATAACGCTGTTCTTCACTTCCAAGCACATTGCAGCTTTGATAGATTGTATTCTCTCGATGATTATACCATGTGCTGGTTTCACCATAATCTTCATACTGAAACCCAGGTTCATTTCCATAGGATTCATCCCACTCATATATTAAGCTTACATAGTCAATCTCAGCATCAGTTGCAAGGATAGAATCCGGATTTAACATAACCTCTACAACTTCCTGAATTTTTTCAAAATCCCAATTACTATCAATCGCTACTGCACCAATAATTGCTTCAAAGAGGTCTTCCTTAACGGATTTATCCCGCTCTCTGTTATTCAACACATCTCCCTTCCCCATAATGAGATAATCAGCAATGCTTAATTCATCAACACGTCTAGCCAGCGTATCCTTCTGAACTAATCTTTGCTTAAGGATAGTTAATTCTCCTTCGTCCTTGCTAGAAGCAAATTCGTAGTCGTACTGCTCGCCAGTCCTCCCTATCTTATTAAGACCATCTTTTGTTGGAGACTTACCATATTTACGAACCAGATATCTTACTACAGCGATATCCAGCGCTTTGTCTCCAATGAACTCTAATACTTCATTGTTTTCTCCTCCATTCTCTTCAGTGTAAGAACGGCGTGTAAATGCTTGCTTAAGAAGTGCTTCATTACTAAATTTGTAGTTACCAATCTGCTGTGGCACCAGCTTGTCAAATAAATCTTTCTTTTCCATAAAATAAAAAATCCTTTCTGCAATTCTCTGCTGAAAGGGACATAATAATCTAACACAAAATAGACTACTCGTGAGATAGTAATCGTCTGCATCAGACATGAATCTTAAATTTTCTTCTCTATTTTCATGTATTTACTCAAGCACACTTGCATATGCAGGAATAAATCTCGTACAAATAGAACCTAAAATTTAAAAAACATCACGCCCCTATTTTCAGTTACAAGTCACATTATAATATATCAGTCCACTTTTAGCAATAAAAAACTCTCCTGACAAGTTAGTCAGGAGTTCAAACAATCCTTTTTTTTGCATTTTAACTCTCTTGTTTTCATCTTTTTCAAAGCAAATCTTCCAGACCCCAGTATTCAACGCTTTGATTCGCGGATACGGCAAACCGCAACTTATATTAATAATGATTTAAGACAACTTAACATTATTGGCTTTTCCTTTTATACTCTTAACAAGTGCATCATCATTTTGTTGTCTCACTCCAAGAATAGAGCCAGTTAAGTCAAGTAAGAACTCAGGAATATTTTCTTCACTTTTTTCTAAAAGTGCAAGTACCCCTTCCTTAAACTCTTTTGCAGCCTCTTTACTGATTTCGTTGTACACATCATCTTTTTTTAAATCATTGTATTCTAAAGGTTTCTCTAATTCTTTAGAAGTTATAAGTATTACTTTAAAAAAAATCAACAATACTAGCTTTTCATTAACTTCACTAAATCCACTCAAATACAACAAAACTTTTTCTGGCGTAACTTTAAGTTTATTACTATTTCCAACAAAATCCCCCTGTCCAAATAAAACCCACATCATCAAGGAAACAAAATAGTAATTACTACCTTCCCAAAAACTCCTAATATAATCCATCTCCTTTGTCAACACAATTTTATCTCTGTTATTAACCCATATTTCATGGAGTCGATTTATTAAATTGACAGCACAATATTCTTTAAGATATGCATTTGAATCATCCATGTCAAATGGTTTAAAAATGTCTTTCTTTTTAAACCCATCGCCTCGAGTTTTTAGTAAAGCTCCTGTATAGGCATTCTTTGCTGCTCCAGGGCTTTGTAGTTTTCCTGCATATATAAGTTTACCTAACTGGCCAAGCGTATAACACTTATCTGTCAAAAACTCTTCTCCTTTTTTTGCTATCTTAAATCTTAAATCCTTATATTTATCGTCAATAATAACATTATTAATATTGCTTACTAAAGAAATATTATATGCTAGGTCTTCAGCATCTATTGGCTTTTGCCTATTCAAAGCAACACTTATCTTGGATTCCATCTGTTTTACTTTTCTTTTATCACTACCCTTAATTGAGACCAAACGGAGAATAACATAAGCATTTTCTTTAGCGTGAATCTTTTGTTCTTCTGTATAGTCATCTCCAAAAAAGAAATCCGCACATGTTGAAATAGTTTGAGCTCCATTAATAATCGAGAAATAATTATCCTCTGTAGAAGAAATCGTAATTAAGTTTCTTTTATACATATCTATTTTTTCAGCAAGCATAGTAATTCCGTTATTTAACAGCCAGAATTGTTCTGGTTCAGCAATCAAGGTGTTTAATATAGCTTCGCTTACTCCAGTAACATCTTTACTAATCTTGCATCTTACATTCTTGTCAAACAGCTTATCTCCAACACAATTATACATTTCAACCAAATCATATATTTTCGCTACATATAATCTTCCTGATGCCTGTAATACATCAAAATCATCTGAATTAGAATTCTCAGACTCAATCTTATCAACCTTACTTTCAAACTCAACATCTTTCATCAAGCAATTGATTCTTTTATCAATACAAATTGTAAAGTTATTACTAGTTTTTTTCCCAATGAATACGATTTCACAATCAATTTTCCT
Organism: uncultured Lachnospiraceae bacterium; assembly: GCA_905234245.1. GTDB lineage: Bacteria > Bacillota > Clostridia > Lachnospirales > Lachnospiraceae > RUG191. The sequence continues at coordinate 18,574 of CAJOGN010000043.1, forward strand.
GTAAACGTCAATTTTGATTTTTTCACGAATGGACTCTATAAAAACATATAACTTTTCGACTTGCTTTCCTTTAAACGCCTTTGCTTTACTGAAAGAAGCCTCTATAAAAAACTTTCCTGTAGTAAAAAATATTCCCTCTTGAAATCCATAATCACTACCGCTAATTAATCTATTCTTAGCAATCAACTCCTCAGCTAACTCTATTATCTTTTCTTCACTTATATACTCTTCTTCTTTTTCATTAATGCGTTTTAGTGTGTCTATATATGATTTCATTTATTAATTCTCCCATAATAATTCCGTAAAACTTGGCTCAAAGCCCTTACTCATCATAGATTTAAATGATTTAACATAATTACAAACAAGATTTTCATAATCATTTTTTATTCTTGACTTATCCACTGAAACATCCTTAACGTTTTCAGCTTCTCTAATAACATCTTTTAAATCTTGCTGAAGAACATGGATGCGTTGTTCTAACTCAACTATCTTTGTTTGCTGTTTATCTTTTTCTAATAAAAGCAATTGAGATAGCTCATAATCCACGTTACTTATTTCATTTCTTATACAAAGATTTATTTCATTTTGTAATGAAACTTCTGCACTATCTATACTTTTGGCTCTAGTTTTAATTCTATCAACAGCATAATCTATCTCAGGATAAACAAAACTTGTACTTATGCCAAAAAACTTTTCTAGTTCTTCAGCAATGACGTCTTTAAAATCCTTGTCAATTTCTATTTTTTTTGTCATCCAATTTGGTATTGGGCTAAACTCCAACCCCTGAAATAGTATTAAACCTCCCTGTTGGGCGATAATTCGTGGATTTAGCTTGATGTGGTCTACCAATTTATGATTATAGCTAAACAAATGATGATTAAGATAACAATCCGGTTTTTCAACCAGTTTTTCATAATTTTTCAAAGCGTTACCAGCCGTTGGACAATATGCTTTATTCATTTTATAAATTAATACTGCGCCATTTTTTTCATTTTCTTTAAGCTCATTCTCCGGGCGAGATACACATGCAAAGTATAATGCAATTAAGCAATTATAGGTTACATCTAATAATCTGCTCGGAAATCCACCATGCTGAGAATCTATAGCCATTTCTAAATAATTTTTCCCACGGGTAAGCTTATTTGCCTTTAATTCAAGAAGTATATTTTTCTCAAAATATTTATCCTTAGCTAAATACTCTTCTCTGAAAATCCCTGGCTTCCCTGGTGTTGAATATACAGCTGGTTCTCCTCTATATACAATTATGGTATCATCTTCTCTAAAGGATTTGTTCATATCCTTTATTTCTTGCAAATACCCAACAACGCATTTTATTGGTTGTTTATCCTTTCTCTTTGCCATGTTAACTCCTTTCTCATGAATATAATAAAAGCTTATTGGATGCATAACATTCAATAAGCTTTTGATATTACCTTTGCCTAAACTATGTTGCCCCAATTACTTTTCTCTTGTAAAAATCTCATCCAAAGTCTTTTCCATATCCCTAATCAAATTTACAACAAGAGCGTTCCCCATCATAAATCTTCTCTTATTAGTTGGCATTTCTATAACCTTATCATCAACCATGCAAAACTGTGTGTGTCCTGTTGGGAAGCCTTGGATACGTTCTGTTTCTTCCGCTGTTAGCAATCTTATCTTTCCTGATTTCTTATCCTTAACAATATGTGTTGTTCTGCTAAACGAGCCTTCTGATGTAAGCATCGTTCTTGCTGGCTTATCATATGAATCAATCATCGGAATAGCGCCTTCCGAGAAGATATACTCATGACCATTAGCAGCCTTTCTAGGAAGCTTTTTTGCCCCCTTCAAATACTGCCAAGTCTGTCGCTGTTCCTTAGGAAGTTTCTCATGTGATTCATCACTATGAGTAATGTCCGGATGTGTATAATAAAGCTTTTTTTCCGGAATAAAGTACTTCGAATCAACTTCACTGGTATCCATAATATCACCAAGTGTAATCTGCTTTCCATCATACGCAGGTGTTGTCTTTGCGGTATAAATAACGCCATCTCGCATTACACCAGTATTCTCAAATGTGAATTTGAAATGTGCTGATAAATCACCGATTCCTTTGGGTAGCTTTTCAAGCTTAAGCTTCTTAGAATCCATCACATCAACAGGAAATGTCTTAGCAAAGAATCCTTCTGTAAAAATCTGCTTAGCAATACTACTTCTATGAAGTTCATCATCATATTGGTCAATGAAATTAATAGCCTTTGTCATTCTCTTTGCGTAGCTAGTTTCGTTCTTATATGCAAAAATAAATGTTCTACGACGTCTTTGCTGATACCCATACTCTGCAGCGTTAATTACACGCCACTCAACTGTATATTCTTCATCACGAAAACAAGCTAAGATGATACCAAAATCTCTACCACGCTGACTTGCGGGTGACTTAATCAAGCGATCTACATTCTCTAACAAAACAAAAGGTGGTTTTTTCTCTTCAAGGATTTCTCTAATAGACCACCAAAGAACTCCTTTTTCCCCTTCAAGACCCTTTGACGTGGAAAGTGTAGATGCAACAGAATAATCCTGGCACGGAAAACCTCCAACCAATAATGAAAAGTCAGGAAGCGTTGATTTATCAACATCCTCAATATTCCAATTGGTAGTATCCTGTCCGTTTTTATCTAGGCACGTCCCAAAGTGGTATTTGTAGCAGTCGTGAGCATACTGCGTCTTCTTCTCAGCGGGTTCCCACTGACTGTACCATACAGTCTGCCACCTTTCCTTAGCATTATTCTCCGGAGAGTATATAACACTCTCATTTATATTATTTAAGCCACAACGGAAACCTCCGACACCGGCAAATAACTCACACACTGTTCTTTTCATTAATCATTAACTCCTTCTTTTCAGTACCTTTCCATTATATCAGTAACGAGAAGTTTGATCAACCTTTTCTTCAATTATCCTCTAATAATTTCTTTAATTGCATTTATATAGGTGTTGTTACGGCATTGGCATTTGAATCTTTTCATATTCTACTAATTATTATTATTTTATAATACGAGAGTAATCTATTGTTTTACACTAGTAGAAAATACGCCCATTTTCTAAGTTTTTTCGATAATAACAATCCTTAGCATATTCTAAATTGGGGTGAATACATTTCCTTTGCTTAGAGCATTCACGATATCTGCTACAACACCCAAATGAACCATAAGATTTATCGTATACCCCTTTTATGTCTTTATTATCCTTTAATAAACACTCTATTTGCTTTAATATATAGGTATTATTGATCCAAAAGCTTTGAGTTGTCATGTACTCACCATTAGGCAGTACGTTGGCATCTCTATCTACATTCCCATATTCTTCGCCATTGTTAAATCGATATGCAGCCTTTGTAGCGTGAGGTCGAACATGGATGATTTCTGTCTCACTTTTGTTTGGAAGATTATTAGAGAAACTAATCTTACCTTTTGAATCAATGTGCTTAGTAAATTCAACTCCATACCTAATGATACGTCTGTACTGCTCCCACTCCTGGCGCACTACAACATCTAAATCATGATACGGCATATTCCAAAGCATGCATCCCTTTACGCGATAAACATCTCCATCTCTCTTCCATACGAAAAAGAATAGTCGTGTCTCATCAAAGTAATCATGTAAAGTAGACTCATTATATTCTTCATCCACCAAATCCATAAACTTAAATGGTGGGAAAGACATATTCTCAACAATCTTGTTGTTCTCTTCTACACGAATAGTTTTAATCTTAATATTAGCCTTCTCAAACTCATCAGCATGCTCATCCCTGATTCCAAGAATCTTACATGCTAAGTCATTCCACTGCGCTTTATTATTGTTATATTTCCGGCCAAACTTCTCGCATAATTCCTTATCAGACTTGCCGACATATTCGCTAACGATATCTGTAAGAATATCTTCGAAAGACTTCTCTTTCAAAACAGAAGCATCTTTCAAAATAGAATTATCACTTGTGCCACCAGCAATATAGTGATTTAGCACATATGTCATGTAAGAATTCTTAAAGCAAAAAGCTCTCTTTCTGGCCGGTGTCTTATCACCATAAAACTGAGGAACCGTGCTCTTTTCTGCATTTACACCTTTTGTACAGGCTCCAAGATACATGGTATCACCCTCAGAAAGCTCATGTGCTCGTCCCTGCTGAATCAGGTCTATAATGTAATTGTAATCACGCTTTATAATTTCCAAATCAGCCTCAGGTGGAGTAAACATCTTCACATACTTAATTGGATAGAAAAGATTACTCTCCAGCATCTTATTTCTCCAATAATAGATTAACAAGATAAGACGCATCTTCTCCCACGCATGAGACTTATAGAAATCAATTTCCACCGGGCCATCGTAATTAATCATAGTAAGAACCAGACGCTCTCCTGCACGCAATTCGCCCTTCTTGGTAACTTCATATGGTGTTGTTTTTAGCTCAACCCCAGCCTCAGGAAAATCCGCTTCCTGATTAGAATTGGCCTTATATCCAAAATATACTTCTTCAAGAAGATTACCTAATCCGCCTTTACGAAGTTTATTTGCATAAGCCTGAACAGCAGTCTGCTCTTCTATTCCTCTGGCTTTAATGACCTCTATAAAAGTATTGTTCTCTAGTCTTTTCGCATATTCTTCTATGCTGTCTGGGCTAGCTGGATCGTAGCCAAGTTTGTCATTAAACATAGATTTCCCCTAACTATTTATTGCTCATAATATCCTTTATTCCTTGGTAATATGCCATTATCCTTTTATCCGTGCTATCCACAGATTTTAACCACTCATCTACATTCGAAGAGTTAATTGCATTCTTACGCAAAACGCCAGCTATATCAACAGCCGAAACAATAAGTATTGGATGTCCATCCTCAACAACCTCTTGATATGCCTGCTTATCTACATAACTTGTTGTTATCATTATTCCAAACTGCCTATATCTGATACGCGAAATGAGGCGAGACATTTCCTTAACTCCTACACCATGTGTAGGAGCATAGCACTTTGCCTCTAATGCACAATCAATTTTCAAAGGCGAATTTACTTTACCACCTGCACTAATAGAATAAAAACCAAGTGCATCTCTACCACCATCACGCCAAGGTCTTGTTAGTGAGAAGTCTACAAAATTAGTGTCCATCTTACCTATTATGCTTGTTGCACAAGCCTCAAATCCCTGACTAAAATCATTGTAATGATTCCTAATTGCATCAAGACACGATAATCCTTCAGTATCACTTCCAGCCGGAAGCTGTTCAAACCTAGTAGGTATCTTATGCATTCGAGGTGCTGTTAATGCTGTAATTCCATTACGACCTAGTTTCACAAAACGCTGCCATGCTTCCGGTGCATACTGTAAGCTATTGTCATGGTCATAAATTAAGGATTCAATCCAATTCCTGTAAATAGGCTTATTTCCTGTATCAAGAATAGTAAAGTACGCCTCATAGTTCTGGAATCGTTTTTCCTTAACTGTTCTCCAAAACGCGACCAAATCCTTATCTGGAGATATCTTAGGATTACCAGGGGCAGCCAGACCAAGGAACTGTATATCACGACCTACTCCAGTCTTTTTAAAGATAAAGAATGGTGGCATATCTTCTAGCGCCACTCCTTCATTCAATAAATCAAAGACCATCTCAAGGATTTTGTTGCCTTTTTTCTTTGTATCTGTAAGTTCGCGCCCCGGCTCACGGTTATCTCCGTAATATCTAAAGATACCTGTTTCCTCATCTAGGTAATCTGGCCACTCTAATTCTTCCATAGAAGTATAAAGAATCACATAAGCATACTTACTAGAGCCATCTTCTCTTAGCTTCTTTCTAAATCCTCCAGCATTTTCACAACCAGGAATCAATTTATGAAGAGGCTCGGAAGACATATTAGGCACAGCCCCGCCTTTATAAATGCAATCTACATATAAATCAGATTTTTCTAAATCATCAAATTGTACTTCCACCCAACTATCCCCTATTACTTAACATCAATATTTATAACCATACCATTTGTCACTATAGAATAATCCTGTTTCTTAAATCCTGGAACGCCTCTACTTTTTTGAAAAGAATTTAAAAGTGAAGAAAGCTTCGTTTTTTCTTCCAAATGGCTTATTATCAGCAAATTGGTATCACTTGAATGTGTTCTTCCATTGCCAAAGTTATAGTTACTTTTCTCATAAACAACTACATTTTTGTAGTAATACTTACAATCCTCATTTTGGAATAATAAATCTACTAGCTTAATAAAAGCTTCAAAAGAAAATACATGATTACTATCTAGTTCAATTAATCCTACCCTATCATTTAAAGTAAACCAGACATCATCAGAAATATTTAATCTGTACCAATCATGCGCCACCTTCCCTTTTTCAATTTCAATACCATTCTTAATATCTAAATCCTCATATTCACATGGAGATTTCTCTTTTTTATAATTACGCATATAACTCATATGCAAAAACAACGAAGCTACAAATGGTAAATACTTCTTGGACTCTGAACCAATTTTATCTAGTATGTCCCAAATGTCACCAAATGAAATATCTGGTATAAACTCTCCATCGGCTTTTTGTAATTCAGGCCTAAAATCTAATGGCATTACTTGCTTTCTATCTGCATCGCTTTCTTTCCCAGGATACTGAATATATATTTTTTCACCAAGTAACGTAGTATAAAGTAACAGTCTTCTTTCCCTCTTATTATACTCAAGCTTCTCTCGGGACAATGAATTAAATGCCTCTACATTGTATTTTCTTAATCGCTTAGACTCAGGCAACACATCAACCTTGCTATATCCAAAGGATAACTCTTCTTGTAATTCCTCAGTATTTAATAATCTAGCCATCATATCCTCCTATTATACTTGTTGTTTATCTTTCACATACATCAGCAACTGCTTAAGTTTTTTATTTGTAATCGTCTCCGAATAATGAAATCCTTCATATGTCGAATGCAAAACCTGATACTTACCTTTTGTTTGCAGCATATAATGTTTAACTTGAGAATCTTAATATCAACATTAAGCAAATTTCTCCGATACAACTCTACCCAGAACAAAAGCAATGTTGGTAATTTGTTGGTGGTCATACGACGCAATCCATTTACAAAGTTTCCTTCAGAAATGTACTGACAGCTTTCCAATACATCTTGTGGTGTTTTTTTCTCATCTACTAACTGTAAACATTCATTGTTATAGTTCTTGGTACTACCTTTGCAGATAGCATTTAAAACAATATATTTTTCTAAAACAAAGAAACGACTTCTAATATCCTCTTCTTCAATGCTTCCGTTTTTAAGATGATATAACTGCTGCAATAAATAAGGATGAAATGTAGATACCTCCAGCACATTGGAGATATTAAAAATGCGTCCTACATAATCATCATATGTGAGTAAGCTATCTTCATTAGAGAAGTATTCTCTGAACACATCCGCGTAATCATGCAACTCTTTCAAAAAAACTCTACCGAAGATATATCCATCCTAGAGATCTTTTTTCTGTATTCTTGAGGTAAATCCACCATATTGTTTTCTGCCGGATTAAAGAATCCCTGTACAACGGCAAAAGCATGAAGAAAGGTCTCAATATTACTTCGCTTCATACGACCATATTGACGTTGTGTTTCCCAATAGGCGTTCATTGATTCATCCGAAACAAGTGCATCTACCCATGTTTCTTCATATTCTGAAACGGCTCTTTCGTCCACTGTAGTAGGATCTTCTGCCCTTAATAACTCGACATATCTCTGGTACAAAAGGTTCTTTATAGTATCAGCACTTGAAAGTCTTACACCTGCCGAATTTACAGTATCAAATATCGCCTGTTCATTATCATTTACATCAAGATCTATATTTACCAAGAACTTAATCTTATCAACCGTAAGAAGCTCCCATAAGTAATCAATTGTCTCCTGGCTTACATCTTCCAACGCATCCCTAAAATAGGCATATGCTTTAATAATTGAGCTTGTAGTGTCATCATCGTCAAGACTAATGTATTTTTCCCATCTATCATCAGTATCAAGCTCACCATTAATAACACTTTCAAAAGCCTTTTTATCTAAGTGGGAATGATTTATTTTGACATGAAGTTTTTTCTTTATACCACCTTCCGGCACAAACAAAATACTTTCCATCTGAACCTTACATGTCTTAACATCAGATTCATCATAATTGTAGCTTACAGCATTCTTTACAATATGATCATAGCAGGCTCTAAGCAAAATGCTTAAAGTAGTCAACCTCTGCTGTCCATCAATAACAGAGAATCTTGCCACACTTCCTGCAGCTGCTAGTTCATTCTTTAATATAATCGAACCTAAAAAATGATTCTGATTCTTACTGGTAAGATTATTAAAAAGCTCGCTCCAATTCTCCTCGTTCCAAACGTAAGCCCTTTGAAAAAAAGGAATATCATAATAACTTGGAGTTGCTAAAAAATAAAATGATTTGTCTTCTGCCCTCATAAAAACAACCTTCTCTCTACATTAATATTGAAATAAGAAACATGGTCTTATTTTCTTGACTGTTTAATCATATTTTTTATTGCACCATCAATATCAAAGACTGTATCCTTTCTATCATTCCATCTATCCCAGAAATTAATTGTAGAACTGATTGGTTCTTCTTGTGGTTTGTCAAGCAAAATTTTCACCGGCAACTTAATCGCATCACCTACAGCAATGCACTCACCCACATCCAAATTTGGTAACGTATCCACGATTCCCACCAATGAATCAGTTAACATTGCTGAAACAGCCGATTTATCACGATCATTTGTGATTTTAAGACTTATAATATTATTGCATTGTGAAATAATAGTAGTATTTAATTCAGCAGGTCTCTGAGATACAATCACAAGGGCCACTCCATACTTTCGTCCTTCTTTCGATATTTTTTCAAATATTTCTAAAGATTTCTTTTCTACAGCTTTCATCTTTGATGTATCATTTGCCATGTATATATGCGCTTCATCACAAACAATTGCCAAAGGGTGCCTTGTCTGATTTTTTTCAGGGCTCATCCAAAATTGAATATCATAGATAATTCTTGTAACAATTCCTATCACTATCGGAAGCATATCAGCAGGAACTTCGGACAAATCAATAACTTTTACTTTCTTTCCAGAATCAGCGCCTATTATTCGATCAGTAAATATTTTTAAATATGAATCTTTTTGTGTATCAGTTTCATCAAAAACAAACCCATATTTCTTATCGTCCATTTTTGTTTGCAGTCTCATAATGAGATTAGTAAGTTTACCATTATATTGCCCTTTTTTTGTCTTTGGCTGTCCCTTATTATCTCCTGTTTTATAAACTTCTCCCGTTTCATCTTCGCGTAAATCTTCGTTTTCCAAATAATCTTTTAATTCGTGCGCAGAAAAAGGAACAGGCGTATCCGCAGTAACTATCTCTGAAGATATTCCCGACATATTATTTTCAATATATTGTTTCTTACTTTTTAATATATAATCAATAACCGCAGCTCTCTGATTTGTAGAAGTTCCCTCAGAAGATTCAATAAAAAGTGAATGTATTTCCTCATAATTAAAAAACCAAAGAGGGATATGAAGTCCTCCATTTTCATCAGTAATCTTAATTTGTTCAGCATAGCTTAACTGTGTATATTCTCCATGCAAATCATAAACAACAATATTTGTATACGGTAGCTTATTTGCCTTCTCCAATATATTAGCCACAGTAAATGACTTTCCACTGCCCGTACTTCCAACAATACAAGCATGTCTCTGGAAAAATTTATTACCATCCAAAATAGCTGCAACGTTGCTATTGCTAGCATACTTTCCAATAACCAACTTTTCTTCTGTATCTGCTGACTCATTATCAAGAGAATTCATTATTATTGCTAAGGCATCACCCTCAGCAAGATATGCATTGCTGTTTATTTCAGGGTATGTATTAATTGCCCTTTTAAAAATATTATTTCTATTTGTACCCAATTTAATGAAAAAAGTTCCTACCATAGTCACATTACATAGATTTACAGAAGCTATTTCATCTTCAAGATTTTCATCATCCTCAAAACTATCAATTCTCTTTTTCGTAACTTTAGTAATAATACCTATCAGCTTCTCATCTGCATTATTTCCCTCCATTACAATCATGTCGTTTATTTTGAGACGATTAAGGATGTCTTCTTCTTCAACCTCAACCGTTATTTTCTTTGTATCAACATTAACTACTTTTCCAACTGTAGTTATTAAGCACTCTGTTAGTTTTTTCATTATTCTCCTCCAAATTTTCAAGCATTATCCTAAAAACACGTCAGCAAAGACATCCATATTCCATAGACTCTTATCTATTTCGATTTGTTCTCCTTTATAGATCATAAAATCTGTGGAATCCTTTTGAAAGAAAGCAGTAACCATATGATTATTCTTAGCCCTTTCCAAAACCTCTTCTTTTATATCTTTTGAAAGAATCAATACATTTTTCTTAGTGTTCTGAAATAAAACCGTATTAAAATGTGTATCGTTAAAGCCATATCCATAAATCAACAAGGAATATGGCTTATTCATTTCAGATATAAGCTCATTAAAATCTTCACGCATAATCCTAAATGTATTATTTGTCATTCCCACTTCATATTTTGAACTTCCTGGAGCTATTATCTCAATATCTTCACTGTGTTTCGACAAATAATCGAAATCATTAATAAGAATCTCTCCATTACCATTACTAATCCAATTTATTGATCCATGTGGTTTAAATAATCTTATGCAACAATTATGCCCTCCAAAATAATCACTTTGCTTTTTCAGCCTTAGAGGTTCAAATCTTTGAAATATCTCTCCTGAAAATCCTGTGATGACCTGTATCCCGCACTTATCGCACAATGTTTCTATCACTCTGTCATAATTGGGAGTCATAATATCAATTAACCCGTGATTAACACTTACCGTATCCTTTAAATATGTAAGCAGTTTCTCAAATCCACTAGATTTTTGATATATATCCAATAAACGTGGCCATTCTTCGCGTAGAATATAATCCGCTGTAACTTTTCGTATTTCATCAATAAGTTTCTGTTCATCTGATGACAGCGTCTTAAGTCCTTCTTCTAAACCATTATCATTGATATCCTTCTCTCTTCTAATCCAAGCTTTTTTTATCTCATCGTCCTTATGAACCCCAAGTTTTGACTTAAGTTCTTCAGACAATTTCCACATTCCAGGAATACCATATGATGCCGATAAGCCTGTACCAACAATAAGTTTTGGCATATTATTTTTTGATAAAACATTATTTTTTATAGTAATAACAGCATCATTAAATTCATCACTGTCACACGTGATTTTTCGATAATCCACAAATACATTCCCTCCCAACCTTTTCATATATAATAAAAATACTTACATAATAATTTGCTATAGAAACAATCACCTTATAAACCTAAATCCGGATCTGCAAGCGTCTTCATAAACGCTTCCATATCTATTGGCGGCAAATGTTCCGTTGCCTTGTCCCAATCAAGAATTTCATAATTGAAATGGAATTTTTCTTTATTTTTGTTGTAATAATCCTCTGCTACGCAACACATAATTAAGCATATACGCCTAATACTCATCGTATACTCGCGTCTATGCTGACCAAAAATATTAGTAATACCGCTAGAGTCAGAGTAAATATCAAAATCTTTTTTCTTCTCAACCTTAAGAACAAAATAATCAATGGGTAAAGAAGCATTTTTACGAGTTAACTGCCCATTATCTACATTCGGATTTCCCTCATGTAGTAAAGAGCATCGTAGGCTATATATTACACTTCCTGATAAGTACGGCATTTCTTCATCTGTTGTTTGATGTGGGTTCTTTTCGTAATAACCGATTTCTTTGTCATACCAGTCTATATAGCGTTTCTTACAACTTTTCTCATCCGGATATTCCGCTTTACCACATATATCAGGCAAAGTCAGAGCTGTACTAAGAGCAACAAAATACAAATCATTGTTAAGTGCCGCTCTGATATCATCAACAATTTTCTGTACCATTTCTCTATCCTAACAATTTTACAATTGATATAAATCTTCTTTTATGGGGATTGCCTATCTTAGCAAAAGACCCGAAAATCCTCATAGCCAGTCGCTGTGTATATTATACGCTCATATACATATATTATCAAATACAGCTTTTACATTTCGAAGGTTGCTTTCGGATTAATATCTAATTAGTTTTTACATAATTTGTGGTTATCTTCTGGTGGTATTCTTATCAGAAATGAAAAAAGAAGGGGAACCTTCAAGTATAAAACCTACAGATTCCCCACTAGAATTATCGAGTGTTATTATTTAATCTCAGAATATTCCATAACAGCATACTTCAATACCCCTTCATCACTTATCTATCTATATTCCACTCTAAATACAACGGAATATTATATGTTACAGTTGACTCACAAAGATTCTCTGCTATATTTTTCCTGGAAAGCTTTAATCCCTTCTTCGGATGATACTTCTTACAAAACTGCTTATAGCTCTTTGCTTGCGTATTATCAGCTGCCTTCACCTCAACAGGAACAAGCTCTCCTTCATCTTCATAAATAAAATCAACCTCAGCTGTATTTCCGGAACGCCAGAAGAAAGGCGCTTTTCCTAATGACTTTAATTCATTCAAAACATAGTTTTCCGCGAATGCACCTTTATATCTAATATAAAGATCCGACTCTTCTAATATGGTATTCACCGAAACCTTTGACTTTGCCCGTAACAATCCAACATCAGACATATATACCTTAAAATATGTTTTATCTGCGGCCCCCTCTAAAGGTATTTCCGGGTTCCCTACCAGCTCTGTTTTTATAAGCAATCCCGCATCTACCAACCATTGCAAGGCATCCTCTAACTCTGCCGAACGCTTTCCCTTTTTTACATGGGAAAAGACAAACTTATTATTCTCCTTTGCCAATTGTACCGGCACAGAATCCCATATCCAACGAATCTTTGGCACATCCGAAAGCGGTGCATGTTTGGAAAAATCATCTGCATAATCACCTAATATTTCATTCTGAACCTCTTCAACTTCATCGTAATCATGAGTTTCAATCCAGGTTTTCACAACTTCCGGCATACCACCAACAATATAATATGCTTTAAGCAACTCTTCCATCGGTTCCTTATATATTGTAGGTATCTCGCGGTCAGTTGGCCATTCGTCAAAAACTTCTATTAAATCCGTCCTATCGTTTGCAATGACGAATTCCTTAAAACTCATTGGGTAAAGCTGAAGACGATTCACCTTACCAACCGGAAATGAAACCTGCTCCTTCTTCAGTGCAACACCAAGAAGCGAACCGGCACATACAATATGCAAATCTCTCATCTTCTCACAGAAATACTTCAAAGACGTGATTGCTCTTGTGCATTCTTGAATCTCATCAAAAAATACCAGTGTCTCCCCGGAAATAATCTGAGTCTTAAAATGCCGTTCCAGCTCCCTTACAATTCGATGTACATCAAAATCATAATCAAAAAATGCTGAAAGCGTTTCTTCAGATTCGAAGTTGACATATACATAGCTTTTAAAGTTCTCCTTGGCAAACTCTTCTACTATATAAGTCTTTCCACATTGCCTAACCCCTGTGAGAATAAGGGGCTTTCTACGTGACTTGTCTTTCCATTTTTCCAAATCTTTTAATATTTCTCTGTACATAGCGCCTCCAGAAGTCCTATGACTTTTGTTGTAATTTTATCAAAAGTCCTATGACTTTTGCAAGTTGTTTTTCTTTAATCATAATACACTGCTCTGTATGTAATATCCTTTGGATTATCCAGGGTGACACTCATCACCTTGTCATTCTCGCCCTTCTTCTCATTCCTATCATCCTTATTGTTGTTATATACGGACATACACTCATTATCTGTTGTGGCCCAGCCCCAACCGATTACATACATATTATTATCTAACATCTGAACTGAACCACAGGCTTGTGAGAACTTATTGTTGAATCCAATACTCTTAACAAGATCAACCTTCCTGTTAGGTATATCAAGCACATACGACCTTACTTCTGTCTGTTTGTCGCGGTTGTTATTATCGAATACTGTAATTTTATTATCATCCACCGTAACATAGTGCTGTCCTGAAGTCTTCTGCAATTCACTCAATCCAAATTCGTCCGCCTTTCCTGACATTTTCCATCTAATCTGATTATCGCCTCTTGTTCTATCAAGACACATAATTGTATCAAGGTGTCTAAAGGAGCAGATAAGATTGCCATCATTATCCACACGCATTGCATTGAAGTGATTAATATCAGGCGCATCAATTGTCTTATTAGCGAAGTCATTGGCATTAGGCGTTGCATCCGTTGCAACAATATCGTATATCTCAGGATAATCTATACTCTTGAACTCCCATACGACCTTGCCGTTTTGGACCTCTTGTAAATATGAATAGATGACATTAGACCCTTCAGGGTAACCTGGAATGTTCTTAACATTGTCCTTAACATATACAGAACAAATGTAATGGTCTAAATCAAACATGTAAAAGTCATGTCCGTCGATTCCCTGACCCTTCGGTGTAACAGACGACTCTTCCGCTGTTATCCTCTTAACCTCGTTAAAATTCTCATCTAATATAACGCGTTCACCCGGTGCATATCCAGTAAGCCCATAGTCATCAAATTTACCTGTCTGATCATGATAGCTGTAGTATGTCTTTCCATCAACTACATGCTTCTTGAAATCCCAGAACCCTGTGGTTGCTCCTTCGTATGGTTGTTCCTCATGCTTTGACCACACAATGTTACCCTTGCCATCAAGCATAATTAGGTTACGACTAAATACAAAGGACAAGAAAAAATTACCAGGAAGGTTAGTCTCTCCCGTAACATTAATCTTGCACAGTCCATCTGCAATAACAGGATTCTTGCTGCTCACTTTAGATGTTTTACCGCAGCCTGATAAACCTGCTGCAACAAGAATTAAACAAAGTGATATGGCGATTATTTTCTTTTTCATAATTTCTCCCCCGTTCTCCTTCATTAATAGTAGCATACATACTCTATAATGTTAATCTAAGATTAGAATAAATATAAGTTATGGCTCCTACTATCATCATTCCAATTCCAAAATACATAAGTGGCATCTGAAGTGGTGACGATGTGCCTGCTATCTCGAATATTCCCTGCAGCTAAGCCTGCGTGATACAAGGCCTTGGTCAAATGTGACGGCTCGCATAAAGCTGGAATTAGTGCAATCATAAGTGCAGGCACAAATCCTAAGAGCAGCGGCCAGGCAAAAAGGAATGTCATATAATTCGAGTACACTCCATGTGAAAATATGCTATAGACTATAAACAACACAAGGCAGAATAATGTTATGGCACCATAAATTATTAATCTTTTTTTATTACTATGCTCCAATGTAAACAATATCACTCACACTCCTTTCCTTCACCTTATTACCATTGCTGGTTGGATTATTAATTACCTTACCATTAAACCACATGGTGGATGAGCCACCACCATCGAGATTATATGCAACGCTGCAGCCTAGGTCTTTCATAACACTCGCCAACTGGCTAAGGGAAAGCCCTTCGCTTTCATCACTTCTTCCATCAGATACAACAAATACATAATGTCCCTTTTCTATCATGCCTATGGCTGTTCGTGGATTACTTGCCTTGGCGCGTCCTACTTCGTCGCCTTTACTTACTGTAATCTCTCCATTACTCACAAGTCCTGGTCCAAATGAGTATATTTGTGTAGCTCCATTTGCCTGAAGCTCCTTGGCGCTTACCTCAGATTCCTTTACTATTTCCATTGTTCCATCCTCATATATTACCAGGTCCTCAGCTTCTGAGTCTGATGAAGGGGTGTCCCTATAAAGGTACATATTTCTCATAACATATCCACTATTCCTGAAGCCATAATAGTCGCCATTTATGGCTAGAACTGCACCCTGTGACTGCGCTATCTGAGACGTGGTCTGAGTTATATTTCTTCCAAATGTATTATTCGCCAGTCCTGCCATTAAGCTGGATGGGTCTGATATTATTACATCTGCAATATAGACCTTTGTATCCTCTATCGTTTTCTCGGAAATAGTTATTTTCACATTTTCACTCGTATATGTGTTCTCAGTAACATTTGCAAGAGCCACATTATTTGTCTCTGCGCTGGCTACACTTACCGATTCCTTAGGTATTACAAATGTATCAAGCAGGGCAAATGTGGTGTACCCCGTAAGGATGATGCTAAATGCTACCGCCCATATAAATCTTGCCTTTGGCATTTTCTTTTTTTGCTTTGATTTTTCTTTCATTAACAACATCTCCCTTTTTGAATACCCATCTTCTCTGTATCTGATAGCTTATGAAGAAAAGACATGTATCTACTATTAACTTAGCCACTATTGCGCTTACAACATAAGATAACAGAGTTATTAGGGCTGCGCTAACTAATAGCTGAGCACCGAAGAGTATGCTATATCTAATTAGCTCCTTACTTCCACTGCGTTTACTTCCAAAACTCCAGTACTTGTTAAGCAGGAAGTTCACCACCCCTGATGCCATTCTTGAACCTGACTGAGCAAGAAAAGCTCCGCTTCCAAATATGAGCGACAGTATCATAAATAATACATACTCAAGTACTGTGCTTATTATTGAAGAAGACGCAAATCGAAGAGGTCTGCTATATACTAAGAGAGAATCTCTAACAGGTCGAAAATGCGATGTCTTATTACCATCTTCATATACAGTTTCAATTGGTACATAAACCATGTCTACCATGTCTGCAGCATCTGATAAGAAATTCATCTCGTATTCATATCTTTTCCCCTGCTCTTCTAATGCCAAGGACAATAAACAGTTAGGAATTCCTCGAAGTCCAGTCTGTGTATCTGGACATTTTTTCTTCTTAGTCAGATAGAAAAATGCAGATGTTATTTTGTTTCCATATTTACTTTTCTTAGGCACATAGCTTCCTTCAAAATCTCTTGTTCCAAGAACTAGAGAAGTAGGATTATCCTTTAGTGCGTCAGCTACTTTTTTGATGTCCTTCGGAAGATGCTGACCGTCTGCATCACATGTTATTATTTCAACATTATTTCCGAAGGTTTCAATAGCTTTACTAATACCTGTTTTTATTGCAGCTCCTTTTCCAAGATTCGTCTCATGTCTATATACAACACAACCCATAGCCTCTAATTCGAAGAAAATATCCTTTCCTTCGTGAAGGGTTAATGTGCTTCCATCATCAACAATTATAATGTCATCTAGTTGCATATACATTAGTTGATTAACAAGAGAACATAGACGTGTGTCGGGATTTAAAGCATAAAAAAAATCACCAGATAAAAATCTGATGATTTTCCTGCCCAGTCTCGGAATCGAACCAAGGACACGAGGATTTTCAGTCCTCTGCTCTACCAACTGAGCTAACTGGGCATAAGCTGTTACTCGCATAGCGAGTGACTGCACGTCGAGCACCTTTTTGCATGGCAAAAACTAAAACGGTGCGAGACTCATTATAAAATTTTTCAGTTGAAATGTCAACCTAATTGCGGGAGCAGGATTTGAACCTGCGACCTCCGGGTTATGAGCCCGACGAGCTTCCAGACTGCTCTATCCCGCGATATGTTGTTATTCGCGTAGCGAATGACTACACGACGAGCGCTTTCGGCGAAGCCGAACTATAACGCGCGAGTCTCCTTTTAAAAAGAAGACACTGGGTGGTGGTGGATTCGAACCACCGAAGCAATGTGCAGCAGATTTACAGTCTGTCCCCTTTGGCCACTCGGGAAACCACCCTTTTATTAAATTGAGGTTGATTATTCAACCAAGCCGATGATCGGACTCGAACCGATAACCTGCTGATTACAAATCAGCTGCTCTGCCAATTGAGCCACATCGGCAAACTTGTTTGCCGATGTGGCGATGGTTACCGAATCTTCGATTCGGTAACAGAGCCACATGGCAATTTACATGGGACCAACAGGGCTCGAACCTGTGACCCCCTGCTTGTAAGGCAGGTGCTCTCCCAGCTGAGCTATGATCCCGAAGCGACCCAAGCGGGACTCGAACCCGCGACCTCCGCCGTGACAGGGCGGCGCTCTAACCAACTGAGCCATTGGGCCACGTCGCAACTGACTTCGCTTTTTCTCCGACCTCACTTTGTTCGGTCAGTCGATACGCTACGTCGTTGCTCCTCTTCCCCAAAAAGCTTTGCTTTTCGGGGACCCCTGTGATTAAACACAAAGGTCGAGTTAATACTCTCAAAACTTCATATAGTATTTTTACATCAAAACCTAGGATAAAAAAAGCCATCGATCGATTAGTACTTGTCAGCTGAATGCATTACTGCACTTACACCTCAAGCCTATCAACCTCATAGTCTTTGAGGGATCTTATCT
>CAJOGN010000044.1 GCA_905234245.1 uncultured Lachnospiraceae bacterium
TGGCACAGCTACAATGAAGAAGATGAGGGATATGGGAATTCACATACCTATCATAGTATTGACTGCTGATGCTGGAGCAAGAACAAAATATCTTGAGGAAGGCTTCGATGATTTTGTTGCCAAGCCAGTTCGTTTTAAGGAATTAGAGGAAGTGTTGGCAAGACATTTGCCTAAGGAGCTTCAGACTATTCCTGATGCTTCCTATGAGGACAAGGCTCAGAGTGAATCGGAAGCAGAAGGCAGTACAGACAATGCCCCTTCACAGGATGGTAAGCTTGAAGATATGTCACAGGATAAGAAGAAGGTACTTGTAATTAATAATGACCCTGATACTTTATTAAAGCTTAGGGAAGAAATTGAGAGTAACTACAGTGGTACGTATCTTAGAGATGTGGATACTGCTGAGAAATATCTCAAGGGACATGATGTTGACTACATCCTACTTAAGGATTTAGACATAATTGATAAAGCCAAAGGTTAGAAGACACAGAAAGGAGAACTATTATGGCAGAAGTAATTATTAAGGATGGTAATTTTGAAGAGGTGGTACTCAAGGCAGACAAGCCAGTAGTTGCTGATTTCTGGGCTACATGGTGTGGACCTTGTGCACAGCAGGGACCAATCTTAGAGAGCTTCGCAGAGGAGTTCGAGGGCAAATATGTCGTTGCCAAGATTGATGTAGACGAGAATAAGGATGTTGCTGGTGAGTACAACATTATGAGTATTCCTACTATTAAGATATTCAAGGACGGCGCAGCAGTTAAGACTGCAGTAGGTGTTCAGAGTAGGGAAATGCTATTAGAGCTATTAGAGGGTTAATATGGTTAAGTGCCATATAAGAGAATGTGAGAGTCTAGAAGACCCAATGAAGTCTCCTGAAATTATGTCCGATTTATCGGACATAAGACGGGAGGCAATTATGAAGTACAAGATGGAGGCTGACAGAAAGAGGTCCCTTGCAGCAGGACTTCTGATTCGTGACGCCCTAATTGAGCAGGGCAAGAGTCAGGAGGATATAGTAATAACTAATAGTGGCCGCCCAACAATAGAAGGGATGGATTTTAATGTTAGTCATTCTGGCAGATTATAGCTGTGTCCCAGGATAAGGTGGGATGTGATATTGAGCATGTTAAGGATAGGAATTATTCTGTTGCTAAGAGATATTTTACAGAAGATGAGCTTGCCTGGATTGAAAATGCTAATAACAAGGAAGAAGCCTTCTATCGAATCTGGACAGCAAGAGAGAGCTACTCTAAGCTAACAGGAGAGGGCATACTCCTTGAATTCAATAGATATGAGATTAGGCCAGAAGCAGGGGCTTTAGAACCGAAGGGGATTATAGATGAAGAAGCCCTGATTAAAGAAGGTAACCCCAGAGAAAGCGCCCATAATGAAGCCAGATATCTGGGCAGCTGCGAAGTAATAAGAGAAGGTCATAAGCAGGAATACATAATTCATCAGTGGCTCTATGACAAGGAATATATTATTTCAATTTGCTTCAAGGCATAGAACTCGACACAACCGCCTGACTAAACAGGCAATACGAGATTGGAATATAATACGAGAATTAGTGACAGAACAGAGAGGTAACATATGTATCAGATTGTATTGTGGATAGGATTAGTTGATATTATAGCACTTGTTATTCTTATAACGCTATTGTTTTACAAATTCAGTAATAGACTTCATCTATACTTAATATTCTCGTGTCTGTCACTATTACTTAATAATGTAGGCTATCAGCTTGAGCTTATGGCAAGCTCTAAAGAGGCTTATCTGGTTGCTTTGAAATTCTCATACTTAGGACGAGCATGGATAGGATTCTCTCTGTTACTATTCGTATCAGAACTATGTAGTGTCAGAATGCCAAGATGGCTCATTGTAATTATGTCGGTATTCAACATTATAATATACAGTTCAATATTTACAATTGAGAATAATAGCCTCTACTATACATACATGGATTTCCAGGTAAAGGAAGGCTTCCCAATAATCGTACATGGAAGAGGTGTATTGTATTATGCATACACGGTTAGTATATTACTGTATGTACTCCTTGCAACAGTATGGATAATAAGGGCGTACCTAAGAGAAACTAATATCATTAAGAAGCGACAGATTAGGATTGTATCGGTGGCGATACTAATATTAGTTATATTCTATATTGTTGAGGCTACTCACGCATTGCCAATAACTAATCTATTCGATATTACAACAATAGGTTACACAATTGGTTCAATATTATTCCTTGTTGCAGCATTAAGGTACAAGCTTCTTGATACAGCAACAGTAGCGAAGCAATTCGCTCTTGATGAGATGTCATCATGCTGCTTCGTTGCCCTTAATGAAGATGGGAAGATAAGCTATTATAACGAACCGACTCTTAAGCTGTTTCCGGATATTGAGAGTAATACCAGCGAGGTAATCAGCCTTCTTGATAAGCATGTACATAGCAAGGACCCAATTGAGATTGACGGAAGGATGTATGGTGCATCCTCTGAGAAGCTAGGTAGCGAAGGTGAAGATGTAGGTAAGATTTATCTGGTAAATGATGAGACCAATCAGTATCAATATATGGAGGATATATTAGAGCAGATGGAAATTGCCGACAATGCCAACAAGGCTAAGTCCTCTTTCCTTGCTAATATGTCACACGAGATTCGTTCACCAATCAATGCTATAATTGGTCTCGACGAGATGATAATAAGAGAGAGTAGAGAGCAGGATGTTGTAGGATATGCATCAGACATTATGACAAGCTCTAAGACGCTTCTCTCAATCATTAATGACATTCTTGACTTCTCTAAGGTTGAAGAAGGCAAGATGGAGATTATTCCAATCCAATACGAGATTGGTGAAGCCATTAGCGATCTTATCAATATGGTAAGCGACAGAGTAGTTGACAAGGGACTTCAGTTCATTGTCAAGGTTGACGAACGAATGCCAAGACTACTTATGGGTGATGAGATTCGCATTAAGCAATGTATCCTTAACATCCTTACTAACGCTGTAAAATACACTGAGCGAGGCAAGGTCACATTCGAGGTCATGTATGATGATATAAGCGATGATGAGATTGCCCTCAAGATAAGAGTAAGTGATACTGGAATTGGAATGAAGCAGGAGGATTTAGACAAGCTATTTTCTCCATTTGACAGAATAGAAGAGAAGCGTAATCGCAAGATTGAAGGTACTGGTCTTGGAATGTCCATTACAAGTAAGCTACTTGAACTAATGGATTCTAAGCTGGAGGTGGAGAGTGTATATGGTGAGGGCTCTACCTTCTTCTTCTCAGTTAAGCAGGGAATTGTGTCCTCTGAACCACTTGGCGATTTCTATACCAAGAATAATCAGAAGAAGAGTGAGGTTGGAACATACAAGGAGAAGTTCCACGCCCCTGATGCGGATGTACTTGTAATTGATGATACAGAGATTAATCTTGCGGTATTTACCAGTCTTCTTAAGGAGACTAAGATTAAGATTGATACAGCATCTTCCGGCAAGGAAGGAATTGAGCTGACTAAGAGTAAACACTATGACGCAATCTTCATTGACCACATGATGCCTGAGATGGACGGTATCCAGACTCTGCATCATATGAAGGACAACCACTTAGTTGATAATACAATCTGTGTTGTTCTTACTGCAAATGCTGTTGCGGGAGTCAGGGAAATGTACATAGGTGAAGGCTTTGATGATTACTTGGCTAAGCCAATATATCCAGACCTCTTAGAGCAGAGACTAATGGAGTGGCTGCCTGATGAGAAGATACTTTCCCCTGATGGTGATGAATCGCCTATGGATAATCCTAAGGATGAGTTATCCATCTTAGAAGGAATAGAAGGCTTAGATGTGAAGGAAGGCTTAGATTATTCCGCGTCTTTAGATAATTATCTTACAGTATTAAGAGTATTTAGAGATACAGCCGAGGGCAAAGCAGAAGAGATAAGAGAGTGCTTCAACACAGAAGACTGGGAGGGTTATACCATTAAGGTTCACGCTCTTAAGAGCTCGGCTCGTGTAATTGGTGCCAAGGACTTGTCTGAACTTGCCAGAAGCTTAGAAGAAGCAGGAAACAATAAGGACATCGTAACAATTAATAAGAATACTTATGAGCTTCTTAAGCAATATGAGGACATGGCCAATAGTCTTCAGATTCTTGACAAGAGCGAGGATGACAGCCTGCCACCGTTAGATGAAGCCATGCGAAAAGATGCATATAATACAATGATAGAAGTTACAAATATCATGGATTATGGTATGATGGAATCGATACTTTTGGACCTGAAGAAATATAAGCTAGAAGAGGAAGATTCTAAGAGAATAGATAGAATTAATAATATGCTACTAGAACTTGACTGGGATGGAATATCTACAGAGTTAAGCTCAGTTAAGTAGCTTGGATTATAGGAGGTATAGTTATGAGTGATAATGCTCCTAACAAAAGCAATATAGTGATTGTTGGCAAGGTACAGGGATTCCTTGTTAAGGGAATTGAGACTAAGCTTAATGAGAACAGTCTGCGCAATCAGTATGTAGACCTTACCATAAAGAATATTGCAGAGGTTGAAGAGTACGCTGATTTATTCATCCTTAACTTAAGTGATATGGACGAAGAAGAGCATGAGCCTGTTGTATATCTTAAGGACATTGCTGACGAGAAAGACAAGAAGATAATAATTATAGGTGAGCCTCAGGATGTTGAATGGGGTCTTAAGATGATTCCGGCTGATAATATTGTTAAGAGCTTCGAGAGACCATTTGACATAGAAGACTTAGTTAAAGAGGTGTCCCGTTTTATGGACAGCGTAGCAGAGGGTAAGAGGAAGAAGAGAATCCTTATTGTTGATGATGATATTACCTATATGAGAACAGTCTATGGCTGGCTTAAGGAATACTACCAGGTTGGAATGGCATCTTCAGGTGTTCAGGCCATTAGCTACCTGACGAAGAACAAGGTTGACCTGATACTTCTAGATTATCAGATGCCTGTGGTAAATGGACCTCAGATAATGGAAATGCTTAAGAGTGAGACCACTATTGATGACATTCCTGTTATGTTCCTCACAGGCAAGGATGACAGAGAAAGTGTTATGTCAGTTATGGATTTGAAGCCAGTAGACTATCTGCTTAAGACTATTGACAAGGCTCATCTTCACGAGAAGATTGATGATTTCTTCCTGAAGGAGAAGATTGAGAAGATGAAGAAATAATGGCAAATGTTACATATAAGAGACACAAGTATTATAAGAAGGCTAGGAAATAGAATAAATGAAGAATAAAAAGGGTATTACAATTGTAAGCGTAATTGTGGCAGCAATGCTGGCATTTTCAGGATGTAGTTGTCAGAGTGGTGGTAATAATTCTAATTCTACTGCCAATAATACGACTGCACAAACAGAAGAATTCGGCAATTACCATCCAGTAGCGCAAGAGCCTGTTTACAGAGACGAAGAAGAGAAGATTATTGAGAATGTAACAGTGCCAGAAGCTTACGAGCAGCCTGCTATTCATCAGGGCAAGCTTCAGTATGAAGACTACAATACAGTAGATTATGATGATGACAATCATCCTATGGAGAAATACTTAGTTGTATACACGCCATACGGATATGATGTAAGTAAGGACTATGACATTATGTATATCACACATGGTCATACAGGTGGTGCAACAACATGGCTTGGTTCACCTACTGATCCATATCCTATGAAGCATGTACTTGACCATCTAATAGAAGATGGTAAGGTTCGACCAATGATTGTAGTAAGTATGACTTATTATGATGATAATAAGGACGAAGAGACTACTGATTACGATTCTAAGATTCTTAACGCATTTGGTAAGGAGTTAAGGAACGATATAATTCCTACAATTGAAGCGAAGTATTCTACTTATGCCAAGTCCAATTCACCAGAGGATCTTAAGGCTTCGAGAGACCACCGCATAATGGGAGGCTTCTCAATGGGTGGTGTTACAACATATCTACAGACCTTAGAGTCTATGGATTATTTTAAGTACTATATGCCAGTATCAGGAACGCTGTACTGGTCTACAGAAGGCAGAAATTCTTCCTCTAACCCAGGCCAGAGAATGGAGAATGCAATTACTCAAGAGGGTTATACGAAGAACGATTTCTACATATATATGTCAACAGGTACAGCAGACTTTGCCAAGAGAACCTGTGACAGCCAGTATGATTCCATGAAGGCGACATCTAGCTTCTTCAAGGCTGGCAAGCCAGGAGAGGAAGGAGTTAACATTTCCTATGGTATAGGTGCCAATGAAGGACACAACGCTCATGGAAGAGAGACGGCAACATATAACGCATTGCCACAGATATCTGCGCTGATTGGCAGACAATAGAGAATATAAGATATAGGGAGTCTGGTTATAATGGCATTTAACCTTAAGGTATTTGTTACAGGTAAGAACAAGAAAATCGTCAAGGATGTGTCAGAGCATTGCTTTGACGACAGGAATTATATAACAATCAGATGCGAGCCGGAGAAGGAATTCATCTTCGAGGTTATGCACTCTGAGATGCCTAATGCTGTAATTATATGTATGGGTAATGAGAATGAAGAAGACATTACCATGTACGATATGTTCTACGAAGCAGTGAAGGCAGGAGCTGTTCATATATTCGTTATAGCAGACGAGAAGGACAAGAAGAGGTTCATGCAGTTCTCCAGACTTAAGAAGGTGTATTTCCTGTCTAGACCGGTGTCCCTCTTTACACTTTATGAGAAGCTGATTCTAATTGAGAATGAGCTTGCAGACTTAAAGCAGGACAAGGCATCATTTATTGAAGAATACGAGAATCCAGATGACGAAGGACCATTTGTCCGTAAGAGGATATTAGTTGTGGATGATGACACACAGCAGCTAATGCAGATTAAGGATTATCTGGAAGAATTCTACTATGTTACGGTGGTAAAGTCAGGCCAGTCGGCCCTTAAATACCTTAGCAAGAAAGAAGTAGATCTAATTCTATTAGATTATATGATGCCTGATATGGATGGCCCAGAGACTCTTGACAAGCTAAGGGAGAATGAGGCCACAGCTGACATCCCGGTAATATTCCTATCAGGGGTCAAGGAGAAGGCTACCATTATTGAGACTATTACTGAGTTGAAGCCACAGGGATATGTTGTCAAGCCTGCTAAGAAGAGCGAGCTTGTTGCTAAGATAATTGACGTATTAGGTTAGGGGGAGAAGATGGAATACGATTTGGCTAGTATAGAACAATACGGTATAGATACTAATATAGGACTTGATTACATGAGGGGCGCTGATAAGTATATTCGCGCCCTTCAAAGGTATATAAAAGCATATAATTCCACCTATCCACAGGTGAGTGACAATTACAACAACAAGGATTGGAAGAATTATTGCATACAGGTTCACTCTCTTAAGAGTAACTCTAAGATGATTGGAGCCATAAGTCTGTCTAAGGATTTCGAGGCTTTGGAGTTGGCATCTAAGAGCGAAGACATAGCAACTATTGACAAGCTACATGAGCCTACTATGTCTGCATGGAAAATGTTAATTGATAACTTAGCACCAATTGGTGAGCTTGAAACCGAAAAGCCTGCAGACGAGCTAAATGCGAATCAGGCTAAGAAGGTTGCAGAGGAGTTGATGCAGGCGTTAGATGATTTTGATGATGAATTGTCAGCTAAGCTTGTGAAGAAATTAGCTGGCTATCCCTTCAGACTTACTCAGAGAGGCAAGCTAGAGGAAGCAACTACGCTAATTGAGGATTTCTTATATGATGATGCCTTAGAGCTGATTAAGGATATTGCGCCGGAGATCAAATAGTAAGGCACTGATGGATTAGATTATTGGAAATGTTGGAGAGTATTGGGGTATGAAGGGCATAAGAATTGCTTTATCTATAATTGGAATAATAGTATTTGGATACATTATAATAGGTCAGATATTTATGCCATATAATGTTCCATCAATGGGAGCAGTATGTGAAACCCTGCCAAGCGATAATTGGTACCTGATTAAGGAAGATGGAACGAAGGAGCCTTTTAGTGTGCCAGGCAAGGCTGATTCTGACATTGTGATAGAGACTACCCTTCCAGAAGACATAGGAAGAGAGAAGGACGCCTTATGCCTTCGTGGAATGGATATGGAGATATACATTGACGGAGTATTAAGGGAGAAGTATGAGATAGAAGATTATCCTCTCCTGGGAGACCGTTCTGCAGAATGCTATATCATGCTGTCTGTGTATCCTGAGGATGCAGGTAAGACATTACGAGTTAACTATTCCTATAATTCAGGAATGGTATATGAGGTTTATATAGGCAACAGAATAGGTGTATTATCACTATTATTCAAAAACTACGGGGCAGAGTTCTTCGTTGGACTAGCCGTAATTATATTAGGCGTAATCTGTTACTTGGCCGCCGTAGGATATCAGTTTTATTATAGGAAATATCTTGAGTTAAGAGAACTCTCACTTGGTGTTATTATTGGTGGCGTATGGGTAATGACTAATTCTGTATTTAGACAGTTATATACCAACAACATTTCAATAATGTCTGATACCCCATTTCTTATGGTTATTATTATGCCTATGCCATTTCTTATATTCATCGATTCACTTCAACAGGGAAGACACAGGAAGGCAATAATGGCAGCATCCATAGTTGAGATTATTGATGCAATAATATGCCTGTCATTATTCGTAAGTGGAGTTGTTAAGCTAAGGGATAGCTTCTTACTTGCAGCAGGCAGTGCACTATTTTGCATAGTTGTTATTACCTATACCATGATTAGCGATGCCATTCATAAGAAGATTGGTTCATACAGGTATATAGCATTAGGGTTTATATTCTTAGGCCTGGCGGCATCTGTTCAGATTATGGTATATATCATTCTTCATAATGGAGCCTTCTCAGGACTATTTATGGCAATTGGTTTGCTTGGATTCATTATATTTGCCATGATTCATACCATTAAGCAGGTAATAACAATTCGATTAGATGCTGATAGTGCCCATCAGGCGAATCAGTTCAAGGATGAATTCCTTGCTAATATGTCACACGAGATAAGGACACCTCTTAATGGAATTCTTGGTATGAACGATATGATTATTCGTGATACTAAGGAGGAGCAGACTAAGAAATATGCATTCAACATTAAGGGAGCAGGCAATACCCTCCTGTCTCTAATTAACGACATACTTGACTTAAGTAAGATTGAAGCTGGAAGACTGGAATTGAATCTTACAGAATACGATGTCTCTTCTGTTATCAATGATGTTATTAATATGACAAGGGTTAAGGCTATAGAGAAGGGCTTAGAATACAAGGTGGAGGTATCTGATAAGATTCCTTCTAAGCTATATGGCGATGAGATTAGAGTGCGCCAGGTAATGCTCAACATTGTTAATAACGCCATTAAGTACACTAAGGAAGGCTTCGTACGAATCAGGATTGACTCTAAGCTAGGTCAAGAGGAGGGCAGGATAATACTGCGCCTTGAAGTACAGGATAGTGGAATTGGTATTAGAGAAGAAGATAAGGAGATGCTATTCGAAAGCTTTAAGAGGCTTGACGAGAAGAAGAATCAGAGAGTCGAAGGAACAGGACTTGGTCTTCATATTACTGACAGTCTTGTTAGAATGATGGGTGGTTCAATTGAAGTCAGTAGTGAATATGGAACAGGTTCAATCTTCAAAATATGTACTCCTCAGGGAGTAGCGAGTCAGGAGCCAATAGGTGATTTCTCCCAGGCTGTTACAAAATACGTAGATAATGCCAAGATAGCCAAGGCGACCTTGTACGCTCCAGAAGCTAACATTCTTGTGGTGGATGATATAGAGATGAACCTAGAAGTAATGGCTGGATACCTACGTGATATGAAGGTTAAGGCAGACTATGTATCGTCAGGAGAAGAGTGTATCGAAAGCGTTAAGAATTCAGAATATGATGTCATATTGTTAGATCAGATGATGCCTGATATGAATGGAGAAGAGACACTTCGCGTTCTAAGGGATGAGATTAATATTAAGACACCGGTAATTGCTCTGACGGCAGATGCAATAGTAGGAGCAAGAGAGAATTATCTAAGTATGGGATTTGATGATTATCTATCCAAGCCAGTTCACTATGAAGAACTAGAAGCAATGCTCTCAGAATATATTCCTAAGGATAAGCAGCTAGAGAAGAAGGATACGAAGGAGCTTCCAGTAGTGCTTCTGTGGGGAGATGACTCCGACAGATTAAAGCAAGAAAGAGAGAAGCTAGAGTCAGTATATAAATGTGTATGTGTAGTAGGGGAGAGTGCAAGAGACAGATATATTAAGAAGAACAACCCTGAGAGAATTATGCATATAATTTAGAAGAATTGCACACAATATACATATATAATATAATAATAACGCATTTGACAATGCAAGGAGGAGATAAGTTATGAGTGAAAAAGCTATGCTTGAGATTAAGCATTATACTAAGTCCTACAATGGGACTAACAAGGCTGCAGATGATGTATCCCTTACTGTAATGAGTGGAGACATCTATGGATTTATTGGGCACAATGGTGCAGGTAAATCTACAACTATAAGAGCCGTTGTTGGTGTATTAGATTTTACAGAGGGAGATATATATATCGATGGCCATTCCGTTAAGAATGAGCCAATGGAGTGTAAGAAGATTACAGCATATATCCCTGACAATCCTGATTTGTATGAGAATCTTACAGGCATACAATATCTTAATTTCGTATCGGACGTATTCAACTTAGATGCCAATGTAAGAGAAGAGAGAATCACGAAGTACGCCGATATGTTCGAGATAACATCTGCGCTAGGTGATACCATTAGCTCCTATTCCCATGGAATGAAGCAGAAGGTAGCTATTATATCAGCGCTAATCCATAATCCAAGACTAATTGTACTAGATGAGCCGTTTGTAGGACTTGATCCTAAGGCAACATTCAAGCTTAAGGAAGTAATGCATGAATTGTGTAAGGAAGGAACAGCAATATTCTTCTCAACTCATGTGTTAGATGTTGCAGAGAAGCTATGTAACAAGGTGGCCATTATTAAGCAGGGCAAGATTGTTGCAACAGGAACAATGGAAGAGATTACAGAAGGCCACTCACTTGAAGAAAGATTCTTGGAGGCGGATTAGTATGAGAGAAGGAAGTATATTATTTAAGACTCTTCTTCTGTCTACTAGTCAGTGGAATGTATATAAGCACACTCAGGATAAGAAGAAGAAAAGAAGAGTAGTTGGTAACACAATTGGTCTGGTTATACTCTTTATTATGTTAATGGCACTATGTATATCTATGAGTATTGGATATGGCGTGCTTGGAATGACTAAGGCAATACCCGTACTATGTGCACTTATGATTAGTTTATTGGCATTTGTCCTGACATTATTCAAGACTAATGGATATCTCTTTCAGTTTAAGGATTTCGATATGCTAATGTCTCTTCCATTTAGGGAGAGTACAGTAGCAGGCTGTAAGTTCTTATGCATGTATGTGGATACCCTGCCATGGTTTGCAAGTATATCACTGGCTATGTTAATTAGCTATGGAATCTATGCGATGCCAGGTATATGGGTATATCCTGTATGGATTATTCTGTCAATCTTCATACCTATTATTCCAATGCTTTTAGCGTCCTTCATAGGATTTATAATCGCCAGAATTAGCTCGGGATTTAAGAAGAATAATATTGTACAGGTAATATTGATATTTGCATTCATAATATTCTGTTTTTCCCTAAGGTTCATTATTGAAGACCTAATAAGAGACAACAAGATTCAGGCTACCTTAGAGACGGCATCTAAGATAACTGACGAGATTGCTGGATACTATTATCCTGCGAAATGGTTTAGCCGGGCAATAGTCAATGGCAGCATCCTGTCTATGATTCTGCTTGTTGGTATAACAGTTGTCCTCTTTATTATACTTTTTATGATTGTAGGTCATTCCTATATGAAGGTTAATTCAGCAATGAAATCTCATGCGGGTTCAAGAGCTTATAAGATGACAAGCCTTAAGAAGCGTCCAGTTGTTGCTTCAGTTGCATTCAAGGAGCTTCGAAGAATGCTAGGCTCAACCCAGTATCTTGTTAATGGAGCAATGGGAACAGTATTATCAGTGTTATTTGCCCTTGTTGTAGTGATATTTGGCATGGACTGGATTATTAGCAAGGTGGCACCGGGTGCTCCACTTGATGCATATATGCTCCAGCCAGCTATTCCATTTATTATATTCTTCTTCACAGGCATGGTGGCAACAACCACAGCTTCACCATCCCTTGAGGGCAAGAATTACTGGATTATTAAGAGCCTGCCTATTAAGATGAAGGCTGTCTATCAGGGTAAAATGTTATTCAACATGCTACTTAATGGCACTGCAAGCGTAGTTGCAATATTACTTGTATGTATTGCATCTAAGTCGTCAGTTGTTGATACAATTCTAAGCGTTATTCTTGGAATTACCCTATGCGCATATTCTACCTGCTGGGGTATGGTATGTGGCATCAATCATATGAATCTCGATTGGGAAAATGATGTTGAGGTAATTAAGAAGGGTGCAGCAGTTGCCATATACTTGGTTCCTAATATGATAATAGTCATGGGGCTTATAGTGCTGTCAGTATTCCTTGGAACGAAGATGAGCCACGAATTAGTATCATTAATATTCATTGCGGCAAGTCTCATAATTGCGCTTATTTGTTATGGAATTGTTATGAAGCTTGCTAAGAAGGATTCTTAGATTAATATTAAGCGAAGTCACTAAGGTTAGGAAGGACATGTGATGAAGCATATTGTTATGGGCATTCTAGCACATGTAGATGCAGGCAAGACAACTTTATCAGAGAGTATATTATATACAAGTGGAGCTGTCCGTAAGGTCGGACGGGTAGATCATGGTGATACCTTCTTCGATACAGATAATATTGAGAGAGAGCGAGGCATTACCATATTCTCCAAGCAGACAAGATTCGTCTATCAGCAAGGAGAGGATGACAAGAATGGGATAGAAGTAACACTTCTTGATACCCCAGGTCACGTGGACTTTTCTGCTGAGACAGAACGTGTCCTGTCTGTTCTTGATTATGCAGTTCTTGTAATAAGTGGTCTTAACGGTGTGCAGAGTCATACAAGAACATTGTGGCGACTTCTTAGACACTACAATGTGCCTACATTTATCTTCGTTAATAAGATGGATGTTGCCAGAATTAGCAGGGAAGAATTGATGGCGGACATAAGAGAGAATATTAGTCCTGAGTGTGTAGATATGGAACCCCTGCTTGATAATGGGAATGATGCTGGCGATGATTCTAATACGCCTGCTGACATTGAAAATGTCCTAGAAGAAATCGCAACCGTTGATGAAGCAATCCTTGATGAGTATATGGAGACAGGTAGCATAGCTGAAGAATCAATTGCCCGGGTTATATCTGAAGAGAAGCTCTTCCCAGTATATTTTGGCTCAGCCCTTAGGATGGATGGAATTACTAACTTACTAGATGCAATTTCTCTCTATGCTTTAGAGCCAACCTACAGCGACGAATTCTCTGCAAGAGTATTCAAGGTGCTTCGTGATAAGAATAATAAGAGGCTAACATTCCTTAAAGTGCTAGGTGGCACCCTTAAGCTTAAGGATAGCGTGCTTCCTTACGGCGCATATCCTGAAGCAGCCATGAAGGTTAATGAGATTAGACAGGTTACAGGTGAGAAGTACGAGCCTATTCAGGAATTAAGAGCAGGTCATATTGCTGCAGTTACAGGTCTAGATGAGAGCTATCCTGGTCAGGGACTGGGGGATGTGGAAGATGCAGCCCTGCCTTCCTTAGTTCCCGTACTAACATATACTGTACTCCTAGGGGAGGATACAGATGCTCATACTATATTCGAAGATATTAAGATATTAGCAGATGAGGATCCAATGCTTATGCCTACCTGGGAGGAGAAGAAGGGTATTGTAGGTGTATCCCTAATGGGCAAGGTTCAGTTAGAAGTAATTAAGCGTAAGATTAAGGAGCGCTTCAATGAGGATATAGATTTTGGAACAGGAACAATTGTCTATAAGGAGACAATTGCCAATCCTGTTGAAGGGCATGGTCACTTCGAGCCACTAAGACATTATGCAGATGTCAGGTTGAGATTAGAGCCACTACCTCCTGGAAGAGGAATAGAAGTTGTGACTGAGTGTTCTACTGATGTGTTAGAGAGACAGCATCAGAATCAGATTATGAGGCAGTGCTACCGCGCCAATGCCGGCGTGCTGACAGGTGCCAACATAACAGATATCAGGATGGTTATAACGGGAGGCAAGTCCCATAAGAAGCATACTGAGGGAGGGGATTTTCGCAAGGCAACGAAGATAGCAATTCGTGACGCTTTGCTTCGCACTGAAAATGTACTCCTTGAGCCTTACTATCATGTCACCCTTGATGTGCCAAGTGAATTTGCAGGTCGGGCCATGACAGACATTTCCAATATGAATGGTAAGCTTGAGACACCAATTGTGTTAAATGACCGTTCCATAATAGAAGGAATTGTGCCAGTATCACTTGCCATGGATTATGCATCGCAAGTTCAGCGCTACACTGGTGGCTTAGGAGAGATTAGAATCGAACTTGCTGGTTATTATCCTTGTCATAATTCAGAGGAGATAATTGAAGAAGTTGGATACGACTTTAGAAGTGATGCTAAGAATCCTTACGAGTCAATTTATGTGCATCAGGAGAATCCAATTGAGCCAATTCCTGGGGTGAATGATAATAAGGATAAGGAAGAATCGGAAGGCGCAGCGCAGATGTCAGCCTCACCTAAGAAGAAGGATAAGCAGCAGTCATTAGACGATGAGCTTGACAATATATTCCGGCAGACCTACGGCGAGAAGAAGGATAAGCCCAACCCTAATCCTAAGAGAACAATCTTAGGAGAGGATGAAGAGAAGAGACGTCTGGCCAGAGAGAAATACTATGAAGAGCATCCTAATGAGGTTAGAAAGAAGGAAGCTAAGCAGGTCAAGATTAAGAAGAAGTATCTCTTAGTTGATGGCTATAATGTGATATTTGCATGGAAGGAATTGAAAGATTTGGCAGCTGATAATCTGGACGCAGCCCGTGGCAGACTAATTGATATTCTGTGCAATTATCAGGGCTACAGTGGTGTGGAGTTAATCGCAGTCTTCGACGCCTACAAGGTGAAGGGCGGCACTGGAAGCAACGAGAAATACGACAATATATATGTGGTTTATACCAAGGAAGCCCAGACGGCGGACGCTTATATTGAGCGCACCACCCACGAGATATTTAAGCGGGAAGAAGCAAGTATATCCGTAGTGTCATCAGATGGTCTGGTGCAGATGATTGTGGCAGGAGACGGCGCCATTAGAATCTCTGCAAGAGAGTTTGAGAAGATGGTGGCTGAGGCAGGAGCTGAAATAGAATTATAATAGAGTAGCATTTACGATAGATGGAGGAATGGAGTATGTATAAAGACGGCAAAATAGTAATTGGCAATTCAGATAACGGCGAGGTTGCAATACTTCCTAAGATGGCTAATCGTCACGGAATGATTGCAGGAGTAACGGGCATGGGTAAGACAGTGACGCTTCGAGTGCTTGCAGAGAGCTTCTCAGCAGCAGGTGTACCGGTATTTCTAGCAGATGCCAAGGGAGATGTGTCTGGTTTATTTATGCCGGGAGAAGGGGCAGATGCATGCGCATTTCCGGTAAGTCTGTGGGACATATATCAGGAAGGCGGAATGCCACTTCGCGTCACCATATCTGAGATGGGACCACTTCTTATGTCTCGTATATTAGGGCTCAACGACACCCAGTCCGACATCCTTACAATTGTGTTCAAGATAATGGATGATGAAGGAACCCTTATTATAGATACCAAGGACTTGAAGGAGGCCCTCTCTTATGTGGGTGAGCACGCATCTGATTATAGTCTGACCTATGGGAACATTGCCAAGCAGTCTCTAGCCTCAATCGTTCGAAGTGTTGTTGCCCTCGAAGCAGAGGGCGGGGAAATGTTCTTCGGTGAGACAGCAATCGACATACACGACTGGTTCGGTGTTGATGCTAACGGTCGCGGTCGAATAGAGATTCTCGATTGTAGAAAGCTGATGCTTAATCCAACAATGTATTCTACATTCATGTTGTGGCTAATGTCAGAGTTATTCGAGACTCTGCCAGAAGTTGGAGACTGTGACAAGCCTAAGATGGTGTTCTTCTTCGATGAAGCCCACATGCTATTCGACAGTGCATCTAAGGAACTGCTTCAGAAGATAGAACAGGTAGTGAAGCTGATTCGTTCAAAAGGAGTGGGAATCTATTTTGTAACCCAGAATCCAATGGACATTCCTGATGGTGTATTGTCTCAGATTAATAACAAGATTCAGCATGGACTTCATGCATATACACCTGCTGAACAAAAGAGCGTGAAGGCAGCAGCAATGTCCTTTAGGGAGAATCCTGCATTTGACACATACGAGACGCTTACAACTCTTGGAATAGGTGAAGCCCTTGTATCAGTGCTTGATGAGAACGGCGCACCTACTGTATCAGAGAAGGTGAAGGTCTGCTACCCTCCACAGTCTAAGATGGGTGCAATAACAGATGCTGAGCGTGATGCGCAGATTAAGAATGATCCTTATTATGTAAAATATTCTAACTTCGTGGACAACGACAGTGCCTTCGAATTCCTTGCAAGAAAAAGGTTAGTGGACGCAGAAGAAGCGGAGGCTATGAAGGCTCAGGAGCAGGCCGAAAAGCAGGCGGCCAAGGAGTCAGCAACGCAGGCAAGGATGCGACAGCTTCAGGAGGAGAAGGCAGCTAAGAATACCAGTCGCGTCGTTAAGTCAGTAGCATCATCTGCAGGTGGAACAATAGGAAGAGAGCTAGGCAAGTCCTTAGGTTCATCTGTAGGAGGCAAGTTCGGCAAGACCTTAGGCGGCAACGTAGGGGCGTCACTAGGCCGAGGAATCCTCTCTACATTGTTCAAGGGATAGGCAGGCAGCAACTTTCGCTATAAAAAATGTAAAAAAAGGAGAGGAGTTGAAAAATAATACCTTGCGTTTTTTTTACAGATTTGGCCATCTGATACCTTGCGCTTTTTTACAATTCTCGTGCGCGTGAGGCTATAAAAGCATTAGTTGAAGATGGACGATATGATTATATTGAGACAGGTTCACTAATTAGTATAAAAGAGAATGTAGAAGATATACTAATACCGTCAGAAGAACATTCAATACGTATGTATCCGAAAGAATTCTTCTGGTTGGCAGATTCTATGATTGCTAATGAATGTTTTGGATGCAACGATCCTAATGTAGGGTTATCACTTAATGAAGATAGGACTTATGTGAAATGCTATATGGGAGATATAGGATTGTTATTCAGTCACGCTTTCAGTGAAAAGGAAATAACTGAGGGCGAGTTATATAAAAAGCTATTGAATGACAGGTTGAGCATTAATAAAGGTATGCGTTCTAATGGTAGCAAAACCAATTATAAGATCAATCCAGTAGAGGTAGAGTTATCAAAGAATTATACAACAACATCGTTGACATCATTTAGAAACAAGTATAAGAAAAGGGTTGAAACCTCATATGTTATCCATCCTAAGAATCTAAGAATTGATAACGAAATAATGTATATGCCAGTATATATGACATTTTTGTTATAAAGAGTGTAATGCAGATGTTATGTTAGATTCCACATTTGAAATATTCTCTAATAAAGCGTGGCACAGCCACGCTTTTATTGTATAATAATACACAAAGCGAGTGATGCTATTATAAAAGTAGACACGAAGATATAGAAAAATGATGTTTGATTAGATATTATATGATTATGTCTAAGAAAGGAGTGTCTACAGTGGCAAA
>CAJOGN010000045.1 GCA_905234245.1 uncultured Lachnospiraceae bacterium
GTCAGTCTCTGCCCCATCCTCTGTTACATAAACCTCACCATGCTGATAGGGGCTCATTGTGCCAGGGTCAACATTAATATAGGGGTCAAGCTTCTGAGCTGCAACCTTAAGCCCTCTTGCCTTGAGCAATCGTCCCAAAGATGCCGCCGTTATTCCTTTACCAAGCCCAGATACAACTCCTCCAGTTACAAAAATGTACTTAGTCATTATCTCTTCCTCCTTACATTGCTACAATTCTATCAATTGCCTCTATTGTATTCTCTCTATTGCCAAAGGCTGTTAATCGATAATAATGCTCACCCTCAGGACCGAAGCCCACACCAGGAGTTCCTACTACATTAGCCTTCTCTAACAGGTAATCGAAGAATTCCCAACTTGTCATATTCTCAGGAGTCTTAAGCCAGATATACGGTGCATTAACTCCGCCGTATACTTCGTACCCAGCCTTCTTTAGGCCCTCAAGAATAATCTTCGCATTTGCCATATAATAAGAGATAGCCTCGTTAACCTCTGCTCGTCCTTCTTTAGAATAAACAGCCTCACCTGCCTTCTGGACAATGTATGGCGCTCCGTTGTATTTCGTTCCGTGTCTTCTTGCCCACAAATCATGAAGCGAGGCACCGTCTAGTACGAGGTCGAAAGGAACAACTGTATATCCTAATCTAAGTCCTGTGAAGCCTGCTGTCTTAGAGAATGAACGAAATTCTATTGCACATTTTCTAGCACCTTCACATTCGTAAATGCTATGAGGGACATTCTCTTCTGAGATAAATGCCTCATAAGCACTATCATATAGAATCACACTATTATTCTTAATTGCATAGTCAACCCATTTCTGAAGTTCATCCTTAGTAATAACTGCACCAGTTGGATTGTTAGGGAAGCATAGATAGATAAGGTCAGGAGCTTTGTCAGGAAGCTCTGGCACAAATCCATTATCTGCATTACATGGCATATAGATTACATCGTCGAATCTCATTGAGTCACTATTATATAGACCGGTTCTTCCAGCCATAACATTAGAATCAACATACACTGGATAAACAGGGTCGCACACACCGATGGTATTGTCGAGGCCGAAGATTTCCTGGATGTTGGAGCAGTCGCATTTGGCACCGTCGGATACGAATATCTCGTCAGCACTGATATCGCAACCCCTGTCCTTATAATCGGACACAGCTATCTTCTCTCTAAGAAATGTATATCCTAAGTCTGGCGCATAGCCCTTGAATGTATCTTCATGAGCCATCTCATCCACTGCACTGTGAAGTGCGTTAATTACAGTTGATGCAAGTGGCTTAGTGACATCTCCAATGCCAAGTCGTATGATACTTGCGTTAGGATTGGCCTTCTCAAATTCTGATACCTTCTTACTTATTGTAGAGAAGAGATAGCTACCAGGTAGCTTAGTAAAATTCTTATTAATTGTTGCCATGATTTTCTCCTTATTACAAATTAGAATAACCCATGAGTGCCAAGTCCACTTCCCTGGCGGCCTTGCGTCCATCAGCTATGGCTCGAACTACTAATGACTGACCGCTTCTAACATCTCCTGCAGCGTAGATGTTAGGCTGGGATGAGGAATGCTTATCACCTTCTGTCTTAACGTTGGTTCTGCCGTCAAGTTCAACCTTGAAGTCGTCGGTTACATACTTCTCACTGCCTAAGAAGCCTGCTGCAATTAAGACAAGCTGACATGGAACTGTTTCTTCTGTTCCTTCAATTGGAACCATCATGAATCGTCCCGTCTTCTCATCCTTCTTAGATTCTAGTTTAACTAATACTACTTCCTTAAGGTTACCCTTCTTGTCCTTAATGAATTCCTTAACAGTAATCTGATAGATTCTTGGATCGTGTCCGAACTTGTATATGGACTCTTCCTGACCGTAATCTACCTTGAGAATTCTAGGCCATTCTGGCCATGGATTAGATGGCAGTCTTTCTTCTGATGGCTTAGGCATCATCTCAAGCTGTGTAACACTTTTTGCTCCCAGTCTGATACAGGTTCCACAACAGTCATTTCCAGTATCTCCACCACCGATAATAATTACATCCTGATCCTTGGCAAGATTAGTTGGCACCTTCTCGAAATTGCTATCAAGCAAAGTCTTGGTAACTTCTGTCAGGAAGTCAACGGCGAATCTTATTCCCTTGGCCTCACGACCAGGGGCCTTAATATCTCTTGGGTTAGATGCACCACATGCAAGTACAATGCTATCGTATTCCTTCTTCAGTTCTGAAGCGGTAATGTCCTTGCCTACATCAACATTTACTTTGAAGGTAACACCTGCTTCTTCCATTAGCTTAACTCGCCTGTCAATTAGAGACTTGTCAAGCTTCATATTAGGGATGCCGTAACGAAGAAGTCCGCCTACCCTGTCCCTTCTTTCGTACACCGTTACCTCATGGCCACGTCTGTTAAGAAGCTGCGCTGTTGCAAGACCAGACGGCCCACTTCCAATTACAGCAACCTTCTTGCCTGTACGTGTCTTAGGACATATCTCTTCAACAAGGTTATTAGCATAAGCATATTCAATAACTGCTTTCTCATTCTCCTTGGTGGATACGCTGCCATCCTGATAGCCACAGGTACATGCTGCTTCGCATAATGCAGGACACACCCTGCTTGTGAATTCTGGAAAGCTATGAGTTACAGATAATCTCTTATAGGCTTCTTCCATTCTTCCTCTATATACAAGGTCATTTACCTCTGGAACAAGGTTGTTAAGTGGACAGCCTGATACCATTCCTGATATCAGCTCTCCCGCCTGACAAAATGGTATTCCGCAGTTCATACATCTTGCAGCCTGTTCCTGCTGCTTGGTAAGAGGTAATGCTTCATGGAATTCCTTGAAATCCTTAATTCTGTCTTCTTCAGTTCTTACAGGTCCGTCAATTCTGTCATACTCTAAGAATCCCGTTGTCTTACCCATTACTTCTCACCTCCTACAACTACTTTGAACGCTTCAATCTTCGCTGTGTCATCATCAGCTCCCTGTTCCTTCTGATGTGCGATTTCCTTCATAATAATCTTATAATCAGTTGGTATAATCTTCTTGAAATGCTTAACCTCATTGTCAAAGTCATCTAGCACTTCTTTACCTTTCTTAGAGCCTGTTAACTTAACATGTTCACTGATGATTGCCTTAAGTTCCTCCTTGTCCACTTTGGAATCAACATTTTCCATAGAGACAAGCTGCTTATTCAGGTTCTTGTATAGCTTGTTATGCTCATCAAGTACATACGCCACACCACCTGACATACCTGCTGCAAAGTTCTTGCCTGTTGGTCCAAGAATAACAGCCACTCCTCCTGTCATATACTCGCATCCGTGCTCGCCCACGCCTTCGACACAGGCTGTTGCACCTGAATTACGAATGCAGAATCTCTCACCTGCCATACCAGCTATGAAGGCTTTACCACTTGTGGCTCCGTACAATGCAACATTTCCAATAATGATATTCTCATGTGGATTGTATTTCGCTTCCTTCGGAGCCCTAACGATTAGCTTACCGCCTGATAGGCCCTTGCCGAAGTAATCGTTGCTGTCTCCAACAAGATTAAGGGTGAGTCCCTTAGGAATAAATGCGCCAAAGCTCTGGCCACCTGCGCCAGTACAATCAATTGTAATTGTATCCTCACTTAGACCATCAAGGTTATTCCTTGTAATCTCGGCTCCAAGAAGTGTACCAAATGTTCTGTCAACGCTCTTAAGCTCTACACTAGCCTTGGCCTTCTTCCCCTCCTTGATTGCCTTCTTAATATCTTTTGATGCAAGAAGAACGCTCTCGTCCTTAGTCTTCTCAAGCTCGAAATCGTATAGATTCTTAGGGCTGTGAGAAAGCGTCTTATCAAAGTCTCTCATTAGAATTCTTGTTAAATCAAGCTTCACATCTGTTGTGTCAAGCTCATCCTTAACGCGAAGAAGATCAGTTCTTCCAACAAGTTCGTCAATTGATTTTACTCCCAGCTTAGCCATTATTTCACGAAGCTGCTGAGCAATAAATCTCATGAAATTCTCAACATATTCTGGCTTGCCCTTGAATCTCTTTCTTAGTTCAGGATTCTGTGTGGCAACTCCCATAGGGCATGTATCTGACTGGCAGGCTCTCATCATTACGCATCCTAGTGTAATAAGTGGAGCTGTGGCAAATCCGAATTCCTCTGCTCCAAGTATTGCTGCAATTGCAACATCCTTACCACTCATTAGCTTACCGTCTGTCTCAATCACAACCTTATTCCTTAGTCCATTGGCAATCAAGGTCTGATGTGTCTCAGATAGGCCAAGCTCCCAAGGAAGTCCTGCGTTATGAATAGATGAAAGTGGTGCAGCACCTGTTCCACCATCGTAGCCTGAAATTAGGATTACTCCTGCTCCTGCCTTGGCAACACCTGCCGCAACAGTACCAACTCCTGATTCTGATACAAGCTTTACAGATACTCGGGCGTTCTTGTTAGCACATTTTAGGTCATAGATTAATTGTGCCAAATCCTCAATTGAATATATATCATGGTGAGGTGGTGGCGAGATTAAGCTTACACCTGGGGTAGAATGTCTCGTCTTGGCAATCCATGGGTATACTTTCTTGCCAGGCAGGTGGCCACCCTCTCCTGGCTTTGCGCCTTGTGCCATCTTGATTTGGATTTCTCTTGCACTAGTTAGGTATCTACTTGTCACTCCAAATCTTCCGCTGGCAACCTGTTTTATAGCAGAGCATCTGTCATTATCAGTGCCACGAGACAGCATACGCTCATCGCTCTCCCCACCTTCACCACTATTAGACTTGCCATGCAAGTGATTCATTGCTATGGCAAGAGTCTGATGGGCTTCTTCCGAAATCGATCCATAAGACATGGCTCCTGTCTTGAATCTTGTAACAATCTCATCAACGCTTTCTACTTCATCAATTGAAATGCCTTGTTTTGGATAGGCGAAGTCTAGGAAACTCCTTATATATCCTGTAGTTTCCTGGTTGACCATGTCCGTATATTCCTTGAACTTCTCATAGTCTCCTTCCCTTGTAGCCAATTGGAGCATATGAATTGTCTTAGGGTTATATCTGTGATGCTCACCCTGACTTCTACTCTTGTGACGACCAAGGGCTGTAAGCTCAAGATTAGTAGGAAGTCCTAGTGGGTCGAAGGCTCTTGAATGCTGTCTGTCAACTGCCTTACCAATGTCCTCTAATGTAATTCCACCAATTCGACTTACTGTACCTGGGAAATATGTATCTATAACTTCTGAAGATATTCCAATTGCCTCGAATATCTTGCTGCCCTGATAAGACTGAATTGTGGATATTCCCATCTTAGATGCAATCTTAACTATTCCAAATAAAATTGCATTGTCATAATCCTTAACTGCTGCGTAGTAGTCCTTATCTAACAGGTCATCTTCTACTAATTCTTCAATTGTTGCATGGGCAAGGTATGGGTTGACTGCACTTGCACCGTATCCAAGAAGAGTTGCAAAATGATGTACCTCACATGGCTCGCCTGATTCAAGAATTAGGGACATCGCTGTACATTTCCTAGTCTGAACCAGATGGTTATGTACTGATGCAACAGCAAGAAGGGAAGGCAAAGCAACATGGTTCTCATCAACTCCTCTGTCTGATAGGATGAGTATGTTAGCTCCTTCTTTGTATGCCTTATCCACCTCAACAAATAAATGGTCAAGCACACGCTTAATTGGGGTTGACTTATAGTATAGGGTGGATACCTTAGCAACCTTGAAGCCCTCCTTGTTCATATTCTCAATCTTAAGTAAATCAAGGTCGGCTAATATCGGATTGTCAATCTTAACAACCTGACAGTTGTCTTCCTTCTCTTGTAAGAGGTTACCGTTTTTGCCAATGTAAACTGTTCTAGATGTTACTATCTCTTCACGAAGGGAATCGATTGGTGGGTTAGTAACCTGGGCAAATAACTGCTTAAAATAATAAAATAGTTGCTGGTACTCAGTTGAGAGTGCAGCAATAGGAGTATCAACACCCATTGAGCCAATTGTCTCATTATTATTAAGGGCCATTCCCTTGATTCCGTCATTGTAGTTCTCCCAGGTATAGCCGAAAGCTTTCTGCAATTTCTTAAGGTCATCTCCCTTGATACTTGGAACCTTCTTATTAGGAATCTTAATATCAGAAAGTGGTAGTAAATTGCTATCAAGCCATTCACCGTATGGCTTCTTAAGTGCATATCTTTCCTTAAGCTCGTCATCTAATATTATCTTCTTCTCCTTGGTATCTACTAGAAGGATTTTACCTGGATGAAGTCTCTCCTTCTTCAGGATGTGGCTTTCATCAAGAGGAAGCACGCCAACCTCTGATGACAGGATAAGTCTGCCATCATCCATAATGTAATATCTTGATGGACGAAGACCATTTCTATCTAATATTGCACCCATTACGTCACCATCAGAAAACAGGATTGATGCAGGACCATCCCAAGGCTCTAGCATGGTTGCATAGTACTGATAGAAGTCTCTCTCTTCCTGGGTTAATGTCTCGTTGTGCGCCCATGGCTCTGGAAGCATTATAGTCATTGCTAGAGGTAAGTCCATTCCAGACATAACAAGGAATTCTAGTACGTTATCAAGCATTGCGGAATCAGAGCCACTCTGTGATATTACAGGAAGAACCTTAGTCATATCCTCTGAATCAAATGCATCAGTTGACATAGTCTCTTCTCTTGCAAGCATCTTGTCTGCATTGCCTTTAATTGTGTTAATCTCTCCATTATGAACAATGAATCTGTTAGGATGCGCACGATTCCAGCTTGGCATTGTATTAGTTGAGAATCTTGAATGAACCATTGCGATTGCAGATTCATAATCCTTATCCTGAAGGTCTGTAAAGAATGTGCGAAGCTGTCCCACAAGAAACATTCCCTTATATACTATTGTTCTACAAGATAGGGAAGGCACGTATGTATTATCACAGCTTTGTTCAAATTCTCTTCTTATGATATATAACTTCCTGTCGAAATCTAAATCCGACTTAACATCATCAGGTCTTGCAATAAATGCCTGATAGATATTAGGCATACACTCCTTAGCCTTAGAACCTAATACGCCTGGCTTAGATGCAACCTTTCTCCATGCAAGTAATTCGAGACCTGCCTTTCTTACAATAATCTCGAACATTGTACTTGCCTGTCTCATGTCAAGGTCATCCTGTGGGAAGAAGAACATTCCTACACCATATTCTCTTGGGCCACCCAGTTCTACTCCCTGCTTCTTCATCACCTTAACGAAATATTTATGAGGAATCTGGGTTAGAATACCAACACCATCACCGGTTTTACCCTCTGCATCCTTACCTGCTCTGTGTTCGAGATTCTCGACTATTGATAGGGCGTCTGCAACCAGACTGTGACTGGCTCTTCCTTCTATATCAATAACAGCACCGATACCACAATTGTCATGCTCAAACTGGGGACAATATAATCCTTTTTCTGTAATCTGTTCAAATGCGTTAGACATAGCTTTTTCCTCCTAAATACAAGCAAAAAAATAGGCACTTCGAGTGTAAACTCGAAGCGCCTTTGCTTCATAAAAAAATATTTCTTATTAAAATCGTTATTATTCTACTACCATATTATGCATATGTCAAGTTTTTAGTTATGGAATATTTCCAACATATCAAGGATCTTTACAAATGTATCCTGCCCATCAAGACATGTGTCTATAAGATAGCCCTTTTCATTTCGCCATTCAGAAAGCCCTCTGTAGTAATAATTCTTTTTTGAATCCTCTATTATAAACGGTATTATGTCATGATGAAGACATTCTTTAAGTGCAATAAGCCTTCCTACTCTTCCGTTACCATCCTGAAATGGATGAATATATTCGAAATCAGCATGAAATGCTATTATATCTTCTATATCAACATTTTTCATGGAATTGTACTCGTGTAACAAAGACTTCATGTGGTTACTAACTTCTGACGGGCTAGTGGTCTTCCTTCC
Organism: uncultured Lachnospiraceae bacterium; assembly: GCA_905234245.1. Taxonomy (GTDB): domain Bacteria; phylum Bacillota; class Clostridia; order Lachnospirales; family Lachnospiraceae; genus RUG191. The sequence continues at coordinate 7,969 of CAJOGN010000045.1, forward strand.
ACCAACAACGTTTGCTCTCTTCTTGTAATCACCGACTGCAAACCATTCGAGAGTGGAGTCCTTAGTGTCATGCTTCAATATATAATGAAAGTACTTGATAATGTCCTCTGTAAGTTCATCTTCTGCAACATCTATCACATAATCAATCGCCCTGAAATGATGTACGGTCTCTAACACATCATCCACCTGTATCCCATCACCCACATCAAGAGTATTCGTCTCAAATATCATCCGTGTCTGCTCCTCTGAAAGTCTACTTCCCTCAATATGATTGGAATTGTATGTCATCCTGACTTGAAGTTCATGATAGAGACCACCAGATAGTTTCATATCCTTTTCTTCGCGAAGTATTTGTAGGATTCTGTTATCGCAAATTTCCTTCATTATAACATCTGTTGATTCACCAAGATACTCAGCGATTCTATGTATACTACGCTTAGACAGTTTTTCTCCTTTTGCTATCTTGGCAACTGTTCGTGTGGACAATCCTAACTCTGTAGACAGTTCTGTCTTTCCAATTCCTTTTTCCTTCAGCGCCTTCTCAAGTCCCTCATACGAAATCATAATAGGTCACCCCCCCTATAGTTCTTTACTTATTTTATCATGCGACACACAAAAAGTAAAGATAATGCCATTTTAAGCGCAAAAGAATTAAAGATGACAGCTTTTTTCAGGGTTGACAGGGTAATTGTTGTCAAAGCATGCGCTGCATAATGATAGGTTGCCTACCATAATGTGGAAGTCTTCCAACCTAAGATATGCCAGTGAGTCTGCCCCTATACTTGCTCTTATCTCCTCTGTTGAATGCTCTGAGGCAATGAGCTGTCCCGAAGATGGGACATCTGTTCCATAGTAGCAGGGATACAGAAATGGAGGTGAGCTTATTCTTACATGTACCTCTTTAGCGCCTGCATTTCTTAACATTTCAATAATCTGCTTCATAGTTGTTCCACGAACAATTGAATCATCTATAAGAACTATACTCTTACCTTCAACTACTGACTTAAGAACAGTTAGCTTCATATGAACAGCAGCGTTACGTTCTTCCTTCGTAGGCTTAATAAAGCTTCTACCAATATAACTATTCTTATGAAATGCTATTGCGAAAGGTATCTTAGATTCCTCTGAATAACCTTCTGCTGCTGCAAGACCAGAATCAGGTACGCCGCACACGATATCTGCATCCACTTTGTCAAGTCTCGCTAGCGCTGTGCCTGCTTTCCTTCTTGACTCTCTTACTTCAATTCCATCTATTATGGAATCATCTCTCGCAAAATATATGTATTCAAATATGCAGTGAGCATGTGGTTTAGAACAAAGAGATTCATCTGATACAATTCCATCCTTGGTTACACTTATTATTTCTCCTGGCTTAACATCTCTAAGTAGCTCTCCACCTACAGCTGTTATGGCTGCACTTTCTGAAGCAAACATATATGCATTGTCTCTTTTACCAAGAACTAGCGGCTTAATTCCAAGTGGATCTCTTATGGCAAGTAGCTTACGAGGACTCATAAGCACACATGCGAATCCACCCCTCAATCTGGTGGCTGCATTCTTCACTGCTTCTTCTATTGTTGCTACCTTGACACGCTCACTAATGATTTCATACGCAAGTATCTCAGAATCAGAGGTGGTATAATGAGCCTGTCCTCTATACATCTGTTCTTCCTTAAGCTCAGATGCATTTACAATATTGCCATTGTGAACTAGTGCGAGACTTCCCTTAATATAATTCATGGCAATAGGTTGGGCGTTCTCGGGAGTGCTGCCACCGCTGGTTGAGTAACGAACATGTCCTACACCTATGTTGCCCTTAAGGGTGTTAAGCTCTTCCTTGGTTATGACCTCGCTAACAAGTCCCATTCCCTTCTTGGTAATAACATTTCCCATAGGCCCAGTAGTATCGGACACTGATATGCCCGCCGATTCCTGCCCGCGATGTTGAAGTGCAATTAGCCCATAATAGATATCCTTATTTACATCTATTCCTTCCTGTTCATAGATTCCGAAGACGCCACACTCCTCATGAAGCTTGTCATCTATAATCTCAGATGTCATATAAATCCTCCTTAAGCACAATTAGACAAAGCCCTAAAGTTAGAGCTTTGCCAATTGCTGTGAATACAATAATTATTCAACGTCCTGAAGCGCCAGGGCACCTTCTTCACCAGTACGAATCTTGACAACCTTGCTAACTGGATATACGAAGACCTTACCGTCTCCAATCTTACCTGTATAAAGTGTCTTCTTAGCAACTTCAATAACGCTTTGAACTGGAATATCACTTACCACTACCTCCAGTTTAATCTTAGGAAGTAATGTCATGTCCATCTCAACTCCACGATACATCTGGCCAGCACCTTTCTGGATACCGCAGCCTGTTACCTGTGTAACAGTAATACCTGATACACCCAGCTCGTTAAGAGCTCTCTTCATCTTGTCGTAGCGAGACAGCTTCGTAATAATAACAACTTTGTTAATGCCAGTGTCGAGACTTGTTCCTGCCAAATGTGTAGTTGTATCCTCTACTGGAACAGCAGCCTTAATCTGAGCAGGACTTGCCTGTTCGTATTCAGAAACACCCAGCTTAGTATTCTCATTTGCCACCATGGTATTCTCTGTAACGTCCACAATTGAGAAACCTGCGTAGGCAGATGTAAGACCATGCTCCATTGAATCAAGACCTTCTATCTCTTCCTCTTCTGTAACTCGAAGTCCAAATATTGCTTTGATAATCGAGAACACAATTATCATAGTAATAGTTACCCATGCTGCTACTGATACAACACCTAATGCCTGAACACCAAGCTGAGTAAAGCCGCCACCATAGAATAATCCTTCGATACTATCGTTGCCTGGAGCTGAGGTTGTGGCAAATAATCCTACCGCAATTGTTCCCCATATACCATTTAACATATGTACTGCAACAGCACCTACAGGGTCATCAATGTGTAATTTATAATCAAGTAACCATACGCCAAAGCATACAAGAAATCCTGATACAATTCCAATAATAATTGAGCCTAGAGCATCAACTACATCGCAGCCTGCTGTTACTGCAACAAGACCTGCAAGACTTGCGTTGAGACACATAGATACATCAGGCTTACCATACTTAATCCATGTATATGCAAGACATACTACTGTAGCAACTGATGGTGCAATTGTTGTTGTAACAAATACTGATGATAGCTGGTCAACTGATGTACATGCTGCACCGTTAAATCCATACCATCCAAGCCATAGAATGAATACTCCTAAGGCTCCAATTACAATGTTGTGACCTGGAATAGCATTTATCTTGGTAACCTTGCCATCCTTATCCTTCTCGAACTTACCGATACGAGGTCCTACCATCTTCGCTCCTATGATAGCTGCAATTCCTCCTACCATGTGGATTGCGCAGGAGCCTGCAAAATCATGAAATCCCATCTGTGACAACCATCCATCTCCCCAGATCCAATGGGCCTCTATAGGATAGATTAGCGCAGATATAACTGCTGAATATACACAGTAGCTTAAGAACTTGGTTCTCTCAGCCATAGCTCCTGATACGATTGTTGCAGTGGTTGCACAGAACACAAGGTTGAATATAAAGTTAGACCAGTCAAAATTAGCATAGTCTGTGAATATATCAAATCCCGGCTTACCAATCAATCCAACAAGGTCTTCACCGAATAACAATCCAAATCCTATAAGGATAAATACAACGCATCCAATGCAGAAATCCATCAGGTTCTTCATAAGGATATTACCTGCATTCTTTGCTCTTGAAAATCCTGTTTCTACCATGGCGAATCCTGCCTGCATCCAGAACACTAACGCCGCTCCAATTAAAAACCAAACTCCAAATACTTCTCCATGTAGTGATTCATAAATTGTGTCTATCATGTCTTTTCTCTCCTTTAATATACACTAAACAGTAGCTTGCCATAACTTGGGAATGGCCAACACTTCTCGCTAGATAGTGTCTCTGCTTCGTCTACTGAATCTCTTAAGCTCTCCATCTTAGGAAGCACATCGTCTCTGATAACCTCTGAAGTCTTAATTATGTTATCGTAATCCTTTAACGCTTCAAGTGCTACCTCTAATGCATCTACCTTATCTAATATCTCGTCTGCAAGATATGATAATCTCTCTAATGTCTTTTGCTCGTATGCACATTTTACATTAGGTGAAACAGACTTAACTGTTGACATACTCTTGGCTAATGAATATACATATCCTTCAATTGCAGGAAGATAATTCTTCCTTACCATGTCAACCATTGTTAGGCCTTCGATGTTGATTGTCTTGCAATAGTTCTCTAGCATAATCTCACATCTTGAATTAAGCTCTGACTCGCTGAACACCTTGTGTGCCATCAGCATCTCTTTGTTCTTCTCATCTAACAAATGTGGCATTGCATCTGCAGTAGTCTTAAGGTTCGATAAGCCTCTAACCACTGTAGCCTCCTTAACCCACTCATCAGTGTAGCCATTGCCGTTGAATAGAATTCTCTCATGAGCTGTGATAGTTTCCTTGATTAAATCATGCAACTCATCTTCGAAGTTCTTGGCCTTCTCTAATCTGTCAGCGTACTGCTTGAGGCTTTCTGCCACAGCAGCATTTAGCATAATGTTACAGCATGCAATACTGTTAGATGAACCTAGAGACCTGAATTCGAACTTGTTACCTGTAAATGCAAATGGTGATGTTCTGTTTCTGTCTGTTGTATCCTTAGAGAATCTAGGAAGTGAAGAAACACCGAGCTTCATTACCTCCTTCTCCTTATCATGATATGGCTTGTCGTTCTTAATGGCATCTAGGATGGCGCTGAGTTCATCACCTAAGAATACTGAAATAATTGCAGGTGGCGCCTCGTTAGCTCCGAGCCTGTGATCGTTACCTGCTGTTGCAACTGAGAGCCTGAGCAGGTCTTGATAATCATCAACAGCCTGAACAACTGAGCATAGGAATAATAAAAACTGGGCATTCTCTGATGGGGTATCACCTGGGGATAACAGGTTAACACCTGTATCTGTTGCCATTGACCAGTTGTTGTGCTTGCCGGAACCATTAACTCCCTTGAATGGTTTCTCATGAAGAAGACAAACCATTCCATGCTTCCTTGCAACCTTCTGCATAATCTCCATTGTAAGCTGGTTGTTATCAGTAGCCACATTGGTTGTGGAGAAGATTGGTGCCATCTCGTGCTGCGCTGGTGCAACCTCATTATGCTCTGTCTTGGCTAAGATACCAAGCTTCCATAATTCGTCATTTAAATCCTCCATAAAGGCACTAACTCTTGGCTTGATAACTCCGAAGTAGTGATCGTCAAGCTCCTGACCCTTTGGTGGCATTGCGCCGAATAGTGTTCTTCCTGTATATACAAGGTCAGGTCTTTTTTCGAACATTTCCTTGTCAACTAAGAAGTATTCCTGCTCTGGACCAACGCTTGTTCTTACGTATTTTACTTCCTTGCCAAATAGCTTAAGGATACGCTTAGCCTGTACGTTAAGGGCCTGCATTGAACGAAGAAGTGGTGTCTTCTTATCTAGCGCATCTCCTGAGTATGAGCAGAATGCTGTTGGGATACATAGTGTGTGATCCTTGATAAATGCGTAAGATGTTGGGTCCCATGCTGTATATCCTCTTGCTTCGAATGTTGCTCTAAGTCCTCCTGATGGAAATGATGACGCATCAGGCTCGCCCTTAATTAACTCCTTGCCTGAGAACTCCATTATTACTCCACCATCTGGTGAAGGTGAGATGAAGCTGTCGTGCTTTTCTGCTGTTACTCCTGTAAGTGGTTGGAACCAATGTGTAAAATGTGTGGCACCTTTTTCTACTGCCCACTCACGCATTTCGTTGGCAACTGCATCTGCAATCTTAGGGTCTAGTTTGGCGTTCTCGTCTATTGTCTTCCTTAAAGAATTGTACTCATCTACTGAGAGTCGTGCTCTCATTACCTTGTCATCAAATACTAGTGAACCGTACATTTCAGGTATGTTTTGCTGTGTCATAATGTGCCTCCTTTTTGTAATCTTTTCTCTTTTCTTTTTTTGGTTGTCAAACTCCGCTGGCGCCGTAGTTGGATAGGACTCTGGCTGATGGGTCATTTACATTGCAGCCTTCCCAACTCTTATTAGGCATCCAGAAGTCTATTACCATCTCTGACTCATCAGGATAATACTTCTCGAATATCTCACGATATAGAAGTGACTCCTTGGTAAATGGTGTTGCATGCTTGTACTTCTTAATCTTGTCCTCGTACTCCTTATCAGAGTAGGTTGCTTCTGCAAGCTCAACCAAATCATCCTTAAGTGAGTGTCCTACAGCATCTGAAAATGCTGCCTTCTCTCGCCACAATATATCATCTGGTATTATCTTGTCCTTCTCGAATGCTTTTCTAAGTAAGTATTTACCTTTGCCATAATGATTCATTTTGGTGTCCGGATTAATGGACATGCAATACTCAACGAAATCATGATCTCCAAATGGAACTCTGGCCTCTAGTGAATTAACACTTATACATCTGTCTGCTCGCAGCACGTCATACATATGTATCTCTCTAATTCTCTTCTGGGATTCCTTCTGGAATTCCTCTGGAGATGGAGCAAAGTCGGTGTATTTATATCCAAAGATTTCATCTGATATCTCACCTGTTAAGATAACCTTGTTATCTGACTGCTCGTGAATTGCCTTGCACAGAAGATACATTCCAATTGATGCTCTAATAGTTGTTATGTCATATGTACCAAGTGCTTCGATAACAGGCTCTAGCGCTTCCTGCACATCCTTCTTCGTAATGATTATCTCATGATGATTAGAGCCAATGAAGTCTGCAACCTCTCTTGCGTATTTTAGATCAATAGCATCTATATCCATTCCTATTGCCCAGGTCTCTAGTGGTCTTGGCATAAGCTGTGCAGCGATGCCACATACAAGGGAAGAATCAAGTCCTCCTGACAGAAGGAATCCAACTGGCGAGTCGGAATCAAGTCGCTTATCTACACCATTAATTAGTAAATCGTGTATGTGACCTAATATGTCTTCCTGACTATCATTGTTGTATTCTTGAACCTCTGACAAATCTCTGTAGCATACAAATTCTCCATCCTTAAAGTAATGACCTGGTGGAAATGGTTTAATGTTCTTAACAGCATTTACCAGGTTCTTAGGCTCCGATGCGAAAATGTAGCTTCCGTCTTCATCAACACCATAATACAAAGGTCTAATTCCAATAGGGTCTCTTGCTGCTATATATGAATCAGTCTTATTGTCATATAAGACAAGGGCGAATTCTGCATCCAGCATCCTGAACATATCTACTCCACATTCCTTATACATGGCAGGAAGGATTTCGCAATCCGAATCGCTTATGAAGGAATAACCCTGTCCTATTAATGACTCCTTCAGATTACGAAAGCCGTATATCTCGCCGTTGCATACAAGGGCATAGTCATAATCAACTGGCTCTCCGTAGCAAGGTGCATCTGAAGTTACATCATAGATTAGAGTGGAACTATCCTTAAATACAAAAGGCTGCATTCCATTATTATTAAGCCCCATGATGGATAATCTATTGAAGCCTAGATATCCTCTGTTAGTCTTAATAATTCTACTTACATCTGGTCCTCTGGTTTTTGTCTTAGATAATGAGCGCTTGAAGTCTTCATAAGACATCTTCGTGCCACAATATCCCATAATTGAACACATTGCCTTTTACCGCCTTTCTTAAAAAAATACAAAAAAATGGCGCCTTGAAGTGTTAAACTTCAAGACGCCTTTGTCTTTACAATGCACAGTATAAAACTATGTTATAAATTTGTCAAGGACTTTTTTTCTTTATCCTGTTAATCAACCAGCGAGTTTGACATAGGGAAATCTGCTCCACACTTTTGGCATTCCCAATATGCTTTCTTATTTCCTTCTTTGGCATAATACTTCATATCGTAGGAACCACAACAGTAGCAATGCATCTTATTTTTGTTTTTATCTGTTCCACAACCACCACTTACTGCTTCAAGCTGCTCGTCACTAAGCTCTACTCCTTCTGCCTTAGCAAGTGCTAAGATTTCGTCTGGACTCTTGCAAGCTTCTACCTTCTTAATCTGCTCATCTGTTAATCCCTTTAATAAATCATTTCTCATAATAATTACCTCCTTCATATTAATATTATCAACAAAAGAACTGCAACTTTGCTAATCCCCCTGCCAATTTTCTTTTCACTTATATATACACATAAAAAATCAAAAATGCGACATTTTCGTTA
>CAJOGN010000046.1:0-2033 GCA_905234245.1 uncultured Lachnospiraceae bacterium
GAATTAATAGATTCTTTAATAATTAATAGAAATTGTATGAAATTATCTGCTCATCATTATAGTAGCATTACTAAAATGAAATCGCAATAGCTATTTCATTTTCATTGTATATCGTCTTTTTTTGCACTAAAAATAGTGGGCGATTGCTCGCCCACCTCTAATCAAAATGTTTACTTCTCTATCCACCTTGACAAAACAAGGTTGACAACCAAGTGTTGTCAACAGGACCGTCCCCTGTCTCTTGGTCACTCTTCTAGAAGAAGAATTGTGTTCCTATGATTTCACCTTCCATATTACCAATTAAACCACGCTGTTCCGCAAGCCACAGTGCCCAGAAGAACAATCTGTGGGTATTGCGCGTGCCGCCCAGCACCTCTCTTGCTGCATCAAAGCAATCCGGATTAGGTCCCCTGTCAAGAATCAACTGTAAACGACCTGAACTTGCTGGCTCAAACTGGTTGTTCTGATATACAACGCCTGATATTGTATTAGGGAACTTAGAGCTGAATACTCTGTTCATAACAACAGAACCAACTGCTATCTTACCTTCGTAAGGCTCGCCCTCTGCCTCTGCATGAATAATTGCCGCAAGAAGATACAAATCATCCTGGGAATAACCGCTATAAGCACCTGACGTATCCTCTGTGTTATCAAAGTTACCTATCTGTCTTCTTAATGCTTCCTGACTGGCCGCATTAGTAGATGCAAGCTGTCTCTCATATTGCTTCATCTCAGCAATTCTCTTATCGTAAGCATTAATCTCAGCCTGAGCATCATCAACCTCAGCATTCTTATCACTGAGTTCAGCTCCGGCGCTATCAACTAATTTCTTAAGCTCCTGCTTTTGAGTGCTAAGTTCATTAGACTGGGCTTCTAAAGACGCTCTCTTTTCTGATAACTGGGTAGTCTTAGCAGTTATATCCTGTTGAGTCTTCTTATACTCATCCATAATCTGTCGATCATATTTTACGATGATATTAAGATATTCTATCTTCTCAAAAAGTTCAGATATGGAGCCACTTTCAAGTAACATTTCAAGCATATTCATGGCATCATTCTCATACATATACTTGATATGAAGCTTCATAATTTGCTCCATCTTAGCCTGATTAACCTTAGCATCTGACAACTGTTGACTAAGATAGGCAAGCTCCTGTGACGCCTCTTCAACAGATCTGTCAAGAGAATCCACCTTGGACTTAAGGTCATTATACTGACTTGTCACATCTCTGTAATCAGAATATAGCTGGTTAGATTCCTTCTCTAACTGCTTCTTCTCATTGACAGCCTGCTGCTTCTTCTTCTCTAAGTCCTGAACAGTTTCAGCATAAGAAGTAACGCCCATGCTAGCGGCAACAAGCACGATGGACAACGCTACTGATATAATTCTTGTCAAAATAGTACGTCTTCTCATATAAGTTACCTCTTACTTAATGATACGACTCCCCTAGTGTCCGATACGGCAACGATTAAAGGACACTTTATCTCTTACATATGGAAATTGATTCCATAGCAACGGCGCCACCTCTTACAATAGATACCTTCTTATACTTCTTCTTAAGAAGCTTGATTAATTCATCATTAGACTGCGTTGTAAGAAGGCACTCTAATATAAGCGAATCCTCTCCTGCATCACACACCCTAACCTTGAATACCTCTGCGAGATGGAATATCTGATACATCTCATCTGCAGTAATGTCATCAATTCTAGCGTACAGAAGCTCCTTCATATGTAAAGGTGCAGTTGTAATATCAATTACCTTAATTACCTCAACCATACGATTAAGCTGTTTCTTAATCTGTTCAAATGTTATATCGTCACTTTTAACGCAGATAGTCATCCTTGATACGTCTTCGTGCTCAGTTGTTCCTACTGTTAAGCTCTGTAAATTGTAGCTTTTGCCAGAGAACAATCCTGACACCTTGGCAAGAACACCCACCTGGTTCTCAACATAAAGCGCAATCCATCTGTCCCTTATTTGAATTCTGTCACGTATTTCATACATATCATACATAGTTTATACCTCTAATAT
>CAJOGN010000046.1:2059-4007 GCA_905234245.1 uncultured Lachnospiraceae bacterium
AAAATCATCTCCGACATGGCATCTCCGCCCTTAACCATTGGAAGAACTAATTCGTCGCTGGCGATAATGAATTCGATGATTGTTGTCTTATCATTAGCCTTAGCTTCCCTAAGAGCATCTACAATCTGTGTTGGATCAGTAACTCTAAGTCCTAATGCACCATAGCTTTCTGCCCATTTGACAAAATCAGGCAAATACTCAGGACACTGTGGCCCCGGGCCCTTACATTCATCAGAACAATCTATATTGCGCTTTAAGCAGGTAATCTTGTATCTCTTGCCATAGAATAATTGCTGCATCTGCCTTACCATTCCAAGATAACCATTATTAATAATACATACAGTAATGTTGGCCTTCTCAATCATAGCTGTGGCAAGTTCCTGCATATTCATCTGCATTCCACCGTCACCAGTGATGCATACAACATCTGACTCTGGACATCCTATCTTGGCACCGATTGCAGCCGGAAAGCCAAATCCCATTGTTCCAAGACCACCTGAAGTTATCATCTGCTTCTTGGAGTTAATATCGATAAACTGTGTAGCCCACATCTGATGCTGACCTACATCTGTTGTGAATATTCCCTCTGGAAATACCTCATTAATTCCCTCCATAATGCTCTGAGGGCACAGACCAAGGTCGCGTCTCATCTCAAGTGGATGTTCTTTCTCCCAATCGGCAATCCTCTTTAGCCAGTCAGCTGTATCCATAGGCTCAGCCCATTCATTTAATTTCTCTAAAGCCGCCTTGGCGTCACATACAATAGGAACGTCAACAATAACATTTCTAGAAATTGATGCTGTATCAATATCAATATGAATAATTGCAGCATCCTGTGCAAATTCGCTTAAAGCCCCAGTAATTCTATCGTTGAATCTTGTTCCAACCGAGAACAACACATCGCAATTAACAACTGCTTTGTTGGCTGCAAACCTTCCATGCATTCCACAGTTGCCCACATAGTACTCATTGTCATAATCCAGCGCACCCTTACCCATTATTGTTGTAACAACAGGTATCTTAGTCTTCTCTACGAATTCCTTAAGTTCATCATTGGCATGGGAAATGTTGATTCCTCCACCCACAAGTATCATTGGTCGCTTGGCTCCCTTAAGAACCTTATATGCTTTCTTAAGCTGACCGATATGAACACTATTATTAGGCTTATAGCCACGAATATCTACATAGGATGGGTATTCTGCGTCGCCAGAAGCCACCTGTATATCCTTAGGCAAATCAATAAGCACCGGACCCGGCTTACCCGTTGGGGCAATCTGAAATGCCATCTTAATTGTTCTGCCAAGTAAATCCCTGTCTCTTACTGTAACTCCATACTTAGTGACAGAGCGTGTCATTCCAACAATATCAACCTCCTGGAAGGCGTCATTACCAATAAGGTCCTGAGGCACCTGACCTGTGAATACCACAAGAGGAATACTGTCATAAAACGCATCAGCAATACCAGTTATTGTATTAGTTGCACCAGGGCCTGATGTAACAATACATACAGCAACCTTGCCTGTTGCTCTTGCATATCCTTCTGCCTCATGAATAAGGGCCTGCTCATGACGAGGAAGCACCACCTTAATCTCAGGAGTCTTATATAATTCATCTACTATATCTGTTACCATTCCTCCAGGATATGCAAATACTGTATCTACACCTTCCTCAAGTAATGCTTTAACGAATAATTTTCTACCTGTAATTCCCATGAAATCCACCTATCTATTACATTTATATGTACAGAAATTGTATATAATATCAAAATACGTCTGCTCTTCTGATTCTTCAGCCAGCTCCCAACCTATTTCCTCCAGGTTGGGAAAATATGTATCGGCCTCGTATTCATAATCAATCTTGGTTACCAAAGCCGTATCACATTCCGGTTCAAACAGACGATATATACTCTCTCCGCCAATTATATATACATTGTTAGTATCGTACTTTG
>CAJOGN010000046.1:4144-26072 GCA_905234245.1 uncultured Lachnospiraceae bacterium
ACATTTCCCATAGTTGTATTCATAAAGAACTTCATATCCTCCGGAATACTTATAAGAAGCTTATTATCAAGGCCTATGCCCCAATTCTTATCTACAGCCACTATTAATTTCATTATGTCCTCCTAGTGTAATTCAAATGTCTAAGCATCCAAAATCTGCAAAGAGTCTCGGCCTATTATAAATCGCGCTTCACGCGAAAGGCCTCGACGTGCAGCAAGGAATCCGTCGCTGAACGCAGTACACTTCGTGTATATGCTGTCGTCACCCTGCTTCGCAGGCTCACGACATATTTCGCGACACCTTGCAGCTTATACAGCAATAGGAATATTCTTAATCTGCTCGCCGGTCTTGTAATTCTCTAGTACAATGTCCTCCTCACTGAATTCATAGAAATTCTTCTTCTTAGGATTCAGTGTAAATGTTGGTGCATCATACTGCTCCCTGCTTATTAATTCCTTAATCAAATCAACATGCCTGTCATATATATGAGCATCTGCAATAACATGTACCAGCTCTCCCACCTGCATGTCGCAGTCTCTGGCAAGCATATGAAGCAGCACGCTGTATTGGCACACATTCCAGTTGTTGGCAGCTAATATGTCCTGTGAACGCTGATTAAGTATTCCATTAAGCACAAGACTACCATCCTTAGAGGTTGTCACGTTGAAGGTCATAGAATATGCACAAGGATACAGGTGCATATCGTGAAGCTCCTCTAGGTTGTACATATTAACAATTATCCTTCTGGAAAACGGATTGTTCTTAAGGTCATATCTTGCACCATCCACCTGGTCTAAGAATACATATTTCTTAGAGACAATTCCCTTATCAGTATCGCAATCCACATCCTTAATCTCAGCAGATGGATAATCACTCAAATCCTCTTCATCCTTATATACATGATGGGCGTATGGCTTTCCAATCTGATATCCATAGGCCTTACCAATTGAGCCATCTGCGCTTGCCCATTCATCCCACACACTTGACTTAAGCTCGTTAATATTATTCGACTTCTTCTGCCATATCCAAAGCATCTCATTAGTAGCACTCTTAATTGCTGTACGCCTAAGAGTGAGAGCCGGAAATTCTTTACTTAAGTCATATCGATTAACAACCGCAAAACCTTTAATTGTATATGCACTTTCTCCTGTATCAGTCCATATAGGACGAACCTTCTCGCCCTCAGTGCTAATTCCACCATCAATGATATCCTGACACATTTTCACAAATAATTTATCTGCGTAACTCATAATATACCTTTCTTAGCTAATAAGGAGACGCGCCACCTTGTGGCCTATCTGTATCTAGTGATATGTACCATCCTCATCAACGCCTATTGTTATTAAGCCCTGCTCATTGGCCATGGCATCTGCCATCTGTCTGGCAAGACGTTCAGGCATTCCATCCTCGATACACATTTGCACGAAGTCTTCCTTGGTCATATATGAATATGTAATCTCATTAGGAAGCTTGTATACCTCGATACCGTTGTTAGCAACAACTCCAGGGTTACCATTAATTGGGTCTGTTATCTGGTCTCCTGCCTTAGCCTCTGGATGATATGCTCTACCCGTTGCGTTAGATGTTGGTGCAGGGTTATTAGGATTATTAGGATCCTGTCCTGGTGCCACCGCCTGCGCTTCTGCTACTGGCTGTGGCTGAGCCTGAACTACTTCACCCTTCTCATTAATCTTAACTGACAAATGTCCTGAAATGGTATCAAGCAAATTATATGCCTCCTGATATCTATTCTCCCTAAATGCCGTATTATAATCTTCAAAAAGCTTATCTACCATAGCCTTCGATTCCGGAGTGAAGAAATTATTGGCAACATCTTCATCATATTGCTTCTTAACCTTGCCATAGAATGCTAATACATGCATCTTAGACTGTACCGATTCTTTGTCAACTTTTCTTGCAAATGTCATGAATTTGTCCTTGTCATCAACACTCATGTCGTAGTCCTGCTTCACCTTATCTGTATATGACATCAAATCAACCTTGAAGCCTTCCCTTACTGGCTCCTCCACAACAAGATTATTAATCTTACCCTCTATCTGAGTGTACTTCTCCTGAAATGTAATAGGCTCTGTCACAGTCTCCGTCGTAAACGACAACACTGTAAAAAGAATTACAAAAGCAAGAATTATCAATATAATTCCTCCTACAATTATTGATAAAAGACGATGCTGTTTTATGAACTCCATAAGCGCTTCTCCTGTTATGTAAAAATTCCCTTTATGATATGGTGCATTGAAGAACGCACACACCTACATAAACTATAACATATTTGAAGAAATATTTATATAAAAAAATAAGTGCTTACTGTCATAATAAGCACTTTGATATAAAGGAAATGTGTGATTGTTCCTATTACACTCTCTTCTATAACCTGAATGTATGATGACTCTTACTACCCATTTTCCTATTGAAAATGTTATTATCAACCATTAGGGTGTCTTTGAGTTGCTTAGCCATACTGTTACATCGTCTATACATTATGGAATCACGCCCCTCTACGCTTTTTCCATTAAGGCTAAGACTAACTTCATCAAACCATTCATTTCTAAGTCTAATTGTTGTTATGAAATCATAATAATAATTGATACGAGGAGGAAAATATCTGATTCTTCGACCTTCCTCGTCCTTGTCAAACTGTTCCTTCTTGTATTCCTTAATTAGCGTATCTGTTTCTATTACATCATGAAGAGAAATCACATCAGGATTGTCAACGGCTATCTCCTCTAACCTGTTAGGAGTAATAACGAAGGCTGCCATATAAGGATCTATATATATCTTCTTATCATATCCGAAGCTAATTGCCGACTTGAACTCATCAAGCTTCTTCATATTGTCCTGCCTGTACTTAAGATGGCGCTTCATATCTTCAACAGTAAGGTCCTTAATACCCTTAAGAAATGGGGATATCTTCTTATTGCAGTCCATGCACATGCTGCCGTCTAATAGGCGCATGTAACCAAAGGACGGAAGGACGCTAGAACATATATCACAATACTTTCTGTCTAATCTAGCCATATTTTCTCCCTAGAACTGCATATACACAAACTCAGCTGGGTCGATGCCTGAGCCGTAGTAGCCGAAGAAGATTAGGATAACAAGTCCTAAGGCTATTATCCAAAAACGCGCAGCCCTCTTCCTTGACAGTATAACCTCTCTTAAGTCCTCTACCTTCTTCTTCTCCTTGTAGAAGCTTATGAAGAATAGGCTTATAGCACCAATTAATATAATATAGAAATCACTTGTTTCAAGTCCACTTGCCTTCAGTAGGAAATAGAAATTACTCCATGCAAAATTCGTAATATGGAAGTCAGTCACACTTCTAAAGAGCATGTCGAATGCATCCATTGCCCCTTGTGCCACATCGAAATAATATCCCACAAGTACAAGGATAAATGTCCATATAACTGATACAACAGTAGCAAAGACACCTTTTCTCTTAAGCTTGGTTACGTCGAAGAACTTATCTGCAATCTTCTCATTTATGGGAGCGAAAAGCTCTGACAGCATTATTACAATTCCATTCCAAAGTCCAAAGTATAGGTACTTAAGATTAGAGCCATGCCATACACCGATTACAATAAATGTAAGAAGACTGGCTACACATCCAGGAAATACCTTGGCAATGTGCTTTCCGAATTTTGGCTTTAACCATTTACCGAAATTAAGGAACTTCTTGGAAATTGATAATGGGTAGAATATGTAATTCCTGCACCAGTTACCAAGTGTAATATGCCATCTATGCCAATACTCTGTAAGGC
This sequence comes from uncultured Lachnospiraceae bacterium, assembly GCA_905234245.1. GTDB lineage: Bacteria > Bacillota > Clostridia > Lachnospirales > Lachnospiraceae > RUG191. The sequence goes on from CAJOGN010000046.1 coordinate 7,924, forward strand.
TTGTTGAGAAATACGGTCTTCTAAAGTTCTCAGCCATATTAATTCCAAAGAGATTCGCAACACCGCGAATAATATCAATTCCTCCAGAGAAATCACAATACAGCTGTAAGGCATATAATATAACCGCAAATAATATATAGCTTCCTGTGTAAGAAGCTGAATCCTTAGTTACAAGATTAACTAAGGCTAATGCTCTGTCTGCAATTACCATTTTCTTGAGCATACCCCATAGAATCAGGAGTAGGCCCTTCTTAATATTTTCAATATCGAACTTGTGACCTACGTACAATTGCTTGGCTAAGTCATCATATACTGCAATAGGTCCCTGAATAATCTGCGGAAAGAAGGATACGAAGAGAGCAAATCTTGCGATGTTAGTCTCTGGCTTCGTCTTCTCCCTGTATACATCAATAAGATATCCCATTGACTGGAATGTATAGAAAGAGATTCCAAGAGGAAGAAGGAGTCCAAGTAGCGAGGCGTATGGAATGTATTTTAGGAATGCCAATATACCAAAATTAAGGACTAACCCTAGTATGAGTAAAGCAGCCCTTTTCTTTCTTCCCTTAGCTTTATATTGTTTTCTTGTCTGTCTGTCCCAGTCCTCTTTATGGGACTTAACTATAGCAGTCTCTTTGACTAATTGACCATCTATTATGCGGGCAATTGTGTAGGTCGAGACAATAGTAAACAATATAAATCCCACATAGAATTTGCACACATATACATAGTAGAACAAGCTTCCTGCAAGTAGAACTATCCATCTGTATTTCTTAGGGATAATATAATAGAGTACTACTGACACCAATACGAATGCCGCATATTGTAACGATATCAGCTCCACTTTCTATAATCCTTTAACATTAATCTTAGATGCTTTCACCACATCTCTAACAAGGGTATATTCATCCCCTCTCTTAGTGAAAATGCTTGGTAATTCCCTTGATAAAAACAGGGCAGGCGCCTCTGTTACAGAGTAAGCACCGCAGCGCTCGAAGCACATTACATCTCCCACATTAAGCTCTGGAAGTGTTGCTTCGCGAACAAGAACATCCGCAACTGTACACAAGCTTCCACATATACAATAAGCAGCCTCGAAGGAATTCTTTCTCACATTACCCTTGTGAGCCTCCATCTCTTCGATACTGTATTTATATCCATTACTAATAGTGCTAATTGGAGGAACCTCCATTGCCATCTTCTGACCAAAATAATTAAGATGATGAATGCCACCATCAACAAGAAGATAGTTAGTATCCATACTATTCTTCTTATCTACAACCTTGGTGAAGAAGGAGCCACAAGGTGCTGCAAGGAATCTTCCCATCTCTACACCCAGAGGATATTTGTCAGAGAACTTCTTAAGCACTTCAGCTGCTTCTGACAAATGTTCCATCTCAAGCGCATCATTATTGTCACCCTGGAAATATTCTACGCAAAGTCCAGGTCCGTATTCAATAAGTCTTGGCTCAAAACCAGCCTTAGACTTAAGGGAAGATAAGGCCTTGTCAATCTTCTCCAAATCCTTATTAATCTTACGAAGATTCTTCTGTGTTCCAGAATAGAAATGAAGACCAATCACATCAAGATTACTAAAATGCTCTTCTCTATTCTCAATAATATATTCTATATCTTCATACGACATACCGAACTGATTGCCGCTTGTGAGTCGAAGAAGAGCCTTAACCTTAACATTTTCCGCCTGGATTAATGCAGCATGACGAAGGCTCTCGCATGTAATAATATCAACGCCATATTCTAAGGCCTCATGCACATCCTCTTCGCCCTTAACAACACCAGAATAGATAATTCTGCTGCCAGGTATATTAAGCATTTTACATATCTCTAGCTCTCCCGGTGAACATACCTCCACGTGAGCAATCTCATCAGGAAGGTCACCTAGCAAAAACGGATTCGCCTTAATGGAATACGTAAGGGGAATGTTAGGCAGGGCACTTGTAATAGCTACCGCTCTCTCTTCGAATTTGTCAAAATCAAAAACATAACAAGGTGTATTCATAATTATTCGTCCTGTAAAGTATTAACCAAATTAACCATTGCATCAACAGAGTTGAAATTAGCAGGAACAAGGTCCTTAGGTCTAATTGTAATATCGAATTCATCAGATAATTCTGATACAAGCGATACGATATCGAATGACTCTAATACATTGCCATCAACAAGTGATGTCTCATTTGCAAAATCAACGTCAGGTCTAATCTCTTCAAGAATCTCAATAATAGTTTCTTTTGTCTCCATAATTACATCTCCTCTACTGTTCTAATATCAATCTTACCATTTGGAAGCTTAGGAAGCTCATCTAACTTAATTATCTTACGAGGAACCATAAATCCAGGTATCAATTCGCGAAGTGCCAAGGACAAATCCCTCTTAGTTGCATCTCCGGAGTAGTATAAGAACAAGCATTCCTTTTCCTTCTTATATATGCAACAGCTCTCTGTAACACTATCTACAGAATTAGCTGCACATTCCACTTCATCAAGCTCGACTCTGTGACCCATATGCTTAATCTGTCTGTCCATTCTTCCATGGAATTCAAATATTCCATTATGGATTACACCGATGTCACCAGTCTTATATATTCTCTTCTCAGAGCCATCACTGAGCTTTCTTACAACGAAGCTGTCATTAGTTCTGTCTGGGTCATTGTAATAACCAATTGCAAGAGATATTCCTGCAACACAGATCTGACCTTCTTTATCTTCGCTAGCAATTACCTTACTATCATCCTCTAAATCTGTCAAGAACACATCATATCCATCATAAGCATTTCCGATAGGAAGTACCTCTGATTCATCTACCTTATGATCAACCACATAATATGTACAGCTTGCTGTTGCTTCCGTTGGACCGTACTGGTTGACGAATAATGCATCTGGCAAATTCTCCTGCCATACCTTAAGTGCTGAGCAAGGCATTACAGAACCAGAGAAGCAAATCTTTCTTAATGTATCAAGCTTAACATCTTCAAAAGCTCCTAAGCTAAGTGGCACTGTAAGGGCCGATACGCTCCAGCCAATTGAAGTAACTTTCTTATCATTAAGGTATGTAAATAGCTGATTAGGATCCATAAAATATTTCTTAGGAATAATAAATGAACTAGCACCGTATTTTAATGGAAGATAAATATCACGAATAGCAGCTATATAATCAAGAGGTGACTGGTTACCGAATCTGTCACTCTCCTCAATACCCATAACCTTGCCATAGCTGTCAATGTAATTAATGAGTGATTCATGGCTTGTAACAACACCCTTAGGTCTTCCTGATGAACCAGATGTATGAATTATATATAAGGCATCCTCACCCTTATGAGACGCTCTTGCTTTAGATAACTTATCTTCATTTATAGATTCCTCAGTCATCTTGTTTTCCTGTGACGGAGCATCGTAATTAGAATCAGAATATGTCCTAATAATGTCACACCCAAAGTCAACTACAACAACCTTCCAGGTCTTGTCAGCATATAATTCCTTCGCCAGCTTAGAGAAGCTCTCGAAGCTTTCCTTGTCAACTAAGATAACATCAGGTGACAGGTTATCTAGAATCTTGCCAATTCTCGCCTTAGGAAGCGCCATATCAATAGGGGCATATGCTCTGTTAGAATATGCACATGCCATAAATAGTATTGGAGTTGTTGCACTTCTCATGGAGAACACTCCTACAGGAGTCTTGTCCCCCTCCTCTATAATTAGTGATGCTATGATTTTTGCCTTATTATTAACATCCTTAAAGCTAACCTCTACATCAACGCCTTCATCTGTCTCACTTGTAAATGCTATTTTTTCAGGTAGTCTGTTGGCCGTAGCCTCTAACCACTCAAGCACATTTTCCATCTGATAAGTCCTTTCTTAACAGCTTACACTTTAAACCACTTTGGTAAGTATACACTTAATTCATAATAATTTCTTCCCAAATTCTTATCAATATCCTGCTCTGCTCTAGTCAATATTTCCTCAGTTTTGGCTACACTGTCCTCCCAGCTCTTCTTAAGCTCGTCAGAATAGTTGGCCTTAAGGTCGTAATTATTAACAAGATAATTGCCAAAATATGATGTGAATTTCCTGGCACCTCTTGCGTTAAAATGCTCATCATTATAATAATCATAAACTGGAACAATGCCAGCCTCTTCCTTAGAATGGCTAAAGTCAACGAACTTATATCCATGGGCACTGGCCATGTTAGTTAATTCCTCGGCAATCTCAGGCTCAGTATCCTTATTCATATGAGGGAAACGGACAAACAACACATTTTGAAGGCCTCTCTCATTACAATATGTCATTAAATCGTCGAATATCTTTCTGCTCTTATCTGTAAAATGATTACTCTTAGTAATATCAAGATCATCAGCTGACGCAGTCTTAGCTCTTGTGGAATAACCCTTAAGATTAGATTTAGGCTCAAGGAACATTCCTATTCGTGTAAAGAGAGTTGCTATACATTTGCCAGAATCCTTCCAGCTATTATGATACACATTAAGGAAATTGATGGTCTTGAAATCATCCTTATCCTTGTCGGCAACAGCATACTCAATGGCTTCATCTCTGTTGTCGCCATAATTAATGTTGTCAAGATATCCATGGAGATTACCCTGACGGTCATAATAATAATCCTGCTGCAACAGACCATTCATCTCAATAACAATAAGCTTCGGATTCTGGTTGTCGAGAACCTCTCTAACCATTGACTTGTAGAGACTTCCTGGCACACCTGATACACCATAGGAATATGATGTATAGCCGTATTCTTCATAAGCTAAAGGCGCACAATAATTGGCGTAAGCCTCGCTTGCGCCAATTACTACTACATCTAACGTATTCTTTTCCTTGTAAATACCCTGCAGACTAGCCACGTTTACTGGCTCTGTCATCTTAAGGAACATACAGGCTACAAATAACACAGCCGCAATTCCCACAATGAATCCGCAGTAGCCTAGTATTGTCCTAGCCTTAGACTTCTTAGGCTTCACATCACCCTTAGAAGCATTAGATTCTTCAGGGCTCTTAAGGTTTTCCTTAGTTTCTTCTGACATTACTATCCCTCTATCATTCTGTCAATGCATACTCTTGCACTGTCAATTATTCTATCATCGAGGACAATCTCTTCGCCGCCTACTCCTCTTAATGTATTGTAAATGTCAAATAGAGTAGTTACGCGCATATTCATACATGAAAGCTTAACAGAAAGTGGATAGAACATCTTGTCAGGACAATCAAATTGAAGATGCTCTACAATGCTATTCTCTGTACCAATAATGAATTCCTTGGCATCAGATTCCTTAGCATAATCCATAATAGATGTTGTAGCGCCAATAAAGTCTGCTTCTGCCACAACCTCTGGGCGACACTCAGGGTGTACCAATAATAGGGCACCTGGATGAGCCTTCTTGGCTGCAAGTACATCATTATGAGTAATAATAATATGTCTTGGACATCCTCCATTGTAAAACGCGAATTCCTTCTCTGGAATCTCTTTTGCCACGTATGAACCGAGATTAGGATCTGGTATAAATAAGACCTTGTCCTCCTTAAGCTTCTTAACAAGTCTTACAGCAGAAGAGCTTGTTACACATAAGTCACATTCAGTTTTAAGTTCCGTCGTTGTATTAATATAACATACAACAGCATATCCTGGGTACTTTTTCTTCATTTCTCTCAAATCTTCTACAGACATCTGCTCTGCCATAGGGCAGCCTGCTATTGGATTAGGAAGATATACCTTCTTCTCAGGAGACAATACCTTGCAGGTCTCTGCCATGAAGCGAACGCCACACATCATGATGTTGGAATTGGCGGCATCGCGGCCCTGGACACTGAGACCAAAAGAGTCGCCGATGTAGTCGGCAACTTCGAAAATCGCCTGGTCCTGGTAAGCGTGAGCTAGGATGCACACGTCCTTTTCCTTCTTAAGTCTAATGATTTCTTCTTGTACTTCTTTTACTGTCATAGTTTTACTCCTTTTCCCAAGGCAACAGAGGGACGATAAATCCCGCCTCATCAAGCTTCTCTCCTATCAAATCGAGGCGCTCTTCGCTGGCTGCCTCCACTAAGTGATAGTGATAACCACTTGTTACGCTGCCAAGTAATGTGGACTTACTGTCTACTAACCTGTCTACAAATTCTGTTACATCCTGTCTCGAGCTTATGCTCATCTCGGCACTTATTCTACCATAAGCTCTATGGCTAATGCTAACATTTCTTATAATTCCACCATGATCCACAATCAGTGTCAATTCTTCCTTGACACGATCCGGGCCATGTTTAACCTTGAATTCCCGTGTATATGCGCTTTTCTCTCCATATACATATCCTCTGTTGGTGGAGATAATCTCAGGATACTGTGCGCGGATAATTGCCATATCGCCCACAATAATCTGGCGGCTTACACCGAAATCAAGAGCCAGCTCCTTAGCTGGGACTGCTCCCTTTGCCTCTATTAACTTGTTAAGTATCTCTTTTCTTCTTTCCTTAGTTGTCATAGCGCATGTAACCCCTTAAGTGAAATGTCTAATATTGGTGCCGAATGTGTAAGTGCTCCACTTGATATATAATCAACGCCAATATCTGTAAGCTTGGCAATGTTCTCCTTAGTAACATTACCAGAGCATTCACTCTTGGCTCTGCCATCTATTATCTTAATGGCTTCTTTCATTGTATCAACATCCATATTATCAAGCATGATGATATCAGCTCCGGCATCTGCTGCTTCCTTAACCTGCTCTAGAGACTCAACCTCAACCTCAATCTTTCTTACAAATGGTGCATACTCCTTAGCCATGGCCACAGCCTTGGTTATACTTCCAGCTGCTCCAATGTGATTGTCTTTAAGCATTACACCATCTGAGAGATTGTATCTGTGATTAGAAGCGCCACCTACTCTAACAGCGTATTTTTCAAATATTCTTGCATTAGGTGTTGTCTTTCTCGTATCAAGAAGTGTGGTATTACTTCCTTCAAGAAGCTTAACAAGACTTCTTGTATAGGTTGCAATTCCACTCATTCTCTGCAGGTAATTAAGTGCAACTCTCTCTCCCGATAGCAGCACTCTTATATCTCCTGTCACCGTAGCCATAAGCTGGCCCTTCTTAACCTCGTCGCCATCCTTAACCTTGTAATCGACTTCAGTAGAGGTGTCCAATAAATGGAACACCCTTCCAAACACATCAAGGCCTGCAATTATTCCATCCTCTTTACAGATTAGGTCAACTGTGCCCTTCTTATACTCAGGCATTACAGCATTAGTAGATACATCTTCGCTTGATATGTCTTCCTCTAATGCCATAAGAAGATACTTATCAACATTTAACTTCATTGTAATATTATTCATGATTCCTCCATCTATCCTATTTATTAATCTTCTTCAATGTACTGGTTCTATAATCATCAAAGACTTCGTCTAAGTCCTTATACTCTTCGAAGTCAACAACATAATTGTCAAGTCCTTTGTCTTCCCTCTTTGTCACATTTTCTGCAGCTCTTTTGGCAAATACCAATGCTTCAAGAAGAGAATTACTTGCAAGTCTGTTACGACCATGAACTCCATTACAGCTTGCTTCTCCTACAACATATAAGCCCTTCATGGATGACTCACTATTCAAGTCAACCTTGACGCCGCCCATGTGGTAATGCTGGGCTGGCACAACAGGTATTGGATCGTGCAACACATCATATCCCTCCTGCTTGCACCTTTCGTATATATTAGGAAAATGATGTAGAATAGTCTGCTTACCTAATGGCCTCATATCCTCTAAGACATAATCAGTGCCGTCCTTACGCATCTGCTCTCTTATTGCCGCCGTAACAACATCTCTCGGCTGCAATTCATCTGTAAACCTGTTACCGTATTTGTCAAGAAGAACTGCACCCTCCCCACGAACAGATTCTGATATTAAGAATCGCCTTCCAGGGTTCTTGGTATACAATGTGGTTGGATGAATCTGCACATAGTCAAGATTCTCAACATCCACGTTATGCTTAATTGCAATTCCAATTGCATCTCCCGTAAGATGTGGAAAATTCGTAGAGTTCTTATAAAGCCCTCCGATTCCGCCGCAGGCTAATATAACATCCTTAGCCTCTATTACTGCAAGCTCACGGTTCTTATCAACAACAACTATTCCGCCACATACATTATCCTTGGCGATGATATCAATCATTGTTGTATATTCGTGAATTGTTATATTGTCTCTCTCCTTAACTCTCTTAAGCAAAGTAGATGTAATCTCACGACCGGTCTCATCCTCGTGGAATAATATCCTGGCCTTGGAATGAGCGCCCTCCTTGGTAAATACCAGATTGCCTTCCTTATCCTTCTCGAAGTCCACACCATACTCAATTAACAATTCAATGACTTCCTTAGAAGACTTAATCATTAATTCCACGGCATTCTTCTTGTTCTCGAAGTGTCCCGCCTTCATAGTGTCCTTGTAGTATTCTTCGTAGTCCTCTTTATCAAGAAGCACAGAAATCCCCCCCTGTGCCAAGTAAGAGTCTGATTCATCTACCTTTGTCTTAGTAACTATATGGATATTAACATCTTCTGGAAATGTTAGTGCCGAGAACAGGCCTGCTGCTCCTGTTCCCACAATTACTACATCACATTTTTCGTTCATAGCTTATACCTCTTATGTCTAATTACCGAGTGTCGTCACGCTCATAAAGAAAATCGCTTTGACGACCTCGGCTAATTAGACATAAATTCTTATTAAACAATCGCGCCACAGGCTTTGGTTACTTAGACACTAGTGTAAAGGTTAAAGCTACATCTGTCAAGTACTATGTAAAGTTATGTGTCATGACACAAACGACAGACCGCGTAATTACGTCATTTTTGAATGCAAAAAAGGCAACTACACATAAGTGTAATTGCCTATATATTCATTATTAGTGCTTCTATAGATTAAGAAAATTACTTAGAATCTTCTTACCATCTGGAGTCAGTATTGACTCTGGATGGAATTGTAATCCATACACTTCGTAGTCTCTATGCTTAACGCCCATAATCTCATTATCATCATTAGCACTTGCTATTATCTTCAATTCAGCTGGCATATTGTTTCTAGATACACTTAGAGAGTGATATCTTGCAACCTCAATCTCTTCATCTAGCCCTGCAAATATCTTACAGGAATTATCAATGCTTGCAACTGACTTCTTACCATGCATAAGACGGGATGCATAATCAACATTTGCCCCAAATGCTTCGCATATTGCCTGATGACCAAGGCACACTCCAAGGATAGGAATCTTACCTGCAAATTCTCTTACAACATCCTCGCATATTCCGGCCCTTTCTGGTCGTCCCGGACCAGGGCTTAATATTATGTGGTCTGCCATTCTTCTAATCTCAGGCAGGCTAATATCATCATTTCGTACAACCCTTATGTCAGCGCTTATACTTCCCAACATCTGATAGAGATTATATGAGAAGCTATCGTAATTATCTATTAGTATAATCATATCTAGTCCTCCATCTTAGATGCCTTCTCAATGGAAAGCATTACCGCCTTCGCCTTGTTAATGCACTCATTGTATTCGCTTACAGGATTAGAATCTGCAACGATTCCGGCGCCTGAGCGAACGAACACCTTGTCATTCTTCTTGTAGGCAATCCTAATGGCTATGGCTGTATCAAGATTTCCTGTAAAGTCAATATATCCTATGGCGCCACCGTATATGCCACGCTTATTATTCTCCAACTCATTAATAATCTCGCAGGCTCTAATCTTCGGCGCCCCAGACAATGTGCCAGCCGGAAGAATTGCATCAATTACATCAACAGGGCTCTTGTTATCACTAATCTCTCCTCTTACGGTTGAACCAATATGCATCACATGAGAGAAGCGCTGAACCTCCATATATTTCTCAACCTCAACGGTGCCGAACTTAGAGATTCTTCCGATGTCGTTCCTGCCAAGGTCAACAAGCATATTATGCTCGCTAAGCTCCTTCTCATCCCTTAGAAGCTCTTCTTCTAGTCTCTTATCCTCACTCTCATCCTTGCCTCTTGGTCTTGTGCCTGCTAGTGGAAATGTGTGTAATACCCCATCCTCTAACTTAACAAGCGTCTCTGGACTTGCACCTGCAACCTCCATATCGTCACCGCTAAAATAAAACATATAAGGCGACGGATTAAGAGTTCTTAGGATGCGATATGTATCGAACAGGCTTCCCTTAAAGTCAGCTTCTAGTCTGTTAGAAAGTACAACCTGGAATATATCACCTTCATAGATGTAATCCTTGGCCTTGTTAACCTTCTCGCAGAATTCCTCTTCACTAAATAGGGCTCTGTATTCTGACAAAAGCTCTCCCTTAGGAATGTCCGCCTTCTTGCCATTTCGTATAAGCTTAATAATATCATCAATATCAGTTAGGGCCTGATTATAGCTTTCCTTGAAATTGTCAGTTGATGCGTTAGCAATAATTACAATCTTCTGCTTAAGATTATCGAAGGCAATTACCTTGTCAAATAGCATCAAATCAAAATCCTTAAAGCCCTCTGTATCCTCAGCATCGAGGTTGAGCTTAGGCTCTGCGTATTTGATATAGTCGAATGAAAAATAACCTACAAGTCCACCTGTAAAGGAAGGATAACCCTTAAGCTTAGGACTCTTGTATTTGTCTAATATATCATTAAGATGAGCTTTAGGTTCCCTAACTACTTCTTCAAGAACTAGGGCGCCGTTAGCGTCGTATATCTTAAGATGGTTGTTGCTGCAGGTAATACATAGCTTAGGGTTATATCCAAGAAATGTATATCTGCCCCAGCTTTCCTGTTCCATAACGCTCTCCAGGATGAAAACGTGAGGGCTTACGCCTCTTAGGATTCGAAGAAGTTCAATAGGAGTTGTCACATCTGAAAGAATCTCCTTCTTTACTGGAATGTAATTGTAATCTCTAGTGTATTGTTGTAATGTGTCGTAATCGTTCATAATAGTACCTCTTATGTCTTATACATCTAAGCACCAAACACCTGCTGCTTAGATGTGCTCTTCTTACGAATTAGATGCCTTAATATACTTCTCTAATGCATCATATGCCTTGCCAGAATCGAGAATCTCTTCAGCCATGATGACGCCCTTAGCGATGGAGTCGGCTTTGTTACCGATATATAGGGCTGCTCCTGCATTCATAAGAACAGTATTTCTCTTGCCACCCTTAATCTCGCCCTTCAAGATGCCTCGGGTGATATTAGCATTTTCCTCAGGGGTGCCACCTACAAGCTCCGCCTTGTCGCATCTGTCGAAGCCGAATACCTCCGGGGAAATGTCATAAGACTTAAAGTATCCGTCATTAACCTCACATACAAAGGTTGGGCCAACAGCAGATATTTCATCTAATTTCTCACGGCCATATACAACCATTCCTCTCTTAACCCCCATATCTGACAGAACTCTTGCAAGAGGCTCCACAAGACACTCATCATATACACCAAGAAGCTGTCTTGTAGGACATCCTGGGTTAGTAAGAGGTCCTAATATGTTAAATACTGTTCGAAAGCCTAATTCTTTTCTAATAGCACCAACATACTTCATTGATGTATGGTATTTCTGAGCAAAGAAGAAGCAGAAGTTAGTATCATAAAGCAGCTTCTTACATTCCTCAGGGCTCTTGTCAATATTAGCTCCAAGAGCTTCAAGACAGTCAGCTGTACCACTAAGGGAGGATGCTGCACGATTACCATGCTTTGCCACCTTGATTCCAGCTGCTGCTGCAATAAATGCTGTTGTTGTGGAGATATTAAAGCTTCCTGCTCTGTCTCCACCTGTACCTACTATTTCCATTGCGTCCAGATTACCTAGATCGCATTTGATGGCATGCTCTCTCATAGCCTTAGCACATCCTAGTATCTCGTCTTCAGTCTCTTTCTTCGTGCTTTTGGTTGAGAGAGCAGCCAGAAATGCCGCGTTCTGTGTCTGAGATGTCTCACCGGACATTATCTCATTCATTACTGTGTATGCCTCATCATAAGTAAGGTCTTCTTTCATTACAATTTTCTCAATAGCTTCTTTAATCATGTTATGTCTCCTTTCAAGTAAGTATTAATCATCTAGTTCTACACCTAAGCAGCCAAATCCTGCGACGCGATTTTCTTTATGAGCGTGCAGGAATTTGGTGCTTAGGATGTTGTCTATTGTATGTCCTTCTTAAATCTAGCTACATATTCCCTTGCAATACTAGGATTATAATTTCCCTCTCTCATTAGATTGATGAAATGTGAGCCAACAATCGCTCCATCAATTATATCCCTCATTGGCTCTACATCCTTCGCTTCTCTATCACCGGAATCTTGGAATGCTTCTTAACATCAGTTAGATAATCTATTACCTTACTGTGAAATGTTCCTTTACCACCTGTAACTCCCATAGAAGATACGCAATATACAAATCCTCTTGCATTCTCAAGAATTGTTGGTATTCTATCAGCACTTATTGGCGATACAAGTTGAACAAGTACTGTTGTGTCGTACTTTGCAATGGCTTGTTGAAGCTCCTCTTGTTCCTCTAAAGGAAGGTCGGGAACAATAAGTCCATCTACGCCACACTCATCACATTTCTTAGCGAAGGCTTCTATTCCGTAATTAACAATTGTGTTGTAATACATCATGAATAGTATTGGCTGCTGGCTCCCACCGTCTCTAATGTCCTTCATTAGTTCAAATGTCTTTCTTAAGCTGGAGCCCTGTAAAATCGCGTCATAGCTTGCTTGTTGAATCACGCTTCCATCAGCTATGGGGTCAGAAAATGGAATGCCAAGCTCTATAACATCTGTATATCCCTTCTGGGCTTCTATGATTCGCTTCGTGGCCTCCATTCCTCCAAGTCCTGCTGTGTAATATGTAATAAAGGCTTTCTCACCCTTTTCCTGTAATTTCGATAAATGTTCTTCAATTCTATTACTCACAACAATCACCCCCTTAGTTAAGATATCCTTTACCGGCAATATAATCTGAAATTGTATTAACATCCTTGTCGCCTCTTCCAGATAAGCAGATAATCATTGACTGATTCTCTGTCATTTCTTTGGCATATTTAATTGCGTAGGCAACTGCGTGGGCACTTTCAATTGCAGGGATTATTCCTTCTTCTCGCGTTAATTCCATTAGCGCATCCATAGCCTCTGCGTCTGTAATTGGAACATATTCCGCCCTGCCTGAATCTCTAAGAAATGCGTGTTCCGGGCCAACTCCTGGATAATCTAGTCCAGCTGAAATGGAATGGGCTAACTGCACATTTCCGTCCTCATCACTTAGTAAATATGACTTGGTTCCGTGAAGTACACCAATATGGCCTCTTGCCATTGATGCCGCATGTTCATTAGTATCAATTCCCTTGCCTGCTGCCTCGACTCCGATTAGCTTTACATCCTTTTCATCAATAAAGTCAGCAAACATTCCAATGGAATTAGAGCCACCTCCCACACATGCCATAACTACATCAGGAAGTCTTCCTTCCTTCTCAAAATGCTGCTTCTTGGCTTCTCTTGAGATGCATGACTGGAACTCCTTGACCATCTTAGGATACGGATATGGTCCTATTGCTGAACCTATTATGTAAAATGTATCTTCTGCCGTCTTAGCCCATGTCCTAATGGCCTCATTTGTTGCGTCCTTAAGGGTGTTGGAGCCTGATTCAACTGACACAACCTTTGCCCCAAGCATCTCCATTCTCATTACATTAAGGGCCTGTCTCTTAACATCCTCGCTGCCCATAAATACGGTGCACTCCATATTGAATAGAGCACATCCTGTTGCTGTTGCAACTCCATGCTGTCCTGCGCCTGTTTCAGCTATTATCTTAGTCTTGCCCATTCTCTTAGCAAGAAGAATCTGTCCTAATACATTATTAATCTTGTGAGCTCCTGTATGATTTAGGTCTTCTCTCTTAAGGTATATCTTAGTGCCGTATTTCTTAGAGAGATTCTCGGCCAGATAAAGCGGTGTCTCTCTTCCTACATATTCCTTAAGATAGTAATTGTACTGCCTGATGAATTCTTCATCTCTTATTGCCTTTTCGAATTCTTCGTCAATCTCGTTTAGGACGTTCATTAAGGTCTCTGCAACATATTGACCACCGAATTGTCCATAGTATGCTTTTTCGTTCATAATGCTTCCTTTCTAGTAATTTCAGCCTGCTCGCTCAATCTAGTTTAATCTTATGTCTAATTACCGAGTGTCGGCCCGCAGGCTTTGCTTTACTGCCAAAACAAAATCATCTATTAGCCTTTTATCTTTACCAATCTTATCAATATAAGCTTCCACGCCAGAACTCACATCAACTATGTCTGGATGGAGGATTGATATTGCCTCGCTGACGTTGTCTGAATTAAGGCCTCCTGCAAGGATAAATTTCTTGTCCTTAAAAACCTTCTCTTTTAGCTTGTCCTTGTTGCGCTGCCAGTCAAATGTTTCTCCTGAGCCAAAATTCTTAGAATCAATTACAATGCCTGTTATCTTAGCGTATTGATTAGGCTTTAGTTTGTTCAGCCATCGTATCTTCTCTTCATATTCCTCATCTGATAGATTAATGGCGCACCAGACTTCCTTTCTAGTCTTATCAAGTATTGATTCCTTAAGCTCTCCATGAATCTGGATTATATCGAATCCATCCTTCTCCTTCTTTAGAACTTCATCTAACGTGGGGGAAACCATAACTGCCACCTTCTTTATGCTAGAATTAAGTCCGTCCATTATTAGTCTGGCTTTATCTATTGTAATATTCCGTTTGCTTTTCTCGTAAAACACAAATCCAGCGAAGTCTACCTTATTATCATTAAGATAATCTGCTTCCTTCTCACTTGTGATTCCACATATCTTAATCTTCATCTTCTTAACCTGCTCTCTTATGTCACATGCTCTTTCTTCTTGTTAATAGAATCTATCACATTTCCTTCCATCTTCTTGCAAGTTCTCTTGGACTTTTCGATTCCATAAATGACTGACCTATTAAGAATGCATCAACACCTAAGTCCTTTAGAAAACGAACATCATCATCTGTCTTAATGCCTGATTCTGATACAACAATTATTTCTTCAGGAATGTATTTCTTAAGTCTCTTGGTTGTATCAAGGGATATTGTAAAATCATTAAGATTACGATTATTAATTCCTATTACAGGAGCCTCTATCTCAAGAGCCCTTTCTATCTCCACTTCGTCGTGACATTCAACTAGCACATCTAACCCTAGTTCTTGTGAAAGCTGATAGAAAGCTTTCAGCTGAACATCATCTAGTATGGCACATATAAGAAGTATTGCATCAGCACCTATTACCTTAGCTTCGTAGAATTGGTATTCGTCTATCATAAAGTCTTTCCTTAAAATTGGAAGCGTTGACTTTGCTCTAATCTGCTTTAGATATTCGGTACTTCCTTTGAAATGATCCTTCTCTGTAAGACAGGAAATTGCATCAACTGAATCATTATATTCATCTATTCTTGTTAGTAAATCAATTGATGAATTAATATCCCCTGCAGAAGGAGATGCCTTCTTAAATTCACCTATAATACTAATTCCATCCTTGGCTAGGTTATGATAGAAAAGTGTTGTATCTCTACTCTTATCCTTCAATACACAATAGGCTTTATCTCTCATATACTCTAATGGAAGTATATCCTTCTCTTCTCTAAGCCTTATTTTCTTGTCCTCTACGATTGTGTCTAGTATCATACTTACTTCCTTTCTAAGCTAATAAGGAGTCTCACCCCATTTTAGTTCGTGCTTCGCACGAAGGGGTTCGACGTGCAGCACTTTGGCTTTGCCAAAATGCTGCATATAACAAGGTGTCTCGCGCATTTTGGTTTTCGCTCTGCGAAAAGGCGCTCGACGTGCAGCACTTTTACTTCGTAAAAATGCTGCATACAAAAAATCCCAGCAATCTTACGATTGCTGGGACAAAATATCTAATATCTTGCGGTGCCACCCGGCTTGTCAATAGCTTTACTCTATTGACCACTCAACGCATACCATCATATGCTGACATTGTTAACGAAGTGTCTGCTCCGTCTCGCCTACTTTATTCTTATTTCAGCTCGCCCTCGAAAGTCCATTCATCAAAATATATTCTGCCATAATCACACCATCTACAGCTCTCTCTTAGAATAGGGAAGTTGACTACTTACTCTTTCTCATCGGTTTCAATCTTATTTAGTTATCTAGTATTTAATCATACTAATACACGTTTGTCAATAAAAATATCAAAAAATATGATTGCCCAGTAAATGGGGGCATATTATTATGTCAAACTATTGTTTACATAAATCTAGGTCGTAAAAATTTCTTCTGTGGGTTGTTCTTTTCACCTGTATCATATGTCTTAACACTATTAAACTTTCCATTCCATGTTAGAATTTGTTCATACCATATCCAGTCGTGGAAACTAAGTCTTCCTTGAGCTTCAACTCTAAACTTTGATTTCGTCCAGGCTCCTCCAAAGGCTATACCCTCACCCATATCTTTCCAATTATTTTCTTTTACAGCTGCCATACATGGGAATGCTAATACTAAATCATCCCATACACTCTTACCATGTAGTTTGCTCATATACAACCTATAAGTATTAGCATCATATTTGATAGGTGATGTAATCTTTTGAGTTGGATCTCCACTCCAAAATCCAACATTTATTGTTCCATACTGTCCTTGTTTCGAACTAATTCCATTTGCCGGCCATTCAAAGCCCCTTATGACTTTTTTGAAAGTCGAGCTATATGTTCTGTCATAAGGATAAACTACGTATTTATCATAGTAGTCAAAATTATAAATTTCGCTAGGCTCAGGTCCAGCAGGATGAGCATCTATTGTATCAATTGAAGACTTCATCCTCATTGTTAGGTCATTATATCTATCTGCATTTGAAGGAATCTCGTAGTAGAGACTAAGCACAGCATATGCTGTAGATATTCTATACTTTACATTATTTCTATATGCCTGTCTTAGATAATAACCCTCTGAGTCATAATTAAAGTATTGTGACCATGCACTATCGTTATAGAATATAGGATTCTTATCCCAGTTCTTGGAAGTCTCAGTAGTTACAAGTATATAGTTACTCTCTATACGATTAATTAGTGCTGTATAACCTCTGAATCCGGAATTACCCTTCTTCTCTTCTTCCATCATTATCTTAATAAGGGCAGAATTGTATGCTTTAAGTTCATCAATAGTTGCATTCTTACCTGGCACCTTGTTACCCTGAGATACATATATATCCTTAGCACCCTGAAGCATCTTCTCAGCTCTAAGGCAGTCAGTCTTAAGAGCATCAAGAGCGTTCTCATAGCTTTGAGTCATCTGCTTATATTGATTCTTAATAACAGTATCAAGCTTCTGGTCCATTGCGTTAAGGAGAACATTCATATCATCTACCTTGTCATTAAGGCTCTTGTTGCTAGGGTTGTTAGGATCAACTTCTCCGTCAAATATTCCCATAGCTTCAATTACACCAATTACACCTGATACAATATCAGCAGGATTACCAGTAGCTATACCTTTTCCAAAGTTATATACAATCTTGCCATACTTTGCAACTTCAGCTGCAGTACCACCTACATTTGTAAGCTTACTTGCTACATAATCAACAGTCTTTCCAGCTGCATTCCATTTATTATCTCTATTTCTCTGATTCTTCAGTGCCGTTTCAGCATCATTTGTCTTCTTAGCGTTATTGTTGTTATTATTGTTGTTATTATTGTTATTGTTATTATTGTTATTATTGTTGTTATTGTTATTATTGTTGTTATTGTTATTGTTGTTATTCTGTGGTTGTTGTGGTTGTTGCGGCTCCTGAGCATAGGCAACCATTCCAAAGAGTGACGTCAGATCAAACTTGTCATTATTAAGTCCCTCATCTGTTGCCTTAGTAATCTGGAAGAAATCCTTATTATATATGGAGGTAATAGTAAATTCAGGTGCTTTATCGCCCCATTCTTCTATTAGAGCTCCTTCTCCAAATACTATTGTTCCAGTAAGGTTCATATTATCAACAGTTGCTCCATTAGATGGAACTTCCACTGTAAGAAGATAGCCACCAAGCTCATCTTCTTTATCTTTTTCAAGTGAAGTAATAGTACCATTAGCAAAATCATCAAGAAGAGTAATCTGTGATTTATCAATTTTATCACTAATCTTACCT
>CAJOGN010000047.1:0-15976 GCA_905234245.1 uncultured Lachnospiraceae bacterium
GCACCCTTTGTAAAATCATTTATATCATCATATATGATTTCGCAGGCCTTTTTGCAGTATTCTTCCTTAGTATCATCAATATCCTTTATTTTGGTGCCAATCACTTCGAGCAGTCGCCTTTCACCATACAAATTCTCCGAAACATCCCGTGCCTCAGTGACTCCGTCTGTATACAGATAGATGGAATCTTTCGGCTTCAATATCACCTCCTGCCTTAAATACTTCGCATATTCAAAACCACCCATCACCATGCTTTTCTTTTGATTTATAAAAGACACATTTTCTCCACTTACAAGAACCGGAAGTGTATGTCCGGCGTGAACATAGCTTAAGACTCCGCTGTCAAGATTCAAAAATCCAAACCAGGCAGTTACAAACATCTTCGCAGACTCATTTTTACAAAGTGCCACATTTGTCTTCGACGCCACCTCATCTACCGAAAGTCCCTGTTCGGCATAAAACTTTATAAGAGTCTTGGCGCGCATCATATAAAGCGCCGCCGGCATACCTTTGCCGGATACATCTGCCATAACTATCGCAAGAGTATTATCATTTACCATAAAGAAATCATAGAAGTCTCCGCCTACAGCTTTGGCAGTATTCATTGATGCATACAGGCTATACCGCTCATCCTCCGGGAACACCTGTGGTACGGAAGATTCCTGTATATTCCTTGCATTTTCCAGTTCCTTTTGAACACGAAGGTTTTCTTCTTCTATTAAACTCTTAAGCTTGTCAACTGTCTCGTTTATATCAGACGAAAGCTCATTAAACTCTATGGAGCCTCCAACCTTTACTTTTTCTTCCAAATCACCATCAGTAATCTTCTTTAGCGACGCATGGGCCTTTTCCACCTCTTTTATAACAATCCTTTTTATCAGCAGGAAAAATACTATTAAAAAGGCGGAAATTATGGCAAAGAACAGGATTATAAACATAATATTATTCTGCACCTGGAATTGATCCGCCTCATCCACCGGATAAGCTCCAATAATATAATAATCCGGAGTATTCATCGCAGACACATAGCATTTGCTACCATATAGAGTGGCAATCGTCTCCTTAATCTCCCCCTCCGTCTCTGGAAGCAAGGACACATCCTCAAAGGTTGTTCCTTTCTTGTCTTCCATGGTATGTGTGATACTAGAGATAGTCTTATCCTTGTCACAATTAATCATATAGCCTGTCATACCTATCTTGGAGTCCTCAGTAACCACCTCTATGACTTCGTCCCAATATACCGAATAATTATTCTCGTTGATGGCAAATAGCATAAATCCGCTTTTGTCCCGAAAGCTTCTTCCTATATAAGCTAATTCCTTAGAGCCGTCAAAATAGCTTTTATCCAAGCTATCACTATAAGATGACTCCCCCTCTAAAAGACATAAAAAGGGGGCAAGGTGTTCATCATTTCTAATATCGTATCCTCTAAGATTAGGATTGGAAGAATATGTGACAATCCCTGAACTATTCACCACACTAATCTCGCTCATTCTGTCTCTGTTATACACAGCGACTCTCTCAAGCCTGTGATCATCGAAGTAGGCTTCCTTACCGTCTGTGTCCTCGCCATCAATAATATCTGACATCCATTCGTCAAATTCTTTATTGATGCTTTTTGCCACATCTATACGCTGTACATACTGGGTAAGATAATTGTCTATCATGGAGAATGCCTGCTGATTCTGAAGACGATTCTGCCACAAAAGTCCCGCTACCGAAGCGATAATCAATGAAAAAAGCAGTATCGTCTCAAACCATATAAGTATTATGGTCTCCAGCCTATGGGTTTTGTAAAATCTATTCATCATAAGTTTGTACCCCTTCAAATCTTACCCACATCATTGTGATATCATCAAATTGAGGAGCATCCTTCTCAAAGGCTGTCACATCGGATAATATCATCTGACATTTATCTTCACAGAATTCATTGCCTTTATGAGCTTTGCTGTCACCGGCATGCTCTCTTATGAAAGCAAGAAGCCTATTCTCTCCATACAATTCTTTATCCGGATTATGAGCCTCTGTAACTCCGTCGGTATATAGATAGATACTGTCTCCCGGAGACAGAGTAATCTCTTGTCTTCTATACTTAGCCATCTCAAATCCGCCCATTACAAGGTCAATCTTTTGCCTTAAAAAGGACACCTCAGAGTTGATGAGTATGGGTAGCGTATGACCAGCGTGAACGTACGACAAAACTCCCGTCTTGAAGTCCAAAAATCCCACCCATGCCGTAACAAATCTATCCTTAACGTCATCCTCGCAAAGCTTCTTGTTGGTCTTATCTACAACTTCTTCTACTGAAAGACCCTGAGCAGCGTAAGTCCTTATCAGAGTCATAGCACGCATCATGTAAAGTGCCGCCGGCATACCTTTTCCGGATACATCCGCCATCACAATGACAAGTGTATCACCAGTCATAAAGAAATCATAGAAGTCTCCACCTACCGACTCTGCTGTATCCATAGAAGCAAATATCGAAAAACGATCATCCTCAGGAAATACCTTGGGTACTGCAGATTCCTGTATACGCCTCGCATTTTTCATCTCCTCAGCCAACTGTTCCTTGGCCTCACGAATCATATCCTTGAGCCTGTATACAGTATCATTAACACCAATTGACAATTCGTGAAACTCTAAGGAACCCTGCACATTTGCTTTTTCCTCAAGATCCCCTGCCGTAATACGCTTCAACGACTTGTGTATACTGCCCACCTCTTTGATAACGTGATTCTTAAGAAGTATAAATAGAAGCACGAAGAGAACAGACAGTATTATTGTAAAGATAATCAAAAATAACGCATTGTATTTTCCACGAAGCGCATTTGCCTCTTTTACCGGATAAGCTGCAATCAGGTAATAATCCGGTTTTTTTACTGTAGCCACATAGCTCTCTACGCCGTAAAAATTCGCTCTGTCATAAGCAATGATATCTTCATCATCAGGCAAAGACACCTGTCCATTATATGGTACACCCATCTTAACAACATCGCTTATAGCCGCCTCTGTAACCCCCACGATAGTCTTGTCGTTGTTACATACCATAAGAAATCCGGTGTTGCCTATCCTGTTGCCGGTAACACCCTTCCACAGCTTACTTTCCATCTGGTTCTGTAATATTTCTCTATCATAACCGAAGGCTATAAATCCCTTGTAATTCTTAACAGTTATGGCATTATATACCATTTTAATATTAGCATTCGAATCAAAGGGATTGGGATAAAAATCCCCCGCATAATATCCGTCTCTATCTAAAAGACATAAAAATCCTGAGAGATAACTGTCACTGTGAAAATCAACGCCAACCATCTCAGGGTTGGAAGAATGTGTTACAATACCATTCTCGTCTACAATGTTAATCTCGGATACCTCACCTGCGTTAGCTTTAACCGTTCTGTCAAGCAGCGCATTGTCCTGAAATTCCGTAATGGAGAAATCTTCAGCTTCGCCCCAGCCCCATTCATAGGCATAGTCCTTCATGTCAGCATTAAAATCCCAGTGCTCCTCAAAATCCTCAATATACTCCCTAAGAAGTGTGTATGACTGGCGTTGCTGAAAATAGTTTTGCACTCCAATTCCAAGTACTGCCGCTATGGCAAAGGAGATAACAATCAAAATTACAAGCCTTATATATATGATTGTTCCTATTTTTTTCTCTTTCATCAATACTCTCCTGACAGTTGTGTCTATAGTACCAACTCAAAACACCAACCGGTTATTAATCCATACACAGTCAATTATAGTAAGAACACGACATTCTTTCAACCATAAAAAATCTCCCGAAGATAGCACACTAACTTCGGGAGGAATATTCTTCCTGATGTAAAATCTTTCAGACAATCATAACATCTTCAAATAAATATCATACTCACTCTCAGGGATACCCACTGATTTCATCACTTCTTCTGCAGACTTGTTTTCATTCTTCATAATTTCACGAATTATTCTGGCTTCGCCTTTCAGTATTCCGTCCTTCTCGCCCTCTTCATAATTAAGCTTCATTCTTCTCTCAAACGTATAATCTACCTTAGTCACTTCTAACACCTCCGATCTTCTGGATGTGAAAAACTCCCTTAAATAGTTATTCTTAATACAGTAATCAATTGCTTTACTTATATCCTCTTCTAGTTCAGCTTCTGTCCTGCCTTTATGATACTCTCTTACCTTATCAACGAATACCATATAATCAGCAAGCCACCTGCACCGCTCCAAAAGTTTCTTATTCTTACCTGCATTTATATTATACACCTTGCAAACAAGTTCTAACATACTTTTTTCATCATCTTTGTTAATAAAGCAATCAGACAACTTCATCTCGCTGTACTCAGGCTGTGGCTCTGTGCCGTTGTAGAATACTATAAACTTCGGCGTCGGCAATGACACTAATCTACGGCTAAAGATATCTCTGTTCATATACTTCTCTTGCACTAAGGTTGCAAAGTATACAAGGCTTCTTAGTGGCATGTTAGGGCAGTACGTTGATTGGTGTTCATATATTGATAGTACATTATCGAATATAAATGAAGCATCATTTTGAATAGACAGTTCAAATCCTCCCTCAATCGTATTAATCTCTACCAGAGTAGGATCGTCATAATTCGAATTATTAACTGCATTATACAATTCCAATGCCCTCTCTTGATCCTCTAGTAGCATTGCAAATACATTACTCTTATAATTTCTCTTGTTGGTCATTCATTCTCCTTTCTGCGAGAATAAGACACCAACACAGTATATATTCCTATCATATTCTCGCTGTAAAATATAAAAATTGGTTTTTGCAAGAATCATTCGCTAAAAATACAGACATCACTATTGTGACAATTGATAAATGGACTCAATAAATGAACCCATCCAAAGAATCTTGACTATTCTTGCATGAAGTAAATATAAAATAACGCTTATTGACTGTTATGTCAATAAGCGTTTAGTGAAAATTCATTTCTACTTAATCACCCTAACCTTAATTACATTAGGATTCTCTTCAATCTTCCTTATTGCTTCTTCTGTCATTGGTGAGTCAAGGTCTAGAAGTGCATATGCATAATCACCACGAGACTTGTTAGACATATCGGCTACGTTGATATCAGCGTCACCTAGAGCTGATGTATAAGAAGAGATAACACCCTTCTTATTGTGGTGAATTACAGCTATTCTTCCTGCAGCGTGACATTCACCAAGATCACAATTAGGATAGTTGACTGAATTCTTGATATTGCCGTTCTCTATATAATCGCGAATCTCGTTAACTGCCATAATAGCACAGTTGTCTTCTGCCTCTTCTGTAGATGCACCAAGATGAGGTGTTAAGATTACACCCTTTTGTCCGGCAACCGTAGGATTGGCAAAATCAGTTACATAATGTCGAATCTTTCCTGAATGAAGTCCGCCAAGAACAGCGTCCTCATCCACAAGTAAATCTCTTGCAAAATTGAGAATAACTACTCCTCTCTTCATCATATGAATAGAGTCTCTGTTAATCATCTTACGTGTGTCATCAAGAAGCGGTACATGAACTGTGATAAAATCACATTCCTTGTAGATATCTTCCACATTTCCAATATGCTTAACAGAACGCGACAGATTCCATGCCGCCTTAACTGATATAAACGGATCGTAACCATACACTTCCATACCAAGATGTGTGGCTGCATTGGCAACCCGCACACCTATAGCACCAAGTCCTATTACACCAAGCTTCTTGCCGGCAAGCTCTGTTCCTGCGAACTGCTTCTTAGCTTTCTCTGCACTCTTGGCTATATCAGCATCACTTGCGTTCTCTTCACACCACTTAATTCCACCAACGATGTCTCTGCTTGCAAGAAGCATACCTGCGAACACAAGCTCCTTTACCGCATTGGCGTTAGCCCCCGGAGTATTGAATACCACGATACCTTCCTCGGCACATTCGTCAACGGGAATGTTGTTGACGCCGGCTCCGGCTCTGGCAATTGCAAGGAGCTTATCATTAAACTCCATATCGTGCATTTTCGCAGAGCGAACGAGAATTGCGTCTGCGTCACTATAGTCTTCTACCTGTCTGTAGTCGGTAGTAAAATTATCTAGTCCGATTTGTGCAATCGGATTTAAGCATGCGTATTTGTACATAATTAATTCTCCTTTTCAAAATCCTTCATGAACTGAACGAGCTTCTCTACGCCCTCAATCGGCATTGCGTTGTAGATGGATGCGCGCATACCGCCGACTGTTCTGTGACCCTTAAGGTTGACAAAGCCTGCCTTGGTTGCTTCCTCTACGAACTTGGCATCTAAGTCCTTGTCTCCTGTTACGAAAGGTACATTCATAAGTGAACGATCCTTCTCAACAACAGTACCCTTGAACATCTTGCTCTCATCAAGGAAGTCGTATAGAATCTTAGCCTTCTTCTCATTGTGCTCCTTCATAGCACTAAGGCCACCCATCTTCTTAATCCACTTGAACACTTTGCCGCAGATATAGATTCCGTAGCAAGGTGGTGTGTTATACAGCGAATCTGCGTCTGCCTGAGTCTTATACTTAAGCATTGTAGGTGTTCCTTCCAGACAATCATCAGTAATAAGGTCTTCTCTAATAATTGCAATTACAACACCTGCAGGTCCAATGTTCTTCTGAACGCCACCGTATATCATAGCGTATTTCTCAACATCAACCGGCTCTGACAAGAAGCATGATGATACGTCCGCTACAAGGTCAACTCCCTTGGTATTGGGAAGCTCTTTGTACTTCGTACCATAGATTGTATTATTCTCGCAAATATATACATAGTCCATATCCTCTGTAATCGGAAGGTCAGAGCAATCAGGAATATAGCTAAATGTCTTGTCTGCCGAGCTTGCAAGCTCAATAGCGTCACCATATCTTTTTGCCTCAGCTAACGCCTTCTTAGCCCATTGTCCGGTTACAATATAGCCTGCCTTGCCCTTCTTCATAAGGTTCATTGGCACTGCCGAAAATTGCTGTGATGCTCCACCCTGTAAGAATAACACCTTGTAATTATCAGGTATATTCATCAAGTCTCTAAGGTCTTTCTCAGCTTCTTTGATTATATTGTCGAATACTTTGGAGCGATGCGACATCTCCATAACGGACATACCGCTTCCTTTATAGTCTAGCATCTCGTCTGCGGCTTCTCTTAACACTTCTTCCGGAAGCACTGCAGGTCCTGCAGAAAAATTGAATACTCTACTCATAGTTTGTACCTCTTTTCTTTTCATAGAATTAAGGGAAATGTGATATAATCATTCCCCTTATTTGTAATCTCTACGTATATATAATATACTTTGTTAAAAAATTGTCAAGCATTAAATTTTACTAATAATAGCCTAATCCAAGCCTGCAACATTAGACATTATATCACAATCTTAAGAAAATAAAACCAATACATAAAAGATTCACATATTATATGTGGGATTTATTCCACATTATATGTAGGTTTTATGACCTATTAAATGTGAATGTTCCAGCCTGCTTCTGTTCGTTTTTTCGCCTTCTTAAGTGTCTTAGAATCCATCGGCCACTCTTCAATCTTCGTAGCCCTTCTTGATACAAGATACGCTTTGTCGGCCCACAAGGCAATAGGCGTATCTGATAGAGAGTCAGAATAGAATTTCTTTATTACAGGCATCTTGTGGTCTATCATATACCGTGCCTTTTCCTTGGCATACATGAAATTATCAATAAAAACCCCGTATCTTATAACATATTCAGTGGCCACATAATCCACTCCAATCCTTTTGGCAATTGAACCAATTATACAGGAAGGAGATGCGGTAATAATTAAATCATCATCCTTTTTTTGATTAAGATACCAGCTGGCAATCTTCTTCTCATTCTTGTTCCAGTAGCGCTCGATTTCTGCATCAACATTTTCCACCTTCTTAAGGAAGCCTAAGAACCTGCGATACAACAGACACTGTGGCATCTTGCCGATAGCACAAAGTAACATATACCACGCCATCTTAGGGGCAAATGTAAAAATCAGCTTAGGATGACGCAGCATACACCATAAAAAAAATTGCACCGTAGCGTTTGTCGGATATATTGTCCCATCAAAATCATATACATTCATATCTATTCCCCTAGAATTTCATTAGGTTATTATCTCCATTTTCCTCTATTAGTAAGCCCAAGAAGAAGGGCAATAAATCTAGGTCCTTAGGGAAATATTATACAACTAATCAGGGCAAATTCCAACACATTTGGCATATAAGAGTATATGTAGTTAGTAGCACTGGTAAATGTGATTTGACATTTGGATTTATATATAATAAAATGTTGCGGTAGAAAAAATGTGTTATAGAAAGGAAAAGAGAATATGGAAAAGAGATTTGACAAAAATGTATACGCATGGGTATTTTCGTTTCTTCTTGGAGAATTCGGAGTTGACAGATTCGTAAGAGGACAGATTGGTCTTGGCATATTAAAGTTATTAACTGTAGGAGGCTGCGGTATCTGGGCTTTAGTTGACTGGATTATTGCTCTTACAGAGGTATATGGTTCTGAGCATTTTGGTGCTGATACAGAAGTAGTATTTATCGATGGTCAATATGCAAAGTAATAAGAAATTAAAAAGAACAATAATTGCGACGGTTGTTATATTAGCCGTCGCATTTTTAGTTTTGTTAGATATATATAAATGTCCTCTTGATTATATTGTAGGACTGCCATGCCCAATGTGTGGCATGACAAGAGCATTTCTTGCAGCATTATCAGGGGATTTTGCTGGTGCATTTTACTATCACCCACTATGGATAGTAATAATAATCGGCATTGCATTTATAATTATGTATGAGATGGAATTCATCAGAATCCCTAGGACAGCCTTCAATGTAATATGCATAATCTTAGGAGTCCTTCTATTAGTGTGCTATATCGTACGACTAATAATGCATTCTGATATTGTTATGCCTCATTTTGAGACATCTCTTATCCATAGAATATTGTCGCATTTTATATAGATATCCCTGCCGAACCATATATTTCTCCTATATCTGTTGTTCTGACACTCGGTATGAAGCCATTCTATAACAATAGACGGCAAAAAGGACAAGCGCAAATACGATTCCTGCCGGATAACCTATCGTAGAAGGAAGCCTGAAGCCTTCTCTTGCCATAATAATATATGTCAGACTAACGGCACTCATAAATGTTGCAGGAACAGCCGTAATAAGACTGTATATCTTCCTCTTGCTATTCTTGACAAGGTATACGGTGCATACCCACAGTGCAATCATAGCAAGTGTCTGATTACTCCATGAGAAATACCTCCACAAAGATGTAAAATCAAGTTGAGTCAAGATTCCACCTGCCACAAGAAGAGGTATTGTTATCACAAGTCGATTCCTGATCTTCTTCTGGTCAAGCCCTGTCCACTCAGACAGAATAAGTCTTGCACTACGAAATGCTGTATCACCTGATGTTATAGGGCATATTACAACACCAACGACTGCAAGGACACCGCCTGCTGTTCCGAGCATCTTAGTAC
This sequence comes from uncultured Lachnospiraceae bacterium, assembly GCA_905234245.1. Lineage (GTDB taxonomy): Bacteria > Bacillota > Clostridia > Lachnospirales > Lachnospiraceae > RUG191. The sequence continues at coordinate 9,488 of CAJOGN010000047.1, forward strand.
TGATATTATATACAACCCCTGACTGTCCAAATACGTTAATAGCTTCATTCAGACTACCTGTGTCTTGGTAAAATGCTACTCCTGCAGCTGCCCACACTAACGCTATAACAGATTCTATAATCATAGCTCCATAGAATACTTTTCTTCCATCTTTTTCCGATTTAATACATTTCGACATCATAGGAGACTGGGTAGCATGGAATCCGGATATGGCACCGCAAGCAACAGTTACGAACATAAACGGCCATGTGGGAAGTCCTTCAGGGTGCATATTGGCAAGTGTAAGCTCCGCCATTTTATAATCACCGCTAAGGAAGATTGCCCCTGCGATACTTACAGCCATAACTATAAGTATTACCCCAAATATAGGATAAAATTTTCCGATAATCTTATCTATAGGAAGAAGTGTTGCCAAAACGTAATATACAAGTATCACAATAGTCCAAAATGTCACATTAAGGGCATCGGGAGTAATCTTATCTAAAAGGACTGCAGGGCTTGTAACAAACACTGTTCCTGTAAGAAGAAGCAATATTACCGAAAATATTCTCATAATGTATAAAGCCGGCTTGCCCATATATATTCCGGCGAGCTGAGCAATAGATGCACCGTTATGGCGTTCAGAGACCATTCCCGTCATATAGTCGTGCACTGCACCGCCTAATATTGAGCCGAATACAATCCATAAGAATACTACAGGGCCATAGCAAGCCCCCATAAGCGCACCAAAAATCGGTCCCGTTCCAGCAATGTTCAGCATCTGTATAAGTACAGCCTTCCATGTTTTCATTGGCGTATAGTCAACACCGTCATTTATCGCCACCGCAGGTGTCGTACGATCATCAGGTCCGAATACGTTCTCTGTGAGCTTTCCGTATGTAAAATATCCAATTATAAGTATAAGTATTGCAATAAAAAATGTAACCATTGTTAGTGTCTCCTAATATTTTGCTGACCTAACTATTATACACAAAAATATGGTATTTTAAAGTCTTTCATATTATATTTTTTAAGATGGATATACAAAAGTTGAAGAATATGGTATAGTATTTGTTGATGCTTCGCAAGGTGGCTCACCCCATTGTAGTTTTCGCTTCGCGAAAAGGGGTTCGTAAGGAGTGTCGCCCGATTGTAGACCGACTTCGTCGGACGGGTAAGGAGGCTCACCCCATTGTAGTTTTCGCTTCGCGAAAAGGGGTTCGCCGTGCAGCACGCTTGCTTCGCAAGCATGCAGCATATCGGGATGTAGCGCAGGTGGTAGCGCGCGCGGTTAGGGACCACGAGGTCGCAGGTTCGAGTCCTGTCATTCCGACTAACAGCTTAATCAATGATAGGGGGACGCCCCCTGTCAACCCTACTTAAAGATACTGAAAAAGTCATATGTTTTAGGTGCCTTCTTAACCTTAACAGTTACACCTGTGGCCTGCTCATTTTGTGTTGTCTGATTAGAAGGTGACTGCTTAGAATAATGTGTATCCAGTATAAAGTCAAGAAGCGCAAAATTATGAAAATCGCTATAATCTACTAAACCGTCTGCTGTAAGCTTAGTTATGTCATAATCGGGCGTAGCACCGTTTTCTACATTGTCTCCATTCTTGTATGTATATGTCTTGTAGGCTGAATACTGCCCCATATAGGTGTTGGGAAGAGGAAAGAAACCAACCTTACATGTACCGCCACCGCTGGTTTCACCTATTATAGGAATGCCTGCCGCCTTAGCATAGGTAGGCAGTATATTACCACAGGAAAATGAATAAGCAGAGCAAAGTACTCCGTAATTGAAATTATATCCTGCATCTTCCTTAACGTCCCCATAAACCCCATCGTTGTTGTAGTCACACTCGTGCCTGTCCACTAATAAATTGTCAGTAAATGTCCCTCTGTAATAGAGCGATGTATCTCCGGTCAGTATTCCTAACATATAGCATAAATAGCCGGTTTGTCCACCGCCGTTATATGAATCGTCAATTAAGAAATTCTTCATGCCATGCTGCGCGGCAAGATCAAGGGCCTGTCTGAAATACTTAATAGTGTTACTTTCAAATTCACTAAACACAAATATCCCGGTATCGTCGTACTCGAAATATGCATATTTTATGGTGGTATCATCATTATATTCTATAAAGAAGGGCGTATAGTCCTTATAGCCATCCATATAATTGGCAATTCTCGAAGAATCCTCTTCCTGGCGGAAATGGATACTACTCCATTTGTTCAAAAGCTGTGTTCTGTAATCACTATCATCGAACATAAGCGTCTTATAATACGTTCTAACGGCATCCTTGTCGGAATTTTCCTCAAGGGGACCAATAAGAGCGGTATGTCCTCCGTCATATAGCATTTCACTCAATATGGATATACCAAAGAAGAAATCAACCGTGTCTTCTGATTTGATTAGCTGCTTTACCATCCTTGTATCGTCAGTCATATCCATTGCCGCATCAAAGCCCATGGCTTTAATATCATTACTCAACGCACATTTAGGCGGACATCCGTAAGCTGTGTCCATAAAAAGGGACAGCTGTCTGTAAGTATAATCCGCTTCCAATGGGTTCCGTGTATTATTGTTATAGGTCTGTGAAGTGTCCACGCGCGGGTCTATAGACCCCGTAGAAAATGATATGGCTCCCTTAGCAAAAGCCAGTATACTTCCGATTCCTCCTGTAATAATCTGCAAAGTTGTGATGGGAAGATAAATCTCCCCGTCTTGCTCAATTATATCTATTCCATATCTGCTAAGATCAATCTGAGCCTCCCTTACATCGCTTAAATACTCAGCACCGCCATATATAACAGCTTCTGATTCTTCACTATCTTCATCGGCACCCTCAGCAGCAACACTGTCGGAGGATTGCGAAGTGTTATACACAAGCATTTCCATATTGCCAATAACAATCTTGTCTGTATTCGGATTAAAGAGCATATAACCTTTATCATTGCTGTAGCGATATATGCCGTCTTCCAACACGTCTATTGAAAAGACAATATTAAATGCGTCACCAAGATATTGCGATACGCTGACGTACGGAACCGGAACATCATCTGTGAATATGCCGCTGAATGTCGCTTCTTCCTCCGTCCCGTATATATATACCGGTATATCTTCCCTGTTGTATGCCGCACGAGCGTACATAGGAAATGTTAAACAGAATATTAATATAAGCACTGTCACAATTCGAGTCGCTCTTATCGTTAATCCCCCACATCTGTCAACCATATCAATTCCCCTGTCACTATGTTAGATTTAATCATTTATAGTATACCAATGATGTCCGCAGTCATCACATTTGTATTCATATCTCGTCCTGCCTTCATAATATCCATAGTCGGCGTACTTCTTAACATTAGTTGATCTACAATTAGGACACGTAAGGGTATCAAAAAAACATCCTCCGCCCGATACAGCCTCAAGCTGTTCGTCATTAAGTTCAACACCTTCAGACTTTGCCAGAGCTAGAATCTCTTCGGGATTCTTGCAGGCTTCAACCTTCTTTATTTGTTCATCTGTTAACCCTTTTAATAATTCTTTTCTCATATCTGTTACCTCCTTGATTATATACATAATAATCTATCAGTCCTTACTAACTATCTTACATTAATATATACACACCTGCAACGCAAATTGCGACATTATTCTATTATTATGTCGCCTTTCGTATTATAATGGTGTATATATTATTGAAGGTTGACAAGAAGAGGGTATAGCGCTAAACGACGAACAGCTTGAAGCAGTATCAGGCGGATGCAGTGATGTCGGTAGTGCTCGCAAATGCCCTAAATGCGGCGCTGACAATGCTAAGCTTGAGAAGGATTACGACACCAATCCGGGTAAGCTATTACTTCAATACACATGTAGAAAATGTGGTTACAAATGGACTAGATAATAAAAACCCGGGATAGATAAGTTTATCTATCCCGGGTTTTTTGTTAGGCTTTGCAGCCTCCGCCTGATACAGCATCAAGCTGTTCGTCATTAAGTTCAACACCTTCAATCCCTGCTGACTACGTTACAATAATATATACACACTTATTGTATATTATGCGACATTACTTCCTGTCACTCTCATCGAAGCACTTTGATATAGAGCTTCCCGGCGCTACCATCGGCCATACCTTATCGTCCTTTGCAATCACACAATCTATAACAACAGGTCCCTTTGCTTTAAGTGCCTTATCGATTGCTTCGTCGAATTCCTCCTTGGACGTTGCACGATATCCGGTTGCACCCATAGCCTCTGCCAGACGCACATAATCCACATCACCCTCTAATACTGTATGTGAATATCTCTGCTCATAGAAAAGGTCTTGCCATTGTCGAACCATACCCAATACCTGGTTGTTGATTATAACTTCAACCACATTAACTTGTTCTTTTGCCGCTGTTATAATCTCATTTAGGTTCATTCTAAAGCAGCCGTCTCCTGCAATATTGATAACGGTTGTATCAGGATTACCTACCTTGGCGCCGATACTTGCACCCAATCCGTAACCCATTGTTCCAAGACCTCCTGAAGTTATAAACTGTCTTGGTCTTGAATACTTATAGTATTGAGCAGCCCACATCTGGTGCTGTCCCACTTCTGTCGTAATAATTGCATCACCCTTCGTCTTATCATATATCTTGTCTATGATATACGGTCCTGTCAGTCCGTTCTCATTATATGTGACAGGATATTTCTCCTTGAGTGAATTAATCTCATCCATCCACTCGCTGTTATCTTTCTTCTCTAACATCGGATTGATTCTTTTCAGAATCTCTTTTACATCGCCAATTACCTGAGATGTAACAACCACGTTCTTATTAATCTCAGCCGGGTCTACATCGAATTGAAGTATCTTCGCTTTCTTGGCAAATGTCTTGGGATTACCCAGTACCCTGTCAGAAAACCTTGTACCAATAGCAATAAGAAGGTCACAGCTGCTGACACCTAAGTTAGACACCTTGGTTCCATGCATACCAAGCATTCCCGTATATCTGTCATCAGTTCCGGGATATGCCCCCTTACCCATAAGCGAATCACATACAGGCGCATCAACTAATTCAACAAACTTCTTAAGCTCGCTGTCAGCACCGCTTATAACAGCACCACCACCGACAAATACATACGGCTTCCTAGAGTACTTGATTAGCTTTACCGCTTCTTCTAAGGACTCGCTTGTTATATCCTTGGTTAAAGGCTTAATCTCAGCCGGCTTGACAGCCTTATAATCGGTCTTGTTAGCTGTTGCATCCTTCGTAATGTCCACAAGCACAGGTCCCGGTCTTCCGGTTTTGGCTATTGTAAATGCACGGCGAAGGGTCTTAGCCAAATCCTTAACATCCTTAACAATAAAATTATGCTTCGTAATAGGCATGGTAATTCCTGCAATATCTACCTCCTGGAAGCTGTCTTTACCAAGAAGTGGTGTTGTTACATTACATGTTATTGCAACAATAGGAACAGAATCCATATATGCAGTAGCAATTCCGGTTACAAGATTGGTCGCACCGGGTCCGCTTGTAGCAAAGCATACACCCACCTTGCCTGTACTTCTGGCATAACCGTCTGCCGCATGAGAGGCACCCTGCTCATGTGATGTTAAGACATGTCTAATCTCATCGCTATGCTTATACAATTCGTCATACACGTTGAGGATAGCCCCACCCGGATATCCGAATACCGTATCAACCCCCTGTTCCTTGAGACATTCTATTACAATCTGTGATCCTGTAAGTTGCATTGTTAATTTCCTTTCATTATTATATTAGTCTAATTCCAGTACAGCCCCTCTGTTACCTGAGGTTACCATCTTAGCGTATCTTGCAGCATAACCTGAAGTAACCTTAGGTTCTCTTGGCTGCCACTTGGCTTTACGAGCTGCCAGTTCTTCATCTGATACCTTGATATCCAGCTTCATATTAGGAATATCAATTGCTATAATATCGCCCTCTTCAACTAATGCTATAGGACCTCCTACTGCAGCTTCCGGCGATACGTGTCCAATTGAGGCACCACGAGATGCTCCGGAGAATCTTCCATCAGTAATTAATGCAACTGATGAGCCCAGTCCCATTCCTGCAATTGCAGATGTAGGATTAAGCATTTCTCTCATTCCCGGGCCACCCTTTGGACCTTCATATCTGATTACCACAACATCTCCCTCTACAATCTTGCCACCCTTAATTGCAGCGATCGCATCCTCTTCACAGTCAAATACTCTTGCAGGTCCTTCGTGAACCATCATTTCCTCTACAACGGCAGAACGCTTAACAACGGAACCGTCCGGTGCCAGGTTACCCTTAAGTACTGCAAGTCCTCCTGTTTTAGAATATGGATTGTCAAGAAGTCTTATTACCTCAGGATTCCTGTTAACAGCACCTGCAATTGCTTCGCCGATTGTCTTGCCTGTTACTGTCATACAGTCCTCTTTCAGAAGGTTAAGCTCAGATAATTCTTTCATAACCGCATATACACCGCCGGCTTCATTTAAGTCTTCCATATATGTAGG
>CAJOGN010000047.1:16018-16918 GCA_905234245.1 uncultured Lachnospiraceae bacterium
GGATTGGCAAATGATATATCGAAGTCGAATCCAATCTCATGAGCAATAGCAGGAAGATGCAGCATCGAATTGGTAGAGCATCCAAGAGCCATATCTACTGTAAGGGCATTAAGAATTGCATCCTTAGTCATAATCTGTCTTGCTGTAATACCTTTATTATACATATCCATAACAGCATATCCTGCCATCTTAGCAAGTCTGATTCTCTCAGAATATACAGCAGGAATAGTACCATTTCCCGGCAGTCCCATACCGATTGCTTCTGTAAGACAGTTCATGGAATTAGCTGTATACATTCCGGAGCATGAACCACAAGTAGGACATACCTTTCTCTCATATTCCAATACATCCTCTTCTGTCATCTTGCCGGCTGCATGAGCTCCTACTGCTTCGAACATTGATGACAGAGATGTCTTATGTCCATTAACATGACCTGCAAGCATTGGTCCACCTGATACGAATACCGTAGGAAGGTCAAGTCTTGCCGCAGCCATAAGAAGACCTGGTACATTCTTGTCACAGTTAGGTACGCATACAAGCGCGTCGAATTGATGTGCTATAGCCATACATTCTGTAGAATCAGCAATTAAATCACGAGTTACAAGGGAATATTTCATTCCTACATGTCCCATTGCAATTCCGTCACATACAGCAATTGCAGGGAATACAACAGGAACACCGCCTGCCTCTGCAACACCGATTCTTACGGCCTCTACAATCTTGTCTATATTCATATGGCCCGGTACAATCTCATTGTACGAGCTTACAATACCAACCATGGGCTTTTTCATTTCCTCCTTGGTAAATCCCAGTGCGTTGAACAGACTCCTTGCCGGAGCTTGCTGCATTCCTTCTCTTGCGTTATCAGATTTCATAATTCATTCCTCCTATGTTAATACT
>CAJOGN010000048.1:0-21718 GCA_905234245.1 uncultured Lachnospiraceae bacterium
GATTAAGATTATAGAGCTTAAGCAGAATGTGTTTAAGGAGAATGAGGTCAATGCTGATATTATTCGGGCAGAATGTAAAGAAGCGGGACAGCTGATGATTAACGTCATGTCCAGTCCAGGAAGTGGCAAGACAACAACTCTTGTTAGAACTATTAAGGAGTTGACACCAGACATTAATATTGGCGTTATGGAGTGTGACATTGACGCTGATGTTGATGCTTACACAGTAAGGGAAGCGGGGGCTCGATCTATTCAGCTTCATACAGGTGGCATGTGTCACATGGACGCAGGCATGACCAAGCAGGGTATGCTTGAGATGGGAATGGACGGACTTGACCTTGTATTTATTGAGAATGTCGGTAACCTTGTGTGCCCAGCAGAATTTGACACAGGCGCTTCTGTTAATATGACAATCCTTTCTGTTCCTGAAGGCGACGATAAGCCTGCCAAGTATCCTCTTGTATATGAGGTGAGCGACATTGTTCTTGTTAACAAGATTGACGCTCTATCAGTGTTTGATTTTGATAAGGACTTATGTGTAAAGCGAATTAAGGAGCTTAATCCTGACGCCAAGATATTCTTCGTATCTTCTAAGACAGGCGAAGGCTTTGAGGAGTGGATTTCTTATCTTAAGAAATGTGTAGAGGATTATAAGAACTAGAATAAGGAACAGAACTATAAGAACTCCTAAGCGATTTTCTTATGAGCGAAGAGTTCCTTATAGTTCAAAGCCGTAGTAAAAATTTATTAGGAGTACAACATGAGTGAAGTTAAAGTAATAGAGATAAATGAAAGCGTATTTTCCAATAATGAGAAGGAAGCAGATATGATTAGAGAGAGAATGTCCGACCAGGGAACATTCTTTGTAAATGTTATGTCAAGCCCGGGAAGCGGCAAGACAACCCTGCTTTCTGCCCTAATTAATATGCTCAAAAATGAAATGACAATTGCAGAGATGGATGTTGATATTAAGTCTAGTCTTGATGCCCAGACTGTAGCTGACGCAACGGGTGTCAGGGTGCTTCAGATTCATAACGGAGGACTGTGTCACATTGATGCAGATATGACAAGCAGAGCCATAATGGAGTTCGGAGTTGACGATACAGACCTTCTTATTCTAGAGAATATAGGTAACCTTGTATGTCCGGCAGAATTCGATACAGGTGCTCACAAGAATATTATGCTTTTCTCTCTTCCAGAGGGAGATGATAAGCCACTTAAGTATCCTCTTATGTATGAGATATCCGATGTTGTAATCATAACCAAGGTTGATACCAAGGATTTCTTCGACTTTGATATGGATCTTGCCAAGGAGCATATAAGGAAGCTTAATCCTGACGCTAAGATTTTTGCAGTAAGTGCCAAGACAGGAGAAGGACTAGAAGACGTTGCCGATTATCTAAGGCAGCAGGTAAGAGCGATTAAGGAAAATGTTAAATAAATAACTATTCTTTACAGACTTGATGAATATGCTACAATGGAAATGTAGTTATGTCACAAAGAGGAGGGGATTATTTATGAAAAAGTTAAGAGCAGTTGTTGTAGTAGCAGCTATCGCTGCATTGGCAATCGGATTACTTGCTGGATGTTCATGTTCGTCAGGTGGTTCATCTAAGACACAGAACTTTGGATGGTATGAAGCAGTAATTCCTGCAGGCTATGAGGATGTTAATGAGAGTGGCAATAAGGGTCAGGAATTTGACAAGAAGGTAGATGGTAAGACACAGGATGAGATTATTAAGGCGTACATGAATTCGACTTCTTCTAAGAAGCCTGATGCGGCAGCAGCTAAGGCAGATAGAATTGCTATGAGTCCTGACAGATATACTGACAAAGGTCAGATGAAGATTGGTAATTATACTTGGGAAGTTGTAGGATTTCAGCATAATAGTAAGCCAAGCTTAATGTTGTTTACACAAGATCCTAGTGATACAAAGAATATTATTCAGCTCGACTTCTTCTGTATGGATGAGAATAATGCAGATATGAAGACATTTGCAGAATCATTCAAGTATCTTGGAGAGAAAGAAGAGAAGAAATAGTTTTTATTGTAGCCCTGGACTTTAAGTCTTGGGCTATTTTTCTGCTTTAATTGACATATATGATATAATATGTCGTAAGGTGTGGCGTAGCTTGGCGCGTCAATAGGTTGAAAGTAAGAGGGTTCTAATTGAAGGTCAATACACAAAAACTAAAAAACATAATACTAGATATTGTATTCGTATTGGCTCTTATTGCCATTGGTTTAGTCCTTCGACTTCCTACTGATGACACAAGCAGAAGAGCTGCAGAGGTAATAGAATTTACTGATACAGACTGCTTCTATCTCTCGGATCCTGACTCATATCTATATGCCAGGAAGGCTCGTGAGTTTTCTGAGGATCTTAGCTATTTCTCATTTGTTAATACAAGAAGTGAAGATGCAACAATGAATCCTGTTAGTACCAAGGAAGATGGCCTTATAACTAATGGGCTTCCTTTGATTGCTGCATTGATATATAGATTTCTCAATTTATTTACCAACATTTCCATTGAAAGAATTGTGTATTATCTTAATGTATTTATATGCTCCCTTGCTGCAATTCCAGCTTACCTATACGTACGAAAACAAACAAATATATTAGGTGGAATTGTATCAGGCTTGCTGGCGGTTGTTGCAATACCCTTCCTGGAACATAGTATGTACGGATATTTTGATACAGATGCAATGCTTTGTACTGTACCTTTATGTTTAATTACGTCATTTTCAATGATGATATACGAAGAGAAGATGTCTAAGAAGGTTACTTATGCGGTATTGTCGGTAATATTATTTACAATACTTGCATCGACCTGGGAGACCTTCTATATCTATTTTGGAATCCTGTTTGCCCTTACTGTCACAACATTAATCGTTTTGTCAGTTGTGGGAAGGGAAAAGGACACATTATCTGAGAAAAAGCTTACTTTGGAATTGTCATTTGCAGGAGTAACTTTAAGCACCATGCTGCTTGTGTCTGTTGCTATGTACGGAGCGAGAATCTTCAATTCAATTGGACGATTGCTTAACAATATGCTGGCAGCAGGAGATTATCCTGACCCTACAAAATACATTGTGGAGCTCTCAGAGATACCTGTCCTTGAAAATGGACTTGAGGGAGCCCTAATCACATCTGGCTCTGGAATTATTAACAATCTTGGAGGCGTTATAATTCTTATAGTTGCCCTACTTAGCGTAATCTTAATTATACTTAAGGGAAGAAAACTATCTGTCAAATTCCTTGGTTGTAACATGGGATTTGCAATAATGTGGTTGGTTGTAACACTGCCACTTCTATTTGTAGGAGTAAGATTCCTACAACTAATATGTCTGCCTGTTGTCCTATTAGTGGGACTGGGTATAGGGCTATTTGCGCAGCTTATAGTGAATGGTTCTATTATGATATTAGGTAATGAGTTTTCTAATAAATTATTAGGATATGCTCTGGCAATTCTTATATCTGCACTGGTTGTTATTGGACCTATTGCAGGTGGAATAAGCAGAAGCAACCCTAACAATCCTTTTTATACGAAGACATTCGATAACGCTTGCAAATGGATTAACAACAATGGCGCTGAGAATTCTTCCATAATGACCTGGTGGGATTATGGTTACTTTATTCAATACTCATCTGCTAGACATGTCCTGGCTGATGGAGGTACATTTGACGGAGGATACTTCTATTGGCTTGCTCACGCCATGTTAACTGATAATCCTAAGCTTAGCGTAGCAATATTCAATATGCTTGATGCTCATGGCATGGATGCTCCTGATTTGGCAGACAAATATATAGGTAATACTTCTGATGCGTGCAGCGCTTTGTTAAATGTTCTTACCATGTCTAAGGAAGAGGGTGTAGCTTTCCTTGTTGAAAAATATAATATGCCATCTGAGAATGCAAGAAAGCTTATGGATGTTGCAAAGCCTAATATGACAGACGAGAGATATTTTATTATTTCAAGAGACTTAATCGAGAAGATAACAGCACTAAGCTATTATGGATATTACGACTTCTATGGTAGTGACTTTGAGCCTGTACTTGCAGTTTCAACAGAGCCAGTAAGACCAGAGCAGAATGTAATGGAGGTTCAGCTTAGAGGATTAGATAATACTTCTGTTATATGCAGGCAGAATGAAGACAAGCTGGAGATGACTCTTCGGGGCGAAAATGGTACATTAGTTGGAATGTCTCGCCTAATATATGTTGAAAATGGTGTGAAGATTCGAGATGACAAGATAGATGAGACGGGATACAGTGTCTATTGTATTAATGACAATGGGGAATATTCATTTATCGTATGTTCAGACTTTATAGCAGATAGTATGCTTGTATCACTGATGGCATTTAATTCCAATGATGCATACACAAGAGTATTTTCAAGTGTTACCAATGATAGCTATTATGCTTATCAGTCGGTAACTGCAAGATTCTTCGGAGATGGCAATACGCAGCCTAGTGAGGGAGCGTTTGTGTATAAGGTGAAGTAATATTTTGTGGCAAAAAAAGGAGGCTCGCCCATTTTGGTTCGCACTTTGTGCGAAGGGGCTCGCCGTGCAGCACATTTGCTTCGCAAATATGCAGCATATACTGCAGGAAATGGGACTTGAACCCACACGATGTTGCCACCACAGGCACCTGAAGCCTGCGCGTCTGCCAATTCCGCCATTCCTGCATCAAAGTAAATTATAATGATTTGTGCGGCTGATGTCAATGCAAGGTTGACAAAAGTCCCCGTGTCAACCCCTTGTCAACAAAGAAGGAAATTAACTATGGTAAGATACAATATCTACAACAAAGGAAGCAACGAGCTATTTGATGAAATAGCCACAAAATATAATATTGATAAGGCAGTTGCCAGGATTATTGTTAACCGGGATGTGGAACTTAAGGACATCGATGAATATCTTAACCCTGACATTAATAAGCTTAATGACCCATATCTTCTTATGGATGTAACTAAGGCTGCTGACATTGCAGGGAATGCAATTGATGAGGGCAAGAAGATTAGAATTATTGGTGACTATGATGTGGATGGAGTCATGGCCACATATGTCCTATTAAAGGGACTGCGTAATCTTGGTGCAAATGTTGATTATCAGATTCCCCATAGAGTTGAAGATGGGTACGGCCTTAATGCTAACATCATTAATCATGCCATTGAGGATAAGGTTAATCTAATCATAACCTGTGATAATGGTGTGTCAGCAATAGATGAGATTCAGCTGGCTATAGATAATGGAATAGATGTTATTATTACTGATCATCATGAGCTTATGTTCGAAGAAAATGACGGCAAGCGTAGAGAAGTTCTTCCTAACGCTAATGCCATTGTCAATCCTAAGAGACAAGGGGATAAGTATCCCTTCAAGAAGCTGTGTGGTGCAGCAGTTGCCTGGAAATTCCTATCAGTACTCTATGATAAGCAGGACATGGATTCTAATCTTATTATGTCCTTCATAGAAGAGGTGGCATTTGCTACCATAGGTGATGTCATGGAGCTTGTTGGAGAGAACAGGATTATTGTCAGATTCGGTTTGGACTCTATGGCACATACGAAGAACATTGGCCTAAGGCACTTGATTGAAGATAGAATTGGTAAGGACAAAGCTATTGTTCCTTACCACATAGGATTTGTCCTAGGACCATGCATTAACGCCAGCGGCAGGTTAGATTCTGCATCGAAGTCTCTAGAACTACTGCTTGCTGAAGATGATAATACTGCATCTAATCTTACCAGGGAGCTTGTGAATCTTAACGAAGAGAGGAAGCTTCAGACCCTTGAAGGAACCAATAAGGCAATTAAGTTAGTAGATGAGAATTATCAGGATGATAAGATTCTTGTTGTGTATATTCCTGAGATTCACGAATCCGTTGCAGGAATTGTGGCAGGTCGAATAAGAGAGAAGTATTCTAAGCCTACAATTATTCTCTGTGATGGTGAGAGCTGCGTTAAGGGCTCAGGCCGCTCCATCGAGAGCTACAATATGTATGAGGGCCTTCACAGCTGCAAGGAGTTATTCCTTAAGTTCGGCGGTCATCCAATGGCAGCAGGTATGTCCCTTCCTCTTGAAAATGTAGATAAGCTCCGCAACCGTCTCAATAAAGATTGCACCCTAACACCAGAGGAATTAGTTGATAATAAGACAATTGATATGACTCTTAACCTTGATTATATCACCTGTGAAATCGTAGAGCAGTTAGACAGGCTAGAGCCATTCGGGAATGGTAATCCCAAGCCTGTGTTCGCTCATAAGAATGCACCCCTTCGTTCCATTAGAAGAATTGGTTCAGATAGTCAGTTCTTCAAGATGGAGTTCCAAAGTGGTAGTGGAGTTGTGACGTGTTTGTATTTTCAGGATGCTAATGAATTAGAAGAGAAGATAATAGATGCATTTGGAAAAGAGCAGCTTAACCGGGCATATAACAGACAAAGCAATGATATTAGTCTTACAATTATGTTCTATCCGCAAATTAATGAATATAATAATTGCCGCAGCGTTCAACTGGTTTTGTCAGATGTGGTGTGTTAGTTATAGGTAACATACAAGGTGTTGTATCTGTTGTTAAATCGGTAATTATATCACACAAAATGTAAAAAAATATTTACATAAAATGCAAGAAAAACTTGCATATAATTGTTAATATCGTTAAAATAGAAATACAGTATTTTGCGAAAAAACAGGAGGAGATATTCAAATGGCAGTTAAAGAGGTTTATAGCTTTAGTTCTGCAGATGGTGTAACAACAATTCACGCAGTAAAGTGGACACCAGATGATGGCCAGGTTAAGGCTGTATTACAGATTACTCACGGAATGGTTGAATATATTGAGCGTTACGAGGACTTTGCAACATTCTTAACAACAAAAGGTTTTGCTGTAATTGGACATGACCATATAGGACATGGTGATTCAAGCGAAGCAGAGTGGGGACTGATGCATACTGACGATCCATCAGGAGTGATGGTAGAAGATATTCTATCTAACTACAAGCTTGGCAAGCAGGAATTTCCGGAGGTTCCGTATTTTATCCTTGGTCATTCAATGGGCTCATATATGCTTCGCAAGTTCTTATGCGAGAAGGCAAGCGATATATCAGGTATCAAGGGCGCTATTATCATGGGAACCGGTACAGAAGCTGACGGAACTATCAGCATGGGCAAGATGGTACTTAATACTATTATGGCCTTCAAGGGAAGAGACCATAGATCCCAGTTCGTTGCAGGTCTTATGTATGGTTCTTCTTATAAGGGCTATGATACAGATGGTAGCAAGGACAGAACTAAGAGCTGGCTTAACAGAGATGTTAATAAGGTTATCCTAAGTGTACATATATGTTCTCACTTAATGGATACAAAGCATTACTTGATTCAACAGGCTATGACAACAAGATGTCTAACATCGAGAAGATGAGAAAGGATATGCCAATATTCTTTGTATCTGGTTCAGCAGACCCTGTTGGTGGACTTGGTGAAGGCGTTAAGGCTGCTAAGGAGAAATTCGACCAGGCTGGAATCCAGGATGTATCAATTAAGCTATATGAAGGCTATCGTCATGAGATTCTTAACGAAATCGACCATGAAGTTGTATACAACGATTTAGTTGATTGGATGGAATCTAAGATGTAATTGAGATTCAGATAATAATTAAGACCGTCTAAGTTGATTTACTTAGACGGTCTATTTAGTTTGGATAATTCTTCTGCTTTGATTCGGTTCTCTTCGCTAAAGCCAACTAAGATGTTGTGATTAGCTTCCGCCAGATATTCCATAACGCCATCAATATCAGATTTCTCGTTCTGTGGACATTTTATATATAACCGCTTAGTGGCAGTTATATGAAGAGTGTAGCTTATCTTGAAATGATGCCACAGAATCTTATGCAGGGTTGAATACTTATATATCCATATAATCTCATTAATTGGTACTATTGCAACACCGTATAGTGATACCTCAATGAAGAAATGTTCAGTGATATACATATCCTCCGTAGCAAGCTGAGGAAGCGTTGCAAGCTCTTCTTCAGCCAGGGCTAATAATTTATCAGAATTACCATAGGCCTTAAGTCTAAGGACTGGCGTTGATATGGACGGATTAAGAATGAACAGTCCATATATTAGGACAATAGCCAGACTAATAATTCCAGAGCCTAGTGTTAACACAATTAGAAGCCATGTGATGAATCCTGCTGTGTCCGGCTCACTTATGTTATAGCTTGAAATGGTACTGTTAATTCCTTCTATATTCCAGGATAAGTCATTTGCCAGCCGATTGAATAAGTCATTTTCTGTCTTGGAATTCTTGTTAATCTTACCCTTGATATTAACAGAATCAATTACGCTTTTTCCCTGCTCACAGGTAGAAGGGGTAAGAAGAACAATAACGCAGTCATTGTTAATCATTGTATAGTAATAATAGCCCTGAGTGCCCGTCAGCCATTCCTTGGTATAACCTGTAAAATACAAATTGTTAAGCTTGGCATTCACATATTTATTCTGGGAATACTGATCCTTGACAGGTATGCTTCCGTCAAGGGTGGCAGGACGAAGAATTGAATAAATCGGACTTAAGAATGTTAATATAACAATGAATGCAAGATAGATTGCTGGTGCAATAATTTTCCTCTTGTAGCATTTTACGATATTCGTTTTTATGTAGTCTTTGTATTGCTCACTGACGTTAGTGCCGCCTTCTTCGTCAGTAAGTGGTCTTTCGTTTTCTCTCATAGTTATATAATATAGTTTTGCTTTTCTTTAATCAATAGTAATCATACTTTAATAATCGCCTATTTTGTGCTAGTATATTATAGAATTTTATGAATATTTTTATACAAAATGTACGGAGATTACATTATCTCTCATGAAAGGAAATACAATGTCAGATTATATAATTAGAGCTACAGCGGCTAACGATGGAATAAGAGCTTTCGCTATTACCAGCAGACAGATGGTGGAGTTCGCAAGGAAGAATCACAATACAAGTCCAGTTGTTACTGCCGCATTAGGCAGAATGCTAAGTGCAGGCGCAATGATGGGAGTAATGATGAAGGGTGAGGATGATATGCTGACACTTCAGATTCAGGGAAGTGGCCCTATGAAGGGCATAACTGTCACTGCTGATTCTAAGGGAAATGTTAAGGGATTTCCTAATGTTCCTGATGTTATGCTGCCACCTAATGCGCAGGGAAAGCTTGATGTAGGTGGAGCAATAGATGTTGGAATTCTTCGAGTGATCAGGGACATGGGACTTAAGGACCCTTATGTTGGAACATGTGAACTTAAGACAGGTGAGATAGCTGAAGACCTTACATATTATTTTGCAACCAGTGAACAGATTCCATCATCCGTTGGTCTTGGTGTGCTCATGAATAAGGATAATACTGTTGCTGAGGCTGGAGGATTTATAATACAGCTTATGCCTTTTACTGATGACAAGGCAATTGATAAGTTAGAAGAGAATATTAGGAACCTAAAGCCTGTGACAACATATTTGTCAGAGGGCAAGAGCCCTGAGGATATATTAGGAATTGTGCTTGAGGGATTAGGTGTTGAGATTCTCGAGAAATATGATACTGCCTTTAGATGTGATTGCAGCGTAGAGCGAGTTGAAAGAAGTCTCATGAGTCTGTCCATGGATGACATCAACAGTATAATCGAGGACGATAAGCCGGTAGAGGTAAAATGTCAATTCTGTAATAAAGCCTATAACTTCACCATAGATGATATTAAGAAGCTTCGTGGAATCAAGTGATAATATGGAAAGAATATGCCATTTTACTAGGAAAAGAGACGATTATTGTTAATTTTTCGACATTCTACATAATTGACATAGTTGATTTTTAAAGTATAATCATATATGATGCTATAATTAGAGTGCGCAGACTCTAATTTAATATTAGCATTTTATAGGTTTATATATAGAAGAGGGAAGTCATGAACACAGGAACAAATTGGAAGAAGATTGGAATAATCGCAGGCATTGTTGTAGGCGTTTTATTACTTATCTATGTTATCTTCTCTATATTTTTCATGTCACACTTTTTCTTCAGGAGTACTGTTAATGGTGTTCCTAGTTCTGGAAAGAGTGCTGCAGGCATGGTATCTAAGATTCAGGATACAGCCAAGGATTATAGTTTAGAGATTACAGATGAGGACGGAACTAAGACTACGATAGCGTCTAACGACATTGACATGTCTGTTGATGTAACAGAGGATAAGCTTAAGGATTTATTCAAGGACCAGAATGGTTTTGCATGGTTAAAATACATATTCACTGACAAGGAGTATTTATCACCTGTAATTGTTAATCTTAATACAGAGAAGCTTAACGGGAAATTATCAGGGCTTAAGTGCTTAAGCAGAGAGACAACAACTCCAACAGAGAATGCTAAGATTGTATTTAGAAATGATCAGTTCGAAATTGAGCCAGAGAAATATGGTAATACGGTTGAACTTAACGACTTATCTAACAAAGTAACATTTGCAATATATAAGTTCCAGCCTACATTCGATATTAAGACTGAAGGCTATCTGCAGCCTGCATTACTTGCAAATGACCCTAACCTTAAGAAATCAGTTGATAATCTTAACAAGGTTAAGGACATCAAGATTACATATGAGACAGGCAGCTCTCCATTCACAATTCCGAAGGAGACTATTGCAACATTCTTCGGTTCTGATGCAACAGGAGAGATTACATATAATGAAGATGCAGTATTAGAATTCGTTAAGTCAATGGCAAGCAAATACAATACTGCTGGCAAGCCTAAGAATCTTCACACATCGTATGGCGCTGATGTAACAGTTCCAGGTGGGGATTACGGATGGAAGATAGATAATGAAGGTGAGAAGAATCAGCTAATCGACGATCTTAAGGCAGGCAATGATGTTAAGAGAGAGTTCGTATATAAGCAGAAGGCTGCTTCTCATGGAGCCAATGATTATGGCGATAGCTTTATAGAGATTAACCTTACTGCACAGCATTTGTTCTTACATAAGAACGGAAGTGTAGTATTAGAATCAGATATTGTATCGGGTAACCCTTATAAAGGTAATGCAACACCTACTGGTGCTTATGGAATCTATTATTGTGATAAGGATGCAATCCTAAGAGGTGAAGGATATGAGACACCAGTTGCTTACTGGATGCCATTTAACGGTGGAGTAGGACTTCATGATGCTACATGGCAGCCTTCCTTCGGTGGACAGAGATATAAGTTCAACGGTTCACATGGTTGTATTAACCTACCACTTTCTGTGGCAGCGTCAATATTCAACCAGGTGTCTGCTGGATTCCCGGTTCTTGTGTACAGCTTAGGTGGCACAGAACAGGTTGACAAAGAGATTGAGCAGGCTAAGGCTGTTGTTAACTTGATTAACAGTATTGGACCTGTTGATCCAAGTAAGGCTGAGCTAATTGCATTTGCAAGAGCTTCATACGAGGCATTGCCTGGTGCAGCTAAGCAGGCTGTAACTAACCTGAATGTATTAGAGGCAGCAGAAGCAGCACTTGCAGGCGGCGGTGAAGCACCACCACCAGAGCCAGTACCTGAAGGATAGATATAATCCTTGTGTAGAAGATAATGAATTAGGGCTTAGACGACGTATGTCTAAGCCCTTTATTGTAATATTAGGAGTATTATTATGTGGAGAGAATATGTTAGAGAGGTAACGCCTTATACGCCTGGGGAGCAGCCAGGTGGGGCGGATGTAATTAAGCTTAATACCAACGAGAATCCTTATCCTCCTTGCAGTGGAGTGGCTAGGGCGCTTAAGGAATTCGATTGTGAGGCGCTGCGCAGATACCCGGACCCTGCTGTAAGCAAGCTTCGAGGTGCAATTGCTTCCTATCATAATCTCGATATGGGAAATGTGTTTGTGGGCGTTGGCTCTGATGACGTTATTGCCATGTGTTATATGACGTTTTTTAATTCTGATAAGCCAATTCTGTTTCCTGATATAACATATTCATTCTATGATGTGTGGGCAGATGAGTTCAAGGTGCCATTTACTGTGAAGGCCCTTAATGATGATTTCAGGATTAATAAGTCTGATTATTATGTTGAAAATGGTGGTGTGATTATTCCTAATCCTAATGCTCCAACAGGTATTGCAGAGCCTGTTGAATTCTTTGAAGATATCCTTAATCATAACAGGGATTCTATTGTTATTATTGATGAAGCTTATGTTGATTTTGGTGCTTCATCCTGCATAGAACTGTTGTCAAAATACGACAACCTTATTGTTGTAAGAACATTTTCCAAGTCCCGCTCCATGGCAGGAAGCCGTATAGGATACGCCCTTGCAAGTGAAGAGATTATAACAGCGCTTCACAATGTTAAGTACTCCTATAATTCTTATACCATGGACTCTGTTACAATTAAGCTTGGCGTTGAGGCAATTAAGGATGAGAAGTATTTTAGAGATAATCTGGACAAAGTAATATGTACCAGAAATTGGACACGTGATAGGTTGAATGAGCTTGGCTTTCAGGTCTTCGACAGCAGCGCCAACTTCCTATTTGTTAAGCCATCTGGAATTAGCGCTAAGGCACTATTCGAAAAGCTTAAGGAGCGTAACATCTATGTCAGGTACTTTAATAAGCCGCGCATTGATAATTACCTTAGAATTTCCATCGGAACTGACTCGGAGATGCAGGCGCTTATAGAGGCAATTGCTGAGATTATTTAGCATAGATTATTCTAGGTGCGTGTACTCTTAAGTATTCTTATACTAAGGTAATTCTTCGCTAAGTATATGTAAATGATTGATATACGTTATATATAATCATTATGACAGAAACCTGCGACTGATCCGCCGTCCAGGCGGCAGTCGCTTATTTCCAGCATCCATGCTGGAAATTTTCTTTTCATAATCAATCATTAACATATTCTAAGCTTGAATTAATACGTATAAGAATACTTCAGAGCACAAGCACCTATATATTACATAGTTGAATAATCTCAGCAATTGCTACGATGTACTAATTGACTATTTGTCTTATGACTTGTGCTCACATAAGATGTATAATAGTAACACGGTTAGGGACTGATTTTTGTATAAAAATTCTATTGTATATTTAAGCTAGATATGGTTTAGTTATAGGGTATGAATTGTAGAATGAAAAGAGGTAAATAATGGATTCAATTGTTAGTAGCATATCCGAGATGAATGAAGTGGTGAAGTATTTATTTTGCTTTCTGGTTTCAATGATTCCGCTTATAGAGCTTCGTGGTGCCATTCCAATATCGCAGGCGCTGATGCTTCCAGTTGTCCCTTCATTTATTGTATGTATGATTGGTAATATGGTACCAGTACCTATTATATATTTCTTCGCCCGCAAGGTTCTTATCTGGGGTAAGGATAAGAAGGGCATCGGCAAGTTCTTCACATTTTGCCTTGAGAAAGGTGAGAAGGGCGGTAAGAAGCTAATGAAGAACGGCGAGGCAGGATTGTTCATTGGACTTCTTCTCTTCGTTGGTATTCCAATTCCTGGAACAGGAGCATGGACAGGAACACTTGCTGCATCAATTCTTGATATGGGATTCAAGAGAACAGTTCTAGCTGTAATTCTTGGAGTGCTTCTTGCAGGAGTCATTATGATGGCTGCAAGCTTCGGACTATTCTCATTTATATATAGCTAGGAGTAAGTATGGACTGGATTGGATTAGTAGGCAACGTAATAGCTATATTCGTTGGATTAGGAATTTATATAATTATTGCAAATACTAAGTGGGGCAAGGCTCATAGCAAGGCGCAGTACGCCATCATGCTAGTCTGCGTCATCTTAGCAGTCCTCGTTGGTTGGGGCATTAAAGTATTAATTAGATACTTTATGTGATAATCAAGCTGGAATACCTATATTTAAATGTCTAGTCCGCGATTTTTAGTATGAGCGGACAGATATTTAAATATAGGTATTAAGAATATTATGAAGTTAGGAGGAATTACAGTATGAGAAGTAATGGAGTGCTAATGCACATTTCGTCATTACCATCAGATTATGGAATAGGAACACTAGGTCACGCAGCCAAGGAGTTCGCTGACTATCTTAACAGGGCAAGGATTCAGTATTGGCAGATTCTTCCAATTGGACCTACAAGCTATGGTGACTCTCCATATCAATCCTTTTCTTCTTATGCAGGCAATCCGTATTTTGTAGATCTCAACTTGTTGTGTGAGGAAGGATATCTTACATATGACGAGTGCAAGAACACATTCTGGGGCGACAGAGCCGACAGAGTTAATTACGCTAATATGTATGAGAAGAGATTCCCTCTTCTATGGAAGGCATGCGATAATTTCAGAAATGTAATAAATAAGGACAGTGAGCAGTACAAGGAAGAGACTGACAAGGCATATAGAAAGTTCCTTACGGATAACAGCGATTGGGTTGAGGACTATGCTCTATTTATGGCACTGAAGGATGCTAACGGCGGCAAGGCATGGTTCGAATGGGAAGAGGATATTAAGCGTAGAAAGCCTGATGCTATTAACGAGGCTAAGACTAAGTATTCAAAAGAGATAGAAAACTACTGCATAGTGCAGTTCTTCTTCGATAAGCAATGGAAACAGTTCAGAGAATATCTCGTGGAAAAAGAGATAAAACTTATTGGTGATATTCCAATCTATGTTGCTTACGATAGCGTAGAGGTATGGAAGGAGCCTGAGCTATTTGCTCTTGATAGTAAGCTAGAGCAGGACAAGGTAGCTGGCTGTCCACCTGATTATTTTAATGAAGATGGTCAGCTCTGGGGCAATCCAATCTACAACTGGAAGAAAATGGAAAAGGACAATTTCGCATGGTGGATGAAGCGACTTAAGAGAGTATTTGCTATGCACGATGTGGTTAGAATTGATCATTTTAGAGGATTCTCTTCTTACTATTCAATTGATGGCAAGGCTGAGAATGCGAGAAATGGTAAATGGGTTGATGGACCTGGCATGAAGCTATTCGATCAGATTAAGAAGGAGCTTGGTGATGTTAATATCATCGCTGAGGACTTAGGCTTCTTAACAGAGGATGTATTCAAGCTTCTTAAGGATACAGGATATCCTGGAATGAAGGTATTGCAGTTCGGCTTCGGTGAAGGCGACGGCAAGAACATCTATATGCCACATAATTACGATAGAAATTGCGTTGTATATACAGGAACACATGATAACGAGACAACATTAGGCTGGCTTCAGAATACATCAGACTGGGTTAGAACTAACACATTTGCGTATAATAATATAACAGATAGTGAAGGCTGGGTATGGGGCCTGATTAGGGCAGCATACAGCTCGGTGGCAGACCTTAGCGTGATTCAGATGCAGGATTTTCTAAGTCTTGGCAATGACTGCAGAATGAATACACCCTCAACTATTGGTGGCAACTGGGAGTGGAGAATGACGAAGGACATGCTCTCAGATGGACTTAATGACAGAATCAAAGAGATGAATTACAGATTTGGTAGAGCTAATTGGAAAGAGGACTAGACTATGTATTATTTTGTGGTAAATGCGCTTTCAAGAACAGGTAAAGCAGGAAAAATATGGCAGGATGTTAAGGCAGAGCTTGACAGACAGGGTGTTGAGTATAAGTATTATATGACAAGCGCCAGAGGTCATGCTAAGAAGCTGGCATCTAAGATATGTGATAACGAAGGTGATGTGAAGCTAATCGTTGTTGGTGGTGATGGAACTGCCAACGAGGTTATTAACGGAATGCATGATTTCGACAGAGTGAAATTCGGATATGTTCCTACAGGCTCTGGTAATGACTTAGGTCGTGGACTTGGAATTAATAAGATTAAGCCAGTAGAACAGCTAAATAACATTTTACGCAGTGATAAGACAATGAAAATGGACTTAGGTGAGCTTACTACTGGTGATGGAGTGAAGAGACTATTCGCCATTAGTGCAGGAATTGGTGTGGATGCAAGCGTATGTAAGCAGGCCCTGACTTCCAAGCTTAAGACATTTCTTAATAAGTTCGGAGCTGGCTCGGCTACTTATGTAATCCTTACTATTAAGTCGATGTTCACTATGCCTCTTTATAATGGCAGGGTTGAGCTTGCAGATGGTACAGTTAAGCATCCGAAGAATATTATATTCTGTGCAGCAATGAATCATCCTTGGGAGGGTGGCGGAGTGCCAATGGCGCCTAATGCCAATCCTACAGATGGTAAGCTTTCAATATGCTGCGTAAGTGATATCAAGAGGGCTAATTGCTTCATGAAATTACCTCTTCTTCTAGCATCAAAGCATGACAGAATTGTTGGCTTCGATATATACGATAGCGAGAGCGTTAAGATTGAGTTAGAAGAGGGTATGACAGTTCACGCAGATGGAGAATATTGTGGTGAACCAAAAACTGTTGAATTTAAGTGTATTTCTAATGCTATTTCTGTTATAATCTAAAAAAGGAGAGTTTTTTTGCAGTGTTATGCCGGAGGGGTTATGGAGAAAAAACTGGAAAGAACTGAGAAAATTAAATTTTTTGACATAAATAAGCTATCGAAGAAATACATTGCAGATAATACTGAAGAAGTAAGAATTAACAATCAGCGAATGGTGAAGACAATCGCTGTTATCTATCTTATAGTTATTATCTGTTACAATATTATTGTGCCTGTTTTCTTCAGTGAGTGGGGAGTTAACTATGTCTATCAGATAGCACTTATTGTGCACATCATTATTCTGCCTATTATTCTACTTAGGTACAGGAAGACATCTCGTTCAGCGAAAGAAGTTCAGGTTGTTAGCGCAATATTCCAATTATATATAATGACATTCGTGGTTATTGTTAGTTTGCTACCATTTGAGTATGAACAGCCTGCAGTATATTTTACCCCGATAGCAATGGGATTCGCGGTGGTGTTCATATATAGCTTTAACGTGGCCATTATATTATATTGCATTGAAGCCTTGACGATGATACTTACTTCATTTGCATTTAAGTCATCAGAAGTATTCAACGTTAATATGTTCTCAACTGTTCTGTCATTTGTAATTGGCGTATACATTATGTATGTTCTGTATACCAACAGAGCCCGTGAGAGTAAGCACAGGAAGAAGCTTCGTAAGATGGGTCAGACTGATAAGCTTACTAAAATATACAACCGTGGTGCTACTGAAGCAATGTCACAGGAATATATGCATGCTAATAGCGAGACGAAGTATGCTCTTATGATTATTGATATTGACGAGTTCAAGTCTGTTAATGATACATACGGTCACCAGACAGGTGATATGGTAATACAAAGCGTTGCCAAGATTATCGAAGAAGCTGCTGGCGAAGACAATATCACAGGTCGTATGGGCGGCGATGAGTTCATGGTATTTGTTAAGTCATGGAATGATTTAGATGATATCAAGGAGATTGCTGGTCAGATTCTAAGGAATGCACAGAAGATAGAGATGCCTGATGACAGAGTGCATATATCTTGTTCAATCGGTGTATGTGCCCTGAAGGAAGACGAGTGGATGGAATATGATGACATGTTCTCATGCGCTGATAAGGCTCTATATTATATCAAGGAAAATGGAAAGTGCTCATGTGCTTTCTACACAAGGTAATTAGATTATCCTAGTAGCCCCGAAAAAAAGATTTGACTTTATGGGGCTACTTTGATATTATATTTTTTGTCGGTAAAAGAAGAGTCTCACCCGATTGTATTTCCGACTTCGTCGGAACGGGTTCGACGTGCAGCATTTCAGCTTTGCTGAAACGCAGCATTATGCGGAAGTGTCGGAACTGGCAGACGAGCAAGACTAAGGATCTTGTGAGCGTTTAGCTCGTGTGGGTTCAAGTCCCATCTTCCGCAGTCTAAACCATAAAGTAGGAGCTGTAAGGCTCCTGCTTTTTGTTTTGTTTATATTATGTTGCTTTGGTCAAACATGTTTCTAAAAAGATGAGTGCTCCTACTTTATGGTTTAGGCGCCGAAGGAGAGTGAACCCATGTGGGTTCACTCTCCTCGGCGCAGGGGCGCCTCGTCAGTCAGTTCGGCGGGAGTAAGGTCCACTGGACCTTACTCTGTGTCCGCCTCACCCCATCATCCGCATAATTATTTACGATATCAAGCAATAAAAGATTCTCCTACATATTGACATTCTCCTAAAATGAGATATAATTTAGGAACAAAGAAAGGAAATAGGGGAAATGCGAGAATTCAATTATAAAAAATTTAAAGAATATCGCTGGGATAATGAAATACTGAATTACCTTTCACAGATTCATGAGTATAAAGGGAAGCAGGAATTGTTTCTACGCCAAAAACCAGTCGAAATGGAAAAGCTCGTTGAAGTAGCCAAAATACAATCCATTGAGTCTTCAAACAGGATAGAGGGCATTATTACTACAGCAACGAGGATAGGGCAGATTGCAAAGGAAAAGACAACTCCTAAGAATCGTGATGAGCGTGAAATTGCCGGATATAGGGATGTATTAAATACGATCCATGAGAATTATGAATACATTCCTGTCAATGGAAATATAATACTCCAACTGCACCGTGATCTGATGCAATATGCCGAGACAAGAAACGGTGGCAGATATAAGATAACTCAAAATTATCTTAAGGAAACTAAGGAGGACGGATCTGAGGTAATTCGGTTTACGCCTGTTCCGCCATATGAAACTGAGCCGTGTATCAATGCGATATGTGAAAATTATAATTCCATGATGGAAGATATATCAGTTGATCCACTACTGATTATACCTGTATTTCTGCATGATTTTCTTTGTATTCACCCTTTTAATGATGGCAATGGCAGAATGAGCAGGCTTATGACACTTTTGCTTTTGTATAAATCCGGATATCTTGTCGGAAAGTACATTAGTATTGAGAAGCATATTGAAAAGACGAAGGATGCTTATTATGACGCATTGGAAGCCTCTTCATCGGGATGGCATGAAGAAGATGAAGACCCCACTGTTTTTGTGAAATACATGCTCGGTGTAATACTTGCGTGCTATCGGGAATTTGAAAGCAGAGTAAATATCATAAGTGATACGACCATTGTGTCTGAAACGGAGGATGGTAAGAAAAAAGTAATCACTATCAAGAGCAAGGCTTATGATATTGTAAAAGCTTCTGTAGACACCAAAATAGGGAAATTTACGAAGCGGGAAATTGTTAATATATGTCCGAGCATAAGTGAAAAATCCGTAGAAGCGGCATTAAAGAAGCTCTTGGATGAAGGCTATGTTATAAAGCACGGATTAGGAAAGAACACCTTTTATTCTAAAGCCTTTTAATGCTCCTATTTATAAGATGAAAATAGGACAAAAGAAATAGGGATGGGAGAATACTATGAAGTACATTATTAAGAGAATAGGACGGAGCGTCGAGATATCGGAAGCAACATCTTCTTTACTTGTTTACCGAATTCCGTATCAGAATTTATCGGTTGGTGCAGATGAGCCAATAAAGATAAAAAACAAATTTATAGTTTATATTTTGTTTGGCGAGAATAATGATGGACAGGATGTCATTTATGTCGGAAAATCAACAAACGGATTGAAGAATCGACCTACATCTCACGATGATAAGTTTGATAATTGGACTTACTGCTATGTTCTGACGCAATTTGAAGAACGCACATTTTTTAATGATGGCACCATTCAGTATATAGAGGATAAAGTCAATAAAAGGGTCAATGATCTTAAGCATTATCAAAACACAACCAAGGTGACGAATGCTGGGACGGCGAATACTTTTGATATGGAGGATTGCGACGAGTATCTTTCAAAAGCTTATGAAATGCTTGATGTGCTCGGGTTGGATCTTATTACATATATGGATACCGAGGATACGTCTGATGCAGATAATGTTGCCGATGATACCGCTTCAGGTTCAGTTCCAGACGGCATCTATAATATGTCATGGAAGCTGCGTAGATGGGGCAATAAGACTGCTAAAGGGAAAATGCAGGTTGTAGGCGGTAAATACATCATCCTTGCGGGTAGTGATGTTTGCCCTAATGAAGGGCATGGACTTATGGATATTGTTCGAATGAAAAGGGAAAATGCCAATATTGTAGATGACAAATTGCAAGAGGATATCGTCTTGAATTCTCCTTCCGGTGCGGCAAGTTTTGTGACTGGTGCGGCTGCAAATGGTTGGAGTACATGGCGAACTGAACAAGGGCAAATGATAGATATATTCAGAAATAATCAATAGGGAGCAATTGGGATCAAGACTTGGAACCACTGATTTTGCAGGGATAAGCGATAAACCCGATGGTTGGTTTATGCCATTCAATCAGAATGGAGTTGCGATTGTCCTCGAGACCAAATCGGAAAAAGAAGATATATCAAAGAAAAAATGGGAGAAGGAACTCACAAAAAACATAGAGATAATGCAGAAACACTACAGCAAAGTTGCAGGAATACTGTATAACGGCAAGGATTGTAGGGTGTTTATGAATCTTGATGAAGTATCGTCTCCAGCGGCGACGCTTCAGAGACTGGAGTATTATACAAGACTCTTTTTACACTGGTAATATATCACATTGGTTAAAACTATGGTATAATGTATATGCATCGGAAGAAAAATAATACATATTAGACTTTTGAGATATATGATGTTGGGATTAGAGTTATATTAGGAGGTTTTCCAATGGTAGATGAAAAGGTGAATATTCAAAATGCTACAGAATTTGAGCCGAGTTTACTAAGGATGTTAGATAGAGGAATTGATGATGTGGAGGCAGGTAGAACGCTAACACATGAAGACGCTATGAAAGAAGTTCGACGTTTAAGAGAGAAGCGTCGTGAGGAGAGAGTGTTAAAGGGAGATGTAGTGAATGCCTGAAGAGTATGAGGTTGTTTGGTCTCTTGAGGCTGTATATGATGTAACAGATATTGCTGAGTACATAGAATTGAATTTTGGAAGAGATAGGGCAGATGAATTTAATAATGAAATAGATTATGAAGGAAAGTTACTTGGAAAACATTATAAGATGTATTCTGGTACAGAAATTAGATATAGAAAAAAAGTAATCTTAAAGAAAGTTATATCTCCATCTATTATGTTCTATTTCGTTGATGATGAATTAAAAACTGTATTTATTATACGTGTACTAAGGCACGAAAGAAATTGGGAAAAGATCCTGAAGGAAAGCATTAGTTATACATTTGATTATTAAAAGCTTGTGACTTGGACATGTACCCACACATGTACCCGAAGAATATCGACGCTGTAAACCTCCTTTTTAAGCCATTTTCGGGATGCGGAAATCATTCAAGTCCCATCTTCCGCAGTCTAAACCATAAAGTAGGAGCTGTAAGGCTCCTGCTTTTTTGTTTGTTTATATTATGTTGCTTTGGTCCAACATGTTTCTAAAAAGATGAGTGCTCCTACTTTATGGTTTAGGCGCCGAAGGAGACTGAACCCATGTGGGTTCACTCTCCTCGGCGCAGGGGCGCCTCGTCAGTCAGTTCGGCGGGAGTAAGGTCCACTGGACCTTACTCTGTGTCCGCTTCACCCCATCATCCGCAGTATTAATGAAGTAAAAGCAATGAAAAGCTCCCAAAAGCTTCTAAATCATTGCCGCAATTAGGGCTAACGTAAAGAGATAATAGGAGCATTTTTGATGGGGGGTATAGACATATTGAGGTAAATATAATATAATTATTTTATAAATACAAATTAGGAGACAAAGTTGTAGTGATAGTTTTTGATTGGGATGAAAATAAGAATCAGAAAAACCAAG
>CAJOGN010000048.1:21874-22461 GCA_905234245.1 uncultured Lachnospiraceae bacterium
TACCATATCAAACGCTGATTAATCTATATCTGGAAGATTGTGTTAAGAAAGAAAAGAAGCTTGAAATGGTTTGGAACTAAAAGAGGCTTGGATACCGCCCACCCCATCTTCCGCAGTATTAATGAAGGAAAAGCAATGAAAAGCCCCCAAAAGCTTCTAAATCATTGCAGCAATAAGATAACAGTCCATATTTCTAGGTGTATAAAGAGGTTTGTGCTATAATTTGAGAGAAGATTGACAGGTGGCGGTCATGCTGTCAGCTGCCGAAAGTAGCTTGTGTAGGGAGATAAAGATATATGGGTAAGGGCACAGGTAAATTTGTAGCTTTAATACTAAGGCATAAGCCTGAGACTATAGGCATTACTCTTGATGAACGTGGATGGGCTAATGTTGATGAGTTGATTGAAGGTATTGCTAAGACTCGTACATTTGACATGGAAATGCTAGAGGAAGTTGTTGCTACAGACAACAAGCAAAGATTCTCATTTAATGAAGACCATACTATGATTCGTGCGAACCAAGGTCATTCAATTCCTGTAGATGTGGAATTGAAGAAACTAAGTCCGCCAGAGGTTCTATATCATGGT
>CAJOGN010000049.1 GCA_905234245.1 uncultured Lachnospiraceae bacterium
TTCATATTATTTTCCCCCAAACATAAAACATATTATTTGCATGAAACAGACATAATCAAAATTGCCTTTTCATACAGAATAATTGTATCATTTATTAAAATATAAGGCAATAAAATATACTTGTATCTATCCAATATCTAAAGTACAATTATTACAGGAGGGATGCTGTATGTATATCCAATTAGACGGACAGATATTGTATTATGAGGTTACAGGTGAAGGAAAGCCTCTGATTATGCTTCACGGTAATGGGGAAAGTCATGAGATTTTTGATAAGGCGATAGAGCTTCTTAAGGAGCATTATACAGTGTATGCTATTGATTCAAGAGGTCAGGGAGAATCTGCCAAGCCTTCAGAATACCATTATGTTGACATGGCTTATGATGTAATTAACTTTATATTGAGTCTCCACATTAAGATGCCTATCTTATATGGCTTTAGCGACGGCGGAATAATTGGATTATATGTTGCAATTCTTAGAGGCAATTTGATTTCTAAATTGATTATTAGTGGAACTAACATCTCGCCTAAGGGACTTAAGCATTCTGCCATATCAGAGATTAAGAGAGATTATAAGAAAAGTGGATTCGACCCGTTAATTGGAATGATGCTTAAGGAGCCGAATATACAAACAAGTGAGCTAGAGCAAATAACTGTGCCAACTCATATTCTTGTGGGCTCTAATGATATGATTAAACCATCAGAGACCAAGAAGCTTTGTAAATATATAATGGGCTCCACCATGAAGGAACTTCCTGGTGAAACCCATAGTAGTTATGTTATTCATTCAACTAAAATTGCCAACCTTATAATGGAATATGACAACCAATAATGGAACACTACTTCGCAGCAATTACATCCTTCATATCATAAAAGCCTGGTCCCTTGCCTGCCAAGAACTTAGCAGCTTCAACAGCACCCTTGGCAAATACGCTCTTAGAATATGCGCTGTGGGAAAATGTTATTACTTCGTCAGTTCCTGCGAATATAACATCATGGTCACCTACAATTGTTCCTCCACGAACTGCACTAATTCCGATTTCTTTATTAGTTCTCTTCTCTCTCTTAGTGCTTCTGTCATATACATACTCAAATGAATTATCATATTCTTCATTAATTGAATCTGCTAGAGCAAGCGCTGTTCCTGATGGAGCATCAAGCTTCTGATTGTGATGTTTCTCAACAATCTCGATATCATATCCTGCTTCCACAAATACTTTGGCAGCCTTCTTAAGAAGGTCCATCATTGTATTAATACCAAGAGACATATTAGCTGACTTAAGAATTGCAACCTTAGAGCTTGCTTTCTTAATGTTGTCAATCTGCTCATCACTAAGGCCTGTTGTACAAAGCACTGCAGGAATCTGCTTGTTGATACAATAATCAACAAGAGCATCTTCAGCCTTGGCGTTCGAAAAATCAATAATTACATCTGCCTTGACATCACATTTATCAATAGATGTAAATACTGGATAGTCGTTAGGTACGCCGTCATATGGGTCAATACCCGCTACAATTTCAATATTATCGTCCTTACTGCATATGTCAGTAATTACTCTTCCCATATGGCCATTACAGCCATGCATTATTGCTTTTACCATATTTTTTAACTCCTTAATAAAATACGCAATATGGGACAAAACATCCGACCTCCTCATGAAGAAAATCGTCGGTTCGGATTTTTGCTCCCATATTGCTTAATATCATTCATCAATATTCTTATAGCAATCCATAATCCTTCATGGCCTGCTCTAAGACCTTTGCTTTGTCGTCGGACATCTCACATAGAGGTGGGCGGAGTGGGCCAACATTCTTGCCCATAAGGTTAAGAGCCTTCTTAACTGGGATTGGATTAACCTCTGAGAATAGCGCATCCACAAGATTAAGTGATTCGAATTGAGTCTTAAGAGCCTCATCACATTTGCCATTCAAGTAGTTAGTTACCATCTCATGAGTCTTCTTAGGGGCGATGTTGGCAATTACTGAGATAACACCAATTGCTCCAATTGACATAAGAGGAACTACAAGTCCATCTTCACCTGAATATAACTCTAGCTTGCCATCACATAGTGCCATTGTCTTAGAAGCCTGAGCCATATTGCCTGTAGCCTCCTTAAGACCAACGATGTTGCTCTTAGTCTTGAAGAGAGTAGCTACTGTCTCAGGTGCAATGTTAGTACCTGTTCTGCTTGGTACGTTGTATAGAATAATAGGAAGCTTAGTCTCGTCAGCAATCATACTATAATGATTAATAAGACCAGCCTGAGTTGTCTTGTTGTAGTAAGGTGTAACAATAAGTGCAGCATCAGCTCCATCTTCCTCAGCTTCCTTAGCATGACGAATAGCAATTCTTGTATTGTTAGAGCCTGTTCCTGCAACTACAGGAATTCTACCCTTGGCAAATTCTACACATGACTTAATTGTCTTGCGATGCTCTTCCATTGATAAAGTAGCACTCTCGCCTGTTGTACCACAGATAATAATCGCATCTGTTCCATTGTCGATATGGAAATTAACAAGCTCTTCTAATTTATCATAATTAACATCTAAGTTGTCTTTCATTGGTGTAACAATTGCAACACCTGATCCTTTGAATATAGCCATAATTATCCCTCCACTTATTATTACTTCTCTTTAGAAATGTTATATACTGTATCACATTTATCCCTAATCTCAGGCGTAATATTAATACCTGTCAGGATAATTCCTGTGAACATTGACTTACTTCTAATTACGTCTAATACCTCTTCTTCTGTGGCAATCTTCTCTTCTATAACCCCAAGAATCTCGTCAAGTATTAGAAGGTCACATTCGCCTGTTGCCAAAGCCTTCTTAGCGAAGTTAAGAGCATTAGTATAATTCTTGCGCTCTTCTTCTCTTTCCTTATCAGTCATCTCGTCAAATGAGCCTACCGACTGCTCAAAACGGAATATCTTAATCTCTGGCTCTAATTTGTCAAGGAACTCATTACTGAGCTGTCCCTTCATAAATTGGATAACGTATACCTGCTTGCCTTCGCCAGCAGCCTTAATACCGTTACCTAATGCGGCACTTGTCTTGCCTACGCCAGTTCCACAATATGCCACAACGCTACCTTTATCCATAGCTTCCTCCCTGTTATGATAGCATCCATACAGACGCCATCTCTATCTAGCCATATAGGTATAAACGTACATCTCATAGAATTATATAACATATTTGATTATTTTACAATATTAGGAGGTTTTGAAGGTATTTTTTTACTAATTTTACATATAGTATTTTGTAGATGAAATCTATATAATTGCTAAAGTATGTTAATTTATACAACATATTCGACGGATGCCTGACAAAACTTAGGCATTGCATCTTTTATACCACTGTGTATTCATACCTTAGTTCGAGCTTAGCATATGTTAGTAATTGATACATCCAGCGGAATTCTCGACAGGGATGTCGAGAATAGGTGCGAACTGGCTGAGCCAGATTGAGCACCGGTTCGCGTCCTATGTCGTAAGAGGGGACCCGCACAAAGTGCGGGGGAGATTTCTTGCGAGCAAAGCTCTTAACCTCAATTACTTACACATGCTTAGCGAAGAAATATCAGTATGAATACACAGTGGTGTAAAAGATGCAAGCTAATACACCAGTAGGCATCCACAAAGATATTAGGAGAATGGATAGATATGATAAGCACAAGAGATGATATTAGAAATGTTGCAATAATTGCCCATGTTGATCATGGTAAGACTACGTTAGTAGATGAGCTGCTCAAGCAAAGCGGTGTGTTCCGCGCCGGGCAGGAGGTTCAGGAGC
This sequence comes from uncultured Lachnospiraceae bacterium, assembly GCA_905234245.1. Taxonomy (GTDB): domain Bacteria; phylum Bacillota; class Clostridia; order Lachnospirales; family Lachnospiraceae; genus RUG191. The sequence goes on from CAJOGN010000049.1 coordinate 3,796, forward strand.
GCGTAATGGACTCTAACGATATTGAGAAGGAAAGAGGCATTACAATTCTGTCTAAGAACACTGCTGTTACATATAAAAATACCAAGATTAATATTATTGATACACCAGGCCATGCTGATTTCGGCGGCGAGGTTGAGCGTGTTCTTAAGATGGTAAATGGCGTAATTCTTGTGGTTGATGCATTTGAAGGAGCAATGCCTCAGACAAAGTTCGTACTTATGAAGGCACTTGAGCTTAACCTTCCTGTTATATGCTGCGTCAACAAGATTGACAGACCAGAGGCCAGGGAGGAAGAGGTTATTGACGAGGTATTAGAGCTTCTTATGGATCTTGATGCATCAGACGAGCAGCTTGACCTTCCATTCATCTACGCATCTGCCAAGCAGGGCTTCGCAAGATATAATGTTGATGATACTAATATGGATATGATTCCACTCTTCGAGACAATTCTTGAGTACATTCCTGCACCAACAGGTGACAGCGAGGCTCCTACTCAGGTTCTAATCAGCACAATCGATTACAATGAATATGTGGGACGAATTGGAATCGGCAAGGTGGACAATGGTTCTATCAAGATTAATCAGGAAGCTGTTGTAGTTAACGCTCATAATCCTGACAAATGTGAAAAGGTTAAAATCTCTAAATTATACGAATTCGATGGTCTTAACAAGGTAGATGTTGACAAGGCAGATATCGGTTCTATTGTTGCAATCTCAGGAATATCAGACATTCATATTGGAGATACTATATGTGATGTGGACGCTCCTAATGCAATTGAATTCCAGAAGATTTCTGAGCCTACAATCTCTATGAATTTCGTAGTTAACGATTCACCTTTTGCAGGTCAGGAGGGAAAATATGTAACAAGTCGTCACATCAGAGACAGACTGTTCAAGGAGCTTAATACGGACGTATCCCTTCGTGTTGAGGAGACAGAATCACCTGATAGCTACAAGGTGTCAGGAAGAGGCGAGCTTCACTTATCTGTTCTTATTGAAAATATGCGTCGTGAAGGATATGAATTTGCAGTATCCAAGGCTGAGGTATTATATAAAGAAGACGAAGAAGGTCACAAGCTAGAGCCAATGGAAATTGCATATATCGACGTTCCAGAGGAATTCACTGGTGCTGTAATTGAGAAGCTATCGCTAAGGAAGGGCGAGCTTCGTAACATGTCACAGATTGCTGGTGGATATACAAGAATCGAATTCAAGATTCCATCTCGTGGACTAATTGGATATCGTGGGGACTTCTTAACTGATACTAAGGGAAATGGAATTATCAATACAATATTCGATGGATATGAGCCTTACAAGGGTGATATTGAATACAGACAGCTTGGCTCACTTATAGCATTTGAGACAGGAGAATCAGTTACATACGGACTCTTCTCAGCACAGGACAGAGGAAGCTTATTCATTGGTCCTGGCGAAAAGGTGTATTCAGGAATGGTCATTGGTTCCTGCTCAAGGGCTGAGGATATTGAGATTAATGTGTGCAAGAAAAAGCACCTTACCAACACAAGGTCATCTTCTGCTGATGAGGCACTTACACTTACACCGCCTAGAATCCTATCATTAGAGCAGGCAATCGACTTTATTGATACTGATGAGCTTCTTGAGGTAACACCAGAATCTCTTAGAATCAGAAAGCGCATCCTGGATCCAACTGAGAGGAAGCGTGCTTATATTAGAAGCAAATCATAAATCATGATTTGATTAGATAACAACAATAATACTAGCTAACGCCAGAAAAATATTGAAGCAAAAAACAATCCCAGCTGATGCTGGGATTGTTTTCGTATCGGAAGTTTTCAATTTCTACTATAAACTCTCATAACTTCTTAAAACTTTCTTTAAAACTAATACCTATAAATTACTTTGTAATGATGATAGGTGATGAGAAGAACTGAGTTGTGCCGAAGTCTACTGTTAATGTAGCATTTCCGCCCTTCTTACCAGTTACATCATATCCACCCCATACATCATCTCTCTGATAACTCTGGCAGTGTGCTGTGATAAATCTTCCGAAGTATCCGCCGTCCTCTTTGTTAAGTCCAACTACTTGCCAAATAATGTTCTTAAATGTGTTAACACTTAAGTATGGTACTACGTCTGATGTATCACCAAGTCTTGAAACTTCGCCTTCTCTATTAACACCGTTAAGCATTGGTGAACCAAATGCAACTACGTTAACAACTTCGTACTTATCCTTAACTTCTTTGTCTGCAGCAAGCTGCTGTGAAACCATTCCGCCAAGTGAGTGACCTGAGATGATAAGCTTAGATCCTTCTGGAATGTTCTCAAATATTACTTTCTTGATGTTTCTTACATATAAGTTATCCTGCTCAAAGCCTGATAGTAAGTCTGTAATAACACCTGTTGTAGAGTTAAGTGCGATTGGATCTGTACCTGACATACCTACTACATATACATCATCAGTAGATGTCTCTGTTACAGTCTTCTTGTTCCATAACCAACCAGTTGTGTAAGTGTTTGTCTTAGTAAGAACAGCCTTAGATACTGAGATTGGTCCAACATTGTTGTGCCATGAGTATCCAAGATTGACAATTCTTGCAAGCTCTGAAGCCTTGTCATATGTTACTGTGTTCTTGTTCATTACATCACCGATCATCTGTGAGAAGATCTTGTTGTTGTAGTCAGTTCCTAATGCATAGAGATTAAAATCTTGTGCTAAAGCTTCCTCAACTTCTGCTGTAACATTATTTCCATCTGTAGCTGCGGCTTCGTCTACATAAATGTTACCCTGCTTATCTACTGCAGCATCCTGTGTGGTGCTATTGTTGTTAACTGATGCAGCGTTTACATCAGGAGCCATAAAGAATGCGCTACCTGAAATAGCTAGTGTTAAACAAAGTGCTACTGATAGAAATCTTGTTCTGTTTTTCATTTTTCTCCAAACCCTCCAATTAAAATACCTAATACTCGTCTCCGAAAACTCCCAATACTTGTTCAGAAACTTTTACGTTGCTTCATAAACTCATTGTACGCCCAAAAGTTTCCATTGTAAATAGTGAAAATACGGTTTGTGACATTTTATACAAATAGAGTGTTTCCGAAACTATTTTTTAGTCAAAAAAACTAAATACGTCAAAGCAGAAACCGGTCAAAAAATAAGACCCGTATCGTTATACGACACGAGTCTATAAAGCCTCAAGAAATCGTTAAATTTTTAACCGCAACAACCGCCACATCCGGCAGCCGATGAACAACATCCTCCGGCCTGTCCGTCATGAGCTGCACAGCTTGCACAACCTCCCTGTACCTGAATAATCAAGCTTCCGTTAAGAAAGGCTTCAACAGCATCGTCACATGTTCCTTCCACACTTGGAATAACAGATATGCTCATTTCCTGCAATCCGTCAACTGCTCCCTGACCAATGTTGTCACATATAACAACTGCCACATTGTAATCATCCATAAGCATACATGCTGCTTCATGACCGCCTTCACCGTAATTACTGACAACAGCCTGATCTACTATTTCTTTATTCTCAATCTCGTATAATTTGAACTCTTTTGCATGACCGAAATGCTTACCCACATTTCCATTCTCATGTGTAACTGCAATAACCATTATATATCCTCCTTATAAATGTACTAAATGTCGCCCCCCTTAATGGGCGCGACATCTATATTATTTCTTAGGTGTAAGTTTTTCTGTTCCACCCATATATGGTTGTAGCACCTTAGGAATGTTAACGGAACCATCTTCGTTAAGATTGTTCTCTAGGAATGCAATTAGCATTCTAGGTGGTGCAACAACTGTATTGTTGAGTGTGTGTGCAAAATATTTCTTCTTATCAGCACCCTTTACTCTTATCTTAAGACGTCTTGCCTGAGCATCTCCTAAGTTAGAGCATGAGCCTACTTCGAAATACTTCTGCTGTCTTGGACTCCATGCTTCCACATCACATGACTTAACCTTAAGGTCAGCTAAGTCTCCAGAACAACACTCTAATGTACGAACTGGAATGTCAAGACTTCTGAACAAGTCAACCGTGTTCTTCCATAGCACATCATAATACTTCTTAGAATCCTCTGGCTTACAGATTACAACCATCTCCTGCTTCTCGAATTGGTGTATTCTATACACGCCACGCTCTTCAATACCATGAGAGCCCTTTTCCTTTCTAAAGCATGGTGAATAACTTGTAAGCTTATATGGAAGCTTCTCTTCTTCATTAAGAGTATCTATGAATTTACCAATCATTGAGTGTTCGCTTGTTCCTATAAGATAGAGGTCTTCCCCTTCAATCTTATACATCATAGCTTCCATCTCGTCAAAGCTCATAACTCCTGTAACAACATTTGACCTAATCATAAATGGAGGCACACAATATGTAAAACCTCTGTCAATCATAAAGTCTCTTGCATAGCTTATTACAGCAGAATGAAGTCTTGCTATATCTCCCATAAGGTAATAGAAGCCGTTACCAGCAACCTTACCTGCTGAATCAAGATCGATTCCATCAAAGCTTGCCATAATATCTGTATGATATGGAATCTCGAAATCAGGGACAACTGGCTCGCCAAACTTCTCGATTTCCACGTTGCAGGAATCATCCTTTCCAATTGGAACAGACTCATCAATGATATTAGGAATTCTCATCATAATAGAAGTAACCTTCTCTGATAATTCCTTCTCAACCGGCTCAAGGTCCTTGATTTTCTGCTTAATCTCAGCGACTTCCTTCTTAACAGCCTCAGCCTCTTCCTTCTTGCCCTGTCCCATAAGAGCACCAATCTCCTTAGAGATTTTGTTCATCTTGGCACGAAGGTCATCGGCCTCGCTTTGAGCCTCTCTTGATTTCTTATCAAGTTCAATTACTTCATCAACAAGAGGAATCTTTTCGTCTTGAAACTTTTTCTTAATATTCTCCTTAACTATATCAGGATTCTCTCTTAAGAATTTAATATCAATCATTACTTATTCCTCCGAATTAAAACTGAGCTGATAATGGGAACTTGGCAGTTAACTCATCTACAATAGCTCTTGCCTTGGATACTCCTGCTTCCCCTTCTTTGATAACAGTAGCAATCGCCTCAGCAACCTTGTCGAAATCATCACATTTTAGACCACGACTTGTAGCTGCTGGAGTACCAAGTCTGATACCAGATGTAACAAATGGCGACTTGGGATCGTTAGGAATTGTATTCTTATTAGCTGTAATGTGAGCCTCATCTAAAAGGGCCTCAACAGCCTTACCTGTTAATTCAAATGGTGTAAGGTCAACAAGCATTAAGTGGTTGTCTGTACCGCCTGATACTATCTTGATGCCTCTGTCTTGCAGACCCTGTGACAGTGCCTGAGCATTGTCATATACCTGCTTCATATATTCCTTGAATTCAGGCTGCAAAGCCTCCTTAAAGCATACTGCCTTGGCAGCAATTACATGCATAAGAGGTCCACCCTGAATACCTGGGAACACCGCTTTATTGAAATTGTACTTCTCATTAGCCTTAGCAGTTGCCATAATCATACCGCCACGAGGTCCGCGAAGCGTCTTGTGAGTTGTTGTTGTAACAATATCCGCATAGGGCACCGGCGACTCGTGAAGTCCTGCTGCCACAAGTCCTGCAATGTGCGCAATATCTACCATAAGAACTGCATCTACCATATCAGCAATTTCTCTAAAGCGCTTAAAGTCAAGCTTCCTTGCATAGGCGGATGCACCTGCAATAATCATCTTAGGATTACACTCCTTGGCAATCCTCTCTAATTCGTCATAGTCAATGAAGCCTTCATCATTAACACCGTAAGGCACAATGTTGAAATATGTACCTGAAAAATTAACAGGTGAGCCATGAGTAAGATGTCCGCCATGATCAAGATTCATACCCATAACGGTATCCCCCGGCTTAAGTACTGCAAACTGAACCGCCATATTAGCCTGTGCTCCAGAGTGGGGCTGAACATTAACATAATCGCAGCCAAAAAGCTCCTTAGCTCTTTCTCTTGCCAAATCCTCTACCACATCTACACATTCACATCCGCCGTAATATCTTTTACCTGGATATCCTTCTGCGTATTTGTTGGTAAATACTGAACCCATGGCCGACATTACGGCAGGGCTTACCCAGTTCTCGGAAGCAATAAGCTCAATATGACTTGATTGTCTGTCGAATTCAGCCTTGAGAGCCTTTGCCACCTCAGCATCAGTATTTTTTATATCATCAAAACTATACATTTATCTAACTCCTTTATTCCTATATATATGTGTATTAGACTACAATTCCATCATTGGCCTGCTTAGCCTTTTTGATGTCATCTTTTTTCTTCTTACCCTTATAGTTCTTGTCTCTTCTGCCAGTAGCCCCATCCTTCTTGCTCTTGATATGAACTCTCATTACATACCACAATTCTGTAGCAAGACAGATTGAAGAATATGTACCAACAACTACTCCGAGAAGCAGAGGAATTGCAAATTCCTTAATTGTAGATACACCGAAGATTAGAAGCATAACTACCATAAGTGCTGTTGTAAATGATGTTGATATAGATCTTGTAAGAGTCTGTGTAATACTCTCATTACAAAGCTTCTTATAATCCTCAGGATCTCTTCTTGTCATCTTCTTCTCATTCTCACGAATTCTATCGAAGATAACGATTGTATCGTTGACTGAGTAACCAATTACCGTCAGCATACATGCGATAAATGTTGAACCAACAGTAAGTCTTGCTAATGCATAAAGTGTTAATACAACAAGTACGTCATGAACTAGTGCAATAATAGCTGATGATGCGTAACGAAGGTCCTTGAATCTGAACCAAATGTAAATAAGCATCGCAGCTGCCGCAACAATAACAGCAATTAGGGATTCTGTTCGCATTTCCGATGAAATCATTGAACTGATATTCTCAGAAGAAATGTCCTTCTCCTCTATGCCCTTGCTGTCATGAAGCGCCTTATTTAAAGCCTCACGCTCTTCAAGCTCTAGCGTTCTAGTCTTGATCACAACCTGGTTAGCTCCATCTACAAGCTGTGTCTGAATATCATTATCACCTGTCACCTTGCTAACAATTGGAACAATCTCATCATCCACCTCAGCAAGAGTATATTCCTTATCTAAGTTAACAGTTGTTGATGTACCACCTGAGAACTCTAAGCTGTAATTAAGTGCTTTATTACCCATACCAGCATTTACAGCCATTCCAATAAGTCCGGCAGCAATAATAATTGCTGATGCACAGAAGAATATTGTCTTCTTGCCAATGAAATTAATAGGCTTTCTCTTCTTAGCCTTACCGTACATATTAGGACTAACAAGTCCAAATGCAACGGATACATTAAGAAGAATTCTTGTTACAACAAGTGCTGTAAACATTGATAGAACTACACCAATTGCAAGTGTTACAGCGAATCCCTTAACAGTACCTGAACCGATAAAGTATAGAACTGCTGCCGCAATAAGTGTTGTTACGTTACCATCTAAGATAGCCGATAAGGCCTTCTTGAAACCTGCCTGTACGGCGCTGTTAGCATCATGTCCAGATGCAATTTCTTCTTTAATTCTGGCAAATATGATAACATTTGCATCCACCGCCATTCCCACGGACAGGATAATACCTGCGATACCAGGAAGTGTAAGGGTTATGTCAAATGCCCATATAATGAATATTATTAAAGCTGTATAGAATACCAATGCAAGGGAAGCTGTAAATCCCGGAAGTCTATACATAATAAGCATGAAGATTACTACGGCAACAAGACCTATAAGTCCTGCAAGCAAACTACTTGATAGGGCATCAGAACCAAGCTGAGCACCTACAACCTGTGATTGTACTTCCTGAAGCTTAATATCAAGTCCACCAATTCTGATGTATGAAGCAAGCTTCTCTGCTTCTTCAATAGAAGACATTCCTTCTATAATACAGTTACCATCTGTGATAGCCGCATTTACCTTAGGAACGCTTACGAATTGTCCATCATAATAAATACCAATTGACTCACCAGCCTGATAAGCCTTAGTTGTTGCCTCGCCAAATGCTTTGGCACCCTCTGATGTCATTGTGATTGATACAACAGGATCCTTGGCGTTAGTTGTCTGATTATTGTTATATCCTGCACTTGCAGAGCTTATCTGGGAACCATTAACTACAACAGAACCATCTGCCTGTAACGATGCCAAATCCCTGTTGAGCTTATAACCGCCTGTAGTAGAATCATAAGAATAATTCTCTTCTCCAGCGGAATTAGTCTGTGCTATAAAATACAAATCACCTGGTGTTCCTAACTGCTCTAGTATTGCGTTAGCATCTGTTACACCTGGAATCTCGACAGCAATACGTCTGTCTCCTACCTTATATACACTAGCTTCTGTAGTCTGAGAACTTCCTAAGTCATTCTCAATACGTTGCTGTAGCTTGTAGATAGTGTCATTCATCTGCTCCTCTGTTGGAGTATCACCCTCTACCTCGTAAGTAATACTTACACCACCGGCAAGGTCAAGACCAAGCTTAATGTTCTGATCCGCTCCTTTTCCAGTAGACGATAGAATTAAGGACGCTTCGTATATTAATATTGCTGTTAGCAATACGAATGCTATCAACCACGCTATCGCCTGTCCTTTCTTCATATTCTTCATTTCTTCTCTCCTATCTTTTATTCATCTATGTCACTAGTTATTCTTCTTACTTCTTAATTCTTAATGATTATTCTGTGTCGGCGGTTGCTACCTTAATCATTATGGCATTCTCAACACGCTTTCTCTGAAGCTTACAGCCCACTTCATAGGCTCCCTTAATGTCGCCTGTGAAGTTAAATGCATTAGCAGCGCATCCACCACTGCAATAGAATTTGGCAAAGCAGTCTTTGCAGGAGTCCTTAGCATATACATTGCATTCTTTGAACTCATCTCTTATATCAGTGTTGGTAATGCCTGTATCAACATTTCCCATAATGAAATCAGTATTGCCCACAAATTGATGACAAGGATAAAGCTCGCCAGTTGGCGTCACAGCCAGATATTCTGTGCCGGAGCCGCAGCCGCTAAGCCTCTTGTATACACAAGGTCCTCCTTCTAAGTCAATCATATAATGGAAGAAATTGAATTCTTCGTCAGTTCCATGACGCTTAACCATCTCTTTGGCCAAGTTGTCATATTCTTCATATAATTTAGGCAAATCCTCTTCTCTGATGGCGTAATCGTCTGTATCCTTGGCAACCACCGGCTCAACGGATATCTGCTTGAAGCCAAGGTTAGCAAGATGCAGCACATCCTCAGAAAAATCCAGATTATTATGTGTGAAGGTTCCTCTCACATAATATTTGTCCTGTCCCCTGCTATCAGCGAATTTGATGAACTTAGGAATAATCAAATCGTAGCTGCCGTCGCCACTTGGAAATGGGCGCATCATATCGTGTATACTCTTACGTCCATCAATGGAAAGGACCACATTGTCCATATTCTCATTGGCGAACTTCATTATCTCATCGTTAAGGAGCACACCATTAGTGGTCAGGGTAAATCTAAAATGCTTATCCTTCGCCTTCTCAATGCTTCTGCCATAAGCGACAAGCTCTTTGACTACTTCGAAATTAAGTAGTGGCTCGCCACCAAAAAAGTCCACCTCCAGGTTGCGTCTATTTCCTGAATTCTCTACAAGGAAATCTAAGGCTTTCTTGCCCACCTCTAGGCTCATAATCTCTTTCTCGCCCTGGTATTCGCCTTTGCCGGCGAAGCAATACCTACAAGCAAGATTACAATCATGAGCAACATGTAGACACAGTGCCTTGACAACGGTAGGCCTTTTTTTATAATCCGCAATCGGCTCCTCATAGATATCCTCGGTGAATAGTTCTTCATTATTAATAAGCTCTTCTATCTCATCTAGAGCTTCTAGAAGTTCTTCATCAGGAAGATTCTTATAATCCTCTGCGTATATATCCTTGAACCCGGATATTAGAGCAGATTTGTCAATCTTAGACCATGCGGTGTTCTTAATGCTGTCCTTTGTATTAGACATTTCTTCATTATTATTGTCGGAAATGTCTTGTAGCATGTCATCTGCCACCTTAATCAAATCGTATACAAAATCATCAACTACATGAATGGCACCTGAGTTCACATCCATTACAATATTGTAACCATTGTTTTTGTATTGATGTATCATTTTATTATTCTCTTTATATTTGTTTTTTAATAATTATTTTTTTACAACACAAACCGACCGTCTATCAGAACAACGGTCAGTTCATTGAAATCTAATAATCAACTTAACTTATGTATTATTTATTCTCGCACTTTTGATTACCAACAGTACAGCTTGTCTTGCAAGCAGACTGGCAAGATGTCTGGCATTCGCCACATCCACCCTTCTTAACTGTGTTAGAAAGCTTCTTAGTGTTAAGTGTCTTAACGTGTTTCATAATCATTCTCCTTACTTATTTTTCCAAAACTTTTTAGATTATATCACAAATAATCCTATTTATAAAGGTTTTCAGCAAGTATTTTTTGTGCTATTATCTAATCATGTTTACTAATGAGCAATTAAACCATTTTAAAACCAAACAAGTATTTATACACACCCACGATTTTCCGGACCCGGATGCCTTCGCAAGCGC
>CAJOGN010000050.1:0-3172 GCA_905234245.1 uncultured Lachnospiraceae bacterium
GAGTACCCATTAAGTATGAATCAGATGGGTATCTATATAGAGTCAGAACTGCATCAGGATACAACCATATATAATATTCCGTCTCTATATAAGCTTGATGACAGAGTAGATTTAGATAAGCTTCAGAAAGCCATAGTTAAGGCTTCTAGCTGCCATCCTTATCTATTTATGATGATAGAGAAACTAGATGACAGGATTGTTGTTAAACGTCGTGACGATTATGAATTAGATGTTCCTTGCAGAGTATGTGATAAGGTCCCATCAGAAGAGGAACTTGTTAGACCATTTGACTTAACATCTAATGAGGTTTTAATTCGTGCAGAGCTATTTGATACTAAGGATGGAAAGTATTTCTTCTTAGATACACATCATATCGTATCTGATGGCGCATCTATTGATATTCTTGTGGGGGACATTGACAAGGCATATAGGGGAGAAGAGGTGTTCGAAGAAACGTACACCGGTTTCGAGTATGCCCTTGATGAAGAGCGTCTAAGAGGCTCTGACAAATTAGATAAGGCTAAAGAGTGGTATGATAGCATCTTTGCAGGTTGTTCAGGAGAGACTGCGCCTGTAACAGATGGTAAGAGCAATGAACATGTTGCTGTAATTAATAGTAATATGAAGGTAAAAGCAGAAGATATTCGCACATTCTGCGAGAAGAATAGTGTTACAGCTAATGCTTTCTTTGTTACTGCCTTTGGACTTACTATGCAATCATATACAGCCTCAGAGGATGGAGCAATATTCTCAACCATCTATAACGGAAGAAGTGATTCTAGACTTGAGAATAGTGTATCCATGCTAGTTAAGACATTTCCGGTATATTTTAATTCGAAGAAGGATAGCGACGTTATATCTGCCATCAGAGATTGCCAGTCATATCTTCTTAATGCAATGACTAATGATATATACAGCTTTGCAGAAGTGAAGAATGAATATGGCATTAACGGCGACATAGTATTTGCTTATCAGGGTGATGGCAACGATGTAGCTACAATAGGTGGATATGAGGCTACATTTACTATGTTTGATCTCTCATATTCCAGAGCCAATATTGGAATTGATTTATTCCTTAAAGGGGAAGAAGTAGTATATGAAGCAGAATACGACCCTTCACTTTATTCTGAATATACAGTGAAGAGCATAATGAAGCTTATAGATGTTGTGGCGCAGCAATTGATGTCCAAGGATAAGATAAGCGACGTATCTCTTGTTGATGATAATGACATAGATGCAATCAACAAGCTTCATGATACTAAGGTTGATGTGCCAATTAGACCAGCTTATAGATTATTACAGGATAGCGCGGCACAGTATCCTGACAAGACAGCCCTTGTGGCAACAGATAGAACACTTACATATTCTAATCTTAACGAAGAAGCTAATAGGGTTGGAAGAACACTTGTAGGTGCAGGTGTTGGGTGTGATTCAATAGTTGCTGTTCTTGCAGACAGGAATAGTTATGCCTATGTAATGAGACAAGGAGTTCTTAAGAGCGGTGGCGCATTTCTTCCAATTGATCCTGAATATCCAGAGGATAGAATTCGCTTTGTCTTAGAAGATTCTAAGGCCAAATATCTTATTACCACAGAAGATATTATTGATAGAAGAAAGGATTTATTTACCAGCATTTCTAATGATGGTGTTAAGGTTATCTCTGCCCAAAAAGCATTAGAAGAGTCTGATGGCTCTAATCTTGATGTTGAGGTATCTAAGGATAGCCTTGCTTATGTAATCTATACATCAGGTTCAACAGGTAAGCCTAAGGGAGTAGCTCTTACAAATGGTAACCTGGTTAACTTCGTATATGATGATAAGAAGAATGCCGAGACTCATCGCATGGTATCTAATGTTAGTGTGCTTCTTGCCATTGCTGCATTAACATTTGACGTATCAGTAATGGAAGAATGCATTCCGATTGCTAATGGAATGACAGTAGTGCTCGCAACTGATGATGAGATTATGAATCCTAAGCAGTTAGAAGAGACCATGATTGCTAACAAGGTTGATGGACTATGTGCAACGCCAACTTATGTACTCAATTTGTTAGATATGGGTAAATTAATGGACAGCTTAAGTACTGCAATTAGTAATCTTAAGTTGGTAGACATAGGTGCAGAGGCCTTCCCTCCTGTTCTATATGACAAGCTAAGAGAGGTTAACTCTGATGTAACTATCATTAACGGATATGGACCTACAGAAACAACGATTAGTTGTACTATGAAGGTAATTGATAACCCAGATGATATCACTATTGGTATCCCTAACGGTAATGTCAATGTTGCAACAATGGATAGAGATGGCAGACTTCAGCCACTTGGTGCCATGGGTGAAATGATTATCATCGGCGATGGTATTGGTAGAGGATATATTGGACGCGAAGACCTTAACAAGAAGAACTTCATATCCCTGTTCGGAAGAAATGCTTATAGAAGTGGTGACCTTGTTAGAATTCGCGAGGATGGTAACATCGAGTTCCATGGAAGAATTGATAACCAGGTTAAGCTTCGTGGACTTCGTGTGGAGCTTGGAGAGATTGAGAGTAACATCAATTCATATCCGGGAATCGGCACAAGTATTGTAATTGTTGTTAAGCAGGATACTGAATATCTGGCAGCATATTTTACAGCAGATGAGAAGATTGATACTGAGTCTCTTAAGGCACATCTAAGCTCTAAGCTGACTGAATATATGGTACCACAGGTTCTGATTCAGCTTGATAAGATGCCGCTTACTGCCAACGGTAAGATTGATAAGAAGAAGCTGCCTAAGCCATCTATGGAACAAGAGGAAATTGTTCCTCCTGAAAATGAGATGCAGCAGAAAATATTAGATATTGTAGCATCAGTTCTAGGTAAGGATAGCATAGGAATTAAGACTGATTTGTTCTCTGCTGGTCTTTCTTCAATTGGATGTATTAAGCTATGCTCACTTTTATCTAATGAGTTTGATAAGGATATACGAATCTCTGACGTATTCGATAACAGGACTATTGTTGAGATTGAGGCCCTTCTAGAAGAAACAGTTGATGAGATTGATTTAGAGCTTAGAGATGAGTATCCTCTTACAATGACTCAGATGGGTATCTTTGTTGAGAGTATGAGGTTTATTGGTACCACTGTATATAATATTCCGTTCCTATATAAGTTATCTGATGATATTGATATGG
>CAJOGN010000050.1:3252-30818 GCA_905234245.1 uncultured Lachnospiraceae bacterium
TGAAGTTCATCCAATTGACGTCAAGATAGGTGATGTTCTTCCAAGTGTAGAAGAGCTCATTCAACCATTTGACTTATTATCAGGAGAGGAATTATATAGAGTAAGTCTGTATGATACAAGTGATGGCAAATATTTATTTATAGACCTTCATCATATCATTGCTGACGGCGAGTCATTTGATATTCTATTAGAAGATATTAATCGTGCCTATGAAGGCGAAGAAATAGAATCAGAAGAATTCAGCGGATACGAGGTTGGATTGACTGAACAGGCCTTTAGAGCATCCTCTAGATTCAATAAGGCTAAAAGCTTCTATGACGGTATCTTTAATAATGTAGGCCCTGTTATTCTTCCTGATGAAGAGAAGAATCCTGACACCTCAAGAGAAGACTATAGCAGTGTAATAAGTAAGGTTGCAGCTAAGAGTGTGAAGGCTTATTGTGAAGAGAATGGGCTGTCTTATAATGCTTTCTTTACTGCTGCATTCGGCATGGCTCTTAAGTCATATACAGGTGCTGACAAGGCTTTATTTGCAACAATTTATAATGGCCGAAGTGATTCTAGAACAAGTCGTAGTGTAACAATGCTTGTTAAGACACTTCCTGTACTCCTAGAGGCGCACACAAATGATACTGTTGTAAAATATATCACTGAATGCCAGAACTATTTAATTAATGCAATGGCTAATGATATTGTAAGCTTCTCAGAGCTTAGCAGTAGTTATGGACTCGATTCTGACATACTATTTGCTTATCAGGGAGAAGGGGATGACGATGTAGTCCTCGGTGGCAGGAAGGCAACAGAAGTATCTGTAGATTTAGATCAGGAGAAGTCGCCATTTGGTCTTGATATATCTATTCAAGGAGATGATATTGAATATGACTTCGAGTGTGATGGAAGTAAGTATGGTACATTTACAATAGACAGATTCTCTGAATTGTTAGATGCAATTGTAGATGGCTTTATTAGTAAGAGCTCTATGGCAGAGGTTATGAATATTGAAGCTGTTAAGAAGCTTACTAAGGAAAGTGTCAAGACTTCATCTGCTAAGGAAGAGAAGGCTGGTAAGGCAAGTCATGTATCAGGAGAGGCTAATAAGGCTTATGTCGATACTTTTGTAGAGATATTTAAGAAGATTCTTGGTTCAAGTAGTGTGGGACCTGATGATAATTTCTTCGAAATTGGTGGAACATCCCTTTCTGCTGCAAAGGTTATGATGGCGGCAATGTCCCAGGATCTTCCTGTGCTTTACAAGGATATCTTCGATCACCCAACACCAAGAGAACTTGCGATACTTGTTGATGAGAAGAATGAGATACAGTTTGGTGCTGCAACAGATGCTTCTATATCAGATACGACAGATGAGCCAGAGACACAGGTGGAATCGGAGAAAGTTCTATCACATAATACTATTGAGTATGTGGATGAGATTACAAGAGAAGATATAGGCAATGTACTTCTTGTTGGTGCCTCAGGATTTCTAGGTATTCATATTCTTGATGAATTATTGGAGAATGGTGATAATAAGATTTATTGTCTAATGCATAATAATGGTAAGTCATCCATGGAGCGCTTAAAGCAGATTTACTTCTATTATTTTGATAAAGCTTATGATGATGAGTGGGATAATCGTATAGAAGTATTAGAAGTAGATATCTCTAATCCAGATAGCCTAGATGTAGTTAAAGAGTACGACTTTAGTACTGTTATTAACTGTGCTGCTATTGTAAAGCATTTTGGTGATGTTAATGTACTTAAGAAGGTTAATACAGATGGTGTTATTAACCTTGCCCAATTATGTCTCGCAACTAATAGCAGATTAATCCATGTCTCTACCGTGTCTGTTGGTGGAGATAGCATAGGTGAAGATGCAGATAGAGTAACGCTTTATGAAAGCAATCTTGATATAGGTCAGGAAGTTGAATCTAATGCATATGTTTATACAAAATACCTTGCGGAAAAGTACCTGGTAGAAGCTATGGAAAAAGAAGGCTTGGATGCTAAGATTATGAGAGTGGGTAACCTCATGAGCAGATTCAGTGATGGTGAATTCCAGGTCAACTTCCATACTAATAACTTTATGAATACAATTAAGGCTTATGTGGCTCTTGGATGCTTCCCTGTGCAGGACCTTGATGAAGTAGATGAATTCTCGCCTATTGACGAAGTTGCCAAAGCAATTGTTACTCTGTCTGGAGCATCGAAGGAATTCAATATATTCCACGTCTATAATTCACACGTGGTGGAAATGGGTGATATTATATATGCTCTTAAGGATATGGGATATGATATTGATATTATTGATGAGTCTGAATTTGCTAAGAGACTAAGAGATATGATATCTGATGAGAAGATGAATCAATTTATATCTCCACTTATCAATTATAATCTTGATGATGATGACATTAGAGTAGAGAACGATTCTGACAATAGCTTTACTGTGAAGGCATTGTATCGTCTTGGCTTCAAGTGGTCTCTTACATCAACAGATTATATAGAGACCACAATGGATATGCTGAGTGCCTTTGGGTTCTTTGATATTAACCCTGACTAACTTCGACCATACTATGGAAACCAACTAATTTGAAGATATCGTAGATGGAGTCTTTTACATTAATGACTTTGAGAGTGCCACCTTTTTTCTTTAATCTTTTGTGGAGTGCAAGTAATACTCGCATACCACCAGACGAAATGTAATCTACGTTTGTGAAATCTAAGATCATGTTGTCGGTGGAATCTATGTACTTTTGAATATCGCTTTCTAGAATGGGAGATGTTTTGGTGTCAATTCTTCCTTCAGGTTTGACGGTAAGAATACTACCGGATTGTGTTGCCCTCCTTATATAAGTGAATTTTTTATAAATATGTTAATGTTTGATGCATCTGTTATTATATAATAGAAATATTCAAAATTCAACGACCAGTAATGTCGTATTTTTTACCATAGGAGACAAGTGTGAAGAAAGAGAAAATAAAACCAAGATTTGATTTAGGATTTAAATTGAATATTATGACCATTATTGGTATGGTTGTACTTGCGATAGTTCTTTTACTAGTTACAGATATATTCTATGAGGAGAAGATTAACGAAATATATTATCAACGTGCCAATCAGGTGGCAGATTCAGTAGCTGAGGGATTTGCTGGAGCAGTACCTGTATCCGCTTACGTGGATATGATTAATGACGAAAGTTTTAAGGAGGCGAAAAGACAGGCAATTGAATCTAATGATGACAAATATATTATCGACTGGATGAAAGCACGTCCATCCATTTATTCCTTTGAAGAAGATGTGGATGAAAATGGAAATGAAGTAATGCGAAATAATACATTCTATGAAGAGTATATGTACTTCAGTAATTATTTGAAAGATCAACAGGAAATATTCAATCTTAAGAGTGTATATTTGCAGTATGTGAAGAACGGTGTTACATATAACCTGATGGACCCAACGGAGAAGCTCACATTCATTGGAAGCGTAGATGATTCGGTAGAAGAATTCGCAACATATAAAGATGATGAGCCAATTGATGCAACTGTTTACGAATACAAGGGAGAGTGGATTTGTACTGCCTCAGAGGTTATATCAGATACTGATATAAATGGTAATGAACTGGTTGCACATGTATGTGTGGATTTTGATTTGAGTAATGTAACTGAGGATAGAAACTGGTTTTTAATCAATAGTGCTGTCTTTGTTATCATATTAACTTTTGTGGTAATTCTTATAAGCCTTTTACTAACCGGGAAGTTTGTGACAAAACCACTTAAGCAGTTATCTCAGGGCGCTACAGGATTTGCCAAGAATGAGGATGAGGGTTTTTCTATGGAAGATGTAATTAATCTTCCTATAAAGTCCAATGACGAGATTGGAGATTTGTATAACGAGATTTGCTCAATGCAACGACGTATTGTAGAAGGGGCTAATAAGCTAACGAAGATAACTGCTGAAAGAGAGAGGGTTAATACAGAGCTTAACATGGCAACAAGAATACAGGCTTCTATGTTGCCTAGTATATTCCCAGCATTTCCTGAAAGGGAAGAATTTGACTTATATGCAAGCATGAATCCTGCCAAAGAAGTGGGCGGTGATTTCTATGACTTTGGTATGATAGATGATAATCATCTGTTTATTCTTATTGCTGATGTATCTGATAAAGGGATACCTGCGGCTCTCTTCATGATGTCTACTAAGATACTAATTAACTACTGTGCCAAGAAGGGAGGAACACCATCAGAAATTCTTAATGATGTTAATAGGCAGATTAGTGAGGATAATGATGAAATGATGTTCGTCACAGTATGGATGGCAATTCTTGATATTGAGACTGGCAAATTAACATGTACAAATGCAGGGCATGAATACCCATTTATTCGAACAAAAGATAAGGGATTTAGATTATATGAAGATAAGCGTGGACAAATGGTAGGCGTAAATCCTAACGCCGTTTTTCAGGATTATGAACTAACTCTTGAGAAAGGGGATGCTATCTTTGTATATACTGATGGTATTCCGGAGGCAGTTGATGCATCAGATGCTATGTATGGAATGGATAGACTAGAAGAGATCTTGAACAGAATTGAAGACCAATCTCCTGAAGGAATTCTAGAAGGTGTTAGTAAGGATGTAGATGATTTTGTTCATAATACACCACAGTTTGACGATTTGACTATGCTATGTCTGGAATATACTAATTAGTAGTTGTTATGTAGAGGATTGATAGTATATATAAAAATGTGAAAAAATTTTTGAAAAAAATGTCGCATTTTTCATTTTCGATGTGTATATATAAGCGTAAGGTAAAAAACCACAACACAAAGTGGTATTTACAGGAAAGAAACAAGATATTCCATTAATAAAGTAAAAAGGAGGAAACAATTATGAGAAAGGAATTATTAAAGGGATTAACAGAGGAGCAAATTAAGAAGGTAGAAGCTTGCAAGAGTTCAGAGGAAATCTTAGCACTTGCTCAGTCAGAAGGAGTACAGCTTAGTGATGAGCAGCTTGAGGCAGTTTCAGGCGGTGCATGCCAGACACCATTACCTAATGACAACCCATTTGACAAGAGAGATGACCCATTTGATCAAGATAAGGACATTACTCCTGTTACTCCTAAAACACCGGTTAAGAAGCCTGACATAATTGCTAACAATGGACCTACGCTTCTGTAATAATTACGATTAAATGAGAAAGGGCTAACTCAAGTAAATAACTTGAGTTAGCCCTATTTTTTACTTTACTTAGCTGCAACTTTTTTGCTCTTAGCAGCACTTTCTGCAACAACAGTATCATCAGTAAGACCGAGTTGTAAACCATGTGCGGGCAGGCGAAGATTATATCATAAATACAAGTTAATAGTGAAAGATAAGCCTATTTAGTATATAATTCATAATATGAATATATTAGAGATTGTATTAATTGGAGTAGGACTTGCTATGGATGCTTTTGCAGTTTCAATCTGCAAAGGGTTGTCTATGCAGAAAATGAGCTTGAAAAAAGCGGTAATAATTGCTGTTTATTTTGGCGGTTTTCAGGCGTTGATGCCGGTGATTGGATATTTCTTAGGCTCAGCTTTCAGTGGATTTGTGGGTAAGGTGGATCACTGGATTGCTTTTGGACTACTTGCCATTATTGGAATTAATATGATAGTTGAGTCCTTTAAGAATGAGGAGAATAAGCTTAACGACAGGACAGATGTGAAGACAATGCTTGCTCTGGCAGTTGCAACCAGCATAGATGCCCTTGCCGTTGGAATTACATTTGCACTGTTTGACAATAACATTTTCCTTGAGGCGGCAATAATCGGAGTAGTTACATTTATAATATCCTTTGCAGGAGTCAAGATAGGTAACGTATTTGGTGACAAGTGGGGTAGCAAAGCAGAATTCATAGGGGGATGTATACTAATCCTAATAGGCCTTAAGATTCTATTAGAACATCTGGGACTTATATCTTTTTAGGAATATATAAGGACGCATTAATAGAGGGGGTGATGATATAACTAAAAACACCCTTGTATATCAATTATACAAGGGTGTTAGTGTTATCAATATTATTTGTTATCAACTTAATTATAATGTATCCTTAGCCGTCTTTAAGAATCCAAGATACATAAAGTAAGAAACAATATCAAATATAAAATCTACAATAATAAGTACCATTGTTATTACAGCAGAAGCAGTTGAGACACCAACTGCGCTGAGAATAACACCTAAAACTGCGAGTACCAAACTAAGAATCATTACTATTAAATACATCTTCCATACCTTATTAGCTTTATCAGATAATTCAGGCTTAAGAGATGCACAACCATATAGAACATTGTATGTTACAAGCAGAGTAAGAACAGTAGCAATAATATCACCCAATTGCTTAATCCATGCAGCTCCGCCGGTAAAGCTTGTAATGAGTGCGATTACAAATTCAACTACCAGGCTTACAATTGTAATTGTAAATGCTTTCTTAAGTTGTTCACTATCCTTTCCTGCTTTGTTAAGTCCTACAAGTTCAAGGATAAATGCAATTAATATCAGTACATAAGAACCTATCGAGAACAATGTTGCGCCTATACCTGATGCAGCGAGTCCACCCATAGATTCAGCTGATGCAGCACCAATCATAAGTGCAGCCATAATGCCGGCAATGAGAGTACATACTGCGGCAATAATAGCGAGTATCTGAGAGGTAAAGACTTTTCCTATTCCATTACGTGCGTTTTCGTATGACATGTTTTTTCTCCTTTCAATTACACAATCTACAGACGTATTTTAACAAATAAAGAAAATTAAGGCAACTAAAATTTTCTGTATGTGGCATAAAAAGACCTCTTCGATAAATATTTTGATTGCGCTGTGACTGTCTGGGATGAAAAAGCCGATGAAAAAATATCCACTCGTAAGCGTTATGTGGTATAATAGTCTAGAATGTAAATTTGAATAGCATTTTTGAAAGCAAATTGGTATTACGAAAGGAGAAGAGTACAATGAATAGTAATATTGTAATTTATGGTAACATCTATACGGTTGATAAGAAGAATCCCAAGGCTTCGGCGCTTGCAATTTCTGATGGTAAGTTCGTCTATGTGGGGGATGAAGAGGGCGTGAAGGACTATATCGACAAGGACACGGAGGAAATTAGATATTATTATTCTTCCGGGATTTGGAGAAGGACACGGTCATATCGCACCCGGAGGAACGGAGAAGCTTTTCTTCGTACATCTGAATCCTATGGGAACCTTACAGGAACATCTTGCTGCGATAAAGGAGTTTGTAAAAAATCATCCGGAAATGGATGTTATTCAGGGCTCCGGCTTCGTACCTACACCGGATATGGGACCAAACGGTCCCACTGCGGATTTGCTTGATGGAATAACAGATAAACCGATTGTTCTTGCGGATATAGGTCATCATTCTTACTGGGTAAACCATGCCGCAATGCAACGTCTGGGAATCGACAAGAATACTCCTGATGTAAGTGATGGAATAATTACCCGTGATGAACAGGGGAATCCAACCGGATATTTCCGTGAAGGTGCTATGGATTTGTTAAAGGAACTTACTGTTTTCTCGGTTGAGCAGTATAAAGAGGGCTTTTTGCACTATCAGGAAGAATATTTGGCTAATGGAGAGACTCTGGTTCTTGAGCCCATAATTAACTGGGATACTACAGACAATGCCGCAATTGCCTGCCATGAGCTTGATATGGAAGGGAAGCTTCACATGCATATCTATGCTGCTTATCAGGTATTTCAGGCAGAAGGTCATGACACCATGGCGGAGATAGAACATGCGGCTCAGCTAAGAGAGAAGACCAAGGGAAGCATGTTCGAAATTACTAATATCAAGATACAGATAGATGGTACGATGCCGGGGACACCTTCAACTGCATATATGAAGGAGCCTTACACTGATCCGTGGTCTATAGAGCATCAGCACCGTGGACAGCTGCGTTTTGATATGGAAACTCTTATTAAAATATACATAAAATCTCACGAATTGGGATTTACGGTACATGCTCACGCCATAGGAGACGGGGCAATTGGCATGGCTCTGGATGCTATGGAGAAAGCATTAGAACAGACGGGAGAGCATGATTACAGGGATGCTATAACCCATCTTCAGGTGGTAGACAGAGCGGATATTCCCCGTATGGCAAAACTAAATGTCATAGCTTCTACTGACCCTCACTGGTTTGATTTCGATCCGGAGTATTTTGCGATGATGGTCGCTGTTCTCGGAGAAGAACGTGCGGAGGCTCAGCTTCCAATGAAGGCATTCTTTGACGCCGGAGTTACAGTAACTTCTGCCAGTGATTATCCTGTTACCAATCCCGCATATCCACTAAGAGGTATCCAGAAGGGAGTGATTCGTCAGCTTCCGGGACGTCCGGATACTCTGCATAATGCTAAAGAGCGTGTTACTATAGAACAGATGATTGAAGCAACCACCATTAATGAGGCGTATCAGATGCTTTGTGAAGACAGGCTTGGAAGTATTACAGTCGGCAAGGAGGCAGATCTTGTTGTACTTGGCGATGATATAACAAAATGCGATCCGGAGCATATACAGGATTCACCTGTGCTTGGCACCATGGTAGGCGGAAAGTGGGTCTACACCTGTAATTAAACTGAAACTACAATGTAACTGTAACAGAACAGGTTTATGAAAGGAGTAACAATGAAGGCGGATAAGATTATTAAGAATGCAAAAATTTTCACATCAAATAAGGATATGCCTCAGGCGACAGCTCTTGCTGTGAAGGATGGTAAATTCATCTATGTGGGAGATGAGGCAGGACTTTCGGACTATGAGGGTGATGTGACAGATTTTAACGGCAAATTCATAATGCCGGGAATCATTGACAGCCATGTCCATGTTACTATGCCCGTGGCATTTGAGTATAAGGATATGGGCGAGTATATTATGTGCGACAGCAAAAAGGGAGCACTGGACTTTATAGCCGATTATATTAAGAATAATCCGGGCAAGACGTGTTATAATTTTCTTTTAGAGCGTGTATTTCTTCATGGCGAAGAGATTACAAAAGAAGATCTTGATGCCATCAGTGGTGACAGTGAGATTATGATTCTTGAGGGTGAAGCACACAGCATTTGGGCAAACTCCAAGCTTCTTGAGCGTCATGGTATTACGGATGATATCATTGACCCTGTACCCGGGCTTAGTTACTATGTGCGTAAAGACGGACATGTAACAGGAAATATATTTGAAGCTGCAGCTGAAACCCCTTTTCTGATTGATGGAGCGGAGAAGCTGACAGATGAACAAATAGATGCCGCATTAAAACGTTGGATTGATTTTTCTGAAAATGCAGGTGTTGTGGGTGTCTTTGATGCTGGTATTCCGGAATGTAATGATTTCCATGAGAGAGTTTACAAACGATTGAAAAAAATGGACGAAAAGGGAGAGCTTCCTGTTTATATTGACGGCTGTTATGTAATCACTCAGCCCAGACAGGTGCCGGAGGCAATTAAGAACCTTAAGCGATTTAAGAGTGAATATAATACGAAGCATCTGAAAGTTCATACCTTAAAGATTTTTAATGACGGAACCTTGAAGATTGGAACGGCAGCACTTGTGACACCTTATGAGGATACCGGGGAAAAGGGAACGGCAGCCTTTAACAAAGACCAGATTGCAGATCTTCTTATGCAGCTTAATGAAGCAGGGCTTGATTTGCATTTGCATACTGTTGGTGAAGGAGCGTCCCGCAATGTACTTGATGGTGTGGAGATTGCCAAAAAGAAGCTGGGTGATAAGTATAATGTGAAGGTTACATGTGCTCACCTGGAGATTCAGGATGATGCGGATATTGACCGCTTCGCCAAATTAGGTGTAAATGCCAATTATACACCTTGGTGGCATGCAGGTAACATGGGAGGAAATCCCTATGATACATGGCGAGTGCTACTGGGTGAGAGTCGGGCTAAGAAAATGTATCGTTGTAAATCGGTCTGGAAAAGCGGAGCGAATGTTACATGGTCTTGCGATGATATCCACTATGGCGACTTTAACAACTGGAGTCCGTATCTGAGCATGGAGGTCGGCATGACAAGGTGGATAAACAAGAATACTAAAGCAGCCGAAATAAATTGGACTGTGGGACCGTATCCTTCTTCCGATGAGCAAATGAGTATAGAAGAAATGATAATTGGTTATACTATAAATGGAGCAAAGCAGTTGGGTATTGAAGATACCAAGGGTTCCATCGAGGTTGGCAAGGACGCAGACTTTATTGTATTTGATAATGACCTTCTTACAGCTAAGAAGGAAGGCTTTAGCCATAATAAACCAACAGCGGTATATTTCTGTGGTGAAATTAGAAAGTAGAGTGAGTAATGAAAAAGTTATTTACAATCGATGATTTTATGATAGCTTTCATCTCTGCGATAGGATATGGCTTTGGCTATACGATTCCGATGCATTTTGGCTGGTCACAGACTGCGTGCATAGTGGCCTGCTTTGCCTTCGGAATTGTGATTGAAGAGATTATCAGTAAGATTGTTTTTAGCAAAATCATCCAGCAAAAAACGGCCAACCGGATAATCACTTATGTGGTAATCCTGATCGTTTTCCTAGTCGCTGAGTTTGTGTCCCTGCGTTTGCTGGACACGTCCCTGAGGGAAGATCTGGAGGAGGAGTTTGCTTGGGTTGTGGGTATTCCTATTGTCGGCTTTGTGGTGAACTTGTGCATCCGTGGATATCGTATCCGAAAGGTTCGAAAGGTTTATGGGGATGGAAGCGAAGGCTATATATTTGATCCGGACAAAGAAGATGTTGAGGATATGAACAAACAGAATAAACCGATTACAGGTTCCTATGATGAAGATCTTGCCATAAAGACAAAAACGGGCATCTATGTAGGCGAAAAAAACGATGATATTATAAATTATTTTGGCATACCTTATGCACAAGGGCCGGTTGGGAATCTGAGATGGAAAGCACCAAGACCGCTTCCTGAGTCGAACAAAGTATTTGAGGCAGTAAATTATGGTCCCTCGCCTATACAGGTTGAGCATGGAGGTGCGATTCTCAAACATCATCGGCAGAGCGAGGATTGTCTTACCTTGAATATTAGTGTTGCAGAAGATAGTTCAGAATCTCTAAAACCGGTTCTGGTGTTGTTTCACGAGAGTGATTTTTCCTCTGGAGGTTCAGCCGATCCCTTACTGGATGGCAACAATTTTGTTACTAATCATTCGGATATTGTGTTCGTCAGCTTCAACTATCGCCTCGGAATTTTCGGTTTTATTGATTTTTCAGAGGTCCCGGGCGGGGAAGACTATCCTGACGCCCTAAATCTTGGGTTGCTTGATCAGATTGCCGCATTACAATGGATAAAAGAAAATATTGCGTCCTTTGGGGGAGATCCCGACCGTATTACAGTGTTCGGCGTTGACTCTGGCGCAACATCCATCATACTACTTGCAGCCTCTAAGAGAGCAAAGGGATTATTTAAGAGAGCCTTCGCTTATAATGCAATTATAGAATCTGTCTATGACACTCCAAAGGAATCCAGGATGGTGGCAAAGGATTTGTTGAAGGAAACACAGACTACCACAATGGAGGAGCTTATAAAGCTTGATTCAGGAGTTTTGAAAGACGCGGCACAAAAGCTTTGGAAGAATGTATGCATTCCAACCTGCGATGGGAATTTAATTCCTTCCGATATCTATCAGGCTCTTTCAGACGGTGCCGCTTCGGGCATTGAGTTTGTCATTGGTATTCCCAGCAATCAAGTGCAGGAAGTCAAATCCTTTCTTGGAGCTAAGAAGTATATGAAGGCGGTATTGTTGGCCGTGGAAGATATAAAAAATCAATTGGATGAAAACACATATAACAAGGCAAAGGCATGTGTTGAGGAACAGATGGAATCATCCACTGAGTTGGAAGTGAATTCAGAACTTGTAAATCAATGGGCTGCGCTATGTATCTATCGCGTAGCGGAAAGGCTAAAACAAGGCGGCAATCAAGTTCATATGATATACTGGGATGAAAAAGCGATTATCGAGAAATTGGGGACAGGCACAGTCGATGCAACCGGAATAATACTTGGAAATAGTGAAGCATTGCAGATGTATGGCAGTGTAATTGATAAGGATTTGTCTGAGATACTTCAAAGCCTGCTAAAGAAATTCGTCAGCAGAGAGGCTCTGGAGTTTTATCGCAATGAGATTTATGGAATGGACGCTTTTGAATGGGAGGCGTTTCCTAAGGCGCTCATAGTTTCGGACGGAAAATTAGTGTGCGACACAATCGCAGACCGAATAACATAAGTATATGTTAATCGGTAGGACTATCAGGAATAGTCGCCGAATCCCATTTGTCAGAAAGGAGAAATGATAGATGAGTGATGTTGCGGATTTATTGTTACCAAAGCTTAATGAAGAGAAGCTTAAGGAGTTGAATGAGGCAAAGAAGAAGGTAAGAGCCGGTTACGGTGAGAATAAAAAGATA
This sequence comes from uncultured Lachnospiraceae bacterium, assembly GCA_905234245.1. GTDB lineage: Bacteria > Bacillota > Clostridia > Lachnospirales > Lachnospiraceae > RUG191. The sequence continues at coordinate 15,727 of CAJOGN010000050.1, forward strand.
ACTGATGATAGTTATGATAAGTCCCTTGCGGTGAAATGTGTCAATGGCACCTTTGTAGGCAAAAAGACCGAAAATGTCATTGCGTATAAAGGTATTCCTTTTACAGGAAAACCGCCGATTGGAGAGCTTCGCTGGAAAGCGCCGGAGGAATACTTGCCAGATGAGGGCATATATGAAGCGTATTACAACGGAAAAAGTCCATGTCAGGAAGAGGATATAAGTGAAGGCGGATCATTATATTATCAGAGTGAGGATTGCCTTTATTTGAATGTGTGGAAGGCAGAGGGGAATCCTTCCGAGAAAAGACCGGTCATGGTATGGATTCACGGTGGTGGATATGCTATGGGAGGCACAGCCGATCCTCTTTATGACTGCCACAATCTTGCCATGGAGAATCCTGATGTTGTTTTCGTATCCATAGCGTACAGGGTAGGAATTTTCGGATATATCCACTTATCTCATCTGCCGGATGGAAATGAGTATCCAGATGCACAGAACTTAGGTCCAATGGATCAGATGATGGCACTAAAGTGGATACATGAGAACATTTCAGGCTTCGGTGGCGATCCTGATAATGTAACAATCTTTGGTGAATCCGCCGGTGCAGGAAGCGTAACCATGCTTCCTCTTATCAAGGGTTCCCACAAGTATATCAAGAGAGTAATCGCCCAGAGTGGTGCTCCCTCCATTACGATATCAACAGAGGATGCCATTGCATGTACGAATGAAGTAATGGATATTCTTGGCTGTAAGAGCGTAGCTGAACTGAATAAGGTTGGTGTTGATAAGCTTTTGAAGGCATCAGCGGTGACAGGACTTCGTATTGGTCCGGAAAGAGACGGAAAATACCTGCCCCTTGATCCATATGAAGCATACGCGAAGGGCGATGTGAAGGATATTGAGATTCTTCATGGTTGCAATAAGGACGAAATGAATTATTTTGTATATCTTATGGGACCGGAGACTTTTGAAATGTGGGCTGCTGACCGTAAGACAAGAAAGATTGCAAACTTGCCGGATGAGGATAAAGAGAAAGTCGAGAGATTTTGTGGCAACGCAGTGGGAGAAGACTACGAGAAAGACAGCGATCTTTTCAGTCAGCTCTGGTTTAATGCGGCACATATCAGACTATCAGAGGAGCATACAAAGGGTGGTGGTAAATCCTACACCTATTACTTCACACCCGAATCCTCTTTGCCATATATGAAATGCGGACATGCAACAGAGCTTGCGTCTATACTCAAACATCCTGAGGAGACTGAATTCACAGGTCGGGTATTTGACGAGAGCTTCTCAAAAATCATGCGTAAAATGTGGATTCAATTTGCTAAATGTGGCAATCCTTCCCTTTCCGCAGACATCTCGCCTGACGGCAAGGCTTACGAGTGGCCGCTTTACGATACTGAGAACAAGCAGGTGATGGTATTTGACGAATTTGATATCCATCCGGAGAAGGAATCTGACAGAAAAGTTGTGGACTGGGACAATACTTATCCCCTGACAAAATATTTTTACTTGTAAATAAAGATAACTATGTGGATTATAGAATTAATATAATAGAGAGGTAATGCAAATGAAAAAGAACGCAGACAAGGTTTACAGAAATGCTAAGGTTTATTCTATCGCGTTAGACGGTACAGAGACGCATGCCCAGGCAATTGCCATCAAGGACGGTAAATTTGTATACGTGGGAGATGAGGCAGGAATCGATGAGTGGATTGGCGATGCTACGGATGTTGTAGATTGCAATGGTAAAAGCGTTATCCCCGGTCTTGGAGACGCACACATGCATCTGGCTCATGCGGCAAAAAAATATGCGACATGCAGCTTCGGTAGTATTGTACCTGATCCTAAGAAAGATGAACCTGAAGAAGTGATAAAGAAGATTCAAAAAATACTTAAAGATTATGTCGATGAGCATGGGGATGCTCCTGTAATCCGTGGTCTTGGATGGGACAGGACATGGTTTTCAGGGGGACTTAAGGGTATAGTAAGACCGTTTACAAGACATGATATTGATGTTATTGTACCTGACAGACCGGCTGTACTGATGTCATACTGCGGACACAGGGTTCTTTTGAATACAAAGGCACTTGAAGCTGCAGGAGTGACGAAGGATACGGATGACCAAAACGGTCTGATTGTAAGAGAGGAGGATGGAAGCCCCAGTGGCTATATCAAGGAGCCTGCAGTCTATCTACCCATCATTGACAGTATTCCTAACTACGACTTTTCGCCTGAGGAGCATCGGGACTCTCTTAAGCAGTGCTTTGATGTATTCAACGAGAATGGATATACGCTGCTTTGTGACTGTCAGCAGGGTGCTTCATATCCTGTTCTTACGGATATGGCTAAGAAAGGTGAATTTACTGTCAGAGTATCCGGAGTTCATAATGTAAATGACGCGACTCGTGATGAAGACATGGAAAGGGCTATCTCAAACCGTACGAAGTTTGATGTTGATGGGCTTTTTACTGTGGATACGGTAAAATACTTTGCTGATGGTCAATTCTCAATGATTGAGCCTTATGCTGAGACTTCAATTAACCATACACCGGGCACCAGAGAGCCGCTTCTGTGGGATGAGTCGCATATGGAGGAATCCATGGCACTTGCCAACAAGGAAGGCTTTAATATCCATACACATGCTATGGGAAGCTATGCTATCCGCAGAGTAATCGACTGCTATGAGAATGCACAGAAGCTGTATCCGAATCCAAGAATCAGAAACATCATTGCGCACGATACATTTATTGCGCCAGAGGACAGGGTTCGTATGGGAAAGAGCCATATCATTGCCAGCAACCAGCCGGCATGGTTCAATGATAATCCGACTGAAGAGCCTATTATGGTTGCAGATTGGGGTGAGGATGTCGTTAGACAAACATATCCGAGTAAGTCTTTGATTGATAACGGTGTGGTGTGTGCTTACGGATCTGACTTTTTTGTCAGTCCTTCCTATGGTCTTGCAGGTATTCAGGTAGCCATGACGAGAAGACATGTTAAGATAGATCCGACTTACGAGCTATTTAAGGATGTGCCCGCAGCACTGCCGGAGGAGTGTGTAAGTCTTAAGGAGGCACTTCAGGCTCATACCATAAATGCAGCATATCAGGCTCATATGGAGGATATAACAGGCTCCATTGAAGTTGGAAAATCCGCAGAGCTTGCCGTTTTAGACAGCGATATCGAAACCATACCGGTGGAGCAGATACAGGATATTGTTGTACTCGAAACCGTGTTTATGGGTAAAACTGTATTCAAAAAAGATTGATAGATTGAACTACCAATGAGTCATAGAAACTCATAACATTAATAATACTTAATTGAAGGGATAACGAATATGAAGGTAGACAAGATTATAAAAAACGCAAAAATTTTCACATCTAATAAAGACATGCCACAGGCTAAAGCTCTTGCAGTAAAGGACGGTAAATTCGTCTATGTAGGAGATGAGATGGGACTATCAGACTTTGAGGGTGATGTAACGGATATGAAAGGAAAGCTTATCATTCCAGGTATCATTGACAGTCACGTACATATAAGTCTGGGCGTTGGATTTGAGTACACGAATTTCGGTGAATATGTTGAGTGTACTAACAAGAAGGAAGCTATGGATTTCATGGCTAAATATGTGAAAGTGAACCCCGGACTTGACCGATACAGATTCGAGTTGGAACGCGATCTCTTAAACGGTGAGACTATTGTAAAGGAAGAGCTGGATGCAATATGTCCTGACAGTGAGCTGCTTATATTGGAGTCGGAAGCACACAGCGTCTGGGTGAACTCTAAGATTTTAGAGAATCATAATATAACGGATGAAACGCCGGATATAGTTCCGGGACTTAGCTATTATGTACGAAAAGACGGACATGTTACTGGAAATGTATATGAAGCCGCAGGCTGGAGGTTCCTCTTTGATCATCTGAAGAACCTTACAGATGAGCAGATAGAAGCTGCTGTTAATCGCTGGATAAAAGACTCTGAAAGATTTGGAGTGAGCTGCGTCTTTGATGCTGGATTTCCGGAGCATAATGAGCTTCATGAACGTGTCTGTGCGTACCTAAGAGACCTTGATAAAAAAGGTAAGCTGCCTGTATATGTGGACGGATGCTATGTACTCACAAGACCTGAAAAGATGAAAGAGGCTGTGGAAGAGACAAAGCGCTTTAGCCGTGAGTTTGATACAGAGCACTTAAAGGTTCATACATTAAAAATCTTTATGGATGGAACTTTAAAGATACATACTGCCGCACTTGTTACACCATATGAGGATGACGGTTCAGTGGGAGCTACAACCTTTGATAAAGAGGGAATTGCAGAGCTGTTAATGCTTCTTAACGAAGCAGGACTGGACCTTCACGTACATTCCGTAGGTGAACGTGCGTCGCGTATAATACTTGACGGTGTGGAAATTGCCAGAAAAGAGCTGGGAGATGACTATCATGTGAAGGTTACCTGTGCCCATCTGGAAATTCAGGATGATGCGGATATTGAACGCTTTGCGCATCTTGGAGTATTTGCTGATTATACACCATGGTGGCATGCAGGTAACATGGGAGGAGAGCCTTTTAATGCATGGTGCGAGCTGCTTGGAGAGAAGAGGGCGCTTTCCATGTACCGTTGCAAGAGCCTATGGGATAGCGGAGCAGTTGTTACTTTCTCAAGTGATGAGGTATTCTTCGGTGATAACTGGAGCCCTTATCTTGGTATGGAAGTAGGAATGACTCGTCACATTACTGATAAGACGAAAGCTTTAGAACACAGCAGAACCAAAGGAGCATATCCGCCTGAATCTGAGCAGATGAGCATAGAAGAAATGATACTTGGATATACCATAAACGGAGCAAAGCAGCTTGGTATTGAGGATACTAAGGGTTCTATCGAGACCGGCAAAGACGCGGACTTTCTGGTATTTGATACTGATCTACTTACAGCGGAGCATGATGGATTCAGTAATATATTGCCGGATGAAATATATTTTTCCGGTAAAAGAATCTAAAGGGAAATCAGTTATCCATTAATGGAAAACGTAGGAGGTGCAAGTTGGTAGCGGATAATAACAAAAAAAGGTTTCTGAATAAAAAATCATTCTTGAATTATCGCTTGAATAAAGAAGTCCTAAGAGATGAGGTTGCCTATATTCCCTGTCATGTAGAGAATATGGAAGATATTATAAGTAAATACAGTGTCAGGGGTAATGAGAGTCTTAATTCTGAGTTTGTGGATTATTTTACGGATTTTGTTGAGTGTATTCCCATAAAGTACCCCATTGTTCTAGAGATATATGGACCGAAATTTACAGAGGAAGAAAAAAAGATTATTGTTGACACAATAGCTTTAGACGGAGACTATAATCTTGGTAGGACTATACAAGAGAATAGACATCACAGGTTAGTTTTTGTAGAAATGGTGGTTGGAACTGTAATATCAGGAATTCTCCTTGCACTTTTAGGAAAATACCTTGAGGCTGTCCCCCAGGAATTTTTCTATGTGATATTTTGGCTTTTTGCGGATGCTTTAGTCAGTTATATTTTTATCGAAAGGTGGGATCACAGGAATGAAAGGAGCGTCGCAGGGAGACTGGCAAGTGTGAAAGTGGAGTTTGTAGAGGATGAAGAGAATAGTGACAGTCCTTTACAGCAGTGACATTTTATAGTAATAATTCATCCCACTAATTTCTGTCATGGTTAGTGGGATTATTTGTAAATTAGGAAATTATCTGATATGATGTATGAAATAAATATTTAGAGGCGTAACTGAAAGCTAATTGGCATTACGAGGAGAACGAGATATGAAAAGAGAATTTAAGGATTTAATCAGATTTGAATCATACGAGAGCTTGAACAGCGAGATCAAGGGAGACTATGACAAGACTCATGCCGTGAAGTGCATAAACGGCACCTTCGTCGGAACCGAGGAGCACGGGGTCGCGTCGTGGCTGGGTATCCCCTACGCGAAGCCACCCGTGGGTGAGCGTCGCTTCAAGGCACCGGAGTACGTAGATGCGGGCGACGGAGTCTTCGAGGCCAGGTACTACGGAAAGGGTGCTTTCGGCTCAACGGGCTATCCGGACAGCGTACAGAAGATAGAGTCCGAGGACTGCCTCTACCTGAACATCTGGCTCAACGCCGACGACAAGACCGAAAAGAAACCGGTAATGGTATGGATTCACGGCGGGGCATATGTTGTCGGCTCAGGCTCTCAGGCCTCCTACAGCGGAGCCAACCTCGTCCAGAAGCAAAGCGATATTATTATGTTAACTATCAACTACCGACTGAACATGTACGGCTTTATGGACTTTTCGTCGGTGCCCGGCGGTGAAAGCTTTGGGACTGCGCCCTGCAACGGTCTCTTGGATCAGGCTATGGCGCTTCGGTGGGTACACGAGAACATCGCTGCTTTCGGCGGCGACCCGGACAATGTGACTATCTTCGGACAAAGTGCCGGCGGCGGTTCGGTATCCATTCTGCCGGTCATGAAGGAAGCGAACCGGTATTTCCAGAAGGTCATCGCCCAGAGCGGCTCGACTGGTCTGGCTTTCCCGGTCGGTTGCGAAGCCGCGCAGGGCAAGACTAAAGCACTGCTCGAGTACACCGGCTGCAAGACCATGGACGACATCATGGCACTGAGCGAAGAGAAGCTTCATGAGGCATATGTCGGAGCGGTAGGGAACTTCACGTCCTGTCCCTACTACGGCACAGAGGTGCTCCCCGAGGCACCTATCGAGATGTATAAGAAGGGCTATGCGAAACACATAACAATCATGGCTGGCAGTACGGCCGACGAGGCCAGACTGTTCATGGGCGAGGGTCCGATGTTCAGCGTGGAAGAGCAAAAGATATTTGCCCAGCGCACCGTCGGAGACGCAGTTCCCTGTCTGAAGGAAGAGGACAAAAAGTATTATGAGGAATTTAAGCGGGTCTGCAGGTTCCAGGAGCCGGGGCTTATCGAAACGGAGTTCATAGATGAGCTCATGTTCAGGGTACCCATGCTTAAGCAGCTCGACGAGCAGAGTGAGTGGGGCAAAACCTACAGCTACTACTGGTCGTATCCGGGCAGCAATCCTGATGTGGGAGCAGCACATTCCGTGGAGCTTATATTCGTGTTCGACGTTCGCTGTGTCGGGACGAGCAGTGCTTTCAACGGCACGAACATCCCCGATGAGATTTTTGACACCGTTCAGCAGATGTGGACCAATTTCGCGCGTTGCGGCAACCCATCCACAGATAAGGTTGAATGGAAGCCTTACTCGGCCGGGGAACAGAACGTTCTGGATATTGCCGGACCTGATGACATACGTATCAAACGTGATCTGCTGGCTGACCAATACAAGGCCGTGCTCCCCCTGGTAGATTACTATCAGTTCATGGACAAGTACTTTACGCCTACCTACATGTTTGATATCCTCGCCGCACGTGAGCAGAAATCATAGGCTCTGTCGGCACTTCAGACAGAACAAGCCGAAGGAAGTGTATTTTTGGATAGAAAGAAAAATGAATCTTTGAAAAGGAGATTGAAGCAATGAGTGGAATGGTAATGATGGGATTGGATGAAGCGACAGCGAAGATGTATGCTCTGTACGGAGAGAACAGAAAAATTACATGACCGTTCGCTGGGAGTCAAGTGTATCAACGGCACTTTTGTCGGAAAGAAGAATGGGAATATCATTGCATACAAGGGTATACCCTTTGTGGGAAAGCAGCCGGTCGGGAACCTGCGCTGGAAGGCGCCGGTGGATGTCACTCCGGACGACGGCGTGTACGAGGCGTACTACTTCGGAAAGGCTCCCTGCCAGGTGGGAAGTCCCGGTCAGATGGGAGGCCTCTACCCCCAGGGTGAGGACTGCCTGAATCTGAATATCTGGAAAGCTGATGAGAAAGGGACTCAGAAGAAACCGGTCATGGTGTGGATCCATGGCGGCGCCTATGAGCTCGGCGCCACACCCGAGCCCCGCGAGGAGGGTACCAGCTTCGTTTGTCTCAATCGAGTACCGGCTGAACGCGCTCGGATTTCTTCGCCTTTCACACCTGCCGGACGGAGCGGATTACCCGGATTCACAGAACCTTGGCCTTATGGATCAGCTGGCGGCGCTGAAGTGGGTTCACGAGAATATTGCCGGATTCGGCGGCGACCCTGACAACGTGACTATCTTTGGACAGTCAGCAGGAGGCGGATCCGTATCCCTGCTGCCTTTGGTGGAGGGCTCGCATAAGTATTTCAGGCGCGTCATCGCCCAGAGCGGTTCGCCTGCGTTCTGCAGGTCAACGGAACAGTCGATCTGGTGTACGAATACGCTGATGGAGGAGCTGGGCTGCAAAACCGTTGCTGACCTCATGAAGACCGACGTAGACAAAATCGTACAGGCTGCGTCGAAAGTGCTTACGATGCCGATCACCACACCGGAGCGTGACGGCAAGTTCCTTCCAAAAGATGTATTTGATGCCTATGAGAAGGGTGCGGCAAAGGATCTTGACATTATGCAGGGCTGCACGAAGGACGAATGCAGTTACTTCGTGGCCGGGTTCGGCGCGGAGAACTTCATGCCGTGGGCGGAGAACTGCTATGCCGAGAAGCTCGCGCAGTTCACCGAGGAGGAGAAGAAGCTTGCTGAGAGCTATATAAAAGATTTCCCGGGCGAGGATTATGATAAACTCAGCCACTTTATGGATCAGTACTGGTTTAACGCACCGCTTATCAGAACGGCAGAAAACCAGGTCAAGGGCGGTGGAAAGACATACGTCTACTATTTCCGGGTAGAGTCTTCCATTCCAATGATGAAGAGCGGACACGCGATAGAGCTCTCGGAGCTGTTCAACCATGCTGAGGAGACCTTAGTCACGGGAAGACAGTTCGACAAAACTTTTTCCAGGACGATGCGGAAAATGTGGGTGCAGTTCGCTAAGACCGGCAATCCCTCTCTTTCTGCTGACATTTCGCCTGATGAATGGCCGCTTTATGACCTTACGGATAAGTACGTGATGGTCTTCGACGAGTTTGACATCCGTGCTGAGAAGGAGTCCGCTATGGGTATCGTGGATTGGGACAGGACCTACTTCACGACCAGGTACTACGTCCGTTAGAGAGAAGTAAAGAAAGTCAATTAACATGTCATATCTTCACTTTTTATGTACATTGTTGTGAGGTGTTGAAAATTTAGGAGGTAATATATGAAGGTAGATAAGATTATTAAAAATGCAAAGATTTTTACTGCAGACAAGAGCAATCCTATGGCAACGGCTCTTGTGGTAAAGGATGGCAAATTCGTCTATGTAGGCGATGAGAGTGGTCTTTCGGATTATGAGGGAGAAATCACAGACCTTGGTGGCAAATTCGTTATGCCCGGTATTATTGACAGTCATGTTCATGTGACAATTCCTGTTGGATTTGAATATGCAGACATGGGAGAACGCATTGAGCCAAACGGCAAACAGGAAGCACTTGACATTATGGCAAAGCGTATCAAAGAAAATCCCGGGCAGAAGCGTTACAGATTCCTTTTGGAGAAAAAATTCCTTAATGGAGAGGATATTGTAAAGGAGGATCTTGATGCCATATGTCCGGATGCTGAGCTTCAGATTCAAGAAGGAGAAGGACACAGTATATGGGTTAACTCCAAGATACTTGAGAAGCATGGTATTAATGACGATACTCCAGACCCAATACCAGGACTTGCTATTTATGTCCGAAAAAACGGACATGTTACCGGAAACTGTATTGAAGGAGCAGCCGAGATACCTATCATTCTCGATAGTTCTATGGAACTAACAGATGAACAGGTTGATGCGGCACTTAAGCGTTGGATAGATTTTTCTGTTGATTATGGAGTTAGTGCAGTATTTGATTCTGGACTTCCAGGTGATCCGAAGTTCCATGAGAAGGTATACAAACGCCTTCGTGCTCTTGATGAACAGGGTAAGCTGCCTATATATATTGATGGTAGCCTTGTAGTCAATGCCGAGCGCGATGCCGCTGAAGGTCTGGCAGAAGTAAAGCGCTACAGAGATGAATATAATACTGAGCATCTTAAGGTTCATACTATGAAGATTTTTATGGATGGAACCCAGAGAATATATACAGCAGCTATGGTTACACCTTATGTGAATACAGGAACAACAGGAGCTACAGCATTTTCTGCAGAAGGAATCTGTGAGCTTGTGAAGAATCTAAATGAGGCTGGATTAGATCTTCATCTTCACACAGTTGGTGAGCGTGCATCTCGTACAGTATTAGATGGCTACGAGATGGCTAAGAATGAGTTGGGAGACAAATTAAAGGTAAGAGTTACATGTGCTCATCTTGAGATTCAGGATGATGCAGACTTAGATCGTTTTGCAAAGCTTGGTGTCATTGCGAATTTCACACCACATTGGCATGCTGACGATCCTAAGTTATATTATCATTTCCTTGGTGAAGAAAGAGCTAAAAAGCTGTTCCGTTGCAAGACACTCTGGGATAGCGGAGCATTAGTTGCATGGTCAAGCGATAATATTACCTTCGAGGATTTCACAACATGGAATCCATATCTTGGAATGGAAATTGGAATGACAAGATTTGCCGGTGAGAAGACAAGGACATATGAATTCAATAAAAATCCGGAAGTTTGTCCTCCATTAGATGAAAGAATGAATATAGAAGAGATGCTTATTGGATTTACCATCAATGGAGCAAAGCAGCTTGGTATAGAAGATGTGAAAGGCTCAATTGAATCAGGCAAGGATGCAGACTTCTTAGTATTTGATAATGATCTTCTTACGGCAGAGAAGGAAGGCTTTAGTAATAACAAGCCTTCAGAGGTATACTTTGGTGGTAAGAAGATGAAATAATAAGGGAAAATATGAGGACAATGATTTAATGTAAAGGAGATTGTATGGGAAATAATATTAAGGCCGATTTGGTGGTACTTGGAAAGATTTTTACCTCCGAAGAGAACAGAATTGTAGAAGCTTTGGCTATAAAGGATGGAAAGTACATCTATGTAGGTGACAGTAAAGGAGCTAAGGAGCTAATAGAAGAAGGCAAGACGAAGGTGATTGACCATACCGGTAAAGGACTTGTAATGCCTTCTTGTGGTAACGCTCACGCACACTATTTGTTAGGATATGCAATGCTTGCTGTAGGAGCGCATATTGAGGCTGATGACACTCCGGAGAAGTTCCTTAATGAAATCCTTCCTGCGGCAGTTAAGAAGGCTAAAGCTAATGGGACGAAGACTGTATTTGGTTTTGGATGGCAATATCTAAAGTTCCTAGAAAATATGCCGACACGCCAGCAGATGGATGCTGTATGTCCGGATATGCCGGTTTATTTTGCAGATGAGGAAGGACACAAGGGACTTGCTAATACTAAGTGCCTTGTTCAAGCCGGTATTATGTCAGAAGATGGAACTGTTCTGAAAAGCGAAGTAAGGGGAGGCGAAATCGTAATGGGTGACGATGGTACTCCTACAGGCTTACTCAAAGAGCAGGCAGGAACTTATGTAAGGTCTTTTATAGATAATGACAACCTGATACCCATGGACATTGTCAAATCCAATATGTATGCAATTCAAGAGCAGTTACTGTCTGAAGGATATACTATGTATATGGATGGATGGTCTTCTTACTTCAATGATGAACGCTTTTATCAGGCAGCTCAGGAAATAGACAAGGCCGGTGAATTTCATTTTGTAATGGGAATGAGTCGTGAGATAGAGAGCTGGATGGATGTAGATAAAACCATAGATCATGCAGTTGAAGTTCGAAAATATGCTTCTAAGCATATAATACCAAGATGGGTGAAGCTCTTTATAGATGGAACTGTAGAAGGCACAACCGGATTTGTAGATCCTCTATATCCTGATGGACACCAGGGGCTTATTAACTGGTCGGAAGAAGAGGTTACTGATATTACAAGAAAGTCCAACGACCTTGGTCTTAGTATGCATATTCATACAATGGGCAATATGGCGGTTAATCGTGCAGTTAACGCATATGCTAATGGTGGTAAGGACGAAATGCGTAACACATTAGTCCATGTTTATAGAGTTGAGCCAGCTGATTATCAACAGATGGCAGATCATAATATGTGTGTTGCTGCTGGAACAGTATGGCATAGTGCATCAGATGAATTAGTAGAGGCATTGAAGGTAACTGTTCCTGAAGGAATGGCGGATGGATCATATCCTTTGAAGTCATTCTTTGACTATGGTATTAATATGTCATCTCATACTGATTTCCCTGCAACAAGTGGTGGCCCTGATGACCCATTTGGACTAATGGAGATTGCCGTTACAGGAATTAATCATGCTATGCCAGGAAAGCCTTGGTGGCCAGAAGAACTACTTAATCGTGAGCAGATGTTAACAGCACTTACTATTAATTGTGCAAAGCAAATGTTTATTGAAGATGAGAGAGGTAGCATTAAAGAAGGCAAATATGCTGATTTCATATTGATTGATAAAGATGTACTAACCTGTCCGGCTGACAAGATTCATGAGACAAAGGTAAATGCGACCTATTTTGAAGGTGCTAAGGTATTCTAATGTACTATCATTGGACTAAATACTTTTTGCTTAAAAAATAACAAACACCCTTGTATATCAATTATACAAGGGTGTTGCTATTATCATATAATAATTTGTTATCAACTTATTATAATGTATCCTTATTGCTTTAGCAGACCCTTTTAGATGAACCGTTTCCAAGGCGCTTGGCCCAAGACATCATCAAATCCTCTCGTTTTCCAAACAGGTCTTTTTGCATACCAATAGTGTCGTCGAAGACCATGGTCTGGCGGTCGTTTTCCGAGAACTTTTTCCACTCGTATTTGTCAGTGGAGGGGTTGCCCGTCCTAGCAAAGTTGGTCCACATCTCCTTTGCGACGTGACGAAACTCGCACTCGTCAGTTCCAACGATTTCTCCGCTTCCCATGGGATCCTCTAAGCGAGTGTCGAACAGGTACGGAACCTCAGTCGCATGTATTGCGCCAAGGTAAGGGGTTGTCACAGGCTTCTTTATGAAGTACATGTATGTGCTACCACCGGCAGCGGAGTGACGGATGGCCATATCGGTGTTGCCGGCGCGGAAGTTTATGTCGTTGCAGTATTGCTCCAGCCTACTTCCTTCGCTTTCATTTGATAACGTGGCCATGAACTTGTCATACATTTCCTTTTCCTGATCATTTAACATAGCGCGATCTTTCTTTGCAATCCACCTAAGGGTGTCCAGGAAGCCTTCCTCGCCACCTTCACTTGGAACGAAGTACCGAATCTCGTCAAGGTTGGATCCAATCATCATTCCAATCTTGGCTCTTTTCTCGTCTCCCCACATCGTGTATAAGTCCGCTCGATCCTCAGGTAACGTTACTCCGTCAAGGAGTGGGAAGTTGGCAGCTCCGAGAAGGCAGTTCTTGTCAATTACGCATGCCTTCATATATGCATCCACGAGCTGCTCGGTGGTGAGCTTCATCAGCTCGTCCATGGTATTGCATCCCGTTGCGGTCAGGAAGTTCTGCGTGACGTGTATACCATGCTCCATCGTGTCAGTGTAGGCGATATTAGCACTCTGGGCGATAATCCTCTTGAAGAGTCCTTCGCTTCCGTCGATGAGTGGAAGGAACGTGGTGCTTGCCGAGCCTGCTGACTCGCCGAAGATTGTCACGTTGTCTGGATCGCCACCGAATCCGGCGATGTTTTTCTGTACCCATCTTAAGGCTTCGAGCTGATCGAGCAGTCCCAGGTTTCCGGCATCCTTGAAGTTCTCTCCGCCCGGAACCCGTTCAAAGTTCATGAAGCCCAAGAATCCAAGCCGATAATCAATGGACACGAATAGGATATCAGGATACTGTTTGGAGATATTTGTAAGGTCATAGAGGGGAGATGCCTGAGATTCTGCACAGAACCCACCACCGTGAATCCATACCATAACCGGCTTTTTGCTGTCATTGCAAGAGGTATTGCAATATATGTTCAGCACGAGGCAGTCCTCGCCGAACTCTGCTGTTCCTCCTGAGTCGTTCGCAGGTCCGATGGGAACATGCCCGGGCTTTACAGCCTCGTACACGCCGTCATCGTCTGCGGCAGGAAGAGGCTTCTGCCAACGAAGTTTTCCTACAGGCTGGGTGGCGTAGGGGATACCCTTCCAGATAATCAGCCCGTCTGTTTCCATGCCGACAAAACTGCCATTGTTACATTTGATCTTAGTTTCCATGTTTGTTCCTCCTTTTTACGCACTTTATACTATTCTGTCTATTTATGGTTTATTCTATCATACTGACAAATGTCATTCAAGGGATTTTGGCAGTGTCAAACTAAATGTAATCTGTTCTTGTTTTTTGTATTTTCAACAAGTAAGTTAATAATGAAAGATTAGCTTATATAGTATATAATGTATATTATGAACATATTGGAGATTATACCATTAAGACTATAATTAATAAAAGAGGAGTGAAACGATGGATTTATTGCAAGGAAGCGTGAACAAACATTTTTTTAGATATCTTTTTCCATCGATAGGTATTGCTTTATCTGTTGCTATTTATGGTTTTATAGATACTATTGCCATCGGACAGGGAGTAGGACCTGACGGAGCGGCTGCATGTGCTGTAGTCCTTCCTATATTTTATCTGTCGGATTTTATTGCAGGAATGTGTGGTGTTGGCGGTTCGGTTCTTATGGGCAATGCCCGTGGTGAAAAGAATCCGGATAAAGCCAATGCATATTTTACGGCTGCCACCGTTATGGGTGGTGTATTAATAGCAATTATCTGGATTTTGGGAATGGTTTTTCAGGATCAATTCTATATTCTGTTCGGTGCAGATGATGTAATATTTCCCATCGCAAAGGAGTACGGTTCAATTCTGTTTATTTTTCTGCCTTGTATGGCGGCAGTTGTATTTCTTGATTTGTTCATAAGGGCGGATGGTTCTCCTCGTATTACTTTGATATCAACATTAATTGGTGCGGGAATTAATATTGTCGGAGATTATGTGCTGGTTTTTCCTCTTGATATGGGGATGCGTGGTGCTGCAATAGCTACGGTTGCCGCAAGTGTTTTTCAGGCGCTGTTTTTAATTACATTTATTCTAATGAAAAAGACAAAGCTAAAGCTTGT
>CAJOGN010000050.1:30829-31164 GCA_905234245.1 uncultured Lachnospiraceae bacterium
AAGGCTTTTCGCAGAATTGCGTCTACCGGATTTGGCTCTGCAATCGGAGCATTGTCAATTATGGTGGTATCCCTTATAGCCAACAATCAGATTATGACGTACTTAGGCGATACAGCCCTTGCTATTTATGGAATTCTCGCTACGATTTCAGCCACATTCATGGATGTTTTCGTGGGAGTAGGAGAGTCTGTACAGCCACTTGCATCTCAGAATTACGGCGCAGGTCAAAATGATCGTTGCATCAAGGCTTTGTATATAGGGCTTAAGACGACCGCATTACTTGGTCTTGTATTTGCTGCTATATGTATGATTTTTCCTAATCAAACCATGTGGCT
>CAJOGN010000051.1 GCA_905234245.1 uncultured Lachnospiraceae bacterium
TTTAATAAATGATACAATTATTCTGTATGAAAAGGCAATTTTGATTATGTCTGTTTCATGCAAATAATATGTTTTATGTTTGGGGGAAAATAATATGAAACTTAAGATTGGGCAAACTATTAGAGTTGGATTTGCATTTCTGTCAATTTGTGCATTTTGGCAAATGTATAACGGAATCGTTCCTTTGATTCTCAAGAATACATTTAACATGAACGAGACAATCACAGGTGTGATTATGGCTGCGGATAATGTATTGGCATTATTCTTACTTCCATTATTCGGTGGCATCTCTGATAAATGTAAATCTAAGATGGGTCGAAGAAAACCATTTATTCTATTCGGTACAATTGCTGCTATTGGATTAATGCTCTTATTACCATTAGTAGACAATAGTTATTTTGACAATCCGTCACTTGGTAAAGAGATTCTCTTTGTAGCTATCTTAGGTGCGTTACTTGTTGCAATGGGAACATATCGTTCACCTGCAGTTGCATTAATGCCAGATGTAACACCTAAGCCACTTAGAAGTCAGGGAAATGCTATTATTAACCTGATGGGTGCTATTGGTGGTGTGCTTTATCTTGGAATTTCTACAGTACTATATAACTCTAAGAGAGTTGCTGGCCTCGAGCATGTAGACTATTTCTTGCTATTTGCAATAGTTGCAGGAATCATGCTTGTTGGTATGTTGATTGTAATGATTACAGTTAACGAGGTTAAGTTGTCTAATGAAGTTAAGGAGCTTGAGAAGGAACATCCTGAGTGGGACCTTACAGTAGATGATGGTTCTGGTAATGCCAAGCTGCCACCAGAGGTTAAGAAGTCTCTTGCATTCGTTCTTATCTCAGTTGCTCTATGGTTTATTGCTTATAACGCTTTAGAGACATGGTTTACAACATTTGCAAGTGTAAAATGGGATATGGCACTTGGTGATGCTAACCTGTTCCTTACAATTGCAACAGTTGGAGCTATTGTATGTTATATTCCATCAGGAATTATCGCTGGTAAGATTGGTAGAAAGAAGACAATTCTTATTGGTGTTGCACTGATGACCATATGCTTTGTAACTGCATTTATATTCACACTTTCATTCTCTGGTGAATTCCAGATGGCAGAGAAGATATTCTTCTATGTATTACTTGCGCTAATCGGAGCAGGCTGGGGATTCATTAACGTTAACAGCTTGCCTATGGTTATTGAAATGTGTAAGGGAAGTGATGTTGGTAAGTTCACAGGATACTACTATACTTTCAGTATGGCTGCACAGATTGTAACACCTATTATCTGTGGTGCATTGCTTAGATATGTATCTTACGATGTATTCTTCCCATATGCGTTTGTATTCATGGGATTAGCATTTGTTACAATGCTATTCGTTAAGCATGGTGACAGCAAGAACATTGAAGTTAAGAAGGGCCTGGAGGCGTTTGAGGATATGGATTAAGAAGACATTCCACATAAGTGGAATGTCTTCACGGCGAGCCCTTTCGTCGAAGACGAACTATAGTGGGCGAGCCACCTTGTGACTAAGCAGTTACTTTGTTATTGGGGGTAGTATATGCGTGACGACATTGCATCTATTATAATTAACGAAGAAGATTTTAGGAATGTGGCTGAGAATACAATTGAGCCTTGGATTGAGAAGGATTTTACCACGGGCAAATTCACAAGCTACGATGGTACAAGATTAGCATATTATTACAACATCAATCCTGATGAGAAGGCATCAATTGTTATGTGCCATGGAATGGGAGAGTTCTTCCCGAAATACTATGAGATGGCCTATTATTTCTATAACATGGGATACTCTGTGTTCTTTATTGAGCACAGAGGATTCGGCTTCTCTGACAGGGCGGTTGAGCAGCTTGACCATATATATGTAAAGGATTATTCAGAATACGTTGACGACTTTCGTGAATATATGGACAAGATTGTAACGAAGGAGTCTAATACTAAGAATTACATACTTTTCGCTCATTCAATGGGTGGTTGTATCGGTACATTATTCTTAGAGGAATATCCTGAGTATTTCAAGGCAGCTATTCTTAACTCCCCAATGCACAAGATGAATCTTGGGCAGTTTAAGCCTTGGCAGGTTAAGCTTATATGTGGCCTTGCTACCACATTTGGTAAGGGCAATGATGTTGTGCCAGGCCAGAGAGAATTTGATGGGGTAAATGTGTGGGAGAAGAGCTCTTCCTTATCCAAAGCCAG
Organism: uncultured Lachnospiraceae bacterium; assembly: GCA_905234245.1. GTDB lineage: Bacteria > Bacillota > Clostridia > Lachnospirales > Lachnospiraceae > RUG191. The sequence goes on from CAJOGN010000051.1 coordinate 2,215, forward strand.
ATATGATTACCAGTTCGACAAGAGATTAGCTGTTCCAGAATATACAACTTATGCAGGAACACATGCCTGGACTAGGGCATCTCTTAAGGCAGCTAATAAGTGTCTTGCCAATGCAGGCAAGATTAAGATACCAGTGCTACTGTGTGAAGCAGGTCTTGATACTTTGGTTGATAATGATGGCCATACATCATTTGTGGCGGCCACTGATAATACTACGCTTCGAGCATTTCCAGAGAGTAAGCATGAGATATTCAATGCGACTCCTGAGATTAGAGAGGAATACCTCAACGTAGTATTTGACTATATTGATTCTGTCCTAAAATAGGGACAAGACTTGAAGAAAGAAAGGGTTACAAAATGTCTAATAACGATTTTAGGGAAGTAGATGACGACGGCAAAGAAGTTGTCACAGGAGATGTTGTAGAGACTGATACTTCCGAGGTAGAGCCTAAGGACAATACTAATGAAGAGAATAAGGACAAAGGCGATGGCTATGAGAATCTATGCTTTATATGTCATAGAACTGAAAGTCAGGCAGGCCCAATGATTAATATTGGAAGCGGAGTACACATTTGTAATGAATGTATGCAACGCACCTTTGACTCTATGAATAACTTCAATAATACTACCGAGAATACTGGTGGTGCATTTGACTTCAGCAAGATGCCTAATATTGGCATGATTAATCTTGCTGATTTTGGGATGTCTAATTCTCAGAAGATTAAGAAGAAAAAGTCTAAGACTAAGACCAAGGCAGAGGGCGAAGAGAATAAAGAAGGAGAAGATGAAGGACCGGTTATCGACATCAAGAATATTCTTCCTCCACATGAGATTAAGGCCCGCTTAGATGAATATGTTGTGGGACAGGAGCATGCTAAGAAGGTTATGTCTGTTGCAGTATATAATCACTATAAGAGAGTTGCCAAGGACCAGGATGATGATATAGAAATTGAGAAGTCTAATATGCTTATGATTGGACCTACTGGTTCTGGTAAGACATATCTTGTTAAGACCCTTGCAAGACTTCTTGATGTGCCTCTTGCAATTACTGATGCTACATCACTTACAGAGGCTGGATATATCGGTGATGATATCGAATCTGTTGTATCCAAGCTGTTGTCAGCTGCTGATAATGATGTGGAGAAGGCAGAGTGCGGAATAATATTTATCGATGAGATAGATAAGCTTGCCAAGAAGAAAAATGCTAATCAAAGGGACGTAAGTGGTGAGTCAGTTCAGCAGGGAATGTTAAAGCTTTTAGAAGGAGCTGAGGTAGAAGTTCCTGTTGGGGCAAGCAGTAAGAATGCAATGGTTCCGATGACAACAATTGATACGAAGAATATATTGTTTATCTGTGGTGGAGCTTTCCCTGACCTTGACAAGATTGTTGCTGAGAGACTTAATAAGTCAAGCGCAATGGGATTTACAGGAGAGCTTAGGGACAAATACGATAAGGATAAGGACATCCTTATGAAGACAACTACAGAGGACCTTAAGACATTTGGTATGATTCCTGAATTCTTAGGACGTCTTCCAATTCTATTTGCAACACAGGCATTAGATGAGGATATGCTTGTTCGTATATTGAAGGAGCCTAAGAATGCAATCCTTAAGCAATATCAGAAGCTATTAGCACTTGATGAAGTAGACCTAAGATTTACCGATGGTGCTCTTCGTGCAATTGCGAAAAAGGCTATGGAAAGAGACTTAGGTGCAAGAGCCCTAAGAGCGATTATAGAGGAATTCATGCTTGATATTATGTATGAGATACCGAAGGATGACAATATAGGTGCAGTAGAGATTACTGAAGAATACATAAATGGCAATGGTGGTCCGTCTATTACAATGAGAGGCTCGGCTGCCATAGAGGATAAGAGCAAGTAATGTATATTTACTAGTTGGGTGTATTGCAGAGGAAAAGCTTATGAGATATGTATTAATCGAGCAGGTTCAACCAGGGATGGAGTCAACCGGCAGCCTATATGATTACTATGGTTCTGTCATTATTTCTCCCAAGACAAAGTTGACTAAGGAAGATATCCAGCGAATCCAGGAATTCGGATATCATGGTATATATATTAATGATAGGTTGTCTGAGGATATAGATGTAGAGGATGTAATATCACCTACACTTAGAGCAGAGGGGTTATCTTGTGTAAGAGCAAGAGATATCGATGGCTGCAAGAAGGTGGCGCAGCGCATCGTTGATCAGATTGCGTCTAGAAGTGAAGTGTCCCTTGATGTAACAGACCTTAGAACCTATGATAATTTTACATATTCTCATTCTGTAAATGTTGCAGTGTACGCCTGCGTAATTGGAATAGGACTTCATTACGATGAGGCATCCTTGAAAATGCTTGTTACAGCAGCCTTACTTCATGACTTAGGCAAGCTGTCAATTCCAGAGGATATAATCAATAAGCCAGGACGATTAACTAAGGATGAATATAATCTTATGAGGAAGCATCCTGTGCTTTCTTATGAGTTAATTAAGGATGATCCTAAGATTCCTAAGGATGTTAAGGAAGCAGTGTTATCACATCATGAAAATGAGGATGGAACAGGCTATCCTAATGGTGCGAGAGGTGAGAGCCAGTCTGATTTCACTAAGATATTACATGTGGCAGATGTGTATGATGCACTTGTGTCTGAGCGCCCATATAAGAAGCCATATTCTTCTTATGAGGCAGCAGAATATATGATGGGTGGCTGTGGCATATTATTTAATCAGAGAATGGTAGAAGCGCTACTTGACTTCGTATCACTTTATCCTAAGGGAACAGAGGTGACGCTCTCTGATGGCAGAACAGGAATTATTGTTGAGAATTCGGGCTTTAATAATCTAAGACCTGTTGTTAGACTTCTTAATGGTTCTACAATTGACTTAACTCTTAAGCGTAACTTAAGTCTTACCATTATCAATTCTAACGAAATCTCAGGCAAAAGCCTACTTGCCGACGAACAGAAGCGTAAGGCTATGGTGGACAGCGTTCACAAGAAGCTTATTATGCTTATTGATGACGAGATGAGTCATCTTAATATACTTGGATTAATACTAGAAGAGCAATATATGATAGTAGCATTTAGAAATGGAAGAGATGCTATTAATTACATTTTAGAGAAGAACAAACCAGACTTAATTATCTGCGATTTAGAGATGCCAATTATGACAGGAGAAGAGACTATTGAGGAAGTCAATGAGATGACAAGTTACGGCATCCCTGTTATGTTTGTTGCAGATGAGATTGATGAGAGAACTACATTTGCCATTGCAGAATATAAGGCAAGAGGTTATCTCCTAAGACCTTACAATACAACCTACATTAAGACGGAGGTTGCCAAGGTCTTCGCTGGTCAGTAGAGGAAACATATGATACAGATAGAAGGAATATGCGGCTCAGAAGGTGTCGCACGTGGCCCCATATATGTCTTTGACGACCAAATAATCGAGATAGAGAATAAGATGTCTAAGAACCCTCGTAGTGAGATACAGAGGTTTTGGAATGCAAAGGAGAAGGCTAAGGAGCAGATTACAGAGCTTCTAAGCTTGTCCAATGATGATGCTGGCTCATTTGGAGCTAGCATTTTTGAGGCATATCTTGTATATCTTGATGATGTAAGATTAAAAAACGACATTGAAAGCATGATTATCAATGATGGTATGAGTGCAGAATATGCTGTCCAATTAACGGGACAGAAGTATATAGACCTTGTTGCAGGTTTAGAGGATAATCCCAGAATTCAGGCAAGGGCAATAGACCTTATGGAATTGCAGAATCGTTTGCTTTTGTGCTTGCAGGGGGATGAGCTTAGTGTTCTAAATCCTACTGAGCCTAGTATTATTGTGGCCAAGGATTTGACAGCAACACATTTCTTCTCAGTTGACAGGTCTAAGGTGTTAGGCTATGTCTTAGAGGAGGGCTCATATAATTCGCATTTTGCAATCCTTGCCCGCTCCTATGGTATACCAATTATATTCAATGCTAAGGACGCCAGGTCTAAGGTTGAGGATGGACAAAATGCAGCATTATACGCAACTGAAGATGAGCTTATTATTGACCCAACGGATGAGAAGATTGAAGAGATAGAAGAAGCTATTAAGCGTGAGGAATTAGAGAAGGCCAAGCTTCAGGAATTCAAAGGTCATGATACTTTAACTCATGCTGGTGAAAGAATTATATTGTACGCTAATGTGTCCTCTTTAGAAGAAGTGGATACTGCAATGAAGAACGATGCCGAGGGTATTGGACTGTTTCGTACAGAGTATATATATTTATCGCAGAATAAGCTTCCAACGCAGGAAGAGCAATATAGGATATACAGAGAGGCTGTAAAGAAGGTTGACGGCAAGATAATCGTATTTCGTACAGCCGACATAGGTGGCGACAAGCAGGCCCCTTATCTTGATTTTAATCCAAGCATTAACCCTTCAATGGGTAGTCGTGGAATAAGATTCTCTATGAGTTTTAAGAACATTTTCAAGGACCAGCTTAAGGCACTATATAGAGCAGCTTATCATGGCAATGGTAATGTTAGCATTATGTATCCAATGATAAGCAGGATGGATGAGTTAGACTGGATTGAAGGGATTACTAAGGAAGTTGTAGAGGAGTTAGAGAAGGATAGCGTTCATTACAGGATTCCAGAACAGGGCGTTGTTATAGAGACTCCAGCGGCGGCTCTTCTTGCGGATGAGATTGCTGACAGGGTGGATTTTCTAAGTATAGGCTCTAACGATTTGTCACAGTTTCTGTATGCAATTGACAGAATGAGCCAGAATGTGAGTCTGGAAGATTATGATGATGAGGCAATCAGGCGAGTTATTAAGCACATCGTAGACGTTGGTGATAAAAAGGGTGTGCCTATTGGTCTTTGCGGAGACATCAGCAATAAGCCTGACACCATAAGATGGATTCTTGATGTGGGAATCAAGGGAATCTCAGTTCAGCCAAGACAGATACTTTTGTTTAGAAAATATATTAGAGAAATGTAAGATGGCAAGCACAGGAAATAATAATAGAAATAGCACTTCGGGGAAAAGTACATCTAAGAGCAATAGTTCTAAGAGTAGTACTTCTAAGAAGAGCACTGGTCATAAGAGTACTTCTAGAAAGAGTACTTCCAAGAAAAGTAGTAAGAAGTATGGGAAGAATCGTAAGGTTCTAAAAATAGTTTTTCAGTCAGTAGTTGTATTTTTTGCAATAATAGGTGTAATTACAACAATTTATCTGATTGTATCGGGAATAAGTAATCTAGTTAGCGCCAAGAAGGGTTCAGGCCCTGCTGTTACAGAGGATTTGCTTACTGTTAGTTCCTATTCGAGACCAGGAATTGCGCTTGATGGTGTCAATGGAATTGTAGTTCATTATACGGCCAATCCAGGAAGTAGTGCCAAGGCTAACAGAGACTATTTTGACAATCTAAGGTTTACCCATAAGACTAAGGCAAGTAGTCATTATGTAATAGGGCTAGAAGGGGAGATACTTCAGCTTATTCCTTTAGAGGAGATGAGCTATGCTTCTAATTCCCGCAATAACGATACAATTTCCATTGAGTGTTGTCACCCAGATGACACTGGCAAATTCAATGATAAGACGTACACCAGTTTAGTTGACCTTGTGGCATGGCTATGCTTAAAATATCATTTGAATACAGAACAAGTAATAAGACATTATGATGTAACAGGCAAGAATTGTCCGAAATATTATGTGGAGAATGAGGACGCTTGGAATAAGTTCCTAGAGGATGTTGGCAAGAAATTATGATGAAGAATAATAGACTAAGATGGATTTCATTAATAACTGTTATAGTACTGGCCATGTCCTGCCTAAGTGGTTGTATAGGACCTCTTGGTTTAGTTGGATGTGCTTCTTTATTTGAGGATGGAACCTATGAGATAGAAAGCGATGCGCCAGCTTCTGTTGCCACATATAGCAATGAGAAATATGTATATAATACTTTAGATGAGACTCATAAGAAGGTGTATGATGAATTATATCAAGGAATAGTTGATATGGATGATAGCATCTATGTATCTACTGAGGATGACCAGGTTCTTACCACTGTGACAGAGGCTATTGCGGCAGACCATGGCGACCTATTCTATATTGATGGTAATTATTCTTATACGAATTACGGTCTTATAACAAGCTGGGGCTTTGAAGTGACTCCAAGTTATACAATGAGTAAGGCAGAAAGGGATTCGACTCAGGCAAGGATAGAAGAAGTTGCTAATTCCTGGCTGGCGGAAGTGCCTCCTGATGCAAATGACTATCAGAAGTCGAAATGGGTATATGAGACATTAATTAACAGAGTAGATTATAATGGGGATGCGCCTAACAATCAGAATATTATTAGTGTGTTCCTTAACGGTCAAACAGTGTGTCAGGGATATTCATGTGCTGCAACATATTTATTCGATAAGCTGGGAATACAATGCTTTACTGTTCCTGGTGCAACGCAGGATGGACTTCACGCATGGAACTGTGTTAAACTTGACGGGCAGTACTATTTTATGGACATAACCTGGGGCAATTCCGAATATGGAGGAAGCTCTAATTCCAAAGAGATATCCTATGCGATGCTTAATATAACAACAGAGGATATATTGAAGACACATACCTTAGATGCTCCGTTTGTGGTTCCGGATTGTGTGGCAATTGATGATAATTACTACTATCAGGAAGGGCTGTATTTCGACACATTCTTAAAAGAGAAGATGGGTATGATTCTTCATAATGGATATGTTACCGATACAGATGTATCTATAAAATGCGCGAATCAGGAGACATACGATCAGATGAAGGATTACTTCCTTACAAAAGGGCATTTCCAGGATTATTGCGTGGGACTTCCTAGAATTAGTTATGTAGAGTATCCTGATGAGAGGATAATACTATATAAATTTACTTAAGGATATAAGAGTGTGCCAAGAATAACTGTACGCTCATAATAAAGTCGCTAAAAAAAGGAGAAAAGATTATGGCAAAAAAATGTTTTGTGACAAAAGAGAAAATCGATGAGATTAGAAAAGAGATTCCTACTCCATTTCATATCTATGATGAGGCAGGAATTAGGGAGAATGCTGCTAAGGTAAAGAAGGCCTTCGCTTGGAACGAAGGATTCAGAGAGTATTATGCAGTTAAGGCTAACTGCAATCCGTTCCTTATTAACATATTAAGAGAATATGGTTGTGGACTTGATTGCTCATCAATGACAGAGCTTATGCTATCTAATGAGCTAGGTGTTAATGGTGATATGATAATGTTCTCATCTAACGACACACCAGCTGAAGAATTCAAGTACGCAGCGGAAGTTGGTGCAACAATCAACTTAGATGATTTTACACATATTCAGTTCCTTGAGGACACAATTGGCTACATTCCTAAGACAATGAGTCTAAGATACAATCCTGGTGGAGTATATTCTGTATCTAATGGAATTATGGACAACCCAGGAGATGCCAAGTACGGATTTACCAAGGAGCAATTAATAGAAGGATACAAGATTCTTAAGAGCAAGGGAGTTGAGAGATTCGGTCTTCATTCCTTCCTCGTAAGTAATACAGTTACTAACGACTATTATCCAACTTTGGCTAAGACATTATTTGAGCTTGCCCTTGAGATTAGAGAGGAGACTGGCGTACAGCTAGACTTCATCAATCTATCTGGTGGAGTTGGCATTCCATACGAGCCAGACAAGGAGCCTAATGACATCCTAGTTATTGGCGAGGGCGTTCACAAGGTATTTGACGAAGTTCTTGTTCCTGCTGGTATGGGAAATGTGTCAATATACACAGAGATGGGCAGATTCATGATGGGACCATACGGTGGCCTTGTAACAGAAGCAATTCACGAGAAGCATACATATAAGGAATACATTGGAGTTGATGCTTGTGCTGTTAACCTTATGCGTCCTGCAATGTATGGTGCTTATCATCATATTACAGTACTTGGTAAGGAGGATGCACCTCTAACTAATACTTATGATGTAACAGGTTCGTTATGTGAGAATAATGACAAATTCGCAATTGATAGGAAGCTTCCTAAGATTGATATGGGAGACATATTATTTATTCATGATACAGGTGCTCATGGCTTTACTATGGGCTACAACTATAATGGTAAGCTTAAGTCAGCAGAGGTTCTCCTTAAGGAGGATGGTTCTTACAAGCTAATTCGTAACGCTGAGACACCTGCAAATTATTTTGCAACCTTCAAGGGACTTGGAATTATTGATGATTTGTGCTAGAGAATGGTGTACGATTTATAGGACATATTTTCTAGATTGAGCTATTTGGTTGACGGATGGATATATGAAGAAAAGTACAGTTGGAAGAACTTTATATTATTATGGCAAAGAAGTAATGAAGCACTGGCCCTTTTTTATACTGGGCATAGGTGCTTCATTTGGTTACGCTTTTTTTCTTACATTTTTAAATGCTATTGCTGTATCTAACATCATCGACAAGGTGGGAAGTGGTGCAGTATCTGCTGATAATGTGCTGATGGAATTTTTGCCTGACATATTACTACTTATTGGTGCAAATGTTGCAGGACAGGTTTGTTCTAAATTGCAGGATTACAGTGTGTGGAAGCTAGAGATACTAGGATATTATGACCTGTCCACCTTAGTCTTTGACAGGCTGTCTAATCAGAGTATGACATTTCACAATAGTAGATTCGGTGGTTCCCTTGTTAGTCAGACAAGTAAGTTCACAGGAGCATTTGCCCAGTTGATTAATCTGTTTATGTACTCCTTAGTGCCAATGATTACATCGACTATTCTAACTATTGTCCTGTTGGCGCCTCTTGTGCCGATATATGTGGTTATTCTGTCTATTATTCTGGTTATATATACAATTGTTGTTTGGCGACTGTTTCGTCGTTCTCTGCCCCTTAATAATGAGGCAGCCAAGGCTCAGAACAGGTTATCTGGTGTGTTGTCAGATGCCATTACTAATATTATGGCTGTGAAGACTGCGGGAAGAGAAGGCTATGAGAAGGAACATTTTACCCGTGTTAATAAGGAGGTAAGAAGTGCCGACTCTAAGCGAATGCACGCAACACTATTTAGTGCATCAGTGGCAGCAGGCATAATTGTAATTATTATGGTTGTTCAGACTATCTTCGTGGCAGGTGGAAATGCCTGGTATGGAATTAGTGCTGGTACGCTGGTTATGATATTTACATACACACACAATCTTATGCTTCGTTACAACATGCTTAATTCTAATATGATTACTATTAATAGGGCATTTGGAGATGCAAGCGAGATGACAATCAACTTAGATGAGCCACTTCTGGTGGATGATGCTGAGGATGCGGTGGAGCTTGAAGTTAATGATGGTGAGATTTCTTTTGAGAATCTGGTGTTTTACTATACTGATGGAGTGACTGAAGAAGGTGAGGTACTTGACGATGAGGTATATTCTGACGGTACTTCTAAGTCCGGTGAAGACGAAGTATACTCTGATAGTACTTCTAAGTCCGGAAAAGATGAAGAGAATAAGCGATGGGGTGACAATGTCTTCGATAATTTCTCTATGACAATACATGGAGGAGAGAGAGTTGGATTAGTAGGGGAGTCGGGTTCAGGTAAGACAACCTTAACCAAGCTGCTTCTTCGCCTGGCCGACATTCAGGAAGGAACCATTAGAATAGACGGACAGGATATATCTAAGGTTACACAGGTGTCTCTTCGCAAACAAATTGCTTATGTACCACAGGAGCCGCTGCTATTCCATAGGACAATTGCTGAGAATATAGCTTACGGAAGACCAGATGCTTCTATGGATGAGATTATTAAGGCGGCAAAGGAAGCTAATGCGTATAATTTTATAGAGAAATTACCACAAGGATTCGATACATTAACAGGTGAAAGAGGAGTTAAGCTGTCAGGTGGTCAGAAGCAACGTGTTGCTATTGCAAGGGCCATACTTACTGATGCTCCGATTCTCGTGTTAGATGAGGCAACAAGTGCGCTGGATTCTGAGAGTGAGAGACTAATTCAAGAGGCACTTTCTAATCTAATGAAGGATAGAACGGCAATTGTAATTGCCCATAGGCTGTCAACAGTAGCTAGTCTTGACAGAATAGTTGTGCTTAAGGATGGTAAGATAACAGAAAGCGGAACGCATGATGATCTTATAAGTAAAGACGGTGAATATGCAAAATTGTGGGAGAGACAGACGAATGCATTTAAGGTGTTATAGACAGATGAATACGTTCAGACTGATATGGGCTGTAGTTTACGTAATTTAATGTATATGGTGTGGATTGCGAAGTGAGTATTTTTTTAGTTGAAATGAATTAATTGATGTGATAAAATGTCATTTGTTTGTAAGGACTATGCAATTATATGATAATTCATAATGAGCAACACGCCCATTATTGTTTCGGCTTCGCCGAAGGGCGGTTGCGTGAAGCCGCTCGGCTACGCCGAATAGCTTCATATGCAGGAGTGGCGGAATTGGTAGACGCACCAGACTCAAAATCTGGCGGTGGCGACATCGTGTGGGTTCAAGTCCCATCTCCTGTATAGGTAAGAGCTAGGGAACATATTCCCTGGCTCATTTTTTGTATCACAGTAAAAAATAAACCACCTGCTATTGATATGCCCCCTGTCAAGTAGACAGGCGAAATATCTAAAAATGAGTACAGATTATACCTACATTTCGAGTGA
>CAJOGN010000052.1 GCA_905234245.1 uncultured Lachnospiraceae bacterium
GAATCCCTTAGGATTCGCTTGAATTTAAGGCGCCAACCAGATTCGAACTGGTGATAGAGGTGTTGCAGACCTTTGCCTTACCACTTGGCCATGGCGCCACATATCGTAAGAGGGGACCCACATGCAATGTGGGGAGATGTCTTACGATCTAGCGACATTTTGCGAAGCAAAATGTTGTAAACTTAAGTTGATATTCCACTTCCTAACGGAAGTGACCATATGTCGTGCAAAGCATAGTATAACAAAGTGCGTTGTTTGCGTCAAGTTTTTATTTTTAGTGTTGCACAACTGTTTTGTACCGGTGCAAGAGGGCAATAAAGTATTTTTTGCTGATATTTCTTCACTAACTACTTACTTATAATTTAGATACCACGAATTCAATATTAGGACGGTAACCGTATGTCAATGTGTCTCAGACACTGACATACTTTTCGTGCCATCCCTGGCACGAAATTACCTCGATAACTAAATTATAAGTAATTAGTAAGCTCGAAATAAGGCAATAAAATACTTTATTGCCCTCTCGCACCCAGCCAAAATTGTTATGCTAAACATAATCAATTATAAGTCATACAGGTTTCCGCCCTTGTCATCACAGATAACGATAGCAGGGAAGTCTTTGACGGTTATCTTTCTTATGGCTTCTGCACCTAAGTCTTCATAAGCTATAATTTCAGAAGATGTTATACACTTAGATAGCAGCGCTCCGGCACCACCTACCGACGCAAGATATACCGCGTGATTTCGTATTATGGCATCTCTGACTTCCTGGGAACGCTTGCCTTTTCCTATCATACATTTTTGCCCCTTATCAAGAAATGTAGGGGCATATTTATCCATTCTTGACGCTGTTGTCGGCCCTGCTGACCCTATTACCTGGCCTTCTCTGGCAGGAGAAGGTCCCATATAATAGATGCAGGAGTCCTGCAAATCGATAGGAAGGGCCTCTTTCTTCTCAATTAGGTCATATATTCTCTTATGAGCAGCGTCTCTTGCTACATACATTTCCCCAGTAAGGTATAGATACTAGTGAAGATGCTACCTCTGAAGTTATTGGTAATTCAATATGTTTTTCCATAATTAATTCCTTATTTAATAAATGTATTTCATGCTAAAACTATATAGTTTTAAGTATATTATAATATTGTACTAACATGTCTATTAACATGACAGCATATATTAATAGCTACAGGAAGCCCTGCAATGTGTGTAGCATAAGTATTTATATTAACAGCGAGTGCTGTTACCTTACCGCCAAGTCCACCTGGTCCTATTCCCAGAGAATTTATCTTTATAAGCATCTCTTCTTCTAACTTGGCTACCCACTCTATATTAGGCTTATCATTAAGGTCACGGGTCAGGGCTTTTTTGGCCATAAGTGCCGATTTTTCGAAGGTTCCGCCGATTCCAACACCAATTACCATTGGTGGGCAGGCGTTTGGTCCAGCATCCTTGACTGCAGTCAAAATAGCGTCCTTGACGCCTTCTATACCGTCTGCAGGCTTTAACATGAATACACGAGACATATTCTCGCTTCCAAATCCCTTAGGAGCTACAGTAATCTTAACTTTATCGCCTGGCACAATGTCATAGTGAATGACAGCAGGTGTATTATCCTTAGTATTTACGCGCTCTATTGGATCTCCGACAACGGATTTTCTAAGATAACCTTCCGTATATCCTATGCGAACACCTTCGTTAATTGCATCTGTAATATTTGCCCCTTGAAGCGATACTTCTTGGCCAATTTCTACAAAAACAACGGCCATTCCAGTATCCTGACAAATAGGAATCATATCCTCCCCTGCTATCTCAAGATTCTCTGTTAACTGAGAAAAAATCTTCTTGCCAAGCTCAGATTCCTCCATAGCCTTGCCCTTTTCAAATGCATTTTTCATATCATCAGACAGATAGAAGTTAGCATCCTGACACATCTTAGCAACAGCATCTGTAATTTCACTAGTGTTAATAACTCTCATATAAATCACCTTATTTAGAATTAATAAAAGCCCAGGTAACTATTACCTAGGCTTATACGCAGAAGGAGGGATTTGAACCCTCGCACCGGTCACCCGGCCTATACCCTTAGCAGGGGCACCTCTTCAGCCACTTGAGTACTTCTGCACATGTCATAAGGTGTCATTCGCTTGCGAATGACGGATTCCTTATGACCAGGCGACATTTTGCGAAGCAAAATGTTGGTCTTACCTTAGCTATGAACCTCCGCAATAAGCGAGATTTCTTACGACCAGGCGACATTTTGCGAAGCAAAATGTTGGTCCTACCTTAGCTATGAGTCTCTACAATAGGCGAGACTCCTTACAGGTAGCACGATGCTGAATCGCACTACACTCAACGTTTTACATTTTATAAGATTAGTCTATTTGTGTCAAGAAATAAAGGTAAAATTATTACTTAACATCAATAACTACAATCTCCGACTTAGTTCCTGTCTTGAATCTTATGGCCCATGAAGAGATTCCTGAGGTTACAATAAAGTCTGTATTGTCAATTTTCCTATGACCGTATGTATAGTCATTTGCCCCGATAATCTCGCCAATCTTGTTAATCGGCAGGAATTGTCCGCCGTGTGTATGACCTGAAAGCACCAGATCCACATTAGCGGCAGCTTCCGCATCATAGTCATTAGGCTGATGATCCATAACAATTGAATATTCACTTGCAAATGTATTAGGATCTATGCTGTTTACCAGTTGTTGCATAGGAATTCTGTCTGTCTTTGTCTTGTCGGCACGACCTATAAGTAAATATTGATTGTCAAGGTTAACTATCTCGTCTTCAAGAACTCTTACGTTATTCTCCTCAAGAATCTGTTCAAGCCTTGCTGTATCGTAGCCTCTGTTATTACCTGTGAGACCTTTATCGTGATTACCGTAGCTGTAGAATACACCGTATTTACAATTGATTGTGGATAAAGCCTTGGTACATACTTCCAACTCGTCAAGATAAGAATCATCGTCAACATAATCTCCTGTAATAAGTACCATATCCGGATTAAGGGATTTAATCTTCTCTACCTCTGCGGGAAATGTGTCTTTTCTCATGCTGACTCCAAGATGTGAATCAGCTATCTGAACTATTCTTACAGGCTCTATATTCTTGCTTGTGTCAATTTCGTAGTTGGTAATATAAACATTTGACCCAAGAATATAGCCAACTATCATATATACTACTGTTATTCCCACCGCGCATATGCCGGCAAGATATACCTTAAGGTGGGCAAGGTCTATATTAAATGCTCTGAAAATTACGACTATTAATTCACATATCAGCCAGAAAACAGCAAGGTGAAGCAACATTACGAAAGCTTCCACATAGCTAAATACCATAGACAGTATCAACATAACAACTACAAGTATTAATACTGCTATTAATCTTCTCAGCCATGATTTCTTGGGAATACTTTTCTTATCAACCTTCTCACCCTTTGGTGGCATTGCAAAGTCTACCGCTCTTGCTCTGTCTCTCTTCTTATTACGGAATATTGTCTTGTCTTCTATGTAGTCAATGAATCGAAATTCGGTAATTCTGTTAATTACATACCATACTGCCGCAATTATACCAATAACAGCAACTATTAGTATTATTATCCACATAGTCATAATCTTCTCTCCTATTTAAGTAACTCTTCCCATCTTAATTAATCCTCCCCTTTATAGTATTATTCTTCTGATTCCTCGGTATCATCTGTATCAGCCTTCTCAGCTTCTTCTAATACTTCAGATTCCTTAATACGAGCAATACTTGCAACCTGAACGCCGTCTTTTAGGTTAATTAGCTTAACGCCAGATGTAATTCTTCCAAGTAGCGCAGTATCTGCAACCTTAATTCTTATAATAATTCCTTCGGTTGTGATAAGTATTAACTCATCTTCCTTCTTAACAGCCTTAACTCCTATAAGGTTACCTGATTTCTCTGTTACCTTATAACATTTAACACCCTTACCACCTCTGTGCTGAGTAGTAAATTCGCTGAATAAAGTACATTTACCAAGACCATTCTCAGAAGCGATAAGCACGCTCTCACCCTGAGAAACGAGCTGCATTGCAATAACTTCATCCCTATCCATTAAATTCATACCAATTACACCCATAGATGTTCTACCAGTGGTTCTAACATCCTTCTCATTGAATCTAATTGACTGTCCGAATCTTGTAAATAACATTACATCATCAGTATTATTTGTCTTCTTAACCTCAATTAAGAGATCATCATCGCGAAGATTTATAGCAGCTAAACCGTTCTTTCTAATGTTAGCATACTCTGTAAGCTTGGTTTTCTTAACAATTCCTGACTTTGTTGCCATAAGAAGATACTCATCATCAAGATATTCCTTAATTGGAATCATGGAAGTAATCTTCTCATCTGGCTGAAGCTGCAACAGGTTAACAATAGCAATTCCACGGCTTGTTCTGCTAGCCTCAGGAATCTCATAAGCCTTGAGCCTGTATACACGACCCTTATTGGTGAAGAACATAAGGTAGTTATGAGAGCTTGTCATAAGCATCTCTGTGATGTAATCATCATCAATTGTCTCCATACCCTTAATGCCTTTACCGCCTCTGTGCTGTGACTTGAAGTTATCAATGTTCATTCTCTTGATGTAGCCAAGCTTGGTAAATGTAACTACAGTATTGGTTACCGGAATAAGATCCTCCATTGATATATCGTACTCATCGAAGCCGATTGTAGTTCTTCTGTCATCAGCGTATTTTGCAGATATTTGCATAATCTCTTCCTTGATTACGCCAAGAAGCAGCTTCTCGTCTGCAAGAATTGCCTTAAGTCTGTCAATTGTAGCCTTAAGATTCTTGTATTCTTCTTCAATCTTGCTTCGCTCTAAGCCTGTAAGTGCACGAAGCTTCATCTCAACTATTGCATTTGACTGAGCTTCAGACAAGCCGAAACGCTTCTGCAGCTCTTCCTTGGCAATAGCAACAGTTTCAGAGCCTCTAATTATCTTAATTACTTCATCAATATTATCAAGAGCAATTAAGTAACCTTCTAATATGTGGGCTTTCTCTTCAGCCTTATTAAGCTCATACTTACATCTTCTGGTAATAACATCTCTCTGATGGTCTAAGTATAGAGTTAACATTTCCTTCAAGTTGAGAATCTTAGGCTGATTATCAACAAGAGCAAGCATAATCACGCCGAATGTATCCTGCAGCTGTGTATGCTTGAGAAGCTGGTTAAGTAAAATGTTAGGATTAACATCACGACGAAGCTCAATTACTACTCGCATTCCCTCACGAGATGACTCGTCACGAAGATCAGTTATTCCATCAACCTTCTTATCCCTTACTAATTCACCAATTTTCTCAACCAGACGGGCTTTATTAACCAGATATGGAAGCTCTGTAACAACAATTCTGTTCTTACCATTGTCCATAGGCTCGATATCTGTAACTGCTCTTACCTTAATCTTGCCTCGGCCAGTTCTGTAAGCATCTTCAATTCCCGATCTTCCCAGAATTGTTCCACCTGTAGGAAAATCAGGTCCTTGGATAATTCCCATTAACTCGTCAATTGAAGTCTCTCTGTCTTCTTCAACCTTGTTATCTATCATTTTGACAACGGCTCCCACCACTTCTCCAAGATTGTGAGGTGGAATATTAGTTGCCATACCTACGGCAATACCCGTTGTTCCGTTAACTAAGAGGTTAGGATATCTTGCAGGAAGAACCTCTGGTTCCTTCTCTGTCTCATCAAAGTTAGGAACGAAATTAACAGTATCCTTATCAATATCCTGAAGCATTGTCATTGAAATCTTAGACAATCTGGCCTCAGTATAACGCATAGCAGCAGCGCCGTCGCCGTCCTCTGAACCAAAATTACCATGACCATCTACAAGTGGGTACCTAGTAGACCACTCCTGTGCCATATTAACTAAGGCTCCATATATAGAGCTGTCACCATGTGGGTGAAATTTACCCATAGTATCACCGACAATACGGGCACATTTTCTATGTGGCTTATCTGGAGTATTATGCAATTCACTCATTGAATAAAGCACTCTTCTTTGAACAGGCTTTAGACCGTCCCTGACATCAGGCAGTGCACGACTTGCAATAACTGACATAGCATAATCTATATATGAAGTCTCCATTGTTTTCTTAAGGTCAACTTCATGTATTTGGTCAAATATCTTATCATCCATTTATTATTATCTCCTATTGACAAGAATTGTATATATTCATTAATTATATACTAAATATCAAGATTCTGTACATATTTGGCATTCTCTTCAATGAACTCTCTTCTTGGCTCAACCTTATCTCCCATAAGTGTTGAAAATGTTACATTAATCTCTGACTCGCTTTCATCATCTATAATAACCTTCTTAAGAATTCGTTTCTCAGGATCCATAGTTGTATCCCATAACTGATCAGCATCCATCTCTCCAAGACCTTTGTATCTCTGAATCTTGTTATTCTGGTCTCTTCCCACCTCATCGATTATTCTACTTAACTCCTCATCAGAGTATGCATACCATGTCTTCTTATTCTTCTCTAGCTTATATAGAGGTGGCTGAGCCAGATATACATAGCCATTCTTAATAAGCTCTGGCATAAATCTGTATAGGAAGGTCAGCATCAAGGTTGCAATATGAGCACCATCAACGTCGGCATCTGTCATAATAATTATCTTATGATATCTTAGCTTACTAATATCGAAATCATCATGAATTCCTGTACCAAATGAAGTAATCATCGCTTTAATCTCGGCATTAGAATATATCTTATCTTCTCTGGCCTTTTCCACATTAAGAATCTTACCTCTTAGTGGAAGAATAGCCTGATTTGCTCTGTTTCTGGCTTTTTTAGCCGAGCCACCAGCGGAATCTCCCTCAACAATGAATATTTCACATTCTTCAGCATTCTTAGAGGAACAATCAGCTAATTTACCAGGAAGACCACCACCTTCAAGTGGGGATTTTCTTCTGGTTAAATCTCTTGCCTTACGGGCAGCATCCCTTGCGCGTTGTGCAAGAATTGATTTCTCAATAATTACCTTGGCAATCTGAGGATTCTGCTCTAAGAAATACGTAAGCTGCTCGGATACAATTGAATCAACCGCACCTCTTGCCTCAGAATTACCAAGCTTTTGCTTGGTCTGTCCCTCAAATTGAGGCTCTTCAATCTTAATACTTACAATTGAAGTAAGACCTTCTCTTATATCCTCACCGGTAAGAGCATTTTCATTTTCCTTAATTAGCCTGTTATCCTTGGCATAATTATTAAATGTCTTGGTAATAGCTGCTCTGAATCCCGCAAGATGTGTACCACCCTCAGGAGTAATTATATTATTAACAAATGTATATGAACTGTCATTAAATCCATCGTTGTGCTGCATGGCAACTTCCACATATACATTATCCTTGTATCCCTCACAATATATAACTTCAGGATAAAGAGGTTCATTTCCCTTATTTAAGTAGGTTACGAACTCTTTGATACCGCCTTCATAATAATAAGACACCTCATCAGTGTTCTCTTTTCTATTATCAATAAGTGTAATTCTTAATCCTTTCGTAAGAAATGCTGTCTCTCTAAGCCTTGTCTTAAGAGTATTAAAGTCAAATTCAGTCGTCTCGAATATAGTATCATCAGGCAGGAAGGTTACTCTTGTTCCCGTACTTTCGTATTCGCAGGTACCTATTTCCTTTAACGGATACATAGTATTACCGCGCTCATAGCGCTGCTTATATCTCTTGCCCTCACGATTTATTTCAACCTCAAGCCAGTTAGAAAGGGCATTAACAACAGAAGCACCAACACCATGAAGACCACCTGATACCTTATATCCGCCACCGCCGAATTTACCGCCAGCGTGAAGTATTGTAAATACTACTTCAACAGCAGGAATTCCTGCTTTAGTATTGATTCCCGTTGGAATACCACGTCCATCATCTTCAACTGTACATGAGCCATCCTCGTTAAGATTTACAATAATATGAGAACAGTATCCAGCTAATGCCTCATCAACAGCATTATCAACAATCTCATATACAAGATGATGTAGACCTCTTTCAGAAGTAGAACCTATGTACATACCAGGTCTTTTTCTTACGGCTTCAAGTCCTTCTAGTATCTGTATTTGATCAGCACCATATTCTTGATTTTGATCCATAATTCCTCCATGTTTATATATAATTGGTATTTATCTTAGTATTTCTACACCATAATAACTCTACGCCGCTAAAATGCGGCTTAAGAGTTTTATGGCTGTAGAAATACTTTGCTTACTATTATTCCTAAACAGCAATATTATTGATAAATATATTACCATCAACAATGTTAAATACTTTATTTACATCAAATCTATTATTAACAAAATCATCTAATCCAGTACAGGTAATAATTGTCTGGATATCACTGATGCTCTCTAATAAAAACTTCTGTCTGTTACTATCAAGTTCTGAGAGAACATCATCGAGAAGTAATACTGGTTTATCCTTGATAATATTACTAACAATATCAATCTCTGATAGCTTTAAAGAAAGTGCAGAGCACCTTTTTTGCCCCTGGGAGCCGAATTTTCTAATATCAATCCCATCTATCTTGAAGCTAATATCATCTCTATGAGGTCCAACAGAAGTCTGAGCATATTTTAAATCTTTTTCCCTGTTACCTATTAATTCATCTTCAAAGAAGATATCATCAATACTAGGTTCATAATTGATTATTAACTCTTCTTTTCCACCGGAAATCTTAAAATGCTTATCTTTTACATAATATTTTAGCTCATCGATGAACTCTCTTCTTCTTTTAATTATCTTTTTTCCATACTCTACAAGCTGCATATCCCATACATCCAGAGTATCCTTAATACTATTATCAAATGCTATATCCCTAAGGAGCTTATTACGATTATTAAGTACCTTATTATAGTTAATAAGGTCTGATAAATATATCCTGTCTATCTGCGAAATCTCATTATCAAAAAACCTTCTTCTTTCAGAGGGTCCATTTTTTATAATATTCAAATCTTCTGGGGAAAATAATATAACATTTAGAAGACCTAATAAATCAGACGTTTTATTTATTTTGACATTATCAACTTTTATTGTTTTTTTATTATTATTAATTGATATATCAATAGCATACTCTCTATCATTTTTATCAATAATAGTTTTTATACTTAAATAATCCTGACCAAATCTTATTATTTCCTTATCCTTAGTACTTTTAAATGATTTACTAATTGCGCTATAATAACAAGCTTCTAAGAGATTAGTCTTTCCCTGAGCATTATCTCCATAAAGAATATTAATATTTTTATCAAATTCAATATTTGCTACTTCATAATTTCTAAAATTATTAAGTTCTATTGATTTTATTATCATATTTTAACTCTCAGAAATAACTATTCAACCTTAATGGTTTCGCCATTGTAGCTAACAATGTCTCCAGGATATATTTTCTTACCTCTTCTTGTATCTACTTCATCATTAACTTTAACAAGACCTTCGTTAATTACATATTTTGCATCAACACCACTTCCAACAAGTCCGGCTAATTTAAGAAGTTGACCAAGCTTTATATATTCGTCTTTTATCTTAATATTTTCCATAAATTATCTCGCACTATTAATGTTAATTGGAAGAATCATATATATATATGTTTCATTATCATCTCTTATATAACATGGAGCCTTAGGATCAACCATATACATTATTATTTCTTCATCATCAATAACCTTAAGTGCATCCATGAAGAATTTAGGATTAAATCCAATTCTCATATCAATTCCTTCTTTATCAATGCTAATATTCTCATTCATTGATCCCATAACAGAAGTAATCGACAAATTAATATTAATATCATTAATATCCATAATTATTGGCTTCTTATCACCTTCCTTGGCCATAAGTGAGGCCCTGTCAATTGAATCAAGAAGCTGTCTCTTGTTAATCTTAATCTTAGTCTTATAATCTGTTGATAACATATTATCAAGCTTGAAGTATTCACCATCAATTAATCTGGATACAACAATAGTATTATCAAATTCAAATATTATATTGTTGTCTGTGATGAATATATTAACCATTTCATCAGCAAAACCAGGAATAATCTTGCTTATCTCATTAAGAGTTTTAGCAGGAACAACTACCTTCTTAGATTCATAATTATCCTTAAGCTCAATATTTCTAATAGCTAATCTATGACCATCAAGAGCTACAACCTTTAGATTATTATCATTTATCTCAAATAGTTCGCCCTTCATCATCTTATTAGAATCATTGTCTGCTGTTGAGAATATTGTCTGTTTAATTAGCTCCTTAAGAGCAAATTGAGATATTACAATTGGTTCATTTCTTGATATAAAAGGAATCTTGGCAAAATCATCACCTGACTTACCAACAATATCATAATTAAGATTAATATCTTCACATATAATCTTAGTAGAATAATTATCATCAGTAATAATTGAAATATCATTATCAGGAAGCTTTCTAACAACGTCAGATAAGAATTTAGCTTCTATTGCAACTACTCCACCTTCAATAATCTTACCATTAACAACTGTCTCTATTCCTATTTCCATATCATTAGCTGTTAATTTGATTTCATCATCAGTAGCATCAATAAGAATACATTCAAGTATTGACATTGTAGTTCTTGTAGGAACTGCTTTCTGTACAATGGTTACTCCTTTTAGTAATTCTTCTTTTGAACAAACAATATTCATTTCATCGGTCTCCTATATAAATATTATTATTATAAAGTAGTAGTATTATTAGGGGGTGTTTATTAGTTAATAACCCCTATACTCCTTATAAATTCAAGAATAATCTAATATGTTAAATCAATAAAAAATGTAAATAAACAGTTTATTGATTATGAATAGATGTTGATTAATTTGAATAAATCTTCTTCTTGATAGTATCAATCTGGTTCTGAAGCTCTGAATCAGTCTTCAATCTCTCTATAATGTTATCTCTTGCGTTGATAATTGTAGAGTGATCCTTTCTATCAAGTAGTTTTGCTATTGTATCTTGTGAACAATCTGTTTCCTGTGTGCATAAGTACATTGCAACATGACGAGGTCTAATAATATTCTGTGATCTATTCTTAGATATAAGCTGGTCAATAGTTACTCCATAATGTTCACATACAACCTCTATTATTAACTGAGGTGTTATTTCCTTTGGTTTTTCAGGACTAATAATTGAATCAAGTAAGTCCTTGGCATTATCTATTGTAATATCTGTATTTTCCAGGTTAGAATAAGCAATTAATTTATTAATAGCACCTTCTATACTTCTAATGTTAGACTTAATATTAGTAGCAATATAGTCAATTACATCATCTGGAAAATATGCATTCTTATTTTCAATCTTATTCCTTATAATTGCTACTCTTGTCTCATAATCAGGAATCTTAATTTCAGCAGTAATACCCTGCTCGAATCTTGTTATATATCTGTCATCAAATCCTTCTATTTCATTAGGCATTTTATCAGAGCTGATAATTATCTGTTTACCTGAAGTATGTAATTTGTTAAATGTATTGAAGAACTCATCCTGAGAGCTTTCCTTATTAACGAAAAACTGAATATCATCAATCATTAGAACATCAGCGTTTCTGTACTTTTCTCTGAAATAAGTCATATCATTATTTTGCTTATTTCTTGAGTTTTTAATACATTCAATTACCTCATTAGTGAACTCTTCAGCAGTAACATATAGAACCTTCATATTATTATCATTTTCCATAATCTGATTACCTATTGCATGCATCAGATGTGTCTTACCAAGTCCCGGTCCTCCACATATAAATAATGGATTACATACTTCTCCAGGAGCCTCAGCTACAGTATAAGCTGTTCCCTGAGCAAACTTATTATTTCCACCAACCACGAATGTACTAAATGTATATTTTGGATTAAGGTTGGAATCAATATAATTATTATTGTTTATGTAATTATTATCATTATTATTGATATTTTTATTTGTTTTATGTGATGAATTGATATTAAGAGCTTCGTCTGGAAGAATAATCTTAATATCGTATCTATTGCCTGTGATATCTTTGATTACATTCTTGAATATAAGCTTGTATTTCTTCTCAATAAGAGCAATCATTCTGCTTTCTGAATCTTCGCTGTATATTATATAAACTGTATCATCAACGATATCGTATATCTCCAGTGGCTTTAGCCAGGTGTTAAATGCTATAACAGATGTCTCTGTTTCTTTTGTTACTATTTCTTTTATTTCATCCCATTTATCAATGAGTAATTGAAGTTCCATTATATACCTCTATCTATAATTACATTATAATAGGAAGAAACTAATAATTGGTTAATTAGTATAATCCTATTATAGCAAAAAATTCCACATACAATTTTACCCTAATTACGTCCTTTTATCAACCTTGATAATTAATTATTAACTACCTAAATTGATGGTATTTTATTTATAAACCTTAAGTGAAAAAATGTGAAACGTGCTATTTTATACGATAAACATGTGATTAAATTTTGATTATATATTAACTTTTCCACAAAGTTATCCACAAAATGTTTATTATTCACCTATTGTTATTAAAGTTATTCACTATAAACAATGAGTAAAACCCTTTATTTTACTTGACTTGCGGGGATTATATGATATAATTGCAATGATGTTTTCGACAAAAAAGGGAGGTGAATAATATGAAGATGACTTATCAACCTAAGAAGAGACAGAGATCTAAGGTTCATGGCTTCAGAGCCAGAATGAGTTCTCCAGGTGGAAGAAAAGTATTAGCTGCTAGAAGAGCTAAGGGAAGAAAGAATTTATCTGCTTAATAAACAGACCACTTAATGTGGTCTTTCTTTTTCGACAGTATTAATAGAAAGTGTTATAGATAGAAGTTATTAAATATTATGAAAAATAGTGAATCATTAAAGAAAACATCGGATTTTCAACGAGTTTATAAGAAGAGAAAATCGAAAGCAAATAAATATTTGATAATGTATATTTATAAGAATGATTTAAATGTTAACAGAATTGGTATTTCCTGTAGTAAAAAGGTAGGCAATTCTGTTGTGAGACACAGAATGACGAGACTGATAAGAGAAGCGTATCGGCTACATGAAGAGTATTTTAACATTGGGTTAGATATGGTAGTCGTTGTCAGACCAAGTGCTAAGGATATTGGATATCATGAAATGAGTAGTGCACTTATGCATCTGGCAAATCTTCACCACATAACTTGTAGATAATTAACTGAAAAAGGTATTATGATAAAGAATTTATTTATTGCAATAATTAAATTTTATAGAAAGTACATTTCACCGATGAAAACTACGAAATGTCCATATTATCCTACCTGTTCAACCTATGGACTTCATGCTATTGAAAAACATGGGGCTTTTAAGGGAGGAGTTCTTACGACATGGCGTATTTTAAGGTGCAATCCTTTTTCAAAGGGAGGATTTGATCCTGTTCCGGAGGATTTTTTCTTTCAAATAGGAGGTAAAAGAATTTGAGCGAAATATATTTAACCGCTTACGATGGATTTATATTAGGTCCTATCGTTAAAGCAAGGCTGGGTAATGGATAAGATTTATCTGTTGTTATACTCAGCATTCGGTATTGAGAACGTAGCTGTCTCAATCGCTGTATTTACCTTACTTATTTATCTTGCTTTATTTCCGCTTACTTACAAGCAACAGAAATTCTCGGCTCTTAATAGAATAATGCAGCCTGAGATTAATGAGATTAATAATAAGTATAAAGGTAAAAGAGATAACGAATCATTGCAGGCTAAGCAGGAAGAGACACAGGCTGTATATGATAAATACGGTGTATCGGCTATGGGTTCATGTATTCAATTACTTATCCAATTGCCTATTTTGATTTCACTTTACAGAGTTTTCTATAATGTGCCTGCATACATTACATCAATTAAAGAGATATTCACTGAGAAGATTGGATCTGCTTCACAGTCAATTGTCGATGCAATTACAAGCTCTGACAGCTTTATGAGCAAGATGCAATCTGTGTATGAATACGCCGATGTTAAGAATATCACGGTTGATTTTACTATTGCACCAACACAGGATAATATAGAAACAATTAAGAATTATATTATTGATGTGTTATACAAATTGGGAGATTCAGGTTGGAATAAATTATCTCAAGAATTTCCTAATATTGCTGATTCTATTACAGCAGTTGTAGAAAAGCTTAAAGAAATTAACTATTTATTCGTACTTAATATATCAGATACACCATGGAATCAGATTAAGCAAGGATGGTCCGCTGATAGTAAAGATTTCGTATTAATTATATCAGCATTACTTATTCCTCTGCTTGCTTGGGGTGCTCAGATGGTAAATGTTAAGTTGATGCCTACTAACAATAACGGAAATGATCAGATGGCAAGGACAATGAGAACAACTAATATGTTGATGCCTCTTATGTCTTTGTTCTTCGCATTTACCGTTCCTGTAGGTCTTGGTTTCTACTGGATTACAGGTTCTGTAATAAGAATTATTCAACAGGTACTTCTTAATCTTCACTTTAAGAAGATTGATGCTGATAAGATTATTGAGGCTAATAAGGAAAAGGCTGCTAAGAAGGCTGAAAAGCGTGGACAGAGAAGAGATGCAATTTACAACTCTGCTCATATTAATGCTAAGAGCCTGTCATCTAATACTTCAACAACAATATCAGAAGATAATCAGGCTAAGCTTGATAAGATGAAGGATGTAAGAAATAATCCACCTAAAGGCTCTATGGCAAGTCTTGCCAATGCTGTTAAGGACTTTAATGAAAGTAGTAATAATGCTTCTAAGAATAAAGGTAATAACAGTAAGAGCAAGAATAACGGTAAAAATAATAAAAAATAATTAGGAGAGAAAGAAAATGGCTTTAGATAAACAAAGGTTTGAGGCAAAAACAGTCGAGGAAGCTATTACTAATGCTACAGTTTCTCTTGGTATTACTAGTGATGAAATTGATTACGAAGTAGTTGAGAAAGGTAGTAGTGGATTCCTTGGAATTAATTCAAAAAATGCCGTAATTAATGTATGGAAGAAAGCTGATGCAATAAAAGAAGAAGAAGCTAAGAAAGCAGCTGAAGAAAAAGCAAATAAGGAAGCTGCAAAGAAAGAAGCTGAAGCTAAGGCACCAGCTAACAATGAAAATGCTAATGTAGATAAGAAAAGCGAGAAGTCATCAAAGGAATATGTTGTTGACCCTCATGCTTTCGAAGAAGCTAAGAAATTCTTAGACGAAGTCTTCTCATCAATGAACTTAGAGGTTGAAATTAGTAGTAGTATTGATGAAGAAAACAACATCTTAGAGATTGAATTAAAGGGACCTGAGATGGGAGTTATCATTGGTAAGCGTGGTCAGACACTTGATTCACTCCAGTATCTTACATCTCTTGCAGTTAACCGCAAGGTTGAGAATCATACTAAGATTAAGCTTGATACAGAGGATTATCGTAGAAGACGTAAGGAAACATTAGAGAATCTTGCTAAGAATACAGCTTACAAGGCTAAGAGAAATAAGCGTTCTGTAAGCTTAGAGGCTATGAATCCTTATGAAAGACGTATTATTCACTCTGCACTGCAAGATGATAAATACGTAACAACCCATTCAGAAGGCGAAGAGCCATACAGACACGTGGTTGTTGTTCCTAAGAATAATTAATTATTGTAGATGGACGTTTTAATTAATGATTATGGTAAGTTAGGTTGTATTTAGTGATTAGAGTGGTGAATAGGTTATAAGCTTATGCTAATTCTTCGCTAAGAATATTACTTATGATTAATATTAGACTTAATTGAATATTTTGTCGGAACCGTGAGGTGATGCGTCTCAGACGCCACCTCACTTTTTTTGCCATCCCTGGCAAAAAATTCCTTGAGAAATTAATCATAAGTATATTCTAAGCTTGAATTAATGCATCGCTTATAACCTATCCACCACCCTAATCACCTAATATAAGTATTTACTTAACCATAATCATTAATTAAAATTGTTGCATTTACACTTATAATATTAATTATTCTTAGGATACAGTTATAGATAGTGAAGGTGGGGGCGGAGGAGAGATTAGGTATTCTCATACATATAGATGCGAGCGTTATTATATGTTAGTAATTGGCTAAGTAAGGATAATTCGTGACAGGGATGTCACGAATAGGTACTCGCTGCCTGGATGGCAGATCGAGTACCGGTATCCGTCATGATTTTTATTAGTTCTTATACCAATTACTTACATATAATTAGCGAAGTATCGTCGTATGAGAATACCTAATCTCTCCTCCGCCCCCCCTCCACCATCAAATAATAATTGTAAAATAAGTAATAATCTAATATTATATATAATGGTGTAAACAGTTTGAGGTAATGATTATGGCAAGTAATGATACGATTGCTGCTATTTCTACTGCTCTGAGTAATTCGGGAATTAGTATTATTAGGGTTAGTGGTAATAAGGCAATTAGTTTGATTGACAATATATATAAAGGTAAGAAGAAATTAGCTGATGTTGATAGCCATACTATCAATTATGGGCATATTATTTATAATCAAGAAATCATTGATGAGGTGTTTGTTTCTGTTTTTAAGGCTCCATCCACATTTACCAGAGAGGATGTAGTAGAGATTAATTGTCATGGTGGCATTCTTATTACCAGGAAGATTCTTGAAATTGTATTAGAACTTGGTATCAGATTAGCCGATCCAGGAGAGTTTACGAAGAGAGCTTTTCTTAACGGAAGGATTGATTTAAGCCAGGCAGAATCAGTGATGGACATAATAAAATCCAATAGTGAGTATGCTTTGAAGGCTTCTGTTAATCAGCTTAATGGAAGTGTTTCTAAAGAGATAGTGTTAATGCGTGAGAAGATTATCTACGAAATTGCCTATATTGAATCAGCACTTGATGATCCAGAGCACATTTCTCTTGATGGATATACCGATAGATTAAGTGAAGTTGTTAGTGAAGTTAAGAATAAAGTTGATGAACTTATTGCAAGTAGTAATAATGGAATTCTTCTTAAGGAGGGAATTAATACTGTTATTGTTGGCAAGCCTAATGCTGGCAAATCTTCTCTTCTTAATATACTTGCCAATAAGGAAAAAGCAATTGTTACTGATATTCCTGGCACAACAAGAGATATAATAGAAGAAAGAATTGTAATTAATGATATAATTCTTAATATTATTGATACGGCTGGAATTCGTGACACCGATAATGTTGTTGAGAGAATTGGTGTTGATAAGACATTTCAAGAAATTGACAATGCTGACTTTATAATTTATGTGGTTGATAGTTCAATTCCACTTGATGATAATGATAGTAGAATAATTGATAAGATTCAGAATAAGAAATGTGTATGTTTATTCAATAAGTCTGATTTAGAGACTGTAGTTAAAGAAGATGATATTAGTAATAAAATTGATGGTAAGATAATTTCATTTTCTGCTAAGGATTCGGTTGGATTAGATGAGCTTGAAGAAGAGATTAAGAATCTTTTCTTTGATGGTAAGATTAGTAGCAATGATGAAACTATTATTACTAATGTAAGGCATAAGGATTTACTCTGTAAATGTAGAGAGTCACTCTCTTTGGTTGAACAAAGTATCAACAATAATATGCCGGAAGATTTTTACTCTATCGACCTTATGGACGCATACAAATCTCTAGGAACCATCATTGGTGAATCAGTGGAAGATGACCTGGTTAATGAAATCTTCTCAAAGTTCTGTATGGGTAAGTAAGGACGACACTTTAGTAGCGTATAGAAACTAAGGTAGATAATTTAAGTTGTCAAGACCTGTGTGCAGACATTTTAGTCAAACACAGGTACTTGAAACTTAAATTATCTAATGTGTAATTATAGGAATAATAATATGTGCAATTATGAAGCTAAGAAAGTAGTAGAAGAACAATACGATATTGTTGTTGTCGGTGCAGGTCATGCTGGCTGTGAAGCCGCACTTGCTTCTGCCCGACTTGGAATGAATACAATTGTATTTACCATAAGTATGGACTCAGTTGCTATGATGCCCTGCAATCCCAATATCGGAGGTACATCTAAGGGACATCTTGTCAGAGAAATTGACGCATTGGGTGGAGAAATGGGAATCAATATTGACAAGACCTTTATTCAATCCAAGATGCTTAATAAGTCAAAAGGTCCTGCCGTTCATTCTCTCCGTGCCCAGGCTGATAAAGCAATGTATTCCCTTGAAATGAGAAAGACGCTTCAATCACAGGAGAATCTTACTCTTAGACAGGCAGAGGTTACTGAGATAATTATTGAAGATAATGTTGTCAAAGGAGTTAAGACATTTTCCGGAGCAACTTACTATTGTAAGTCTGTTATTCTTTGTACCGGAACTTATCTTGCTGCAAGATGTCTGTATGGAGATGTGATTGAACATACCGGACCTAATGGTTTGAAGGCAGCCAATTATCTTACGAAGTCTCTTACTGATAACAATGTAGATATTCTAAGATTCAAGACAGGAACTCCTGCTCGAATTGATGGCAATACAATTGATTATAGTAAGATGGAGGAACAGTTAGGTGATGAACAAATAGTTCCATTTTCATTTACCACAGATCCGGAGTCTATTCAGAAGGAACAGATCTCCTGCTATCTAACTTATACCAATGAGAAGACGCATGATATTATTCGAAGAAATCTTGATAAATCTCCTATTTATGCTGGAATTATTGAGGGAACAGGTCCAAGATATTGCCCCTCAATCGAAGATAAAGTGGTAAAATTCGCCGATAAGTCACGACATCAGCTGTTTATTGAGCCTGAGGGATTGTATACAAACGAAATGTATATAAGTGGTATGTCTTCTTCTATGCCAGAGTCAGTACAATATGATATGTATCGAAGTGTTGCTGGTCTGGAAAATGCTAAAATTGTAAGAAATGCTTATGCTATTGAATATGACTGTATTAAGGCAACACAACTTAAATCATCTCTTGAGTTTAAGAATATTGATGGTTTATTTGCCGCAGGTCAGTTTAATGGAAGTAGTGGATATGAGGAAGCTGCAGCTCAGGGATTAATTGCTGGAATAAATAGCGCGAGAAAATTAAAGAATCAGGAACCTCTCATTCTTGATAGAAGCCAATCCTATATTGGAGTTTTAATTGATGATCTTGTAACAAAAGAAACTAAAGAACCATATAGAATGATGACAAGTCGAGCTGAATATCGTCTTTTGCTAAGGCAGGATAATGCTGATCTTCGTCTTACCAAGATTGGTTACGAGGTTGGTCTTATTTCTGAAGAAAGATATGAGAAGCTTTGCGAGAAGGAGAGACTAATTCAAATAGAGATAGAAAGAGTTAAGTCTGTTAATATTGGTGCTAATGCCAAGGTACAGGATGTTCTTACTAAGCTAGGAAGTATTCCTCTTAATCAGGGTGTGAAATTATCTGATTTAATTAGAAGGCCTGAGCTTGATTATGATAAGTTATCAGATCTTGACAAGGACAGACCTGAACTTCCAATTGATGTTAGGGACCAGGTTAATATTAATATTAAATATGAAGGATATATTGAAAGACAGATTAAGCAGGTTAACGATTTTAAGAAGCTCGAGAATAAAATAATTCCTGACGCGGTTAATTATGATGATGTTAAGTCACTTCGATTAGAAGCTCGTCAGAAGTTAAATGAATTAAGACCAAGAAGTATTGGACAGGCTTCCAGAATATCTGGTGTATCTCCTGCAGATATATCTGTACTTTTGGTTTATCTTGAGCAGGGAAAATATTTAGATAAGGAGTAAATAATAATTATTTGCTATGAGTTCAAAATATAATTATGATTTAACAAAATTACTAAATGGTTTAGATTCGTTAGATATTCCGTATGATGAAGATAAGCTTGATAAATTAATATCCTTCTACGAAATGGTAGTTGAGAAGAATAAGGTGATGAATCTTACAGGAATTACTGATTTTGATGAATTTGTTGAAAAGCATTTTATAGATTCTCTTATTCTTGCAAAGGCATATCCTGATATTTCCAAGAATAAATTCGTTATTGATGTTGGCACAGGGGCGGGATTTCCTGGAATTCCTTTGTCTATCATTTATAATAACAGCCGTTTTGTACTGTTAGACTCATTAAATAAGAGAATTAACTTTATTAATGAGGTTATATCTTCTCTTTCCTTACGAAATGTTGAGACTATAGCCGGAAGAGCTGAGGATTATGCCAGAAATCCGTTATATAGAGAACAATTTGACCTATGTGTTACTCGTGCAGTGGCAGAAATTAATCTATTATCAGAGTACACTCTTCCCTTTGTCAAGCTTGCAGGAGAATGCATTTTCTACAAGTCCTCGGATATAGATGAGGAGTTACAAAAGGGGAGTAACGCAATTACTATTCTTGGTGGAAATATAGATAATGTTGTTAAGGTTAAGATTCCCGGTACAGATTATGATAGAAGCCTGGTTGTAATTAATAAGAGTGAACCGACTCCGGATAAATATCCAAGAAAGGCGGGAACGCCCAAGAAGAAACCTTTGAAATAGTAAAAAAAGTTCAAGTAGCTAATAATCTATATTAGTACTTGAACTTTTATTTTATATTATATTATTTATTGCATCTAATGTCTCATTTACATTTTCAATATGAGGTAGCAGCCTTGAGTTGCCTATCATATTAACCTTGATATCTGGATTGATGTCGTGGTATTCATTGATAATGTGCTTCGGCATATCGTTGCCATTAATTATGTATATATTTTTTGCATTAGATAGTACATTTCTAATATCTACACCTAAGTAACTGCATTTCTTACATGCATACAGATACTTTCCTCTGCTGTTGTTAAAATGTGAGGACTCATAATAAGCTTCTCTTAGATCATCTAGCTTATCCTTATTGCACAGATAAGATTCGACGATTGACTTTATATTTTTCTCGGTTGTATAGATATTATATACAGTAGTTCCGATAATCGGTAAATACAGAATATTCTTCTCAATCAGATTGAGTCTTGTTGTCTCCATCGCACACAGATCAAACTGCGCCGGATTAATCAGAATCTTCTTGTCAAATATATCCTCCATATTGTCAGCCATTACAACTATAGCTGTTGAATCGTTGCTGGATATTACATCACATTTTTCCTTAATAATTTCCTTGCAGAAATCTTTTATCATAAGGACAAATGTGTAATTAGTATATGTAATATCAGGCTTGTCTGACAGACCGCAGCCTAACAGGTCTATGGTATATACTTTGTGTTTTTTGGCAAGCTCATCTTCTATATATGTCCATTCGAAGCTTGATGATAATACATTAAGGTCGTGAATTAACAGTACAGGCTTTCCTTTTCCTTTCACTGTATAGTGAAGAGAGCCTTCCTTCCAGGTGTAGTAATATCCTTCGT
>CAJOGN010000053.1:0-18353 GCA_905234245.1 uncultured Lachnospiraceae bacterium
CCTGCTGTAGACAGATACTTATCTACCATATTATGGCCTGTACTACCCATGTTAGTTGCAACCCTCTTACCCTTAAGGTCAGCGGCAGATCTAATAGGAGAATCCTTGAGAACAACTATGGCATAAGAATCAGCTGCTTGAGCTGTAATACCAACTACTTCCCTGACACATCCCTGCTCTATAGCTGATACAGTTGGCACATCACCATATAGACAAAGATCAGTCTCACCCTTTCCAATTGAAGTATTCATTGGAGGACCAGATTCAAAATCATACCACACAACGCTTACGCCCTGTTCCTTAAGGGCTTTTTCCAAATCGCCTGTCTGTCGTGTAATCATCATTGGAATAAATGCGGCAGACGGTTGAAGCGCTATACATACCATGTTAGTCGCTTGACCATTCTTGACTTTGTCAGAATTGCCACATCCTGTTAGAAGACCTAATGCTAGAATAGTTATCATAACAAGTGTTAATATTTTCTTCTTCATAATTTCCCCCTTTTGCAATTTACTCTACACATTATATCAATTAGCAGATTATGTCATACCATAGATAAAATTATATTCTATTCCTCATCAAAATACAACAAAATAGTACTTATCTCAGACATATTTATCTGTCAAAGTACCTATGTTGATTATTTAACTTTTATTTATTTCACTATTATTTCACCATTATGTCACAATTTGTCCACAATTTACCATTATTATATAAGTGTACTAGCCAACAAGGCTATTATTTCATAACTAAGCTCTAGGGCTTGGCTCTAGAGCACTCCCCGATAATTATCTACTAACCAGAGGTTACTAGATTATTATATATAACATTTTTCTCCTCTTTCACAGTAGAGTAAGAATAAAAAATCTACTGAACATAACACATTTTTAGCAAGAGCCACCGAATACGGTGGCTCTTGCTGTATTAAAGCATCTTCTTCAAAAATTGACCTGTGTAGGAGGATTTATTCTTTGCAACCTCCTCTGGGGTGCCTGTTGCGACGATTGTTCCGCCGCCGTCTCCACCTTCAGGGCCAAGGTCGATTATGTAGTCTGCAGTCTTAATTACATCTAAATTATGTTCTATTACTACAACTGTGTTGCCGTTGTCTGATAGCTGGCGAAGGATGTCTACTAGCTTATTAACATCCTCAAAATGAAGTCCAGTTGTAGGTTCGTCTAGGATGTAAATTGTCTTACCAGTTCCACGCTTACTTAATTCTGTTGCAAGCTTAATTCGCTGCGCCTCACCACCAGATAGTGTTGTTGATGGCTGGCCCAGCTTAATGTAAGATAACCCTACATCATATAATGTCTGAATCTTCCTGTGGATTGTTGGAACATTTTCAAAAAATCCTAGAGCCTCTTCCACCGTCATATCAAGGACATCGAATATTGTCTTACCCTTGTATTTTACTTCCAGAGTCTCTCTGTTATATCTCTTGCCCTCGCATACCTCACAAGGAATATATACGTCTGGCAAGAAATGCATCTCAATCTTGACTATTCCATCACCTGAGCAGGCTTCACATCTTCCGCCCTTAACATTGAAGCTGAATCTTCCCTTCTTATATCCTCTCTCCTTAGCATCACTTGTAGACGCGAAGAGGTCTCTAATCATGTCAAATACTCCTGTGTAAGTTGCAGGATTACTTCTCGGCGTCCTGCCTATGGGTGACTGGTCTATTGCAATTATCTTGTCAAGCTGCTCTACTCCCTCTATCTTCTTATGCTTGCCTGGAACCTTGTGAGCACGATTAAGAGACCTGGCAAGACTCTTATATAGTATCTCATTAATAAGAGAGCTTTTGCCAGAGCCTGACACACCAGTTACGCATGTCATAATCCCAAGAGGAATCTCTACATCGATATTCTTGAGATTATTCTCCTTAGCACCAATAATCTTAAGATATCCTGTCGCCTCTCTTCTTTCGTCTGGAATTGCAATAACTCTTTTGCCGCTTAAGTACTGTCCCGTTATTGACTCAGGACATTTCATAATCTCATCAGCATTTCCAATGGCAACAACTTCTCCACCATGACTTCCTGCACGAGGTCCAATGTCAACAATACAGTCTGCTGCGCGCATAGTATCCTCATCATGCTCTACCACAAGAAGGGTATTGCCTAAGTCCCTTAGTCCCTTAAGGGAAGCAAGCAGCTTCTCATTGTCTCTCTGATGAAGACCAATACTCGGCTCATCAAGTATGTATGCAACCCCAACAAGACCTGAACCAATCTGAGTTGCAAGCCTGATTCGCTGAGCCTCACCGCCGGACAGAGAACCTGTGGCACGAGCAAGATTAAGATAATCAAGACCAACATCATTAAGGAAACCTACTCTTCCTTTAATCTCCTTAATAATCTGATGACCTATTTTCTCCTGGTGCTCTGTTAGCTTCATATTATTAAAGTACTCAACAAGATCCCTGATTGGAATTGTTGTAAGCTCATATATATTCTTATCATCAACAGTAACAGCCAAAGACTCCTTCTTAAGACGCTGTCCCTTACATACAGGGCAGTCAGTGACTGTCATATATTCTTCATATTCCTTCTTGGTATACTCGGAGTGAGTCTCCCTGTATCTTCGATTAACATTTTCCACAAGTCCTTCAAATGTTATATCGTATACGCCCGTTCCACGCTGTCCCGTATAATGGACAGGTACGCTTTTGTCAGTTCCGAATATAAGAATTCTTCTTACCTCTTCACTCAGATCCTCGTAAGGCGTATCCAGACTAAAATCATACTCCTTGGCAAGGGCTACCAGGACCTGATGAGTAAAGCTGTCCTCCTTATTTGAAGACTGCCAGCCCATAACCTTGATAGCGCCCTCGTTGAGACTTAAGCTCTTATCCGGAATCATTAACTCTTCGCTAAATTCCATCTTGAAGCCAAGACCGAAGCACTCAGGACATGCGCCAAATGGATTGTTAAAAGAGAAGCTTCTAGGCTCAATCTCATCAATACTTATTCCGCAATCAGGACACGAAAAGCTCTCAGAAAACCTTAGAGGCTCTCCATCAATTACATCTACTATGAGTAAGCCGTTAGCCAGCTTAAGCACATTTTCAATAGAGTCCGTAAGACGCTTCTCAATGCCTTCCTTCACAACGAGACGGTCCACCACAATCTCAATATTGTGCTTGATGTTCTTATCTAACTTGAATTCTTCTTCTAGCTCATACTGATTGCCATCAACAATTACGCGAACATAGCCGCTCTTTCTCGCCTTGGTAAAAAGCTTCTCATGCTCACCCTTACGACCTCTAACCACAGGGGCCAATAGCTGAATCTTCGTTCTCTCAGGAAGAGCCATAATCTGATCAACCATCTGGTCAACTGTCTGCCTCTTAATCTCTTTGCCACATTTTGGACAATGAGGGATACCTATTCTGGCATAGAGAAGACGAAGATAATCATAGACCTCCGTTACTGTTCCAACAGTGGAACGAGGGTTGTGATTAGTTGATTTCTGGTCAATGGAAATTGCTGGTGGAAGACCTTCTATCTTCTCAACGTTGGGCTTTTCCATCTGACCTAAGAACTGCCTTGCATAGCTGGACAGCGACTCCATATATCTTCTCTGGCCCTCTGCAAATATTGTGTCAAAAGCCAAAGAAGACTTGCCAGAACCTGACAAGCCTGTCAATACTACGAATTCATCTCTTGGAATCTCAAGAGAAATGTCCTTTAGGTTATGCTCCTTCGCGCCTTTGATTGAAATATACTTTTTCTTATCCATATTATCACCAATTCATTAATCCCACTCAGTGTAATCCGTCTCTGCCTTCTTGTCGCGAGTCATTAAAGCGCGAACTATTGACTCAACAGTTGCTCCTTCAAAAAGCGCCTGATTAACCTGCTCTATAATAGGAAGCTCAACATCATATTTCTTACCTAAAGCGTAGACAGCCTTGGCTGAATAGACACCTTCGACTACCATCTTAACCTTGTCCATGGCTTCCTCTCTCGTCATTCCCTGCCCCATATAGAAGCCAGCCATGCGGTTGCGACTGTGAAGACTCTGACATGTAACAATCAAGTCTCCTATTCCCGTAAGTCCGTTGAGAGTCTTGATGTCAGCGCCCATGGCAAGCGCAAGATCCGTTATCTCCTTAACTCCCCTTGTAATAAGGGCCGCCTTGGCATTATCTCCAAATCCAATTCCGTCAGACATTCCTGCTGCAAGGGCAATGACGTTCTTGCTTGCGCCACCGATTTCAATGCCAATAACATCAGGAGATGTGTATACTCTGAAATTCTCATTCATGAACATTTCCTGTAGCTTAATGGCAAATGCTCTATCGTGAGAGCCACAAACTACAACAGTTGGCATTCTCTTAACAACCTCCTCTGCATGAGAAGGACCACTAAGGACACCTATCTTCACGCCATCTAAGACGTCCTCTATAATCTGTGACTGAGTGTAAAGAGTTCCTTCTTCAATACCTTTTGAGACAGTAACAACTCCCTGTCCCTCCTTAACGAAGGGCTTCATCTTCTCGAGAGTTGCTCTTGTTGCCTTGGATGGAACTGCGAGAATGAGAATCTCATTACTTGTAACAGCCTCTTCTAAATTATCCGAAAACTTCATGCTCTCAGGAAGCTTTACTCCTGGCAACTTAGATGAATTAATTCTTGTATTGTTAAGCTCCTCAATCTGCGAGGACCTGTATGACCACAAGGTCACATTATGATTATTGTCACATAACACTGTGGCAAGAGCTGTTCCCCAGCTACCTGCACCAATTACTGCTACCTTCATATAGCCTCCGTAAATGTGTACGTTTTATTGGACACCCTTTGCTTCTTCAACCTTCTTGCCAGCAACCTCGTCGAATACATCTGTAACTTCTTTAGAAGGTGGTGCAGTTACAAGAGATATTACAAGGATGAATAAACTACTTATAATAAATGCTGGAAGAAGCTCATATATATCAAACACTCCGCCAATTGGTCTTACTAGGAATTTCCATAGGAATATTGAAATAATTCCAGAAAGCATACCAGCAAGCACGCCCCACTTATTAGTTCTTCTCCAGAATAGTGAGAAGAGCATTGCAGGACCAAATGTTGCACCGAATCCAGCCCAGGCGAAGCTTACAATTTTGAATACTGAGTTCTCAGGATTCCACGCGATTATTACACCAATTATTGCAATTACAACAACAGTAATTCTTGCAACACCGAGCTTCTGCTTCTCATTTAGCTTAACATGGAATACATCAACAAATATATTCTGTGACACACTTGAGCTTGCTGCAAGAAGCTGTGAGTCAGAGGTTGACATTGTACACGCAAGAATTCCTGCTAAGATAAGTCCTGCAAGAAGCGCAAGGAGTACACCCTTCTGAGAAAGCAGTGTGGCTATATTAATAATTGTTGTCTCTGCTTCTGATGTTGTTGTAAATGAAGGAATTGCTCCCTCTAATGACATTGAGTAACCAATGATACCAATTATAATTGCAACTGCCATTGAGATTACAACCCAGATTGAAGCGATTCTTCTTGAAATCTTAATCTTGTTCTCATCCTTAATTGCCATGAATCTAAGAAGGATATGTGGCATACCGAAATACCCAAGTCCCCAAGCTGCCGTTGATATAATTGTAAGGATTCCGTATGGAGACGCTTCCTTAGTCACAACATCTCCGGACTGAACCATACTTAAGTATCCAGGAATTGCCTCAGCGTTATTAATAACATTATCGATTCCACCAGCAATGCTTATACCGAATATAACAACTACGACTAGAGCAATTGTCATAATAATACTCTGAATAAGGTCAGTAAAGCTTGCTGCAAGGAATCCTCCAAGCATAGTATATAGAACAATAACAACAGCACTGATAATCATAGCAGGAAGGTAATCTACACCGAATAATGTAGAGAACAGCTTACCACATGCAGCGAATCCGCTTCCTGTATATGGTACGAAGAAAATGAAAATCGCAAGGGCAGCTATACCTATAATGGCGTTACCATTATCATTAAATCTATTCTTAAAAAATACAGGGATTGTAATGGCATTGCCAGCCTTCTGAGAGTATCTTCTAAGTCTTTTGGCAACTATTAGCCAGTTAACATATGTACCAATTGCAAGACCGATTGCTGTCCAGCCTGCATCTGCAAGACCGCTGATGTATGCAACACCAGGAAGTCCCATTAAAAGCCAGCTACTCATATCTGAGGCTTCGGCACTCATTGCAGTTACAATTGGGCCAAGCTGTCTGCCGCCCAGATAGAAATCGTCTGTATTCTTATTCTTTTTGGCGAATGTAATTCCAACGCCAACAATAATAGCCATATACAGAATTATAACTATTAATATACACACTGTTGATACTGTCATTTTAATCCTCCTAGATTCAAATCTAATTCTTAAGTTGTAATCTTAAGTATTTGTATGGAAATAATACTACTAGTATTCATGTTGGTTCAAAAAGTTCTGCCCGCTCATACAGAAAATCGCTTGTCAGAACTTTTCTGACCCAACATGTCATAGTCTTATACCATTTCCATACAAATACGCCAAATTGCAATTATTTCATAAATAATCGCACTCATGCAGCTTTGATACATCTATTGGTATGACTGAAGCCTTATGTCAAGTTTAGAAAATGCCTATGATTAAGTCTAGAAGAGAACTCGTGCCAAGGAGGGCACGAGTAGCTCCGAGCCGACACGATGTCGGATTGAGGAGCGGTCTCTGTCAGAAATGTTTATTATAATCAACCTTAATCATACGCATTTTCTTAACGAAGACATACTAGCGAGGTCATACAAATAGATGTATCAAAGCAACATAGAATACTTTACCATTATAATGAAATAATTGCAATTTAATTCTTGACGGAAATGAGCAAAAATTCTATACTAACAAATGAAGTAAAAATGGACAGGGGAGCTGGTGGACTGGCTGAGAGTAGATTGTAAATCTAGACCCATAACCTGATTTAGGTAATGCTAACGTAGGGATGATTATGTAATTAACAGACGGTCACGTTGGCTGTCTGTTTTTATTTTATAAGGAGACTCGCGACATTATTGTTTTTTCGCTTTGCGAAAAAGTCGCTCGTCGTGCAGTCACTTTGCTTTGCAAAGTAACTGCATATATCGATAAATCGGGGGCACCACTTTTTGTCGATTAATAAAATTAATGCAATATGCTGCGTTTCGGCGAAGCCGGAATGCTGCACGTCGAGCCTTTTTGACGAAGTCAAACCAAAATAGGCGAGACACATATACATATCAAATGGAGGTAAGTATGAATACTGCATTAACAATCGCAGGCTCTGATTCCTGTGGAGGCGCCGGCATTCAGGCTGATATCAAGACGATGACAGCAATGGGAGTGTATGCTTCCTGCTGCATATGTGCACTTACAGCGCAGAATACTACCGGCGTTCAGGCAATATTAGAGGTTGAGGAGGACTTTGTTACAAAGCAACTGGATTCGGTATTTACTGATATCTTTCCTGATGCGGTTAAGATAGGCATGCTATCTAATTCTAAGATTATTAAAGCAGTCAGTGACAGACTCGCATACTATAATGCTAAGAATGTGGTAGTTGACCCTGTCATGGTCTCCACAAGCGGTCACAAGCTTATGGCAGACGAAGCAATAACAACATTACAAAATGAATTATTAAAGGAAGGAACAGTTACAACACCTAATATTCCAGAGGCGGAAGTCTTAAGCGGTATGAAGGTTCTCACTTCAGACGATATGGTTAGTGCTGCCAAGATTATACATGAACGATTTGGTTGCATGGTTCTACTTAAGGGCGGTCACGATATTGAAGCCACCGCCAGGGACTATCTGTACGGCGAAGGCATATCAAGATGGTATGAGAGCAAACGAGTTGATACAGACAACACTCATGGAACCGGCTGCACCCTTAGTTCAGCCATTGCTTCTGGACTTGCCAAGGGTGAGGATATTGAGACGGCTGTATTGCACGCCAAGGAATATATCCAGGGCGCACTTGAAGCCAATCTCAACCTTGGCAAAGGAAATGGCCCAATAGACCATTTATTCCGAATCAAGTAACTCTCCTTCTAAGCAAAGGAGAAACAAATGAATAAAAATCTAAAGAAACTTATCCTAGCTGCAATTTTTGCAGGAATATCAGTTGTAGGTTCAATGGTATCTATACCAGTATTCGGTTCAAAATGCGCACCAGTACAACACATCATCAATGTAATGTGTGCCATATTCTTAGGACCATGGTACGGCGTGGGATGCGCATTTGTTGCAAGCCTTATTCGTAATATGGTAGGGTTAGGAACACTACTGGCATTCCCAGGAAGTATGTGTGGCGCTCTTCTGTCAGGACTATTATACAAGTTCATTAAGAAGCGCTGGGCAGCATACGGCGGCGAAGTATTCGGCACTGCCATTATCGGCGGACTTCTTGCTTACCCATTCGCTTCTCTAATTATGGGAAATGCTGAGGCGACCTTATTTACTTATGTGATACCATTTCTAATTAGTACTGCCGGCGGAACAATTATTGCTATTATAATAATTGAAATTCTAAATGGCGCCGGTGTGCTTAAGAGATTACAGGACATGCTTAATTAAAGCATACTCCTTTCTGCAGGCTAGGATACATTGATGTCGCTACAGGCACGTCATCAATGTGCACCATGCCTGTATGAAGGGAATAATCATGAATTATACAACACAGATGGATGCCGCAAGAAAAGGCATTGTAACTAAAGAAATTGAAACTGTTGCCAAGAAGGAAAATATGGATGTAGATAAGCTAATCTCCCTTGTTGCTGAAGGCAAGGTGGCAATTCCTGCTAACAAGAAGCATACATGCATCGACCCTGAGGGTGTGGGAAGCATGCTTAGAACTAAGATTAATGTTAATCTTGGTGTATCAAGGGATTGCAAGGATTACGACCTAGAGATGAAGAAGGTTCTTAGTGCAGTTGATATGGGTGCAGAAGCCATTATGGATTTATCAAGTCACGGGGACACTGAGCCATTTCGTAAGAAGCTGACTTCAGAATGTCCTGCCATGATTGGTACTGTGCCAGTATATGACAGCGTCATCCATTATAAGAGAGACCTGGCAACTCTTACTGCCAGGGACTTTATCGAAGTGGTTAGACTCCACGCAGAAAATGGTGTTGACTTCGTCACCTTGCATTGTGGAATCACAAGAAAAACAATTGAGCAGATTAAGAATCACAAGCGTAAAATGAACATTGTCAGCCGTGGTGGCTCTCTTGTATTCGCATGGATGTCAATGACTGGTGAGGAGAATCCTTTCTACGAATACTATGACGAGATATTGGAAATATGTGAAGAATATGATGTTACCATTTCCCTTGGAGATGCCTGCAGACCAGGATGTCTTGCAGACGCAACAGATGTATGTCAGATTGATGAGCTAGTAAGACTTGGAGAGCTTACCAAACGAGCATGGAATCACAATGTACAGGTTATGGTAGAAGGTCCAGGTCATGTGCCACTTGACCAGATAGCTGCTAATATGAAGGTTCAGCAGACAATCTGTATGGGAGCTCCATTCTATGTATTAGGACCCCTTGTAACAGATATTGCTCCAGGATATGACCACATTACATCTGCAATTGGAGGTGCAGTTGCTGCCATGAGCGGCGCCGCGTTCCTATGCTATGTAACACCAGCCGAGCATCTCGCTCTTCCTAATCTTGATGATGTTAAGCAGGGTATTATTGCTTCTAAGATTGCAGCCCATGCTGCTGATATTGCCAAGGGCATTCCTAATGCCAGAGATATTGATGATAAGATGGCCGATGCAAGGCGCGCTCTTGATTGGGATGCACAGTTTGAATGTGCTCTGGATCCTGAAACTGCTAAGAAAATCAGAGACGACAGAGCTCCAGAGGATGACCATTCTGATACCTGCTCAATGTGTGGTAAATTCTGCGCAGTAAGAAGTATGAACAAAGCGTTAGAAGGTGAATATATTGATATCTTATAAACTATATGCAATTACAGACAGAACATGGCTAAGGGCAGACGAGACTCTTGCCGATGCTGTAAGACAAGCAATCTTAGGTGGCGCAACTATTGTGCAGCTTAGAGAGAAATCATTAGAATATGATAAGCTTAAAGAGCTTGCTCTGTCAGCTCAGAAAGTATGTAGGGCCTACAATGTTCCCTTTATCGTAAATGATAATGTGGAGCTTGCAAATGAAATTAATGCCGACGGTGTTCACCTAGGGCAAAATGATATGTCCATTAAATCGGCCAGGTCTATCTTAGGTGAAGGCAAGATAATAGGCGCTACCGCCAAGACTGTTGAGCAGGCCAAAGCAGCTGAACAAGGGGGCGCTGACTATATTGGAAGTGGCGCTGTATTTGGAACAGACACCAAGTCGGACGCCACTAATCTTAGCATCGATGCACTTAATGAAATCTGTAATAGTGTTTCCATTCCTGTTGTAGCCATCGGTGGAATCAATGCCTACAATGTATCTACGCTACGAGGCACATCTATTGCGGGAGTATCCGTTGTATCAGGAATATTTGCAAGGAACAACAAGTCGAAAGCAAGTCGCGATATACTAAGCAACCTATATGGACGTCCAGTTGTAGAATGCATTACCAACCACGTCACAACTAATGAGGTTGCCAATATTGTATTAGCATTTGGAGCATCCCCAATAATGGCCCACAACATCAACGAAGTTGCAGAGGTTCAATCAGGCTCCAATGCCCTTCTTCTTAACTTAGGAGCAACAGATGACTACATGGCAATGAAGAAGGCTTACGAGGTTGCAATTCGAAGCGGTCATATTAGCGTTATTGACCCTGTTGGTGTATCAGGCATTACTTATAGACGCAATTTCCTGAAGGAACTACTAAGGATAGGCTCTCCTACCTGTATTCGTGGAAATGCTTCAGAGATTCTCGCCATATATCAAGGCCAAAACACTTCCTTAGGCTTAGACGGAAGCGTCGCAGGATATGATATGGCTGATGTGACCCTGAAGCTGGCCAGAAGCCTTGGAACGATTGTCGTTGCCTCTGGTGTTACGGATATTATTAGCGACGGGAATATTGTAACAGAGGTTGCATCTGGCCACATGCTCCAGAAGAATCTGACAGGCTCAGGCTGTATGCTTAGCGCTAGTATATGTGCCGCTCTTGCCATGGGAAATGTGAATTATACGAACATTTCCAATAAGAATATTGTTATCGCAGAAAATGTATGTCTCGAAATGGGGGACGCTGCTTGCAGGGCTGCTGAATATGTTATCAAGGAAGGCAAGGGGACATATGGCTTCCAGACAAAATGGTTTGACGAGCTTGTATAAGTGATTGTTTATACAGATATTTACTTGCTAATAATTTATCAAACACGTTTATTTTTTGACAATTGTTGAAATATAAAATGAATAGAATTAAAATAGTAAAAGAGATTTTTTTAGGAGGGAGATACATTATGAAAAATTATTTTGACTTAAAAGGACAAGTTGCAATCGTTACAGGATGCTCAGGCGGACTTGGTGTACAGATGGCTAAGGCTTTAGCTAACCAGGGATGTACAATCGTTCCTATCGCTCGTCGTTTTGAGAAGCTTCAGGAGGTTGCTAAAGATTTAGAGTCTAATTACGGTGTTGAAGCATATCCAATCCAATGCGACATCACAGATACTGCCAGAGTTGAAGCAGTAGTTGACGAAGTTCTTGAGAAGTTCGGTCGTATCGATATCGTAATCAACAACGCTGGTACAGGTGCTGTTGCTCCTGCAGAGGACATCACTGATGAGCAGTTCGACCATGAGTGCCAGATTGACTTATTCGGTACATTCAAGGTTGCAAGAGCCGTTGCTAAGAAGGCAATGATTCCTGCAAAATATGGAAGAATTATTAACATCGCTTCTATGTATGGTCTTGTTGGTAACAAGGTTGCAGGTTCTGCTCCATACCATGCTGCTAAGGGTGGTGTTGTTAACTTAACAAGAGCACTTGCTGCTGAGTGGGGTAAATATGGAATTACTGTTAACGCAATCTGCCCAGGTTATTTCTATACACCACTTACTAAGGAGACACTTGATTCTGATTTCTTCCAGGCAAATGCTAAGACAATGATTCCAGAAGAGAGATATGGTGAGGAAGGCGAGCTTGACACAGCTGCGATCTTCTTAGCATCTCCTGCTTCAACTTATGTAACAGGAATCATGGTTCCAGTTGATGGTGGATATACTTGTATGTAATATGTCGTAAGGGTTTCGCTAAAGCGAAACCCTTTTTTTAATCTTTAGACACCTTTTATATCGCCGCAAAACATTAGACACCTTATATACTATATGGTGTTTACTTAATGGTTCCAGATATTATCTTGTCATAGACAGAGTCATGGGCTTGCATCTCAAGTGCGTCAGGAAGTGGCTCTAATTCTATCTTCTCTCCATATCGACGCTCTAATGCTGTAGAGAGAATGAAGTCGCATAGCTTCGGATTCTTAGGAAGCACTGGTCCGTGGGAATATGTTCCGAACACATTATTGTATCGAACACCTTCTGTCATATCCTCG
This sequence comes from uncultured Lachnospiraceae bacterium, assembly GCA_905234245.1. GTDB lineage: Bacteria > Bacillota > Clostridia > Lachnospirales > Lachnospiraceae > RUG191. The sequence continues at coordinate 12,550 of CAJOGN010000053.1, forward strand.
TAATCTTGCCAAGAGGCTTGATACCATCAGCAAGATATGTTCTTCCACTGTGATTCTCATATCCAACTACAATTGAACCACCAGATTCTTTTCCCAGTTCAAATGCGTAATTGTCAATCATACGCTCTTTGCCACCTATAGTGTGGAAATCGACAGCTCCTAAGAATTCACATTTTACACCTTCATGTGTCTCGTAGTAGTGACCCATCATCTGATAGCCACCGCATATACACAGGAAGGTCTTCCCATCATTAACAGCCTTCTTAATCTCATCACCTTTACCAGAGCGAAGATCTTCAAGCAGCACCTCCTGCTCAAAATCCTGACCGCCTCCAATAAAGAATAAATCATAGTCACTTAAGTCCTGCTTATCACCAAGCTTGCATTCATGAACATCAACTTCTATCCCACGCCACTCTAAGCGCTTCTTCATACATAATATATTGCCTCTGTCACCGTAGAGATTCAAAACCTCAGGATATAGGTGACAAATCTTTAGTACTTTACTCATATTAATCACCTATCCTTTCCAAAACTCTTCTGCACCAGTAACTTCAGCAAGTGTCTTCCTTAATGCCAACATGGATGTATAATTAGGTAGGACAAATACTGGATACTCGGACTTCTTCATAGCATTTACCAGATTGTCCCAGCCCTTAATCAATTCTATCTTCGATTCATCAAGTCCTGCGTACTTAAGGCGAAGCGCTATGTCTTCTGCTCTGTCACCTGATACGATTAGCTTCTTGAGAGAATCATCTGATGCTAATCTCTCATACTCAGCATCCCATATCCAGGAAATGTCATGACCATCAGCCGTCTTGTCATTAAGGCAAATAACTGCCTCGTATTCATCCATACTTGTTACATAAGTAAGTGCCTGGTTGCAGCCAGCTGGATTCTTAACAAGAATCATCTGAACATCAACGCCATCTAAGTCAAATGTCTCCATACGACCGAAGCTTGAACTGGTCACTGATAGAGACTTCAATATATCCTCTCTCTTAAAGCCTGCTGCAGTGTAAGCACACACAGCACCTACGGCATTGTATACATTGTATATTGCAGGGAGACTAATAAGAACATTTTGTGTATCCACCTTATCGCCACTTCGGAATTCCATGGTAACATCAGTACCCTTGGCGCTAAGCTTATTGATTGCTGTTACGGCGGTGTTAGTCTGACTTCTCTTGTAGCCACACTTTGGACAATAGAAGCCACCTAAGTGAGCGTAGGTATGATATTCATACTTGTACTCCTCGCCACAGTTGATGCAGTACTTGGCATCAGACACCTCTGGTTCCTTCTGCTCGCCGTAAGGACAGTCAATTCCATAGTATACAACCTTATTAGGAACATCCTTAGCAAGACTGGCAGTTAAGGAGCAATCTGCATTAAGGCAGAGAATGCTTTTTGGAGCTTTCTCAACACCCATTCTAATCTGCTCTAAGGTATGAGTTACTTCCCCATATCTGTCTAGCTGGTCTCTAAAAAGATTGGTAACAAGTATAACCTTGGGCTTGATAAGTGGAACAACCTGCTTTAGAGCACCCTCATCACATTCGATGATTGCATATTTCTTCTTAGGCACGCCCTTCCAATTGGCATTGGCGCAAAACTCAGCAGTAACACCCTTAAGAAGATTAGCTCCTGACTTGTTAGCTAGAACATCGACTCCCGTTGAAGAAAGTGCCTGCTCTAACATATTACAGGTTGTAGTCTTGCCGTTAGTTCCAGTCACTACAATTATGTCCATATTTTGGGACACATCTGCCAATATGTTCTTGTCAAAAAACATAGCCGCACGTCCCGGAAGCGTTGTTCCTCCGCTCTTTGCGACTCTAAGTGATGATCGAGCGCCCTTGCATGCAAGAACCCCTAGCATTGTTTTAATAGTACTCAATTATTAACTCCTTTCACAAGGAGGCTCACCCCACCATGGTTCTCGCTTCGCTCGAAGGGGTTCGCCGTGCAGCACATTGGCTTCGCCAATATGCTGCTTACTCAACAGTAACACTCTTAGCAAGATTCCTAGGTTTGTCTACATCAAGGCCTCTTGCGACACTTAGATAATAACCCATTAACTGTAGCGGAATTATTGCAATTGATGCTGCGAAATGATCCTCAACCTTAGGAACATATACAGCAAAATCAACTGAATCTTCTATCTCATAATGACCATAGGTAGTAAGTCCCATTAGGTATGCGCCTCGCGACTTACATTCTAACATATTACTTAATGTCTTCTCATATAATCCTGCCTGAGTCAGAACTCCAATAACAAGAATATTATCTTCTATAAGACTTATTGTTCCATGCTTAAGTTCTCCAGCAGCATAAGCCTCTGAATGAATATAAGATATTTCCTTCATCTTAAGACTTCCCTCGAGAGAGATTGCATAATCAATTCCACGTCCAACGAAGAATACATCCTTAGCATTAGAATACTTGCTAGCGAACCATTGGATTCTGTCCTTCTCTTCTAATATCTTGGCAATCTTGTCAGGAATTGTCTTCATCTCCTGAATCAGACTGTTGTACTTATCCTTATCAATACATCCTCTAACCAATCCAAATTGAATTGCAAGGGAGTATGCAGCAATAAGCTGCGCACTATAGGCCTTAGTTGTTGCAACAGATATCTCAGGGCCTGCAAGGGTATAGAATACTGCATCGGCTTCTCTGGCAATTGATGAGCCCACTACATTGACAATTCCAAGTGTCTTAATTCCCTTGTCCTTTGCTTCTCTGATTGCAGCAAGCGTATCTGCTGTCTCACCTGATTGTGATATTGCAACTACAAGACTATTCTTAACAAGTGGCATCTTTCGATATCTAAATTCTGATGCAAGCTCCACTCTCACAGGAACATTTGCAAGGTCTTCGAATACGTACTGTGCCGCAACACCAACATGCCATGCAGAGCCACAGGCTACAATGTATATCTGACTAATATCCTTAATCTCATCATCACTAAGACCTATCTCTGATAAGTCAATCTTATCTCCCTTAACAACAGAATTAATAGTGTCTTCTACTGCCTTAGGCTGCTCGTGAATCTCCTTCATCATGAAATGCTCAAATCCACCCTTCTCAGCAGACTCTGCATCCCATTCAATGGAAACAAGCTCCTTCTTAATCTCGTCACCATCAAGGTTGTAGAATACTGCATTACCAGCAGTAATCTTAGCCATCTCCTGATTACCAATGTAGTACACATCTCTTGTATACTTAAGAACTGCAGGCACATCTGATGCGATAAATGACTGTCCCTCATTTACTCCAATAATCATAGGGGAATCCTTACGAGCCACCCATATATCATCAGGATATTCCTTGAACATAAGTGCAAGGGCATAAGAGCCGCGAACACGAACCATTGTCTTGGCAATGGCGTCAACTGGTCCTAATTTGTATTTGTTATAATAATAGTCAACAAGCTTAACTACTACCTCAGTGTCAGTGTCAGAGTAAAGCTTATAACCCTTCCTTATAAGCTTATCCTTAAGCTCCTGATAATTCTCAATGATTCCGTTGTGAACGCCTACAACATTGGACTCATCGATGGCTGCTGCACCCTCGAAAACATTTCCTGAGACATGAGGGTGAGCATTAATTACACTTGGCTCACCATGAGTCGCCCACCTTGTATGACCTATACCGATGCAGCCCTTAACAGCCTTGCCATCATCAGTCATCTTAGACAGTTCCTTCAAACGTCCCTGTGCCTTGATAACATTAACCTTACCGTCACTTCCCTTAACTGCAAGTCCGGCAGAATCATATCCTCTATATTCTAATTTAGACAGCCCATCTAATAGAACTGGCGCCGCCTGTTCATTTCCAACAAATCCTACTATTCCACACATAGTTAATATCCTTTATATTTAGTAATATTTACAACCAACATTTTGCGAAGCAAAATGTCGTTGCATCACAAGGAATCCTCCCTTAAGATGGGTCCATCCTTATGACATATTTCCAGTCATAAGGCATCCTCCCACAAGTGGGTCCCTCCTTATGACATATTCTAACACAAGTTACTAAGCAGACACAAACTTATTATCATTTGACATACCATGTTGTCATTTTTCTATTCTTCATAAGCCTCGCTGGTCTTTCTTATGTTAGAATCAAATAAGTAATTGAAGCCCTGCCAGCTTATGTCATTGCCTTTAACCTTGGACATTACTTCCTTCATGGTCTCAAGCTTCGCATCCATATCATCAGCAAAGTTAAGGGCTATTGCCTCTGCAATTGATGGCTTCTTAGGAGAGCCATATTCATACTCGCCATGGTGGGCCAGGATACAATGTAATAGTTCGTTCCTCTTTACCTTTGGAAAATCATCTATCTTCCTTATGCTGTTAGATAACATATTATAGCCTATTACAATATGACCTAACATCTGACCAGCGTCAGTATAGTCATTCTCAGGATATGGCGATAATTCTGCAAGCTTACCAACGTCATGGAATATTGCTGCTGTAAGGAGAAGATCCCTGTCCAAATAATCGTACTGCTTAGCAATGAAATCACATGTCTTAGTAACAGATAATGTATGCTCTAGCAAGCCTCCTGCAAATCCATGATGAACGGACTTAGCCGCTGAATGATAACGGAATTTCTTTATAAATATTTCATCATTAACAAAATGCATTTCAAGCAGCTTCTTCATATAAGGGGCCTTAATGGTTCCAATTATATCCAAAAGTTCTCCATACATTTCATCAACATCCTTGTCAGTAGTTGGAATATAATTCTCCACATTTACAGAATTCACATCAACTACACGAAGGCTGGTAATATTAATCTGATTCTTACCCTTGTACTCCTTAATCACGCCTGAGACCTCGACATAATCCTTCTTGTCGAACTCATTAATTCCAGGACTGTTCACATCCCAGATATTGCCTTCAAGCACACCTGTCTTATCTTGAAGAGTGACAAGAAAGTAATCCGCTCCATTCTTGGTAGTGCCGCCTCTCTTTTCCTTGCAAAGGTATACTTCCGATATTGAATCTCCGATTTTTAGGTCTTCTATGTACTTCATTGTTTTGCCTTTCTAATTACTTCGATGTGATGCGTCCGTTGAATGCTTCTACTATTCTCAATTCAATCTGCAAACTACGGACGGATTCCATTGTACCATACAAGTCCATTAATCGCCATAGTCTTGGTTGGAAAGAAGTTGCTTAGCGACTGTTTTCTCGTTCTAGAAGTACCACCGTCTCGACGTTATTCTGTGTGAGCAACAAAAACAGTATCATTCTGCAGAATATTTGGTCCCTCTTCCGGTTCCGTGAATACTGTTAAATCCGTTTTTACATCCACCTTTTTATTTTTTCGTCCAAATCGGCAGACATTCGGACGAAAAAAAGAACTACATCTGAAAGCACGCAGACCGACAATATTCCGATCAGCCTGCCTATCTTCATAATCTCTCACGCTCCCTACTTATTATAGCATCCAAAATAATAAATATTCGGAACAATAATCTTGTATTTTCCTTCACAGCTTCAAGGAAGGCATTGCTGACCGGATACAAATGACCACCTCCCTCCGTTATCAAAAAAAGGAACCGGTCTCCCGATTCCTCTTAGGTTGATATTGCCTCGTTATTGATTACTGTTCGACAGTTCCGTTCCTGACTGCATCGGCAAAGGCTAAGATGCTTTCTGATTTCATGATAGCAAGTCCTTGTTTTTCATCGCCAAGTACCACCAACTGATCTCCAGGTGAAATCTCAAATATCTTTCTTGCTTTAGCAGGAATCACAATCTGCCCTTTATCACCTACAGTTA
>CAJOGN010000053.1:18502-20551 GCA_905234245.1 uncultured Lachnospiraceae bacterium
CCAACTATATCAGCTATATCTTCCTGCGTCATGTTTTTCATTTTTCTAAGTGTTATCAGATTGTCATGAAACATCGTTTTTCCTCTCTTTCTTTATTCCGAGCACCGCCCATCTGAAGAATGGTATTCTTGAGATTACGGCGTTCAAGGCATATGCCACCACAAAGCCTGCAATCAAGCTGATAATATAAATCATAGCTGCCGGAAGATTACCTGGTTTTCCAAGAAGCAGGGCTACTGTTGATATCCCAAGGTAATGAAATACATATAACCCAAAATTGTTTTTACTCATCCATACCGTAAAAGCGTTTTGCTTATCAGCATACTTTGCTGCACCGCTAAGAATCGCCATGCTTGCCAACCATCCGAAAACTGTAAACAGGATCGATCTGTTGATAGGAGCATCCGCATAGTTGTCACCAAAGTACATGATGCAGAAGGCTGTTCCAACACCTACACCAAGAACAAGCAGCAATACAAAATATTTTTTCAGTGTCGCAATTACCTCATCATGTGAAAACACAAAGTAGCCAAGCAAGAAAGCAGCTCCGTAATATCCAAACCGATAAACCACAACAACCGGCGTGTTAAGTATCTGCGCTGCTCCCCATATTACAAGAGCCATCAAAAGTATCGCTATGATGTTAGCCTTTCCACCCAATTTCCACAGCCTGTGGGCGCTGATTCCGCTTTACAACATCTATAACTTCGCCACCTGCCCCATCGAGAGACTGACGGAGGAGGGCGAGGGCATGACCATCGGGCAGCTGCTGAGAACGCCGCTGTTCTGGCTGGCCATCCTGCTGATGGTCTGCGCCGGGGCGTCGGAGATGGGCATGGCCCAATGGGCCTCCGCCTACGCCGAAGCGGCGCTGGGCTTCCCCAAGACGGTGGGCGATCTGGCAGGTCCCTGCCTGTTCGCGGCGGCCATGGGTGTCAGCCGGGTCATCTACGGCAAATTCGGCGCGAGGATCGACCTGACGCGCTACATGATCGGTTCCGGACTGCTGTGCTTGTGCTGCTATTTGCTGGCTTCCCTGGCCAGGAATCCCGCGCTGGGGCTGATCGGCTGCGTGCTGTGCGGCTTTTCCGTGGGCATCATGTGGCCGGGAACCATCAGCGTCATATCGCCGCGCCTGCCCCGGGGCGGGACCGCGCTTTTCGCGCTGCTGGCCATGGCCGGGGACCTGGGCGGCGCGATCGCTCCCAGCCTGGTGGGCGCGGTGAGCCAGCGGGCTGGCGACAATCTGCAAGCCGGCATGCTGGCGGGCGGAGTGTTCCCGTTGGTGCTGATCGTTTCCCTCGTCTTGCTGACCAACAGCGCTGTCAAAGAACATGGAGATTGAAGCGGATTGAGCCCTTATCGTGCGGTATATTATTTCGGCATCGTGGACATATGTATGGCCTCAAGATCGCCAAGATCGACAGCGAGTTGTGCCTGCACCTCGACCGCACGCTCAATCCCGACATGAACCTGCTCGACCTCTTTGAGCTCTGGCACAGGCAGTCCATGCGCCTCGCCAACGGCATGATCACCAGGCAGAATTACGATGAATGGCGCTACAACTATCCCGCCAGCCAGGCGGCGCTCGAACAGGCCGCCCGTGACAAGCGCCGCAGGGACAGAGCAGCCAACAGCGACGAATAAGCATCCTCCATACCTCCTGAACATACAACGATTGTCAGCGTCTTCCTTTGGAAGCCGCCGACCCGCGCAACGGCTGCTTCGCAGCCCGTTCGCTAATCGTACCAAATACAAAAAGTCCTCTGGAAAACATCTTGTCGTTTTCCAGAGGACAACTTTTGTATTATCCTACAGAATAATGGAAATCCGGAAAATAGTATCAAAACAGTATTATCCGGTTGTCACACTCCTCGAAAAGCCTGTGTTTTCAGGCACCTTCGCGGATTGTACCTTATTCCCACTCGATGCTCGCAGGTGGCTTGGACGTCACGTCCAGCACCACGCGACTGGCATGGGGCACCTCGTTGACGATTCGCTCCGAGACGCGAGCGACCAGGTCATAGGGCAGGCGCGCCCAGTCGGCGG
>CAJOGN010000054.1:0-1543 GCA_905234245.1 uncultured Lachnospiraceae bacterium
TATGCCCATGTACACCAGTTAGAATAATAAAGAGGTGCGCAAGACCATGCAATGGCACGATGACGTGTATTTGGAAATGTTTCTATTTTTTGTTCTACACATTTGTCCAATATCTTCTTAACATGCGCATCAGTTTCATGCCAGATCTCTCTATCACCATCTTGCGAATAGTAGATACGATAAAGAGCCTGTGCAACACCATTAATAGGATAATAAGGTGTATTAGCAGCAACATCCCACTTCTCTCGTTCAAATAATGTAAGCTCGTTCTGGGCATCTGCATGCTTCTTAAATTCTTCCCAATTAAATGGTTCACCTGTCTCTTTCTCAATGAACTTCCAGCACTCTTCAATCTCTTCCATACAATGCTTATGTACTAAAGGATCATCAAATCTCATAGGCTGAGGCATTGCAAAGAGCGGTCTGTCTAAAAACCAGTCAGTAATAATTGAAGTTGCAACTGAACCATCACAAGCCTCATTACTTGTTACCATTACAGGACTATAATCCGGGTAATCATCAAGAACAAATATACCAGACTCAGCCTGACACATTGGACATGGATCTGCAGGAAGTCCTATAGACTGCATTGCATCAATATAATTAAGAACAGTCTTATTATTAACATGGCATGATACGAAATAAGGTATCATTTGAAGAGCTACATCATCAAATCTATCTCTCCATCCATAGAAGATATTACCTGATACTGTCTCATCATGAGCAATTGTCTTATACCAATATTCGTTAGCTTCACCAAGATGTAATTTCTTGTCCGCAGAAAACATTCTCATGAATTGGCGAATAGTCTCACTTACCATAGCACGATAATGCCATGCAGAAGCTTTAAGTGCTTCACCTCTAAGACCTTCCAGACCTCTATCAAACCAATGCATAACAGAAAGGTATGTCTGTCCCAACCAACGATAACGAAGTACTCCTTTGAAGAAAGTAAGTGGCTCATCACCTTTAAAAATATCTTTAACCATATTGATATAGTTATATAGCCAAATCATATTAAAATAATACATAGTATCTTTGACACCACGCCATTCACGATGCTTATACAGACCTGTATTACCAATATATAAATCTCCAAGACGTCTCTCTTCATGAGGTTTAAGAGTCTTCTTCAAATCAAAGTCTTTTCTCTTATCTCTTATTGATGAATGTAATTCTTCTCTTTTATCTGAAATCACACCTGATTTTGCGTCATTTACAACTTTTTTGCCAGCTTGTACACCGGTGAATTGATTCAAAAAACCCTTAACACTGAAATTCTTCATATCACACCTCCTACGTCTCAGAATCTGCATGAAGTTGTTTCAACTCTATGCTTTCAACAAATGCCTGGAAACGTGTTCTAAGCTGTCCAACTGCATTATTAACATATTCCTTCTCAATTGAACAGGTAGGAACTCCATAGTCCCTTGGGAATATAAGAGTATCAATAGTTCTTTCATAACTCCAATATTCACAGAACTTCATTGATTCAACAATTATTCCATCTGCTTTATATTCCTTTACAAGATTAGCAATATAA
>CAJOGN010000054.1:1673-15725 GCA_905234245.1 uncultured Lachnospiraceae bacterium
ACAACAAGAGCACCACATTCTTCAATAAGCTTTGTAAAATCAGGATCATCATTTTCAGAACCTGCAAGTACAACTCTTACTCTATATGGATTCTTCTCATCCGGAACTCTAGTCTTAAGATCTTCTAATACTTCCTTAATCTTAGGGATAATAAGATATTTCGGGCAACATAAAGACACAAGCATAATTAACTGGAATTCATAGCCGGTAATTACAGGATTCTCTTTCTTTCTGTATTCCCCTATTTCTTTAATAAGACGGCATAGTTCATTATGCTCATTAATTGATTTCATTATAGCTTCATCAGAAACATCAATACCAAAATGCTCTTTTAATGGATTAAGAACATGTTCTTGAAGTTGAGTCTCAAAATGATCTATAGAATTCTTATTTTTCTTAAATGGAACATCTGTAAATTCACAGAAGAAATCAGGACTCTGAATAACATCCATCATCTGTAAATGTTCCTGAAAACGACAAGTAACCGTACAAGTCTCAGTAGCCATCTGCGCATCTAAAAAGTTGAAACCACCTTCTAGTGCTCGCTCTAACAGACAGCGACCATACATACATGTACGATTACTCATATAATACGTTGCAATATCGGGACTAGTACTTCGTGGAGCACGAAGTCTCACAGAAAAACATCCTGGAAGATCAAGTAATACTTCCGGCATGAAATAACAGGTATAACCAAGCGCGCGTTTTCCATCTTTTTTAGCCTGCTGTACTAGTTCGTTATTTGCCTCTTGAAGCAAATCTTCAAACCAAATCAAATGCTTAAGATCTCGCATGTTCACTCCCCCCTTTTTAACTTGTTAAAAAAATAACCTTCCCCTATAACATATAATATAGCACATTCTTACAAATAATCAACTATTTATCCTATTATATTTGTGACAATACACAAATCCCGCCATAAAGGCGGGATTTACACACTTAAGCACCTATTAAATGATTATATAGGCCTTCATAATTAAATTTTGACGCATTCCAAGAATAGTCTTTCTTCATACCGCGTTCAACCATTTTATTCCATTGTACCTTCTTATCGAAGAAGATATGCTTTGAATAATTAATAGTATTAAGAAGTTCATCACCATTATAGTTAGTAAATGAGAATCCATCTCCCGTATGCTCATATTCATTATAAGCTTCAACAGTATCCTTAAGTCCACCAGTCTCACGAACAATTGGTACTGTACCATATCTAAACGATATAAGCTGAGTTAGACCACAAGGCTCGAATCTTGATGGCATTAAGAATGCATCAGCACTTGCATAAAGCTTTCTTGCAAGGTCTTCATTGTAGCAAATATTAGCCGAAATCTTATCAGGATATTTCCAAGCATAATGACGGAACATATTCTCATATCGAGACTCACCAGTACCAATAATTACAAACTGTGTAAAGTCATCAACGATTCCTTCAATTGCATAATTAATAAGGTCAAGTCCCTTCTGGTCAGTTAGTCTGGAGATAAGACCAATCATATATTTCTTCTTATCAACTGTAAGTCCAAGCTCTTCCTGGAGATTTTCCTTATTCTCCTTCTTATTAGTTCTGAAGTTATCAGCATTGAAGTTCTTATAGATGCGCTTGTCAGTGGCAGGATTATACATCTCATAATCAATACCATTAAGAATACCCTGCATGTCAAAATGTCTTGCAGAAAGCAAACCATCTAAGCCTTCACCATAATAAGGCATCTGAATCTCTTCAGCGTATGTCTTACTAACTGTAGTAATGTAATCAGCATATACAAGACCACCCTTAAGCATGTTACCACCCTTGTTAAATTCAAGCTTATCAGATGTAAACAAATCACCAGACAATCCAGAGAGACCTTGTAGCGTCTCAACATCCCATACACCCTGGAACTTAAGATTATGAATTGTCATAATTGTCTTAATACCCCAGAAGAACTGATTGTTACTGAATTCATTCTTAAGATATACAGGAATGAGACCTGTCTGCCAATCATGACAGTGAATCAAGTCTGGCTTAAAATCAATAACAGGCAGCATAGAAAGAACTGCTTTGTCAAAGTAAGTGAATTTCTCCATATCATATCTAACATCGCCATATGGATAGAAGCACTCAAAGTATTCTAAGTTATCAATAAAATAATATGTAATATTCTGATATTCATACTGGAATATACCTACATATTTTTCACCACATAAATGTCCCATACCCATATAGAAATTAGTAACATATTCGAACTTATCTCTAAATTCAGGTGGAATGCAAGTGTAATTAGGAAGAACTACTCTAATATCCCAATCCTTTTTATCAAATTCCTTTGGCAATGCTCCTACAACATCAGCCAATCCCCCGGTTTTTACAAATGGTACACATTCGCTGGCAGCATATAATATCTTTCTCATACTACTTCTCCTTTGCATTTAATATCTGTATATCATCTATTCTTCAGTAACAAAGTTATGAAATACTTCCTGTACATCATCCTCTTCATCTAGTAAGTCAAGAATCTTATTGATGTCCCATAATTCTTCTTCTGTAGTAAGGGTTACATAATTCTGAGGAATCATACTAACATTAGCATCAGCCATCTTAATGCCTTCCTTCTCTAATGCTTCTCTTACTTTAGAAAAATCAGCTGGTGCAGTAAATATCTCGAAGCTGTCATCTTCTTCATTGAAATCCTCAGCACCTGCATCAAGTGCTAGCATCATAAGATCATCTGCATCCATATCGCATTCTTCTTTGTCTATAATAATCTGACCTTTCTCGTCGAACATAAAGGACACACAACCTTGCGTTCCAATACTTCCATGTCCTTTAGTAAATGCATTTCTTACATTAGCAGCTGTACGATTCTTATTATCAGTAAGGCACTTTACAATGATAGCTGTTCCGCTAGGTCCATATCCTTCATAAGTACATGTCTCGTAATTAACTGAATCAGCATCACCAGCGGCCTTCTTAATACCTCTTTCAATTGTATCATTAGGCATGTTATTTGCCTTGGCCTTAGCAATAACATCTCTAAGCTTGTTATTGTTAGCCGGGTCTGGTCCGCCCTCCTTAACAGCTACAGCAATTTCTCTTCCAATTACTGTAAATATTTTTCCTTTAGCTGCATCATTTTTTTCTTTCTTATGTTTGATGTTTGAAAATTTTGAATGTCCTGACATTTATTAACCTCTTTTCATTTTATATTTATGATATTATCATTTATCAGTTTCGTTATCAAGTTTTGTGACCTTAACATCTTGAATAACTTTATTTTGAACATCAATAACCTGAAATTTATATCCATATGCTTTTACAAGAAATGTTGAATTCTCCGCAGGTATTTTCCCGTTCATATAAGTTAGAAAACCATTAAGAGTCTCAAAATCACCCTCTATTTTAATTCCAAGTATTTCTTCAACTTCTTCTATGTTAGTAACACCCTCTATACGATATTCATCTTCAGTAATCTCAACAATTCCTGATTCCTCATTATCATTTTCATCAATAATATTACCAACTATTTCTTCAAGAATATCCTCCATGGTAATAATACCAGAAGTCTGCCCATATTCATCAACTACAATAGCTATATGATTCTTCTTAATCTTCATCTTATTGAATACAGAATAGATAGCATTAGTTTCAGGAATAAAACCAATCTCACGAATCAGACCGTCAATATCTTGAATCCTTTTCCTAAGATTCTTAGAATCACTTACATATTTTAACAGCTGCTTAATATGCACACTACCAATTATATCATCAATATCATCAAGATACACAGGGTATCTCGAGAAACTATTGTTATTAATAAAGTCAATGGTTTCTTCTAATGTCATCTTACCATCTAAGGCAACAACGTTCTTTCTATGAACCATAACATCCTTAGCATCTTTGTTTCGAATCTCAACAATGTTTTGAATCATATCTGCTTCATTAGTGTTGATCACACCAAGCTCATGAGATTCATTAACAATTTCCATTAACTCTTCTGATTTGTTTTCTTCTTTTTTGAATAGTTTAGAGAACCGTTTTCCTTTTGCCAATTCTAACTCCTATCTTATATATTCTCTAGGTATTCTCTTGCCAATATCACATGCGAATTCATAGTTGAATCTGCCAGATATATCTCCTAGCTCTTCAATGGTAATAGCTTCATCACCATCTCTACCAACTAATGTTACTTCATCTAATACATTAACATCGAGCCCTGTAACATCCACCATAAACTGATCCATACATACTCTACCAAGTATGTTGCACTTATGTCCATTTATAAGGACATATCCTGCATTAGATAATTGTCTAGGGTAACCATCCCCATATCCTACTGGAATTGTGGCAACCATTTTCTTCGAATCAGCTATATAGGTTCCACCATAGCTTATGCTATCGCCCTTATCAATCTCTTTAACAAAAACAACATGACTTTTAATTGACATTATTGGTTTGATATCAATTAGTCGTGATGTCTCATCTGAAGGCCATAGTCCATATAGTATAATGCCTGCTCTTACCATGTCAAATGCTGCTTCCTTGAATTGAATTATTGATGCAGAATTAGCACAATGATGAATATCAAATGTTACACCACGCTCTGATAATTTATTAATAATATCATGATATTTTTCTAATTGTTTTTTTGTATATGATAAATCCTTTTCATCTGCTTTGGCAAAATGAGTAAATGCCCCTTGCAAATGAATATTTTCAAGTTTATTTATCTCGCATATTGTGTTAATATCATCTTCATTGTCACGAAAACCTATTCGCCCCATTCCTGTATCAAGCTTGATATGTGCATTACAGGTTGTCTCTAATCTGGCGCATTCTTCATTAAATTCTCTTGCCATTTCCATAGAAATAATTGTAGGCATTATAGAATAAGTAATCATATCGTGATATGAAGATTTGAAGGTATATCCTAAAACAAGAATAGGCTTTCTAATTCCATTAACTCTAAGCTCCATACCTTCATCTACTGTTGCAACAGCAAACCCATATACATAATCGATTTTTTCTAATACATGAGCAAATTCAACTGCTCCATGACCATAAGCATCCGCCTTTATAACGCACATAACATCTGCATTAGGATTACAATTATGAATACATTCTATGTTATGCTTTAGATTATTAAGATCTATATAAGCACATACTCTTTCTTTATTCAAAGTTCAAACCTTCCTTCAAAACAACACTTAACATATCTATTATATCAGAAGCACATACAAAGTGTGCACTTAATTTCTCACTAGCTTCATCACCACACCGTCCATGTATATATACACCTAATGGTGCTGCCATACTTGGTGTAATACCACCTGCAATAATTCCAGCTATAATACCTGTTAACACATCACCACTACCTGCTGTTGACATTCCATTATTACCAGTTGTGTTAATAAAGGAATTACCATTAGGAAGTGCAACTACACTAGAAGCAGACTTTAACACTGTAATAACATTATACCTATTTGTACAATCTAGTGCCTTACTTACCATATCCTTCTTGATATCTTCAATCTCATCTCCTGTTAATCTTCTCATTTCTCCTAGATGAGGTGTGATAATAATTGGACATGTATGATTCTCCAGAATAGATGTATTATTACTAATAATATTAATTGCATCAGCGTCAACAACAAGAGGCTTATCATATCTGTTAATTACATATTCAACTATTTTCCCTGAAACATCACTTTGACCAAGACCAGGTCCCATGGCACATACACTAGACCACTCTAGCATTTTAGCAAGAGTATTCTCATCATATTCATCATAACAAGATACAATGGCTTCAGGAAGAGATGTCTGAATTATCTCTCTATTATCAGATGTGGTGTATACCTTAACTAATCCAGCACCAGTTCTAATTGCTGCCTTGGCACATAGATATGCAGCTCCACTCATTCCATTTGACCCTGCAATTATTAACACTTTACCATAGTCACCCTTATTAGAATCCTCATTTCTATTGTTAAGACACATTACATCTTCATCATCAATACAGAATACTGATGGCTTAATATCATCTAAGAAACTGTTATCATTAATTCCTATATCACATATATAGGTTGTACCGCAATATTCTCTTCCAGGATATATTAAGTGTCCTATCTTTCTATAATTAAATGTTACAGTTGCATTAACCTTGCAGGCAATACCCATAACTCTACCATTGTCAGTATTAATACCACTTGGAATATCAATGGCCATTTTGAATCCATTTGCTTTATTGAAGGCCGTTACATATTTTGCAAATGTACCAGTAATATCTCTTGACAAACCAATCCCAAATATTGCATCTATTAACACATCATATTCATTAACACATTTTAAATCAACCTCGTTAATACCGTAATTTCTGCTTATTACTAACTGCTTTTTCAAATCATTAGAGAACTTATCTTCATCACCACATAACAAAATAGACACATTAAATCCATAGTTATGAAGAATTCTTGCCAAACATACACCGTCACCGCCGTTATTTCCCGTACCTACAAATACCAGAATATTGCTATACTTATCAATATGTTCGCTAAGCATTGAAAATACGCTTAAAGAAGCTCGCTCCATTAGCACAGCAGAGCTTATTTTATAATGATTTATTGTATTATAATCACATTTTTTCATTTCATTTGCGCTAAGTACTGTTTTCATAACATAACTCCTTTTTAGCTTTACAAAAATACATCTATCATAAATGACAGATGTATTCTTTATAAATATCTTTAATCAGCTTTAATATCTTCTAATTTCTTAGCCTTCTCTTCTTCCTCTTTTGCTTTCTCTAAAGCCTTCTCTTTGGCTCTTGCGATTGCCATTTCGTTAGCCTTAAGATTCTGCTCATAATCTTCGTATTTTACATCAAAGAGATTCATAACATCCTTGCCAAATATATCATTCATATACACATATATTTCTCTATTATTAATCTCTCGATTTTGTTTTCTAATAAGATTCTTCTTAAGCTCGATTCGCATTTCTGTAATCCAGCCACTGATTTCCTCAATCTCCGTACTATTAGTTCTAAGCTTCTCATAACAAAAGGACATGGTGTCAAGCATTAACTGCTCATTAACTGTTTTAATGCTTTTAGGAATCTCCATCAATCTGTCTTCAATCTCTTCTATCTTCTGCTTAGACTCTTCCATCAATCGCTTATTATCATTTAGATTCTGGGCCTCTGTAGTGTGCTTCACACTATCAACACCCTCCATATTCTGAACGATGCCATGCATAAGATTATTCTTAACCTTCTTATACTCTTTCAACTCAGTAGTAAGCTTACCCTGTTCAGCAAGAAGTGCCTTAAGCTCCGCTTCATTCTCAATGATTTCCTTCGGCTTGCCACTTACAGCGAAGAGTCTGTGCCATTTCTGGTCTAATACAAGTACTGGCACATTAACTTTTTTTAATGCTTCTAAGAAATTATTCTCATTCATCATTACACTTCCTTGTAATATTATAAGATAATTGCATCAGACTATCTGACAAATGTACATTCTCAACAACAACATCCTCATCATCAAACTGCAAATCAACATGAGCGAAATTCCATATTGACTTTATACCTAGAGACACTAACTTATTGGCAGTCTTAACAGCATTATTCTTAGGAAGAGTAAGTGCTGCAATATCAACTCTATTATTCTTAATAAATTCTTCTAATTCATCAAGAGAATAAATAGAAATATCGTTAATCTTAGTTCCAAATAGCTTCGAATCAACATCGAACATTGCTATAACAGGAAAACCCAGCCTTTCGAATTTGTCATATCTGACAATAGCTTTCGCAAGATTACCAGCACCAACAATAATCATATTATGCACTTTATCAAGTCCAAGAATCTTACCAATCTCTTCATGAAGAAACTTAACATTATATCCATATCCCTGCTGTCCAAAGCCTCCGAAATTATTAAGGTCCTGACGTATCTGAGAAGCAGTGGAATTCATCTTAACACTTAATTCATTAGAGGATATTCTTTCAACTCCTTGAGATAATAAATCCCCCAAATATCTATAATATCTTGGTAATCTTCTTATTACTGCTTGTGAAATCTGCTCGTTCATATTAACCCTTTCTATTCCATAAGTAAGCTTAATTCTTCCCATCTTGTATAAAGTGGTTCTAGCTTAGTATTAATACTTTCTTTACTTGCCATTAATTCATTAAGCTTAGCAGAATTAGTAGCAAATTCAGGATTAGCAAGCTCGCTATCAACTATAGACAGTTTGTCTTCTAACTCCTCAATACTTGCCTCAACTTTTTCAAATTCTCTTTTGAGTTTATTCTTCTTTGCAGCTAATTCTTTTTGTTTTTTCCAATCTTCTTTAGATTTTTCTTTATTATTAGAATTATTCTTGTTGGTAAATGTGTATTTATCCTTAACTACATCTTTTTTCTCAATATAGTAATCATAGTTTCCAAGATATTCATTAACACCATTATCAGTAAGCTCTAATACCTTCGTTGCAACCTTATTAACAAAATACCTGTCATGACTTACAAATAAAAGCGTACCATCATAGTCATTAAGTGCTCTCTCAAGAATATCCTTAGATTCCATATCCAAATGATTAGTAGGCTCATCAAGAATTAAGAAATTCGCATCACTTAGCATCAGCTTACATAGGGAAACTCGTCCTTTTTCACCACCTGATAGTAGCTTAATGCTTTTGAACACATCCTCATTAGTAAACCCTACCGAAGCTAAGGCATTTCTTATAGATGTATTATCCATAGAAGGATACATATTATGTATCTCCTCCATTATGTTGTTATTATCATCAAGATTCATTTGTGCCTGATCATAATAACCGATATCAACATTAGAACCGAACTTAATAATTCCATCTGTAGGCTTCTTAACACCTGTAATCATCTTAAGAATTGTGGACTTACCAGTCCCGTTATCACCAAGAAGTGCAACTCTGTCTAATCGATTTAATGAAAAAGAGACATTCTCAAAAATCTTCCCATCATCATATATACATGATAGCTCTTCAACAGATAACACATCATTTCCACTTCTTATAGCCACGTGAAACGACAGATTAATGTCGCTGACTCTGTCTTCTATCTTATCAATTGTATCAATCTTATCTAATACTTTAAGACGGCTTTCCGCTCGCTTAATTGACTTTTCTCTATTAAAGGATTGAAGCTTCTCTATAACTTCCTTTTGATGTGCAATTTCTCTGTTTTGCTTATCAACCTCACGCTCATTAGTAAGAAGAATATTATCCTTCTGCCTTACAAACTCACTATAATTACCCTTATAGGTACGGGCTGGCTTAGTATTAAGGTCTAATACATGATCAACTACCTTATCTAAGAAATATCTATCATGAGCAACAATTATAAGAGGCTTATTATATCCTGATAAGAAATTCTCTAACCATTCAATTGCATTAATATCAAGATGATTAATTGGCTCGTCAAGTATTAATAAATCATCATCAGATACAAGAAGCTTGCCAAGATTTACTCTTGTCTTCTCGCCACCTGAAAGCATATCCATAGTTTTAGAAAACTCATCTTCATCAAAGCCAAGGCCCTTTAGTACAGACTCTGCCAAACTCTTATAATAAAGCCCTCCCTTATCCTGGAATTCTCTAAGAAGCTTATCATGTTCATTAATGGCATCACCTGTCATATCTTCTTCAAGAAGTGAGAGGCGTCGCTCCATATAGGTCAAATCAGCTCTGGCATTAATAACACTATCAAGAATATTGTCATTAGAATCATCTTCAATATATTGAGCAAGGTATCCAATCTTTAAATCCTTAGCCTTAACAACTTCGCCTTCATCAATAGACAACTCATCAACTAATATTTTTAGCAACGTTGACTTGCCGACACCATTACTGCCGCATATTGCATATTTCTCATTATTATTTATCTGAAAACTGACATTATCAAGTACCTTAACATCACCAAAAAACTTGGTAATATTATTTGCAGAGATAATCATAATTAAATCTCCATGTAGAATTTACACTTATTTAATCTAAGAGACAC
Source organism: uncultured Lachnospiraceae bacterium (assembly GCA_905234245.1). Lineage (GTDB taxonomy): Bacteria > Bacillota > Clostridia > Lachnospirales > Lachnospiraceae > RUG191. Next base: position 11,690 of record CAJOGN010000054.1, read on the forward strand.
TACGCTCATAAAGAAAATATGCTTTTATTTTATCTAACAGACATTACGCTCATGGGGAAAATCGCTTAAATGTCTGTTAGATAAAATTAATTAGAATATAATCAACTAAGATGTGCTCCATTAAAACTAACCTTGGCGACTTTATTACCAAGTCCATCGGTGATAATACTTTCGTAGAAGCAAAATCGCCTGCCTTCCTTCATGCACCTGCATTCAGCAATTAGCTTATCATCCTTAGGCTGGCTGTAATAGCTTATATTACCATTAGTAGTTACTGTAAGATGCTCAGGTGTATTAGTTGCTACTGCAAATGAAAAATCAGCAATTGTATAGAACACACCACCCATAACATGGTCTCCTGCAGCCTTATGATGAGCTTTGATTTGTAGGCTAACCTTAGAATAATTATCACCTATCTCATCTATAACTATTCCTGTAGCCTCTGTTGCATATTTATCCTGAGAAAAGAACTCTCTTGTTTCTTCAAGTGTCATTATAGTAATCCCTCTAAAGTCTCTCTTATAGCAATAATAAAATCTCTACTATTAAGTACAGTTGGATTCTTCTCATCTGTAATAAGAGCCAAATCCTTCGTCATCTTGCCTGCTTCAATTGTATCAATACATGCTTTCTCAAGCTTATTGGCAAAGTCAACAAGTTCACTTATACCATCAAGCTCACCACGCTTACGAAGCGCACCAGACCATGCAAAAATCGTAGCAACTGAATTAGTAGATGTCTCTTCACCCTTAAGGTGCTTATAATAGTGACGCTGAACCGTTCCATGAGCAGCCTCGTATTCGAAATAACCTTCCGGTGAACACAGTACTGATGTCATCATAGCAAGTGAACCGAATGCAGATGATATCATATCAGACATAACATCACCATCATAGTTCTTACAAGCCCAGATATATCCACCCTTAGACTTCATAACACGGGCAACTGCATCATCAATTAATGTATAGAAATACACAATTCCTGCTTCATCGAATTTTGATTTGAATTCAGAATTGAATATTTCTTCAAATATATCCTTAAATGTATGGTCGTATTTCTTAGAAATAGTATCCTTGGTTGCAAACCATAAATCCTGCTTAGTATCAAGGGCATAGTTAAAGCAGCTTCTTGCAAAGCTTTCAATAGACTTATCTAAGTTATGCTGTCCCTGTAATACACCAGGTCCATCAAACTCATGAATAGTCTCTTCAATAACCTTGCCATCATCTCCTGTAAATACAAGCTTCGCAGTTCCAGCAGAAGGAACATCTATCTCAACTGATTTATATACATCACCATATGCATGTCTTGCAATAGTAATAGGCTTTTCCCATGTTCTAACATTAGGCTTAATATTATTAACAACAATTGGAGCACGAAATACTGTTCCGTCAAGAATTGCTCTAATTGTACCATTAGGGCTCTTCCACATTTCCTTTAAGTCATATTCTTCCATTCTGGCTGCATTAGGCGTAATTGTCGCACACTTAACAGCAACTCCATACTTCTTAGTAGCATTAGCAGAATCAACTGTAATCTGATCATTAGTCTCATTACGCTTCTTAAGACCAAGGTCATAATATTCTGTCTTCAGATCAATATAAGGAAGCAGCAATTCATCCTTAATCATCTGCCACAGAATCCTTGTCATCTCATCTCCATCCATCTCAACTAATGGAGTTGTCATTTGTATCTTGCTCATTTTAATCTCCTTTGTAGTATATATTGGTATAAAGTGCAATGAGAACCCCTAAGCGACATTCTTAGGAGCGTGGGGTTACTCATTGTGCATAAAATAATTATTTAGCAACAATATTTATGATTCTGCCTGGTACATATATTTCTTTAATGATATTACCTTGTAATCTATCACCTAGCGCCTCTTTACCAGCGGCAATTGCACTATCCTTATCAATATCCTTGGCAATCTTAATTGTAGTTCTTGTCTTACCATTAACCTGAACAGCAATCTCTATCTCATCATCAACAGTCTTAGATTCATCAAATTCAGGCCATTTCTCAAATGCTATTGTGTCATTATGTCCCATTAACTGCCATATCTCTTCACCAACGTGAGGACAGATACATGAGAACATCTTAATAAAGTTATCAGCATATTCTCTTGGGCATTTGCCAACCTTATATACCTCGTTAACAAAAATCATCATCTGAGATATTGCTGTATTATATGCAAGGGCTTCAAAGTCATTAGTAACCTTCTTAACGCTCTTATGATAAATCTTCTCTAGTGAGCCATCATTATCATCTGTAAGATTATCAGCTTCAGTAAAGAAATTATATACTCTTGTAATGAATCTTCTAGCACCCTGAACATTATTAGAATTCCAAGGCTTTGATACCTCTAATGGACCCATGAACATTTCGTATAATCTTAAAGTATCTGCGCCATAATCTCTAACGATATCACTAGGATTGATTACGAATTCAGGGAATCGCTTACCCATCTTAATTCCATTCTCACCGCTTCTTGAACGGCTCCTTAACAGGTGATAAGCCCTTGTCATATAGGAATCTGTTCCAGATTCTTGAATACATTAGATGACCTACTGCATGCTCAGGGCCGCCTACATATAAGTCAACAGGGAGCCAATGCTTAAGTAATTCTTGATTAGCAAATTCCTTATCATTATCAGGGTCAATATATCTCATAAAATACCATGAAGATCCAGCGGAACCTGGCATTGTAGATGTCTCTCTAACACCCTTTACTCCATTTTGATTATACTGCTTCCACTCAGTAGCATTTTCAAGAGGTGCCTTGCCGTTCTTACCCTTATAATCTTCAAGCTCTGGAAGAACAAGTGGCAATTCTTCATCAGGGATAAAGTATATCTTGCCATCCTCAAGGTGAACACAAGGAACAGGCTCACCCCAATAACGCTGACGGGCAAAAATCCACTCATGGAATCTGTAATTAACCATTCGTCTAGCAACACCCATTTTCTCAAGCTTAACTGTAATAGCTTCCTTGGCATCTTCAACAACAAGACCATCAAACTCTTCTGAATTCATAAGCTTACAGCCTTTGCCAAGGTAATCCTGCTTCTCAAATGCGCATTCACTAACATCTCTACCATCAATAACCTGAATCATATCAATGTTGTGAACCTGTGCATACTCAAAGTCACGCTGGTCGTGGCTTGGAACAGCCATTACAGCACCTGTACCGTAATTAGCAAGTACGAAGTCACCAATATATAAAGGAACCTTCTTACCATTAACAGGATTAATAGCATATAAGCCTTTAAGTGGGCAACCAGACTTAGTCTTATTAAGCTCTGTTCTATCCATATCAGACTTAGTCATGGTTTCCTTAATGTATTCTTCTACATCTTCTCTATTCTCAACTCTGTCAAGAAGGCTCTTAACAATATCTCCTTCAGGAGCAAGAACCATGAATGTAATACCATATATTGTCTCAATACATGTTGTAAATATTGAGAATTTGCCACCACCTTCAATCTCGAAATCAACCTCAACACCTTCTGATTTACCAATCCAGTTTCTCTGGATCTGCTTAGTTGATTCTGGCCAATCAATTTCCTCTAAGCCTTCTAATAGCTTCTCTGCGAATGCAGCCTGGTCAATAACCCACTGCTTCATATTCTTCCTAATAACAGGATATCCTCCACGTTCTGACTTACCATCAATAACCTCGTCATTAGATAGAACTGTACCTAATTCTTCACACCAGTTAACAGGCATATCAATATATTTTGCATAGCCATCTTCATATAGCTTCTTGAATATCCATTGAGTCCACTTATAGAACTTAGGGTCACTAGTTGCAACCATCTTAGACCAATCATAATCAAAGCCTAATTCCTTAAGCTGAGAAGAAAATGTCTCAATATTCTTCATTGTGAATTCTGCAGGATGATTACCTGTTGTTACAGCGTATTGCTCTGCAGGAAGTCCAAAGGAATCATATCCCATTGGATGAAGAACATTATATCCTTGCATTCTTTTCATACGAGACATAATATCAGTTGCTGTATACCCTTCTGGATGACCT
>CAJOGN010000055.1 GCA_905234245.1 uncultured Lachnospiraceae bacterium
ATAAAGTTGAATGGAACGAGCGCCTGCTTCCCTTACTGTGTAAGCATCAACATCTGCGTCAATGTCACACTCCATAACGCCAATATTAATGTCTGGTGTCAACTCCTTAATAGTTCTAACAAGAGTAGTTGTCTTGCCACTTCCTGGGCTCGACATAACATTTATCATAAGCTGACCAGCCTTCTTGCATTCCTTGCGAATACTGTCAGCATTGACCTCATTCTCCTTAAACACATTCTGCTTAAGCTCTATAATCTTAATCTCGTCTTCCATATATTTAGTCCTTTCTATATTATTATGCATCTGAGAATTGTTACTCAGCATGCTTTGCATACTTAATAATTTGCTATTTTTCTTGCGAATGTCTTATTAAATTGCTTCTCCGTAAACTCGCTTGTTACTCGTATTCTTAGGTAAGTGTAATGAGCTCAGACAGTACTCCGAAGCAATTGACATTCTCAGAAAAACTTAACGCAAATTATTAAATGTATGCAAAGCATTTCTGGAAACAATTCTCAGTTTTATTATAACGTTCTAATCTCTACACACTAATGCCTGCAATAACGCCTGTGGATGCAGCCCACTGTATGTTGTAGCCGCCGCATCGCCCTACAATATCAATTATCTCACCAGCAAAATAGAGCCCCTTACATATATTAGACTCCATGGTCTGAGGATTAATCTCTCTTATATCAACGCCACCTAACGTAGCCTGTGCATTTTCAAAACCACCAAATCCTATTATCTCATAATTCACACTCGAAAACAATTCTATTATGTGTTCTCTCTCAGCTGCGTTCATATTGTTCGTCAAAGTGTCAGGGGCAATATTGTGACCCTTAAGGATTACATCAACAATCTTAGGATTAATTGATTTGTATAATGCTTCTTTAAGGGTAGTTCCCTGTAGCTTCAATGCTGCTTCGATATTAGAATCCGTAACAAAGTCGGCGACAATCTCAACCTTGCCACCTAGCTCTAATGCGGGAATCGCCTCCATGCTAAGCTGATATATAGGGATGCCTGAGAGCATACCCTTGTAGTACTTAATAAAGCCCTTCTCTGTCTTAATGGTTGTGGCGTTAGTCTTAAGAGCTGTGTCGTCGGTCTCAGGGGTTTTACCGTTAATCCTAATAGATATATTGGCAAGGGCATTGATACCCTGCAGGTCGTCAGGATAATCGGCCTTAAGACTCGTTAGTGCTGGCTTCGCCTTAAATATATTATGACCTAGCTTTTCAAGATAGTAATAGCAGTCTCCACTAGAACCCGTCTTAGGTGCAGCATTTCCACCTGCTGCAATTATAACCTTGTCTCCTGTGTATTCCTGCTCCTTGTTGCTGAGTATAAAGCCATCTTCATTTCTTTCGATACTACGAAGATTGAAGTTATATACAACCTCAATTCCTAATCTGTTAACCTCGCTAACTAGAGTATCACGAAATGTTCTTGCTTCATCTGTCTTAGGATAGTAATAGCCTTCCCTGACATAATAGGACATACCAAGATTACTAAGTACTTTGATGAAGTCCTTGTTGTTGAATCTATCAAGTACCACATCAGCAAATTCTCTTGTAATGTGACGGCTAACTTCATCGTTGTTGTTTAGAGACGAAGAATAGCAGTCGCCCTTCATATACTCATTAGTGAAGTTACATCTGCCATTACCTGTTATAAGAATCTTCTTACCTAATTCACTATTCTTTTCTAATATGGTAACTTTATTACCATTATTTGCGGCAGTAATTGCAGCAATCATTCCTGCAACCCCACCACCGACTATTATTATATTACTCATAGATGTCTCCTATGTATCGCAATTCGTCAAGGCGCTATTATCAAAGTATAAGTATTTGAGACCTGTACGCAGACATTCTTAGTCAAGTACAGGTACTCAAATCTTATACTGTACTGTACACTACGTAGAATCGTTGCTATACAATAACGTTACGAGGTCTATCATTAAGGAAGGCTTCTATGTTAAGGGCAGTCTCCTTAACAACTCTGTTCCTTGCCTCCACACTAGCCCAAGCCATGTGTGGTGTGATTATTAGTCGAGTGCTGTCCATATAATTGGACAGCGGATTATCGTCACTCATAGGCTCCGTACTTGTAACATCAAGCCCTGCTCCGTATATCAGGTTCTCATTTAACGCCCTGAATAAATCGGCATCAACTACTATTCCACCTCTTGCAACATTAATTAGTATGGCATCTCTTTTCATTTTCGAAAATGCGTTGTAATCAAAGAGCCCTCTTGTATCATCGTTAAGGGGACAGTGAATTGAGATTATATCACAACTTGATAAAAACTCGTCAAAGTCAAGGGACTTATAGTCTGAATCAGATGGATTATCTCTAAGGGAATATCTTACCACATTACAACCAAAGGCTGCTGCAATATCTGCAACTCTACTACCAATTGCACCAAGTCCAACAACTCCCCAGGTCTTGCTTGCAAGCTCGCTGAACTTGTAATCATAATGACTGAAGCTATCCTGTCTTGAGTATTCTCCAGACTTAACATAGTTGTCATAGTAGTCTAATTTCTCAAATAGATAGAGGCACAATGCAAATGTATGTTGTACCACTGCATCGGTGCTATATCCCTTAACATTTCTTACAGCAATACCTCTCTTCCTGCAATAGTCAAGGTCTACATTATCGTACCCAGTTGCAAGTTCACAAATTAAACGAACCTTAGAAGCGTTGTCTAAGGTTTTCTCGTTTAACGGAGATTTGTTGGCAATGATAACCTCCGCATCCTGTATTCTTTCTGGAATTAAATCAATTGGGGTGGTGTTATAAATTGTAACGTCGCCTAGCTTCTCAATAGCTTCAACGCTAATCTCATCCCCAACTGATGCTCTCTCTAAGATTACTATGTTCATATAGTCTCCCTTACATACAATTCATAAGAATAAATATCACAAAATACATCTCTCTCAACTGGACATTTGTCCAATGTTTCGCGAGATATATTTTGCTGATATTTAATCACTCTAATTTCTCTTATAAGTTGGAATCACTTCTAACTTATGTAAATTAATCTTGTGTAGATAGTCGAATCTTTCCTTAAGCTTCTCATCATCACATACGCCATTCATAATATAGTCATCAAGAGATGCGTATGTGAATCCAAGCTTGTCTTCATCAGACATTCCTGACAAGCCGTCAGATGGCTCCTTATGAACAAGCTCCGTAGGAACCTTAAGCGCATCGCCAATCTGAAGCATCTCGGTTACAGTATAGTTGGCGCATGGTGAGAAATCCCCAGCTGCATCACCGTATTTCGTAGAATAACCAACATAGTCCTCTGAAGCGTTGCATGTGTTGGCAACTCTTCCACCATTAGGAAGGGACTGGGCAATTGCATACAATGTGGACATCCTAAGCCTTGGAGCTAAGTTAATCTTCGTATCTTTGGTTATCTCAATATCACTTGCACTTTCTTGTAGAGTATCAAGGAAAGCATTATAACTAGACTCGATATTAACTGTGTAAGTCTTGATTCCAAGGTGATTGGCAATGGTAATTGAATCATTGATGTCAGCCTGCTTGCCGTTAGGCATCATTACACCAACTACTCTGTCCTTGCCAAGGGCTTTCACAAGAAGGGCTGCTACAATTGACGAATCCTTGCCACCTGACAAGCCAATTACAGCACTGGCTTTAGGGCCATTGTTATCAAACCACTCTCTTATCCAATTTACAATTCCGTCGATTTCTTTATTTGCGTCGAACATACTATTCTCCTCATATGTGGGTGTGATAGGTTGACATGATCGGGCCTTTTGTTGACAAGGGACGGTCCTGTTGACAACACTTGGTTGTCAACCTTGTTTTGTCAACCATGCTTTATTACTAGCAACTAGTATATCATATATTTGGAAATCATTTAATATGTAATAGCTATTTACGGAGTAAATGGGGTGTTTTGATTCTTTACTCCGTAGTCGGCGGCTTGTCGATGCCGGCCTCGGCTAGAAATTTACGGAGTAAATGGGATGTTTTGATGCTTTACTCCGTAGTCGGCGGCTCGGCGATGCCGGCCTCGGCTGGTGATTTACGGAGTAAATGGAGTTTTTTGAAGCTTTGCTCCGTAGTCGGCGGCTTGTGTGCGCCGGCCTCGGCTAGAAATTTACGGAGTAAATGGGGTGTTTTGTTGCTTTACTCCGTAGTCGGCGGCTCGGCGACGCCGGCCTCGGATGATGATTTGCGGAGTAAATGGGGTGTTTTGTTGCTTTACTCCGTAGTTGGCGGCTCGGCGACGCCGGCCTCGGCAGAAAAACTACGGAGTAAGTAGTATTTTGAAGCTTTTGAATACATTTTCATTACCCGCACACCCCACTTATATGATATAATAGACACAGGATTAGATTTGTGACTTTTGAGGGGTATATTATGAAAACAAAGAAAGTATATTTATGGATAATGCTGGCAGTATTAGTAACTGCATTTGCATTATCTCCGTTAAAAACAAATGCGACAGATGATTCTGTATCGGTGTATCGTATGTATAACCCTGTTAGTGGCGAACATCTATACACAACCAGCAGCGCCGAACGCGATTCTCTTATTGGCGCAAAATGGAACTATGAAGGTATCGGATGGCAAGCTCCTTCAACAGGCAGCCCCGTGTATCGTGTATTTAATCCTAATTCTGGAGAGCATCATTATACAACAGATGAAGGCGAGAAAAACTATCTTGCTTCAATCGGATGGAATTACGAAGGCATAAGCTTCTACTCTGCAAAGTCAACTGGCATGCCAATATATCGCCAGTTCAATCCTAATAGTAGCGGACCTGGAGCTCACAATTATACATATAACGTAAGTGAAAAGGACTATCTAATCTCCATTGGATGGCATGATGAGGCTATTGGATGGTACGGTTTGTATTCAAACAACTCATCTGAGTTTAATCTTGCAAATGTACCTCCTTATTCAGGCAGCCCTGTCTATATTGTAAACAATAATAAGCCTTTCTTCACTAATGAAGACTATACGACTCAGGCATTTGAAAACTACAGCGATTTAGACCTGTTCGGTCGTTGCGGTGTCGCTTATGCAAATGTCTGCAAAGAGATTATGCCTACTGAACCCAGAGGAGAAATTGGAAGTGTCAGACCATCTGGCTGGCAGACCGTTAAGTATAACGGAATCGTTGATGGCAATTATTTATACAATAGATGTCACTTAATAGCTTTCCAATTAGCTGGTGAAAATGCTAATGAGAAAAATCTTATTACTGGAACAAGATACCTAAATACCGAAGGCATGCTTCCTTATGAAAACAATGTAGCATCATATGTTAAGAGCTCGCATAACCATGTATTATACAGAGTAACTCCTATATTTGAAGGCAATAATCTTGTTGCTTCCGGAGTACTAATGGAGGCCTACTCAGTTGAAGATAATGGCAAATTACAATTCTGCGTATACTGCTACAATGTTCAACCTGGCATCGTCATAGATTATGCTACAGGTAATAGCAGGATTGCTGAAGGAAACGAGAATACACCTGGCACATCAGATGATGTTATTATGGATTATGTACTTAATACTAACACAATGAGATTCCATAAACCGACCTGCAGTTCTGTTTCCACTATGAGCGAAAAGAATAAATCATATTTTACAGGAACAAGATCAGAACTGATATCCCAAGGCTACACGCCTTGCGGCAATTGTAAGCCATAAAAATTGTCAAAAAAATGAGCTATCCCCTATTACGAAAAAAAGGCGCCACCAGCGGTGACGCCTTAAAACTTCTACAATTTAGTATTCCTCATCCTCATCGGACTTACTAGGTGCGCTGGAATTGCCACCTTTCTTAGGATCTACATAATCATCCTTCTTCTTAAGCATTGTAAAATACAATATAAGATATAAAGCTACAATTCCTAATAATACTGGTACATGAATGTAGACAGGTATACTTCCATCTTCATCCAAAGGAAGGAATTGTGCTATACCAGTTCTATGAAGAATCTCGATAACTTCATATACCACAACTAATAACAGCACTACTCCACCAATTGGAGAGAATTTTGCTAATGACTCCTCCGTGTATTTCTCGAAATTCTTATCACTACCACCATTCTTCTTAGTAAACAATATGAATGCTTCATATATGAAAACTAACGCTAATACAATGTTAAAAATAATACTGCCCATCTTAACCTCCTAGAATCTTAATGTTCTTATTCTTCTATCACCTTTTACAAAGACACGCTTTCTCAAAGGTATCATAATTATACCAAATATCACTGCTAAAACCAACATAGGAATTAATCCCAGATATGGATTGCCATCAAAAGCAAAGAAAAGTCCCAACGCACACACTATAGGCACTCCAAATGCACTTAGTATGTAAAATGCGAACATTGCTCCGCTATTCTTACTAGCTATGCTTTTCTCATTATCCCAGTTAACACTTGCGTTCTTATAACCGTTAAGCATATCCATACAGATTGCCATCTCTGAAAATGTAAATGCTAAAAGCGTCGGACACAGTGCAAAATATACTGGCACACCCATAATTATATAAATAATTATGGCGCCAAGCAACACATATCCTGTAGTCTGAATATGTTGAATTCTCTCTGCTACTGTAAGCTTCGCCTTAATCTGTATCTTATAATCTACAGGGATCTGCTTCATTATTGGAAATGAATTACCCTCCCTTGAAAGCGACGAATAAGCAATTGACTGATATGTCATAGGAATTAGAATCATTATGAACATAATCAGACAAGTAGACATAATTACGAACCTAATACTAATTGTAGTTGGATCTTGTGCTCCCTCAGATGGCGCAAACATTTTACTAACAGATGATATTGTTCCATACATTAATACAACTGCAAGTATTGGCCATAAGAATCCTATTACAAAGTTGTTAAGGGAATATGCCGGATTCCTTCTAAGCATATTGAATTCTTTCTTAACAAGAGACTTATATGTCCCATTATTCGTACACGCCTTATTCAATTCTTCGTCATTTAATATCTTGCCACTTACAGAAGTACTCTGCATATTAAGAGCACCTTCCAGATATAGGAACTTGGCAACAATTAAGAACAATAAAACTGAAGCAGCAAGTAAAGCAATTGATATTAGTAAATCAATTATACTTCCTGATGTTACAAATGCTGACATAAAGCCAGACACAGGATCAACATATTGTAATGTAGTTCCGAATCCTGCCAGAATCGTAATCAGTGAATTCACCTCTACATGACTATTATTAGAATTAGCGAAAAAGAAATATAGGCATAACAGAATAAACAGCACGCCAATTCCTATGTACCTTAACACATCAACATTTCTAAATATTCTAACAACACTCATTAGAAGAATTACAACACTTGCCGTTATAAATGTGGCAAATACAGGAACAAAAATGAATTCTAATATTATACTTACCCAGCTAATAATACCAGCGGAAGTTGCAACTGCAAATCCAATACTAATTGGAATGATTGCAACAAATCCAATCCCAAATGCTAGTCCTAAAAAAGACAAAAGTCTAAGTAGAACAATCTGGGTAGATGACAGTGGCAGCGTAATAAGAAGTTCAATATCAGAAGACATATACATACTGTTAATTAGGCTAAAAAAACCAAATGCAAAAATACCTATGCCTGCAACTAATCCAGATACACTTAGAATAATAGGTACTCCACCCATCATTTCTATGGAATCAGCGAATTTGTATCCAACATATCCAAAGATAAATGATAACAGCACTCCAGCAATAATGAACATAAACGTCTTAGAGGAATCCCCTTTGCCAGTGGTGTTGTTTTTATTAAGCATTTTGTATAAATTAAGAATCTTCTTCATTATCAATACCATTCAACTTAAGGAATATCTCTTCAAGGTCATCACTTGCATATTTCTCCTTGAGAGCATCTACACTTCCTGTAAATTGCATCTGTCCTTTCTTAATAATTAGAACTTCATCACATAATTTCTCAGCAACTTCTAGCACATGAGTTGAGAAAAGCACTGAATTACCATTAGCCACATGCTCCTTCATCATCTGCTTTAATTCATAGGCAGACTGTGGGTCAAGACCTAGCATTGGTTCATCAAGAATCCAAATTGAAGGATTGTGAACTAATGCTCCAATTAACATAATCTTCTGTCTCATACCATGAGAATAAGATAGAATTGTGCTATCTAGTGCATCATATATGCCAAGTCTTTCGGCAAATGTCTTAATCCTATCTGCTCTTCCAGCCCCTGGGTCGTCATATATGTCAGCCATAAGATTAACATATTCTATACCCTTAAGTCTCAGGAAATGGTCAGGGGAATCTGACACATATCCAAATTGCTTCTTAGCCTCAAGATGGTCTTTCCTTATGTCAATTCCATTAAGCTTAATTGTTCCTTCTGTTGGCTTAAGGGCGCCTGTAATCATCTTAAGTGATGTAGTCTTACCTGCGCCATTGTGACCAATAAAGCCTGTTATATGACCATCCTTTGCTGTCCATGTTGTGTTATCCACCACAACCTTCTCACCGAATTTCTTGGTAAGATTAGTTACTTCTACCATTACATTCTCCTTTAATGCTTAAATATATTGTCTAGAATCCAACCAATGACACTATTATCACCAGTCTTAGGGACATTCTTAACCCTGGTTGTTCCTTCTACCTCCAGATACAGGAATCTGTATCCTAGGTTCATTCTTACAGTTCTCTTTCCATCTATGGACTCACGATAAGAATCAGTAAATATGATTTCTCCATCGTTAACAATATAATCCTCACCGCGAACAAGGTCTCTTACACCATCATTAGCGGACTGAACAACCTCTGCTGCTTCAACAAGCTCAAGATGATTCTTAGCTTCCCCTGTATCAGTCAGATTACCTAATACACCATTTCTTATTATCTCAACTACAGCACCTGAGAAATTAGACTCATCTCCCACAATGCTACTTCCATTATACGCCTTAAGGAGGCCATATTCTGTCTTAGGAAGTGTTATTCTCTTCTCCATTACAAGAGGTGCTTCTGCCGTAGGAGTAATTGGAATTACGGCTTCATTTACATCTGCTAAATACACATGTCCATTTGATGTATCTAGTATTCCGTACAAATCAATTCTACCTGGAGCAATAACAATATCTCCATTGTTAGTTAATCTAGCATCAGAATATATAACGCCATCAGCATCGCGACCTACAAATAAAGTTCCAGGAACTACGCCTTCCTGAGTTACATCATCCTTCCAGGTGATTTGAATTCCTCTATGATATGCTGTAGAACCTCTGTCAGGATCTTCCTTCATAATAACATCACTATATCGTCCGTTGTTAATTACAGTTCCTAAGTTGTACAGATGTCCCTTTATAGAAAGGCAACCGTTATTCTCTAAGACCCCGCCTGATTGAACAATCATTGTTGCAGGTCTTACGCCTCTTACTCCAGGTTGCGTAGGATCAGCAGGCTTACCTTCTGTACCCTCAATATTAATTACACCATCGTTAATCAGCTTACCACCTGTCTTAACAATGATTTCGCCATTAATTAACGTAGGAACTGCTTGTCCTGTTGTTGTAGATGCAGCATCATACTCCGCTTCAAGAACGCAGGATTCGTCAATGTTAAGCTCGCCTCCTGCCTCTATGTAAAATGTGGCATTGTTGCCTATGGCAAGTTCAGCTCCTGCCGTAGAAGTTGAGTCCAATATTTCTAACTTGGAATTATCATATATAGCTAATCCTGCTGCTCCAGTCTTAGTATCATTGGCAATCTGAATATCAAAGCTGTTAACATCAAGAATAACATTTCTCTCTCTGCCATCAGGACTTGACACACTAATTCCTTCCAATACTGGTGACTCACAGATTAGCTTAATAACATGAGAATCATATTCCTGATGTGCCATAGCTTTGTTAATCGACCAAAACTCTGGGGCATTTCCTACAACACCTGTATCCTCTACCTCCACACCTATCTCAAGGTCTGAGCCCTTAACTGTATAGCCTGTAACCTGTGTAGTTGGCGTATCTGAATAGAATTTCTTAAGACATTCAGCTGCATGATTAGGATCTGTATTTGTCGGGTCATACACCAATGAAGGATTATAATCTAGCGTGTCATCTACATAAAATGTAAGTGTAAAATCACCATTTGGCGCGCCTTCACTTCCGCTGGATGCACCACCTGCCAACAAGCCATTAGACATAACTATTACATCAAGATATGCTGTGTCAGAATATGCTCCTGAAGCATCCTTAAGTGCTGCGGCATTATCCTTAATTGGATAAGAGCCTGTCTTATTACCAAGTGAATCTGCAAATGTTGTTCCATTAATGCCTGGCGCAACCATCAAAGCCTTATTACCACTTTGCTTTACATGAAGAACCTTGGTGCTATCAGCGGATTGGTCGAAGGAATCGATAATGCTGCTTACATCTACTCTTACAATATAATATGTTCCATCGAATCCAGTTAACTTCTTATGTGTCGAAGTTGTGCCGTCTGGATTCTGTATAGCTTCATCTATTACATTCCATCGAAAATACGAATAAGGTGCCTTAAGCTCTGCTCCTGGAATAGGAGTAAACTCCGTAGGACCTGTCTTAGTCTCATATCCCGTTGCCGCACCTGTAATTATAGCAGGTGATTCTGTGGTAGGATTATTTGCTAGTGTCTGCTTGGATATTGATGATATACCAAGAGTTGCCGTATTAGCACTGTCTCCTGCATTGGCTTTCACAGTATATACGCCTGGCATATCTGCAGAAAGTGGTGTAGCGTCTAGTGTGTATTGAGCAGCCTCAGCATTATTAGGAATGAAGCATCCCATTCCCAACACAAGACTAAGACATAATACACAGCTTAATAGTCTCTTCAAGTTCTTCATATTAGCCTCCTTATTACATTATTCAAACGGGAAGTGATACTGGGTGAGTCCTAATTCATCTCTTAGCTGGATGAATTCCTTCTGAATAGACTCTCCGACAGGAACTCCCTTATCCTTCCTATCCATCCAGGCGTCGTGCTCCTTCTCGCCTGCTGTATAGATTCTCTCTGCTCCTGGTGCCTTCTTAGACTCTCGAAGTCCACGAAGGATATCTCCTGATGTCTTCTTGAATGTATCAAGCCCCATGAAGAATTCCGGGTTGATTACGAAGAAGAAATGTCCTAAGTGATACATGGCTGGATTGCCATCCTCGTCCTTGCCATTTAAGTCCTTCATAAATGGTCCACCAGTCAATGCTGCAGATAATATCTCAACTATTGTTGTAAATCCATATCCTTTATAGCCTGCTGTATCTTCACCCATTCCACCAAGGGGAAGAAGTGCAGCGTGGCCTGCTCTCATGTCCTTTAGAATTTTACCAGAATCTGTCATAGTCTCACCCGCATCTGAGATTACACAGTTAGGTGGCGTTGGCTTCCCCTGCCTCTCGTAGAATTCGATTTTGCCGTTCTGAACAATTGATGTGGCGCAATCGAAGTTAAAGGGGAATTCTTCATCTGTTGGCATGGTAAATGTCATTGGGTTAGTTCCCATCATTGGCTCAATTCCCCATGTAGGAGCAACGGAAGGTCTCGCATTAGTTCCTGTAATACCAATAAGTCCTTCCTTCTCAGCCATAGTTGACCAGTAGCCTGCAATTCCATAGTGAGTGGAATTACATATTGCTCCACCAGCCATTCCGTATTTCTTGGCTTTGTCAATTAACATTTCCATCATCTTATGACTAGCCACCATACCCATTCCGTTGTGAGCGTCCATAACTACTGTTGTTGGTGTGTCCTTAAGAATCTCTATCTCAGTCTTGGGAAGCAACGTTCCATTCTTAATTCTGTCTAGGTATATCGGTTTGAATCTGTTGCAGCCATGGGACTCTATACCCCTTCTGTCACTCTCTAGGAGTACATCTGCGCAGATAACTGCATCCTCTCTCGGCACTCCATATTCTACAAATACATCAATCATGAAGTTATTAACTAACTCCCAATCAAGATAAGGTCTTGTCTCTTCCATTTTACCTTTATTCCTTTCATAATTGTTGATATATATTGTACACTTAGGAGGCCAACGTTGCAAGTATCTTTGACAAGGGGATGTCTTTTTCAAACAACAAAAAAAAGGCTGACTTTTGCATATTTACAAAAGCCAGCCTTTATAATTAATTCTAACCCATCGGTGTTTTATTTGCACCAATACATCCCTTAGATGTCGTGTCGCTAT
>CAJOGN010000056.1 GCA_905234245.1 uncultured Lachnospiraceae bacterium
GAGATAAATCCTAATGGTGCCATGATACTTCAATATGGACCTGACATTTCTAATCGCTTCAACATAATCAGAGAAGATGAGAAGGAATACTTTGACATAAGAACTAACATAACGCCAGATGGGTGGGAATTATTCTATAGAATTCCACGAACATTTATTAGCACGTTCTATAATATCGAATATGAGTTCCAGGGAACACTACAGGCTAATATGTATAAATGTGGTGGTGCCACAAGAAACTACTTATCCTGGTCTAGAGTTAACTCTGAAAAGCCTAACTTTCATCGCCCTGAAGATTTCGGGAAAATGCGATTTGAAGCCTAGCTTCCACCTGCAGTTATTGAAAAAGGACGGGTGCAGCTATTCCCGCTCAATTGGCGCTTGATAAGAAAAGGTTCGTTGTAACAGCGGCAATGAGCAAGCAGAAAACATCGAAAGATGACGAAAGAATCTTTGAATTGATAGATTCTAAAATGGTACTGTCATGTTATCAAGTCAGTAATCCAAGCGTATCGCTTTCGCAGACTATGGAAATTGATAATTTTAAACTGTATATATCAGATATCGGTCTTTTTACAACAATGCTGTTTAATGGTAACATTTTCAGGGGCACTATGTAAAGAGATATATAGAATAAAAGCTAATGTGGTAGCTAAGTGTTGTATGTAGTATAATATGCGGTAAAGAAGCCAAGAAAGGAGAGTAGCTATGACACATTATGAATATAAACCGAAGATGGTTTGCGCGAAGAAGATTGATTTTGATTATGAGGATGGGAAAATATATAATGTTAAATTCACCGGTGGATGTAACGGTAATCTTAAGGCAATAGGTAAGCTGGTGGAAGGAATGGACGCACAGGAGATAGCAGATAAGCTTGAAGGTAACACCTGCAGTTTTAAAGAAACTTCCTGTGCGGACCAGCTTAGCAAAGCTCTAAACGAGTGTATTGCAGAACAAGGAAGTGCTATGCATTGAAAGAATGAAAAGGAAACTTGTCTGTTTTTCAGGAATGATGACGAGTATGCGGTGGTACGGTATCAGATGAAGTTAGGGCTGTATGTATCTAAAAGCAGACATCATAGGCGTCTTGGAATAGGAGAATTGATATATGAACGATAAATGGGACACAATTATATGGGATATGGATGGCACTACACTTAATACACTTGATGATTTGACGGTGTCTATGAATTATACCTTGGAAATGTTTAATCTGGCTCCACATACCGTGGATGAATATCGACGTGTATTTGGTAATGGTGTCAGATATGCATTTGAGCATATTGTGCCGGAGGGAATTGAAGCAGAATTAATAGATAAGATGTTGCCTGTATATAAGGAGCATTATGATGAGCATTGTCTTGATAGAACCGGACCTTACGATGGTATAGTTGATATTATGAGGGAGCTTAGTTGCAGAGGTTATAAGCAGGCAATTGTATCTAATAAGATTGATTCTGCAGTGCAGGAATTACATGAGCGATTTTTCGCCGGAGTTGTTGATGTTGCAATTGGTGAGCGAGATGGCGTTAAGCGCAAGCCGGCGCCGGATATGGTTTATGAGGCGTTGAAGGAATTGGGAAGCACGGCTGCAGCTTCTGTTTATATAGGGGATTCTGAAGTAGATCTTGCGACAGCAAAGAACGCTGGATTACCGTCAATTTCCGTACTTTGGGGATTTCGTGACAAGGGATTTTTGCTTGAACAAGGTGCGGTTAGGTTCGCAGAAAGTCCGACAGACATTATAGAATTGATTTGTAGTCAGAGCTCAGTAAATTCATAAATATATTCTATCATTCTTTGGTTGTATCTTGAAAAAAGGAATAATATACAGTATAATGTTAGCGGAAGCTAACTGAAATAGCGCCCATTTAGGGTGCTTTACTTTGGAGATAGAGTTAGCGTTAACTAACCACATAAGGAGGATTTTTATGAAATTAAAAGGAGTAGGCATATTTGCACTTGGTACATTATTCGGTCTTGAGGGAATTAAGCTTCTTTCATCCAGAGAAGCAAAGAAGGTCTATGCACATTGTACAGCAGGAGTTCTAAGAGCGAAGGATAATGTCATTGATCAGGTTACTGTTCTTCAGGAGAATTGCAGTGATATTTACGAGGAAGCGAAGGCAATTAATGCAGAGAAGGAAGAGAATTACGATTTTGAAGAAGTAAAAGAATCTGAGAAAGAAACAAAGAAGAGACCCGGCAGAAAAAAGAAGGACGCTGATAAATGAGATACGAAGTAAAACACGAAATCAAGGGAAGAATCAGAGTTCATTTTCTTATGAAGAAAATGAGCTTTGAACAGGCTGACACGTTAGAATACTACCTTACAAGCTTTGATGAGATAGGTGAAGTCAAAGTATATGAGAGAACTGCGGATGTAGCTATATTCTTTGATTGTGACAGAAGCAGAGTCGCAGAGATTCTTGATGAGTTTTCTTTTGGTAATGTGTCAGTGCCAAGGACGGTGCTAGAAAGCTCGAGTAGAGAGGTGTCCGCCAAATACTATGACAAAATAGTTACGGAAGTCATTGTTCATTACATAAAGCGTCTGATACTTCCTTTTTCTGTCAGAAGAATTATTACTATTGTAAAATCAATTAAGTTTATATGGCGCGGTCTTAAATCAATTAAGAGTAGGCATCTGAAAGTGGAGCTTCTTGATGCAATTGCAATTACTGCGGCTGTTATTATGGGAGACTATAATACTGCTTCAAGTGTTATGTTCCTTCTCGGCATCGGAGAGACACTTGAGGAATGGACACATAAGCGCTCTGTGGATGACTTGGCAAGGCAGATGTCTCTTAATGTTGATAAGGTCTGGCTTGTAACGGGAGACGGCGAAGTCTTGACTGATTCATCTAAGATTATCGAGGGTGATAAGGTTGTTGTTCGTATGGGTAATATCATTCCTTTTGACGGAGAAGTTGTGTCCGGTGATTCAATGGTTAACCAGGCCTCAATGACGGGCGAATCCGTAGCCGTACAGAAAAGTATCGGAATGAGCGTATTTGCCGGAACTGTTGTTGAAGAAGGCGAAATAATTATTAAGGTTACTAAGACAGAAGGTTGCGGACGATTTGATAAGATTGTTAAGATGATAGAAGAGTCTGAGAAGATGAAATCTGCACAGGAAAGTAAAGCAGAAAGACTCGCAGATAAGCTTGTGCCGTATACGCTTCTCGGTGCAGGCTTTACATATTTATTCAGCAGAAATATTACCAAAGCGATATCTGTTCTTATGGTTGATTATTCTTGTGCATTGAAGATGGCTATGCCGATATCTGTTCTCTCAGCAATAAGGGAAGCGTCGAGATATGGTATTACGGTGAAGGGTGGCAGGTTCTTAGAGGCTGTCGCAGACGCCGATACGATAGTGTTCGATAAAACAGGAACACTTACGGAAGCAAAGCCTACTGTTGCGAAGGTGGTGTCATTTTCCGATGAGTCGGAAGATGAACTCTTAAGACAGGCTGCCTGCCTTGAAGAACATTTCCCGCACTCAGTTGCAAAAGCTGTAGTTGACGCCGCACATAAAAAGGGACTTAGTCATGAAGAACTTCACACTGATGTTGAGTACATCGTGGCACATGGGATAGCGTCGAAGATTAATAATGAAAGAGCGGTTATAGGAAGCTATCATTTTGTTTTCGAAGATGAAGGCGTTAAGATTCCGAGAGGAAAGAAGAGACTTTTTACAACGCTACCGGATGAATATTCACATCTGTATTTTGCTATAAATGGTAAGCTTTGCGCTTGTATTTTAATTGAAGATCCGATGCGTCGAGAGGTTAATGTCGTTGTAGAGAAGCTTCGAAGTCAGGGCTTTAAGCATATTGTTATGATGACGGGAGACAGCGAAAGAACCGCATCGAAGATTGCAGCTGAAGCGGGAATAGATGAGTATTACGCAGAAGTTCTTCCGGAGGACAAGGCAAGATATATTGAGGAAGCGAAGAAAGAAGGTAGAAATGTAATTATGGTAGGAGACGGCATTAACGATTCGCCGGCACTTTCTGCTTCCGATGCCGGTATCGCTATAAGCGACGGTGCAGAGATAGCAAGGCAGATATCTGATATTACGATTAGCTCGGCAAATCTGTGGAGCATTGTGACACTTCGTGATCTTAGTGTTAAGTTGATGAGGCGAATAAGGTTTAATTACAGAACCATTGTTGGCTTTAATACAGGGCTCATTATTCTCGGAGTAGCAGGAGTGATATCTCCATCGACTTCCGCGATGCTTCATAACAGCTCGACTATTGCGCTTGGACTTAAAAGTATGACACGTCTTTTGCCTGACGAAGATATTTCTAATGAAATGTAAAATATGTAAGAGCTCGAAAGGAGAAAAGTATGTATAAGACAACGCTTAAGATTGACGATATGATGTGCTCTATGTGTGAGGTACATGTCAATGATTTGATTAGAAATAAAATTCCGGGAGCTATGAAGATTAAGAGTTCCTATAGGAAGGGAGAGAGCACATTCATGTCTGAAGAAGCACCTGATGAACAAATGTTAAAAGAAGCATTTACAGGGATAGGGTATGAGGTAAAATCAATGCAAACGGAAGCGGTAGAGAAGAAAGGGATGTTTGGGAGATAAAGTATGAAACCAAATTACAAAAATTGGATGCCAAAAGGAATGGTGGCAGGCACCGGAACAGGAGCAATAATATCATTTGTAGCATTTATTATTCAGGATAAGCTATCTTTATTTGGTGATGGCAAGTTAGGCAAAGCTGTTAGGTTGACGGCGCTTGTTCTTACTATAGTACTTTTTCCTGTGACAATATGGATGATACTTATGTACAGAGCGTTTTCATATAATGGCAAGCGTCAGCTGTCAAAGCATATTATTGAAGGGATTGCCGATTATGTAGATATTCCCGATGAAGGAAAAGGTCTTGATGTTGGTTGCGGAAGCGGAGCGCTAACCATAGCATGCGCTAAAAGGAATCCCAAAGCAACGATGATAGGTATAGACAGATGGGGCAAGGAATATGCCTCATTCAGTAAGGAGCTATGTGAGAGTAATTCTAAAGCAGAAGGAGTTAATAATACTGCTTTTGAAAAAGGCGATGCATTGAAGCTGCCTTATAGGAACGAGACCTTTGATGCGGTTACAAGTAATTATGTTTATCACAATATTCCGAGCAGAGACAGGCAAAGCATTCTGTTAGAAACCTTACGTACACTTAAAAAAGGTGGAACTTTTGCTATTCACGATATTATGTCTAAAGGACGATATGGCGATATGGATGCTTTTGCAGAAAAACTTCGGGACATGGGATACGCCGAGGTCAGACTTATCGACACAACTGACGGAAAGTTTATGAGTAGGTTTGAAGCTCTTTGGATGGAACTTTCCGGTTCTAAATTGTTGGTCGGAAGAAAATAGGCGTGGAATGATAAGGAGATAGAAGTTGCAGAAATACCATATTGAAAAGAACACAGTACAAGAGACTCTTATAATACCGCTATACGGAAGGAAAGTTTGCTCCGAAAGATTCCCTAATCTCTTTAAAGACGAGGAGGCAGAGAGAATCTGCAATATGCTTGATTATGATTTTTCGGAAAAAGGGAAGAAGATGGAGTCCGGAGCGGGACTCTTCGGAGCACTTGAAGTTGCGCAGAGGCAGTATGATATTGGATGTGAGGTAAAAGAATATCTAAAGAAAAATCCTGAGGCAGCAGTTGTCAGTATGGGGTGCGGTCTTGATGATACATATAGGAAATGTGATAACGGCACTTGCAATGGATACAACATTGATATGCCCGATGTTATAAAAGTAAGGAATGAGTTATTGCCTACCGGTGACAGAGAGGTTAATCTCGGGTTCAATCTTAATGATGATAGGTGGATGGATGAAATCGATGCTTCAAAAGGAGCAATCTTTTTTGCAACAGGAGTCTTTTATTATTTCAAAACAGAAGACGTAAAAACACTATTTTGCAAGATGGCAAAAAGATTTCCGGGAGCGATTCTTGTATTCGACGCCTGCAATCAAAGAGGCGCTAAAATGATGACGAAGACGTGGCTGAAGGAGGCCGGTATAAGCGACGTTAAGGCATTTTTCTCACTTGAAAGTCATACTGAGCTTGAAGACTGGAGTGACGATTTTAAAAATGTATCAGCAAAAAGCTATATGCGTGGTTACAGAGACATCTATAGCGACGTAGGATTCTTTCATAAACTTATGATTAGGTTCTGTGATAGTCTGGTTAAGATGATAATTGTGAAGATAGAGTTTGGGAAGTAAGGAGGACAATACCATGGGACTTTTTTTGAAATTCATTAATCAGACAAGGAAGCCAAAGGGATTTCTTGGGAAGATGATGGTTAATAGGATGAATGGCGGAGGGCATGTGAAACTGGCCAACTGGGGTATGATGCATCTAAAGTCGTACGCTCCTAATGATATATTGGAAATCGGCTGTGGTGGCGGAAGGAATGTTAGAGAGCTATTAAGGAGATATCCCGCTTCAACAGTGACCGCTATAGATTATTCCGAAGTGTCTGTAGAGCAAACAACAAAACTTAATGCAGATGCAATTAAGGAAGGAAGATGTACTGTGGAGAAAGGGGACGTGTCTAACCTAACACTTCCTGAAGATAAGTATGATCTTGCTACTGCTTTTGAGACAATATACTTTTGGCCGGGTTTGGACAAATGTTTTGAACAGGTTGTAAAGGTACTTAAACCCGGCGGAATATTCATGGTTGTAAATGAATCGGACGGTATGGATGAAGAAGGTCTTAAGTTTGAAAAAATCATTGACGGTATGAAGTGCTATACGGCAGAAGATATAAAAACAGCGATGAAGAACGTAGGCTTTTCTAAAGTTAAATCGGTGCATCATAAAAGTAAACCGTGGATTACGGTACTTGCGAAGAAGTAAGGGTGAAATTAAGCTTCTTGTTATTTTCCCCGGGGCTTCAGCACTTGCGGCTTGGATTTGTACTTTGTTTATGTGATGTGGAGTAAAAATGAGAAAAAAGAAACTTGATAAATCAATTATATTTAGAAGATTTCGAGATGATTTAAAAGAAAAATACGGAGCTGTAAAATCAACTGATATGTGGGTATATGCAAATGCTGAGTATCAGAGACTAATAGATGCTGAGCCAAATGCTGATAAGATAGGATGCGAGTATGTATTTCCCTGTGTGGCATTATATCGAGCGATTGAAAAGTATGCACCCGGAGAGGCACTTTTAGTAACACGCTCGTTTGGAACAAAAACTGGAATTCGAATGAAGAAAATATTTCGTAAAGCAACAGCTTTTCCTGGCGTTCCTGCATTTATGTGGAAGAATATGGATATGATTTCCGCCAAGCTCAGTAGCGGATATGAAATAGATAATCTTTCTGTTGATAAAACGCATTGCAATATGGATGTTAAAAGCTGTCCGCTTTATGATAAGGCATGTGAACTGGGCACACCGGAAGCTGTACAGATGATTTGCTGTATGGATAAGGAATATATGACCGGCTTTCGGGGAGTTGACTATAAAAGGACTAAATCTGTTGCTGAGGGCGATGATTGCTGTGATTATAGGCTTAAGAAGTCAAACATTTACTGATGATAGAGGATTCATTGTTAGTCGTGAAAAATAAGATTATTAGAAAAAGGACTTAGATATGATTTGGTATGTGTTAGTTATTGAAGCGATAGTATTCGCAGTGATTTTTACAATAATTGTCTTTGTGACATATAGCGGAGACAGAATATATAAACCTGAATGTATTCATAATTATCCACCTGATATACAGGAGGAGTATTTCAAGACACATGAGAGAGTGGATGTGTCCTATAAATCAAAGAAAGTTATTTTGACTAAATCGCTTGGAATAGTTGTTTTTTCTGTAATACTCGTGATATGTGCAAAACTGGCGGGAGCAACTACATTTTGGCAAGGTTTTTTTGTTGCATTCGGACTTATGGTCTGGATAGGACTATATGACACTCTGTTTTTGGATTGGGTGCTATTTGCAAATATGAAGAGATTTCGCTTAGAAGGCACAGAGCATATGGATAAGGCATATCACCAAAAGTGGTTTCATTTGAAAGGAATTATCTTTCCGGGCATTATATTTGCGCTTATTCCGGCAGCTCTTGTAGGGCTTATTATTAGTTTGATTTAGAGGAAAAGGTATGCTTTGTATGAAAAAGGGGAGAGAAGAATGAGAATACTTGTATACGGAGCCGGAGTGTTGGGTGGAAATCTGGCGAATTCTTTATATCGACAAGGAAAAGATGTAACACTACTGGCACGTGGCGAGTGGTATGAAGAAATAAAAAGAAATGGTCTGAGTATCCATCATTATTTCGGGAGAAAGACGAATTCGAAGATTCCCGTAATTAATGAACTTAAGCCTGATGATAAATATAATGTGATATTTGTGGTGGTAAGATATACGCAACTTGATAGTATTCTTCCCATTCTTAAAGAAAATGCATCGAAGGTTATTATATTTGTCGGCAACAATCTTAAGACTCGTGAGATTACATCGGAGTTAAGAGGAAAGAATGTACTTTTTGCATTTGCATCATCTGCCGGACACAGGGAAAAGACGTATATAAGGTCTGTTGCTCTTAATAGGATTACGGTCGGAAACATAAAGGGTTCGCTGTCCGGTGAGAGGTTTGTTAAGAAGTTGTTTGTTGGCACAAGATTCAAAGTGACTTACGAACATAATATGACTGATTGGCTCTTGTGTCATGCGGCATCTGTAATTCCAATTGCATTTGCATGCTATTATACGGATGGAAATCTTAGAAAGGTTAAGAACGACAAGTCATATCTTAACAGAGTAATGGATGCGACAATAGAGGCGTATCGTGTGCTTGAAGATAATGGACACGAGATAATGCCTGAATCTGATAAGGATTATAATAACCCCGGATTTAAAAAGAAATATATGCCTTTTTATAGATTGATATGTGCTACTAAACTTGGCAAGCTTTGTACATCCGACCATGCAATGAATGCAATAGACGAAATGAGTGAACTAAACAAGGATTTTAAGAAATGTCTTGAGAAGTATGGAGAGATTCCGAAAGCGTGGCTTAACCTTGAGCGCGACACTAATGGATATTTGTAAAAATGTAGCATTTATCCAAATGTGTTGTCAAGGAAGGGATGGTTTACACCGCCATTTCCGACAGAAGAACAGTTGCTTCGGATCCTTCACAAGCTATATTCCGAAGTGGAATACCATGTTGACGGGTCTATAGTATATTTTAAGTGTGTAAAATAGTTTTGAATAAGAAAAGAAGTTAAGAAAAGAGGCTTACTATGAAATACACCGGAATGCCATCGGGTATGTGGCTACTATACAGAAAATCATTTAAAAACAGCCTTGTATCTGTCCTTGGATATGATAAAAAAAGAGCAGAAAGAATTACAAAGAAAGCTAAACAAAGATATAGGTGGATTATTATAAAGCTTCCTGAATTTGAAAAGGAAGACAGGTTTAAGACAAATATTGTAAATTGTGCAATGCTTATATCTTTTTTGCAGATTATGGATAAGAGACCAACAGTTGAAAAAGCCACAGACTATTATGAAAAGGCTATGACCAATATACCCACTAAGATATTCTGCAAGCTGGGAGGAAAGAAAAAGTATGGTGATAAGGATATTGAAGGAATGAAGAGGACGGCGAAGCTAAATGCTGCCGACAGGAATCCGTATTCTTGGAATATGGAATTTATCCCTTATGAAGATGGTAGCGGCTATGAGGCTCGATTTACAAAATGCGGTATCTGTGCGTTAATGAAGGAGTATGGCTTCTATGACTTGACGCCTGCTATGTGTCATCTTGATTATACAATGACTGAAATGAGCGGTGTGTCAAGATTTGTAAGGGAATATACTCTTGCGACAGGCGGACCGTATTGCGACTGCGGATACAAGAAGAGAGGAAGTTATAGATAAAATGGAAACAGTAATAATAGGTCTGCTCATACCATTTGCCGGAACAGCACTCGGAGCAGCCTGCGTATTCTTCTTGAGAAAAGATCTAAATCATAGTATTCAGAGGGCACTTACAGGCTTTGCGGCAGGTGTTATGGTGGCTGCATCTATATGGAGCCTTATCGTTCCTGCAATTGAGCAGTCGGATGACATGGGGAGACTTGCATTTCTTCCGGCGTTTATTGGGTTCTGGCTGGGTATACTGTTTTTGCTTTTTCTTGACCATGTTGTACCACATTTGCACAGAAGAATTAATCAAGTTGAAGGACCAAAGAGTCATCTTACAAGAACAGCAATGCTTGTTCTTGCTGTAACACTTCACAATATTCCTGAGGGAATGGCAGTAGGAGTTGTATACGCCGGACTTGTAAGCGGTTCAAATGGTATCACTGCCGGCGGTGCGCTTGCGTTGGCACTTGGAATTGCAATACAGAATTTCCCGGAAGGTGCAATTATTTCTATGCCGTTATATGCAGAGGGTAGAAGTAAACCCAAGTCCTTTTGGCTTGGAATGATGTCAGGCGCAGTTGAGCCTATTTTCGGAGGACTGACAGTTCTTGTGGCAGGATTGGTTGCGCCCGCAATGCCGTATCTTCTTTCCTTTGCAGCAGGGGCAATGCTTTACGTGGTTGTAGAGGAGTTGATTCCGGAGATGTCAGTAGGTGAACATTCCAATGTAGGAGTGCTATCTTTTGCAGTGGGTTTCAGCATGATGATGGCGTTAGATGTGGCATTAGGTTAGAACACATAACCGGCAAATATAGAATAAAGCCGACACAAAAATATTTTTATTGACAAATGAATAATAGTATGTTTTAATACTAACTAATTTAATACGAGTTAAACCGATGAGAAAGAGTAAGGAGTCAATTTCCCTATTCTGAGAGAGAGCTGTAGATGGTGGGATTACAGCAGAATATATTTTGATGAATGGACTTTCGAGGGCTTTGGTGAACATGTGAGAACAGTAGCCGAGACGGAGCAGACACTTCGTTAACAATGTCAGCATATGATGGTATGCGTTAAGTGGTCGATAGAGAGAAGCTATCGTCAAGCCGGGTGGCACCGCAGGAATAAGATTACCTGTCCCAGCAATCGTAAGATTGTTGGGATTTTTTTATAGGTTGCGTTTTGACGAAGTCAAAATGCTACACGTCGAACCCCTTCGTGCGAAGCACGAACTAAAATGGGGTGAGACTCCTTATTGTATCACAGTAAAAAATAAACCACCTGCTATGTGATATGATACCTCTAAAGTAGACAGATTAAATATAAAAATTTGTTACTTTGGAGGTATTTTTCATGTCTAGAAAAGAAAGATTTACCCCTCAAGAA
>CAJOGN010000057.1 GCA_905234245.1 uncultured Lachnospiraceae bacterium
TATATGCATTTATGTTTCCTATAGTTATTCTTGTTCTTATATTCCAGGAGACTAAGAAAGCGGTTATTGGCTCGGCAGCTGCCATTCTTATTAATATAGCTTATGTGGTAGAATATTTCCTCATGTCTGAAAAGTCTAATATGATAATGGTTATAGCGCAATTCGTATTCTGTATTGTTACTTGCTTTGTTGCTATTCTTGTTATTAATACACTTAGCAGACAGAATAAGGAGAGTATGCAAGCCATTGCTGATTCTGCCAAGGCACAGGAAGGTACAGCAAGAGAGGTTATGGGTGTATCAGAGGATATTGCTGATAAGATAGATGGCGCACAAGGGCTTGTTGAGAAGCTTAATGTGGCTATTGCAGAGAGTAATGATGCTGTTAACGGTATTGCTTCAAGCACTAAGACAACAGCAGAGTCTATTGAGAATCAGACAGTTATGACAGCTGAGATTCAGGAGAACCTTGAGGCTGCTGAGACAGAGGCAGGCAACATGATGTCAGCTTCTAAGCACACACAAGAGACAGTGGAAGAGGGTGCTAAGCTATTAGAGCAGCTTAAGGTACAGGCTTCTGAGACTGCTGAAGTTAACAGGTCTACAAGAGAGACAACAGAAGAGCTTAATGAACGTATTAAGGAAGTTGAGAATATTGTTGGTACAATTCTTAGCATTTCTGATCAGACTAATCTCCTTGCTCTTAATGCTTCAATTGAGGCAGCCAGAGCTGGTGAAGCTGGTAAGGGCTTCGCAGTAGTTGCTGATGAGATTAGAAACCTATCAGAAGAGACTAAGGATTCTACAGAGAAGATTAGTGATATTATCAATAAGTTCACAATTGATGTTGATAAGGCTAGTCGCAATATGGAGCGCTCTGCTGAGAGTTCAGATAGACAGAACGAGATGATTGAAGTTACTGGTGATAAGTTCGAAGCAATTAAGGAAGAGATGAACGACTTGTCTAATTCTATTCAGACCATCTCTAATAAGGTTAACGAGATTGTTTCGGCTAATACTAAGATTATGGATGCTATCTCTAATCTGTCTGCTACATCAGAAGAAATTGCTGCTTCATCAGAGAGTAGTATAACAGTCAGTGACCAGAGTATGGAATATATGAGAGATATGACAGACCTTCTTAACGAAGTATTCGACGTATCCAACAGTATGAAGACTATGGTTAACGGCAATAAGTAGCATTTTCCTTATTTTCAGGTCTTTTTAGAAAGTATTGTATATTAATAAAGGTGAAGTTCTGCAATGCGATTTTTTCTATGAGCATGCAGAGCTTCACCTTATAATTATACAGTCTGTGTTATGCCGTTAATAGAGGCCTTCTCACCATCATCAACAGGAATGATAATACATTTCTTGCCATCTAGGAAGGTAGTGGTAATTTCTTCAACCTTATCAGGATTAACCTTGAGTACAATGTCGTTATCCTTGCCATCCTTATCTACAAGACCTGATTCCTTAAGCTGGTTAGTTAAGTCGACAACCTTTTCCTGTAAGGACTTTTTCTCTAGGCGAAGCTCGTTGTTCTTAAGAATCTTAGAATCTAGGATTTCCTCTGCCTGTGGTGGAGCATCCTGGAAGAACTCATCGAATTTCTTGGCAATTCTTTCTGCCTTTTCCTCTGATACAGGGGCGTCCTCAAGGATTGTAGTAATTGCATCCTTATCAAGAATTATTTCATCCTCATCACTAACTGTTTCCTGCTTCTTATCAATATAGTCATTTAAGTTAGACTGGATATCAACGATTATATCAGGAGTATCCTCCTTATCTGGTCCAAGAGCTCCTGTTAAAATGTTAGTAAAGGCGTTCTTCTTCTCCTGTGAAGTAAGTTTGCTTGCGCAACCTAAGCCCATTTCCCATAATTCCTTGTGAGGATTGTCTGCCTTCTTGGTGTACATCATGATACTGTGAATGTCAGAGCTTCTGTCAGTAAAGCATGGGAAGATGAAGCCGCTGTCAGTAGGGCCAACAACCCAGTCACGAATTCTGGCACCAATTCTATGCTCATCTTCACGATAGCCCAGCCCAGGCTTAGAGAGAATTACAGGACATATACTGCATATAATGTATTCGTATGTCTCCTCAGACTCGTCTAAGGCTCTATTATCGCTTGTCTTAACCATAACGTCGTAATTATCGTAGTATAGCAATATAAGGTAATTACCGACGAAATCATAGGTCTCAATTATATGGTCGAAGAAGGCGTTATATAAGTTCTCGTCTTCGAGCTTACTTGCCTTAAGAGCCATTAGGGCATGCTGTGGAGCGCCGATTTCTTCTGCCTCCATTGGAAATTCCAATTCCACAAGGTTATTGCCGATTGTTCCAGACATGGTCTTAGAAGCCAGCTCTAAGTATTTGTGGAATTCTTCGTCTTCTAGGTTCAGGAAGCTTTCGTTGAAAGTACATACCTTATCCTTGGATGAATTAACGTAGCACCCAGCCATTCTGGTGATGGTACAGCTTTCCTTTTTTAATCTTCTTTTTAACTCTGCAACTTCTTTTTTATTCAAAATAATACTCCTTATTCTAATAATATTTCCAAACCAATAATATTTTAGATTAGATAGGTGCCAAAATCAATAATAACTTGAATTTATAACGGGTTTGTAATAAACTAGATATTGGATTTTTGCGTATATGGAGGACATTATTTTGGATTTGTTGGAATTAAGAAATTTACATCATGAGTTTAAAGATTATGAAGGAAAAGAAGTTACCGTAGGAGGCTGGGTAAGAAGTATTAGAGACTCTAAGACGTTTGGTTTTATGGTGCTTAATGATGGTACTTTCTTCGAGCCTACTCAGGTTGTATTTGCAGATAAATTGGATAATTTCGAGAAGATAGCCAAGCTCAATGTTGGCGCTGCTGTAGTTGTAACAGGAGAAGTTGTTGTAACACCAGATGCTAAACAGCCTTTTGAGATTCAGGCAACTAACGTAGATATAGAAGGAGAGTCAACGCCAGATTATCCTCTTCAGAAGAAGAGACATTCCTTCGAGTATCTAAGAACCATTTCTCACCTAAGACCTAGAACTAACACTTTCCAGGCCGTATTCCGTGTAAGGAGCCTATGCGCTTATGCTATTCACAAGTTTTTCCAGGAGAGAGACTTTGTGTATGTTCATACGCCACTTATTACAGGCTCTGACGCTGAGGGTGCAGGAGAGATGTTCCAAGTTACAACACTTGATATGAAGGACGTTCCTACAGTTGATGGAAATGTTGATTATAGCCAGGATTTCTTTGGCAAACCAACTAATCTTACTGTGTCAGGACAATTAAATGGTGAGACATTTGCAATGGCATTCAAGAATATATACACATTTGGTCCAACCTTCAGAGCAGAGAATTCGAACACCACAAGACATGCGGCTGAGTTCTGGATGATAGAGCCTGAGATTGCATTTGCAGACCTTGCAGATGACATGATGCTAGCAGAGAGCATGATTAAGTACATTATCAATTATGTTCTGGAAAATGCTCCTGAGGAGATGGAGTTTTTCAATAAGTTCGTTGATAAAGGACTGATTGACAGATTAAAGCATGTGGCTAACTCTGAATTTGGTCATATTACTTATACAGATGCCATTAAAGAATTAGAAAAGCATAATGACAAGTTTGATTATAAGGTATCATGGGGGGCTGACCTGCAGACTGAGCACGAGAGATATCTAACAGAAGAAATCTTCAAGCGTCCAGTATTCGTTACTGATTACCCTAAGGAGATTAAAGCCTTCTATATGAAGCTTAATGATGACGGCAAGACAGTTGCTGCTATGGACTGCCTTGTGCCAGGAATTGGCGAGATTATCGGCGGTTCTGAGAGGGAAGCTGATATTGATATTCTTAAGGAAAGAATGAAGGAGTGTAATCTTAGTGAAGAGGATTACGGCTTCTACATGGACCTTCGTAAATACGGAAGCGCCCGTCACGCAGGTTTCGGACTTGGTTTCGAAAGATGCGTTATGTACCTTACAGGTATGGGCAATATTAGAGATGTAATCCCATTCCCACGTACTGTTGGTAATTGTGATTTGTAATCTATAACAACATGTACGAGCATTGTAACCCACAAGCCGACATTCTTAGTCGGCGGTGGGTATACAATGTCGTACTGTATAATTTAGACAGAAAAAAGAAAAAAGATTATGTAAGAGAGGACAAAAAGTAATGAGCAAAATAGTAATTCCAGAAGGTTATGAATCAACATTGAATCTTAAGGAGACACAGATTGCGATTAAGAGGGTTAAGGATTTCTTCCAGGCGCAGCTTGCAGCGCAGCTTAACCTGCGACGTGTGTCTGCTCCATTATTCGTAACACCTGAGTCAGGGCTTAATGATAACCTTAATGGTGTGGAGAGACCTGTATCCTTCGGTATTAAGGAGCAGAACGACAAAGAGGTTGAGATAGTGCATTCTCTGGCTAAATGGAAGAGAATGGCTCTTGGCAGATATGGCTTTGGTGTTGGTGAAGGCCTTTATACTGATATGAATGCTATTAGAAGAGACGAGGATACTGACAATATCCACTCTATATATGTTGACCAATGGGATTGGGAACAGGTTATTGATAAGTCTGAGAGAACAGATGCGGTATTAGAGAATCGTGTTAAATCAGTATATGATGCTCTTAGACTTACTGAGAAATATGTATCTAACAGATATGGCTATGTTGAATGCTTCCTTCCTGAGAGTATTACATTTATCACATCTCAGGAGCTATTAGATATGTATCCTGATAAGGATGTTAAGGAGAGAGAGTACTTATATGCTAAGGAGAAGGGTGCTATCTTCATCAAGCAAATTGGCGATAAGCTGTCTAATGGCGAGAAGCACGATGGAAGAGCTCCTGACTATGATGACTGGGCCCTTAATGGCGATATTATAGTGTATTATCCTGTGCTTGATATTGCTCTTGAATTGTCGTCTATGGGAATAAGAGTTGATGAGAATTCCTTAGTGTCTCAGCTTGAGAAGGCAGGCTGCAAGGAGAGATTAGAGCTTCCATTCCAGAAATCCATTATGAATAAGGAGATTCCTTATACAATCGGTGGAGGAATTGGTCAGTCAAGAATATGTATGTTCTTCCTTCGTAAATGTCATATTGGAGAGGTACAGGTATCGTACTGGCCACAGGAGGACGTGGACTATGCCGCATCAAAGGGCGTAATTATATTGTAATTAAGTGAGGGGTGCTCATATGAGTAAAAATGTTAAGAACGGTGAAATGGACAATTTGATGGATGCTTTCTCGACTCTCAAGAGTAGGGAAGAAGCATACGCATTTCTAGAGGATTTGTGTACTGTTAAGGAATTAGAATCTCTTAGCCAGCGTCTTGAGGTTGCAAGACTTCTAAGAGAGAAGATTACATATCATGATATTGCAAGTCAGACTGGTGCGTCTACTACAACTGTTAGCAGAGTAGGTAGAGCCCTCAATTATGGCTCAGATGGCTATGACATGGTACTAGATAGGCTTAGTATTCATAACTAGAAAGTCTCCATATATAAATATTTCTTTCGAAACATTGAGCTTTGCTCAGTTGAGAAAGAAATGATTTATATGTGGAGACTTCTATTACATCTAATCTTCATCCGCATCTAAGTCTATTAGCTCCTCTATCATCATCTTCTTAACATAGATGTCGAAGGAGAGTAGGCATATAAATGAGAATCGCTGCAATAACTCTCTGTCTTCTTCAGGAGCATCTTGAAATGATTTGGTGCTAAGATTGAACTTTCTAAGAACATCCTTGGTAAGAGCTTTACCATCTGCTAATTCTATATCTACAATTTCCTTATATAAATCAGTAAATGATAAATCATCATCACTATTAAAGAATTTGTCTGTAACTGGCTCCATAATAGCTTTCACATCCTTGATACTTAAGAAGGTCTTAAGATAATAGATGAATATGAGAGTCAGTATGTGATTCTTACTATACTTTTTCTTGTTAGGAGAGGGTAGTACATTATTCTTAGTATAGTTATTAATCATTGTCTTAGTTAATGTCTTGTCCTCAGGATTACGCTTGACTGATTCTAAGTGAGAATCAATGAACGTAGTCACCTGATCGATATATAAGTCAATATCAGGGATGTCGTTATATCCTACATAGTCAATCTCCGAGAAACTCTTAACCAATATAGACATAATTTCCTTCTGAGTGTACTTATATTTCTTGCCTTCAGGCTTGCGCTTCTTATCGCTTCTTTTTACATCTTTATCTGACATAATCTATACCTTGTCCTTGGCAAATGCGTCGAACATACCCTTTCCACATAACGTGTAGTTGATGTTATTTGTTATAGTTTCAAAAACTATAATAACACATATTCATACTTTATGATAGCCCCTTAATATAAATAAAAAGACAAAAGAAAAGACCACATCTTTCGATGTGGCCTAAAAGTCTCTTTTTGAAAAATTATTCTGTTACGATAACTGGTGAGTGGAAGAACTGAGTTGTTCCAAAGTCAAGAGTTAATGTCTTGCTTCCATTCTTAACACCTGTTACATCATATGCGCCCCATACATCAGCTCTGTTATAACTCTCGTTATGAGCGTGGAACTGGAAGTCAAGCATTGTGTAACCACCGTCTTCTTTGTTAAGACCAAGTGTCTGCCAGAATACGTTCAAGAATGTTGATACACTTAAGAATGGTACAACGTCTGATGTATCACCAAGTCTCTGAACTGTTCCTTCACGCTTGAATCCATTAATTAATGGAGAACCAAATGTTACAGTGTTAAGGAACTCATAGTTCTTCTTAAGTGTGCTGTCAGATACTACCTGCTGTGCAACCATACCACCAAGTGAGTGACCTGTTACGATTACGTTAGCACCCTTTGGAATATTCTCAGAGATAACCTTCTTAATGTTCTTTACATATAAGTTATTGAACTCAAATCCTGAAAGAAGATCTGTAATCCAACCAGTTGTCTGGTTCTTAGCATCTGTATCTGTTCCTGAAAGACATACTACATATACGTCCTTGTTCTGCTTTAACCAGTTGTTGTAATGTAACTGAGCTTTTGTGATAGAGATAGGTCCATCTTGCTGGAAACCATAGTATCCTAACATTACAAGTCTTGATAACTGTGCAGAGTTAGTATATGTAACTTGTTGACCTGAAATAACGTCCTGTGCAGCAGATGCGATCTGCTGTGTTCTTACGTCTGCATCAGCACCAACATTTGCTGTAGCAGCAAGTCCTGTTAAGGCTTCCTGTGTTACGTTTTCACCGTCTGTTGCAGAAGCAATATCTGCATCCATAACCTGTGTTCCCTCTGTCTTAGCAAAGGCTGTTCCACCGATTAACATAGCTAATGCCATAGAAACTGCTACTACTCTTCTAAATTTTTTCATTTTGCTTATTTTCCCCCTTCCTGACTAGAAAAAATATAACATGTTATTAAGAAACTTTGTAATTTAATTATAGTTTCCAAAACGGGAAAAAGCAATATATATTAACAAAAATAGCACCTTGAACAATTTGCGAATTGTCAAATTGTGCAAAAATAAAACAACAAAAAAATAGGTAACAGTTGTGGCTGAAAAGTATACAAAATAATTAATTTTTCCCATTAAAAAATATACAAATTTGTTGAAGTAAAAAACTGGTTGTGGCATATTATATAGAGATAACGACGGAGGGAATTGACTAGATGGATCTTACAATGTTGAATGAAAATCAAAAGCAGGGAGTAACCACAACTGAGGGCCCTGTTCTTATATTAGCTGGTGCAGGAAGTGGCAAGACAAGAGTACTTACACATCGTGCTGCATATTTAATAGAAGAAAAGGGTGTGAGTCCTTATAACATAATGGCAATCACATTTACCAACAAAGCAGCTGACGAGATGAGAGAGCGAATCAACACCATCGTAGGGCATGGTGCGTCCGCCATATGGGTGGCCACATTCCACTCTACCTGCGTTCGAATTCTTAGGCGGTTCATAGACAGGATAGGATACGATAAGAATTTCACAATATATGATGCAGATGATTCCAAGAAGTTGGTTAAGGAGGTGTTAGGACTTCTTAATATTGACTCTAAGAAGTATCCTGAGAGAATGTGCCTTAGCGTTATCTCATCTGCCAAGGATGAGCTTCTAACACCGGAGGAATTCGCCGTTGAATCTGCTGGAGAATATATGGATGAAGTTGTTGCCGATGTATATAAGTTATATCAGAAGAAATTAGAGGATAACAACGCCCTTGATTTTGACGATCTTATTATGCTAACGGTTAAGCTTTTTCGAGAGTGCCCGGATGTACTTAAGAATTATCACGAGAGATTTAAGTATATAATGGTGGACGAATATCAGGACACCAATACGGCCCAGTTTCAGTTGATTAAGCTGATGGCTTCTGGAAGCAGGAATCTGTGTGTTGTTGGAGATGATGACCAGTCAATATATAAGTTTCGCGGTGCCAATATATATAACATTCTTAATTTCGAGGAGAATTATCCGGAGACTACTGTCATTAAGCTAGAAGAGAATTATCGCTCAACTCCTAACATTTTAGATGTGGCAAATGCTGTTATTAAGAATAATACCATGCGTAAAAGTAAGACCTTAAGAACAAGTAAGCCTGAAGGGGACTTGGTTAAATTCATTAGATGTGACACTTCTTATGAGGAAGCAGACAGGGTTGTTAGCGATATAGATAAGATGGCTAGGCTTGGAATGTATTCCTACGGACAGTCTGCTATATTATATAGAACAAACGCACAATCAAGAGTGCTTGAAGAGAAGCTCATTGCTGAAACAATTCCTTATAAGATTATTGGTGGAACTAACTTCTATGCAAGGAAAGAGGTTAAGGATGTTGTGTCATATCTTAAGGCAATAAGTAATCCTTATGATGATATGGCTATTACGAGAATTATTAATGTGCCAACTCGTGGAATTGGAGCAACAACTGTTAAGAGAGTGCGAGATTATGCCTATGAGAAGGGAATGCCATTTCGCGAGGCCATGGGAGTAGCTGATGAGATTTCTTCCTTGTCTAAGGCTGCGGCAACTAAGGTGAAGAAATTTGCTGCTTACCTTGATGAATTATCAAAACTGTCTAATGAGATATTAGTATCAGAGCTTCTTGAGAAGATAATAGAAGATACAGAATATGTAGAGAGACTCAAGGCAGAGGGTACCCCTGAGGCGAAGGACAGAATTGATAACATCGATGAGCTGGCTTCTAAGGTATATTTATATGAAGAGAAGGCGAGAGACAATGAGGAGGAGATTAGCCTGGAAGCATTTCTTGCTGAAGTGTCTTTAGTGGCGGACATTGATAATTATGAGGATGAAAATGATGTTGTGGTGCTTATGACACTTCATTCTGCCAAGGGCTTGGAGTTTCCTAATGTGTATATGTCAGGGATGGAGGAGAATCTTTTTCCAAGCAGTCGTTCAATAGGTGGGCCTGATGAGGAAAATGAGATTGAGGAAGAAAGAAGACTTTGCTATGTTGGAATCACAAGAGCTATGGATAGATTAACGCTTCTTTCCTCAGCTCAGAGATTCCAGAATGGTCAGATTAATTACAATCCTATATCACGCTTTGTTAAGGAAATACCTGAAGAGATTCTTGATGGAAATGTGTGGGAGCCTAAGGCGAAGGAAATAGAGGAGCCTGTCAGAAAAACATTTGACATGACATACACCAGTAGAAGAGCTTCTGCAAAAAGTCATCTTGAGAAGAGAAACTTCGGCAGCAAGATTAAGAAGGAACCTCTTGATTTTGTTGTGGGCGACAGAGTTAGCCATAAGAAGTTTGGAGAGGGGGTTGTAACCCTTATTAATGATGGCGGCAGAGACTATGAAGTGACGGTAGAATTCGATAAGGTTGGGGTTAAGAAGATGTTCGCAAGCTTTGCAAAGCTGGTTAAAGTGTAGTGTTTGAGGTAATTTGCAGGTTGTGATAGAAATTTGTTTTTATAGGTTTCTTATTAAAATCAAATGTGTTATAATTAAAAAAGATTGAAAAGGACATGAAGTCAAATATAAAAAAGGAGAGGTATGTTTATGAAGTTTAATATGATAAGTAAAGATGATTTAGCAAACTATTTTAACGTTGATAAGTTAAAGGGATTAACAGATTCTATTTCTAACTTATCTGCAATTGAGGCTCTTAAAGATCTTAAAGAGGACGATGTTGTAGTAGTTGAGAAGAAGAAAAAGGGCGGATTCTTCAAGAAGTTCTTAATTATCACACTTGTACTCGCTGCTGTATGCGGTATTGCTTATGCTTTATTTAAGTATTTCAAGCCTGAGTATGAAGATGAGTTCATGGATGACATTGATGATGAGTTCTATGATGATGACGATGAGTTATTTGATGATGACGAGGAAGATGTAGCTCCAGCACCAGCTAAGGAAGAGGCTAAGAAGGACGCTAAGTAAGATAGTCATATAAGAATAGTAATTATAGCAACATACGATTATTTTCGTATGTTGCTTTTTTATTTTTGAAATGTTTGCTATAGTTGTTACTGAATAGAATTAAATGGTAGGTGTATATCGTGAAAAAAGGACAACTATGTAAAGGTGTAGTGGAAAGCCTGGCATTTCCTAATAAAGGGAGTGTTAGAATTATAGAAGTAGAAGGTGATGCTTTAGCGGATGGCGTTGGTGAAACTGCCACTGTTAAGAATTGTCTTGTTGGACAGGAAATAGAATTTCGAATTACCAAGAAGAGAGCATGCAAGATTCAGGGTAATCTGTTAAATGTTATTAAGAGAGCCGATAACGAAGTGTTAGAGGGAATCTGTAAGCATTTTGAAGTGTGTGGTGGTTGCTCTTACCAGAGTCTAGGCTATGAAGATCAGATTGAGCTTAAGAGTAGACAGGTTCGGTCGCTTCTTAGTCCAGTTGTGGGAGAGGATAGATTTGATGAACTCTTCGAAGGAGTTATAAGAAGTCCTAAGCAATTTGGTTATCGCAATAAGATGGAATATTCCTTTGGAGATGAGATTAAGGATGGCCCTCTTACCCTTGGGATGCATAAGAGAGGAAGCTTCTATGATGTTGTAACTGTAGATGATTGCAGAATAGTTGATGAGGATTATCGACTTATTCTTAAGACTACACTTGACTTCTTCGCAAGTCGAGGAATGACTTATTATCATAAGGTAAGGCACGAAGGATACCTTCGTCATCTTCTGGTTAG
>CAJOGN010000058.1 GCA_905234245.1 uncultured Lachnospiraceae bacterium
CTTGGACGCATTGCAGCATGGTCCTTCTATGATATGCGCTCCTGCGCTCTCGTATATATTCTCAATACATATTGTTATTCCATGTTCTGCTGCATACGGTGCTAAGAACTCAATGAACTTCTGTGTCTCCTGCCACTCTAACTCTTCTGAACCAAGGAAACGCGATAATTTGAAGCCATGTATTACAATATATTTACAGCCAAGATAATCACAGATTTTCATGCTCTTAACAGCCATAACTTCTCTAAGATAATCATTGAATTCCTTAGATGCTGTTGGTACATAGTTAGGATAAGGCATATGCATCTGGAAGATTTCAATTCCTGTCTCTTCACAACCATTCTTTAAAGCAGAAAAATAGTCACAGAGCTCTTCTTCAGTTTTATCAAAAAAGGGATTCTTCTTAGTCTTGTATAAATCCTTGTTGGTAAAATATGAGTGCAGACTGAAATCAATACTTGAAAAACCAATCTCCTTAAGTCTATTCAAGTCTTCTAATGGCTCTTCATGATTAACCGCTATACTTGACTGAACTCCGATTCGTAACATATAATCCTAGTCCCCTTTCCTATGCTTCATATACTTCTCTATAATCTCTGCCATAACAACAGCCTCACCTGCCGTGTACTTGTAGCTGTTTCTTCCAGCGCCGTTAATTTTTAGCACGAACTCGCTAATCTCGTATCTGAATCCATCTCCCTGAAAGCTTGGCTCATATACATCCACTTTAGATGGGTCTTCAAAATGCACTTCGAAATGCTTCGTCATCCACCATGGCGATGGTGCAAGAATATATCCCTTTGTACCAGATATTACAAGGTTACCTTCTGACTTAACAGCAACACCATTCTTAGAAGTGGCCATACCGTTATCATATTCTAATTCCGTCTTGGTATATATATCGGCACCTTTATCATCATATAATGTCTTGAATCTAATATCCTTATACTCTTTGCCAAGTAGCTTTATAGCTGGTAGCAATGTATAGCTTCCGAATTCTAAGAAGCTTCCTTCATATATGTTAGAAGTCCTCTCTCTTGAATTAGGTTCAGCCAATCTTGTATAAGCCGCCTCCACATCTCGGATCTCACCTATTACACCAGAACTTGCAACATTCATTAACTGTTGAAATCCTGGACAATACGCAGTCTTAATAGCCTCCATTAATACGAGGTCATGCTCCCTGGCATAATCATACAGCTCTTCCGCTTCATCTCTCTTAAAGCATAGTGGCTTCTCACATAAGACATGCTTACCTGCATGAAGTGCCTGCTTAGCATATTCATAGTGTGTCTCATTGGGTGATGCAATATATATAGCGTCAACCATATCTAAGAATTCATCATAAGATTCATAATAATTATCCAGCACATATCTCTTCTTTAGGAATTTATCTTCCTTTACTTCAGGGTTAAATGTACATATTACATTTACACCAGATACATACTTGACCTCGGATAAGAATCTGGGAACAATTCTACCTGTTCCCACAATTCCAAGGTTGATAATCTTGAAGCTGTTATTTCTTATCTGCGTTGATGATACATCCGGAGTCCTGTCCAGATACACCACTTCGCAAAATTGCTTAAGATAGTCAAATGTACCTACCCAGTCAGACCCAAGTGTAAATATATCCACGTCATACTTCTGAATATCTTCAATTTTCTGGCCCACGTGATCTTCTACAATAATCTCATCCGCGAATCCTGTTGAGCGAACATTCTCGATTCGAGTCATAAGAGAGTCTACCACGTTGACCTTTCCTCTTGCCTCGTCGTAGTGCTCGGTTGTGACTCCCACAATCAGATAATCACCAAGCTTCTTTGCACGCTTCAATAGATTGTAGTGGCCGTTATGAAATAAATCATATGTGCCGTAAGTTATTACTTTTTTCATACTGTACTCCCGTGTTACATTCCCTGCACCTTCATCTCTATCAGCTCATCCATCATCTCATCACTAATGACCGTATTGAACTCCCTCTCCATTACTTCCTTAAACGAATCTCTTTGCTCTCTGTAAAATGGATAATCATGAGATGAACCCACATTCTTAGGTGTCATATAATCGTCACCATAATTATATCTTAATATTCCGTCATAGCCTATAGGAACCTTAATAGTTGTGTTCTCGAAAGGAACCTCTTCATATTCATCATACCATTTTCTATCGCAATGATACCAGTCCCAATCTGCCGCAAGTGCAAGCATACAACTGACTTCCGGTGTGTCTTCATCCATGTATCTTGATGAAACAATATCAAATGCCTTCTTCACTTCATGACGTAATCTGTTGTTATAATCAATCTCTATTCCCAAAGTAGCCTCAATTTGCTTCATTAAGTCCATTACCTCCTCATCATAAGGAGGCTCTTCGGGAATACTCGCTTCCACCTTAAGCAAGAACTTCAATGTGTCAACCATAGAATCCAGCTTACCTTTGTCAGAAGGAATATTATCAACAGGGAATATATCAACTCCCACTACATAAGGGCAATTATGGAATTTTGCCAGAAAATCCGGTTCGAAATTAATATGCCTTTCATTAATCACACGAGCTTTGACAATATCATCTGTGGGGTCATTATATACACTCTTAAGCTCAAACCATTTATCTAGAAGCGCCGGGGCTTCGTCTAAGAATCTCATGTAATCCGCCCTTAACATGCCAATATCAAGATCGTCGTCCCAGGGAATATATCCGTTATGTCTTACAGCTCCAAGCATTGTTCCCCAATCAGCAAAATACTGTATTCCCAGCTCTGCGCACACCCGCTTAATTTCTTCTAAGACATCCAGTTGCGCAGCCCATGCGCGCTTCATCATCCTGGATATTGTAAATCCTTCTCTTACTTCTTCTTCAAAAAAATCATTAGAAAATTCCGGCATTAGCTTTTCTCCATCAACTATCTTATAAACGAAGCTGTCTTATCATCTGTAATTATCACATTAATGTTACAGTAGTTCTTAAGTCGACTAAGTGCTTCGTCTCTTAGACTCTCTCTGTAACACATAACAATTGTAACGTCTTCTGTATCAGCAACATCCCTTATCAACACCACATTATAATCCCTTACCTGTTCCGGATTCTCTGATTCATCACACACGATGAGTCCCTTTATTTGTACACCTTTTTTGGCGAGCGCATCATACATTCTTCTGCTATCATTTCTTGCGCCGTAGACATATATATTATTCTTACCGTCTATATTATCAAGAAATATTTTTACATTTTCTTGAACCTTTTCATAGTCGCCACCAGTACTGACAGTTCCTGATTCATCCTCGTTAATAACGACTCCTATTCCCATCCAACGATTGGGAAATTGTGAGAAAACCATCTTGGAGCGATTAGGCGTAAGAACTCCTACTTCCTCCCAGCACTTTACAATCCCACCGTTACAAGAGTCATATTCGTGCGCAAATATATCGTGAAAGCATACTATCCTCTTAGCATATCTTCCAAGATTCAGATAGTCCTTCATAGCTCCCTCATAGCCGTGGTCTGCATCAATAAATACAAAATCATAGCTCTTTTTCTCGAAGTCATCTGAAGTACTTGGAATGCATTTGTTCAGACAAGGAAGTATTCTACGAAATTCTTCATAGCCATCAAGACTGTCACAGATATCAACCATATCATATCTCAGATTAGGATTGTTCCGATAAAGCATGGCACACATAAAGTAAGAGCTTCTTCCTCTATATACACCAATTTCAATTGCTGACTCCACTTGTATATCAGCCAGTAGGAGACAAAGGGATGCAAACTCTCCGGGAACCTGAATCATTCCGTTCTCTGTATAATAAGCTGTATCATCAAGTTCCCTTAGCCATGCCAAAGGTGTAACTCCATATTCTTTTATTGCATCCAGCATATATTTTCTGTTATGTATCTCTTCTTCTGATGCATTAAGTATTCTCTTTAATACACCAATCTGTCTTTCAATATCTGACATATGTTTTCTCCCACTCATTCTTTGCCACCTCGTCTAGAAGAAAGAGCATTATATCCAATTCTCTTCTAATTCCGCCTTTAATCCTTGGAATAATCCCACAAAGACCGCCTTAGTTTGTCTTACTATATCAAGGGCTATCAATTCATTATATGAATGCGCCACATTATTTCTGGCTTGTAATGCATCGAGCCACTTATCTTCTTCCGTTATCATCCCCGCTGCATATGCTGTTTTTAGTACTTTCTTGGGAGAGCCAGTCTTACTCTCTTCAAAGCCCTGATTTTCGAGAATCTCCTTCATTGCTTTCCACGATTGTTCAAAACAAACCTCGTATAGACCTACCAGTCCCGTTAATGTAACTGTGTCATATGGTTCTTCATATTGATTTATTGATTCCAAATTGTCTAGTGCTTTACAGAAATTCTCATATTTTTTCATATAGAACTATTCCCTCTTTCTCTATAGATTCTCTTAACTCATCATCTACAGGTTTATTCATATCAACTACATCATACGACAGTAAAGTATATGTCTCATCATCTATATCCAACGAGAATCTTGTACAATCTCCTTCATAAACCGCTAAGTCAATATCGCTTTTCTCCTTATAATCACCTCGCGCACGCGAACCAAAAAGAACGAGTTTTCGTACATTATATTGCTTAGCCAAATCAATAATCTGATCTATTACATGTTGAGTTATTCCAGTATTATTACTCATCTCACACCCCTATATCAGTTCAGGCATACTTCTCCTTACATTACCATATTCTTATAGTTAGTTGGTACACTGATTGTCGTTGCGAAAAACGGCACTTCTATTGCCTCGTCAAAATCACTCTTATCATATATTGTATCTATTCCCTCTTGAAGATTAGCAGTAATTCTTACATGCGTTACATCCTCGTCGCCGACAGCTCCTCCCATATTATCAGCGGCTTTCAGGAATTCTCTTCTAAGATTGTGTTCTGTATTGATGCTAACTTGTGCTATTCGTCTCCACTCTTCCACAATGCCGAGTACCTCTTCAGAATAAGGCTCACACCCCGGCACAGCTCTTGCTGTCTTAATAAGATTCTCAATCAGCATCTTACGGGTTGCATCTCTATTGCTGTCACTAGACATCTTGTCTATGACATATACGTATATCTCTACCTCATCCTTATAACCATGGAATCTATCGCAAAATTCCTGTTCATCGCATCTGTAGTTATCAGACTTGATGATAATTCTCATATCCTCATGCTTATCACTTGAATACAATGTAGAATAGTCGAACCACTCTCCCAATTCCTGCCCAAGATTAAGCAGGAAGCTGTTAAGATCTTCC
Organism: uncultured Lachnospiraceae bacterium; assembly: GCA_905234245.1. Taxonomy (GTDB): domain Bacteria; phylum Bacillota; class Clostridia; order Lachnospirales; family Lachnospiraceae; genus RUG191. Next base: position 5,289 of record CAJOGN010000058.1, read on the forward strand.
CTTTTAAGAGCAACATTTATCCCCCTATCTATTATACTAAAACAGTTACCCTTATCGTCAATATCTAATGTATCGTTGATTGCATAGTAGGGTATATCGATAGACTTGCAGAGTCTCTTGAATTCTTCTAATACTTCAAGACCTGCTGCAATATACTTCTTCTCTTCACGGGATACTACTCTATCTCCTATCCTTTCTTCATCGAAGAATGATTCTTCTATATTAAGCACAGTATCTGTTGTCTTGTTTCTAAACTTAATATAGTATCTGCTTGATATATTCTCTATATATTCACAGGCTCCTTCAAATGTCTTGTGTCGCTTCTCATCATATATCGCCCTGATAAATGTGTTATAGAAAGGATAGTCATGACCGGCACCGACATTCTTAGGCGTCATATAATCATCGCCATATTTCTTTTTAAGTATAAAATCATAGTCCAGCGGTACCGGAATCGTTATATTCTCAAAGGGCATTCTTATTGATGAAGAATATGCATCCTTAGGAATATAATAATCCATTCCAACCCCAAGGCATGCCATCTGAGTTATATAATCAGCATCCTTCTCACCATATAATCCACCAATTTCTTCATTGAGAATCAGAATTTCCTGACACTTGGGATTTTCTTCTGAAAATGTTATATGACAGGTATTCTCTAACCATTTTACAGCAGCCTTATACTCACCAAGATGATTGATATAATCGTTTTCCATCGGATCGTGCTCGTCAAGCCACTCTCTCTCATGAAAAGCAGTGCTACATACCTTTAGAGCCTCTATCTGCTCCTCTTCAAGCTTCTTATCTCTTGATACATAATCCAGTGTAAATATATCAAGTCCTACCGGAAACGGAAATCCATGATAATCCTTATAGACTCCTCTCTCAACCGTAAACATTGTAGAGTTCATTACACGCGCGGCATGCATGCCATGGTCAGGTGCATTGTATGCTGTATGGATAATAATCCCATCATAATTATCTATTGCTTCACAGAATCTCTCAAGGTCACTTCGCATCATGCATATATCTATATCATCATCCCAGGGTATATAACCCTTATGACGAACTGCTCCAAGAAGCGTCCCCCAGTCAGCGAAGTAAGGTATATTATTCTCTTCACATACTCTGTCAACCTTGTCCAGCAGTTCAAGCTGAGAAGCCCATGCGTGCTTCATGAAGGCCGGAATAGTAAACCCATCCCTTGTCTCTTCTTCAAAATATTTCAAATCAAAATCCAACATATTTACACCTCGAAATAAGATCTGTCATATAGCCTGTAATTACCGTCAATTATATCTGACGAAATACGAACTCTTGAATATGCGACATTGTTGTCTGACATAGCAACGTTATCGGCAGCCTTGACAAACTCATTGCACAGATTGCCGTTAGCATTAATACTTATACCCAGTAAATCCTCATATCCCTTAACCACCTGCATAATCTCTTCACTGTATGGCTGCCCTGCAGGCAGTGAGCTACCTGTATTCATTACCTGCTCTATTATCTTGACCTTCAACTGCTCTACGCTATCATCATCATTGACATAATCTATCGCAGCAATATCAATTCCGACTATGTCATTACATCCGTGAAATCTCTTCTCGTATTCACCATCCCCTGTCATATACGCATCAGTTATAATATACATTCTCATATCGGTATGATCTCTGTGAGTATATATGCTTCTGTAATCGAACCAGGGATCCAGTTCCTCCTGGACGATCTGCTGAAATCTCATATAATCTTCACGCATCATACCCAGATGAATGTCTGTAGAGTCACCTGCTAATTTATTAATATTGTCAATCTCTGTTTCTGTACCGTTAATATAATAATATCTTATACCATGTATGTCGCAGATTCTCTTCACTTCCTCTAAGACTTCAAGAAGTGCCGCCTGAATCCTTCTGACATTATTATCCCCAATAGAATCTTCTTCTATCTGCAAAGCAGGCGTAGTGCATCTATTAAGGAAATTCTTATAAAAATCACCCGATATCTTAACTATATGCTCCTTGGTACTCTCAAAAGAACCACTGCTGTTAATATCCAGCATGTCTTCTATAAGCTTATTGTAGAACGGATAATCATGGCCTCCTCCTACATTGCCCGGAGTCATATAATCATCACCGTATTTGATGCGAAGAACCTTATCATAATTGGCAGGTATGTTAACCATTATATTCTCAAAGGGCACACGAATCATCTTCTTGTATGTATCTTTGGGCAAATAGTATTCTCTGCCTATCATGATATTGGGAAGTTCCGATATGTAATCTGCGTCCTCCTCACTGAAGCTGCTTTGTATCTCATCATAGAGTATCACCAATTCCTGCATACCCGGCTCTTCTTCGGAAAATTCTATTCCTCCAAGCTCTTTCAACTCATTAATACATTTTAGATACTCTTCGTGATATGTATTCTCTTTGCCGTCGTGCTGTCCCATTAATCGTACATATTCAGCGGCATAGTTTGCCTTCAACATCAGCTCAATAAGCTCCTTCTCCTGAGCCTTGTCTCGTGGCACATAATCCACAGTGAAAATGTCTATTCCCACCGGAAGAGGAAATCCGTGTAAGTCCTTAAGCCTGTCTCTGTCTATTGTAAAATCTCTGCTGAGATTCAACCTGGATGCATGTATTCCAAGATCCGGTGTATTATAGGGGTTGAGCAACTCCAATTCCGGATAGTTAGGAATTATCTCATAGAATCTTATTAAATCCTCTCTCATCATACATACATCAAGATCGTCATCCCATGGTATATACCCTTTGTGTCGAACTGCTCCAAGAAGTGTTCCCCAGTCAAGACTGTAGGTAAGATTATTCTCTTCACATATCTTATCAAATCTGGAAAGTGTCTCCAATTGGGCTGCCCAGGCATTTTTTACAAGCGGTTCTATATAGAATCCGTCTCTTGTCTCCGCCTCAAAGAAATCCGGCTCGAACTGTAAATTATGAAACTCAATTACCGGCGCCTCTACAATGCCCACACCTGCCGCGTCAAAATCAACTACTCCCTTAAATGGCAGTTTATCAAAAAGTACTCTTTGCGTTTCCCTTTGGCATGTACCAAGAACCATCTGAGTAAGCCATGTCCTGTACTGCTCGACTTGCGAGATTTTCTCCATATCTTCTCTGATGCCTGTCTTCTGAAGATATTCTATCACGTCTTCATTCTCATTAGCAAGGGCGCTGTCAATAATAAAGAGTAGCATTCTACTGATGTTATCCTCTTGCCAGAACTCGTCTCGCATCAATTGATTGGCATCGTATTTGTCCGGATTCTTCTTATAGTCAATATATGTATTGATTACTTCCGGTGACAGCTTACATACTTCGTCTGTCCTTCCAACACTCCAATATGCGCATATTAGATATTGCTGTACCCCGAACTTATCGAAAGGAAACAGATTATCCTTTAGAAAACCTTCTCCATATTCAATAAGTTCATCCCACTTATTTTGAGCCTTAAGACAATATAATAAATCCGTATGCAAAGCATCCCAATACATGGAATCGCTCTTCATCTTAATCCCTTCAAGTGCGCATTTAATGGCTTCGTCATACTGCTTCAGTCCATAGTAATCCATCATAAGCTGATGTCTGATGCGCATATCCTCAGGATACTCCCTGCATTCTAATTCGAGCAGATCCCTGTTGCGCTTAGACTTTGCCACTTTCTCTTCCTCAGAGGAATATACATATCCGAAGTGGTGGGCAATCGTACCCAGTCTCTTTTTCTTGCCTATGTCTATTCCTGTATATGCTTCATGTATTCTATGTTCAAAATGAAGTCCGGGAGATATTCTGATTATCCTGTCGACATTATGGTCTCCGTATGTCTTAGCCTCCATATCGAAATAGTTTCTCTGAATATAGGCTGCAACATTGTATCTGTCACATTCCCCTGAGTTAAAGAATCTTACAAGCTCCGATACATCATCAAACCATTCATCATCATCTATATAAAGAAACCATTCACTTCCATTCTTCTTGGCTTCTTCAAGCCCCACATTTCTTGCAGCAGAGAAATCCTTAACCCACTCAAAGTCTATAATATTGTCTGTGTATCCTTCTATCAGTTCCCGTACTTTTTCGCCACAACCGGTATCTGTAAGTATAAGTTCGGAAGGAACTTGTTCTAATATGGGTCGAACAGAATCAAGGCATCGCTTAACACCTTCGTAGTTTCTTGATATTAATATGGATATTGTAAGCTTTGGTTTGTCCATAGATGCCTCCATGTTTTTATATTTGGGTTTCTTTGAGTATATTCTTCCTTTTTTTCCTTTTCTCTACTTCATCTTACTAATTACAAATTCCCTAAAATATGGAAGCGCAAACTCCAATATCCCATACGCCTTTTCTCTTTTTAGGATTCCTGAACCTTCAAGAACACTTTGGTAAGTCGAAAAATTATTGGAATCCATACCAAGTTTTTCTCGAACCACTTTTACCGATACCATCCCCTCATGCTCAGCAATAGCTCCTGCTACAAGTCTCTCGTTTAGCGACAATTCTTCCCATATCTTCTCATAGGAGTTTTCTTCCAGACTAATTCTATATTCAGTAACTACCGAATCACTCAACTTCCTTTCTTTACTCTCATATAAATGATATCCTAAAATCTGAAAGCCATATGAATAGCCTGCTGTCATGTCAGCAACCTTCATTGATTCTTCTTCACTGTAAGAAAATACTTCTCTGTATTTTAGTGCAATTCGACGCAAATTCAGCGGTTCTAACTCTATCTTAGGTGTTCTTCTCAAGAATGTCTGAGACCTGTTATTCTGCAGTGCTCTTACATTCTTATAAAGACCGGTCATGAGAAGAAATACCGGTAACCCTTCTCTTATACAATGTTGAAAATATGTAGTAAATTCTCTGACTCCCTTAGAATTCACAACTTCATCCAGCGTTATTAATACCCTTACTTTTTTCTTAGACAGTGCTTCCAGCATCTTATCCAAATCCAATTGTATATCGGTATACTTCTCTTCGCGTTCAAGAGATATATCTAATCCCTTTATGGAAATGTCCAACTTTATTTTGGGATAATTCTTCTTAGTCTTATTATATAGGTTGGCCGCCAAAGCATTGAGTAAATCTCTTTCAACATTCAAATCTATATGTATCCAATTCGGCATACTGTTAATGCTATGTGATATCTCGCTCATCAATACCGTCTTGCCGCTTCCTCTCGCACCAACAATCATAAACACATTCGTATAAGGATTATCAGAATTAAATGTGCTTGTGATTTTTTCTTGCTCTTCTAATCTTGGTATATAAAGATTAGGTTCTCTGCCAAAATTCAAACTAAAAGGATTATCCATTAACTCTCTCCAGTATTACAACTTATTACAGTTTTAATTCTTTATTACAGTTTATTACAACTTATTACAGTTATGTTTCTATATTACAACTTATTACAGTTTTTTTCAACCTGTTCTTAATACATAAAAAGGAACCGCAAATTGCGGTTCCTCTTAATACCATACCTGTTATTCTTATTAGCCAAGTAATGATAGAACACCTTGTGTTGACTGGTTAGCCTGAGCAAGCATTGACTGTCCTGCCTGTGTAAGGATGTTGTTCTTAGAGTACTTAACCATCTCGTCAGCCATATCTGTATCGCGGATACGTGACTCAGCTGCTGTTACGTTCTCAACAACGTTATCTAAGTTGTCGATTGTGTGCTCTAATCTGTTCTGCATA
>CAJOGN010000059.1 GCA_905234245.1 uncultured Lachnospiraceae bacterium
TCTTGGTATAGAAATGCTCTCCCGTATTAGGATTGTATAATCTATATACCTGTCCTTCTGCAAATACTGCAGGACTAATCTGACCTGCTGTACCAAGCTCTGCATCTGTAACTGTAACAGAGCCGTCTGATTGCTTTTCAATAACTGTACCTGCTTCATCAGTCTCAGGTACATCAACCAGTTCCGGTATTACCTCACCCGATACAGGATCGGTATACTCACTAGGATCCTGAGGTTCAGGAGTCGGCGAGGGTTTCCTTGGGAACTGCACCTTCTTATATGTCAGTGCCTGACCATCAATGCTGATTGCAATATCTTCCTTGCCTTCAGTACCTTCTATATTCGTCCATCCTGTACCTTCGACGGAATTCATCACGAAGCCTAAGACAGCCTCGTTGTCTCCACTGGCTGTCACGGTACCACCGCTAATAGTTATGCCATGATAGTTATTGATGCCATTCTCACCACCTTGAATAATCGCGGTACCTCCGCTGATTGTAACATTAGCACTGGCGTGAATGCCGTTCTTATCGCCCTGAATAGACACGGTGCCACCGCTAATGGACACACTTCCGCTAAAGGTCATGATGCCATCCACACCACTCTTAATAGTCACGGTGCCACTATTGATTATTACATCGTTCAATAAGGTAAAGATGCCGGAGTCCGTTCCGATGGCCTTCACGGTGCCACCGCCAATTATCACATCATAGTTGTCGGAGGAGATTCCGTAAGCATCATCCTCTTCTCCCAAGATGTCTGTGCCAATGGCTTCTACTTCTCCGCCGTTAATCACAACATACCCTAAACTAGTAATGCCTCGATAAGCACCGGAAGCGTTCACAGTGCCACTACTGATTGTCACACTCACTCTGCCCCAGATACCTTCACCACTGACTCCGATGGCAGTCAAACTTCCGTCGCCATCAATAGACAGATTCTCGTTAGAATAGACACCGCAACTATCTGTATAATTCTCACTCGTAGATACAGCCTGAATTCTACTATCGCCTACTAATGTAACCTTCAGAGATTCTTCAGCATAAATTGCCGCACAGAAATCCACATCATATGTGTCATAAGGATGATTGCCAAAATGCCCGGGGCCGGAATAGGTATAATTATTAAGTATCAGCGTGGCAGGATTGTCGCCGTCTGCAGGAAAATAACACACCTTGCCGTCGCCAAATACATCGTTCGCATTGCTGCTTGTTACCTGCACGCCACCGATCCAGATAGGATAATTCTCTTCTGCCTGCACAGTCAAAGATACTGCCGGCATCACTCCCAGCACCAGCACAAAGCTCAATATTATTCCAAATAATCGTCTCGTTGTAATTCTCATAAGCTATTTTCTCCTATAATAATATGAAAAAACCAAAGTTCTCACCTCTTATTTCGACCTACATGCGCATATTTTACACACATAGCACAGTTGGATTATAACACAGCAAAAAAAAATATTTCAACGATTTTCTGATCATACAAACCTATAAACCCTAATACAATAATGCTGCTAAACTTCTTTAAAAAACAATAGGGTCTAAAACACTATCATCATTATTTTCGTGCATTATACCCGCCATATATATAGGATAATAAACTACATTTCCTTTAACTGACAGATCAAATCCTGTAAAAACTATAGCCTCTCCTATTCCAAAATCCTCAACTTTCAGGACATTATTAATAGCTGAGTGAACATAATAATCTTTTCCGCTTTTAACCTCTATCGAAACTACACTTATCCCGTTTTCTATAACAAAATCCAACTCCCCAAGCTTCTTACTATTGTAATAATAAACATCATATCCACACGATACAAGCTCTTGGATTACAACATTTTCGTATATTCCACCCATATTCGGCGTACCGCCTTCAAAGAGAATACTTTTTCTCATAGATTCTCCACACGCATAAGTCAAAAGTCCAACATCTGAATAATATAACTTAACAAGACTGCTTTTTCATTTAACTTTAATCCTATCTTAGGCTCTGTCGTATTAAATGCACTTAACACCACTCCGGAATTATATAACCACACAAAAGAATTCTCGACACTTTTAAACATCAAGCCTTTTTTTATATCAGCGTAATTAAATCTACGATTTTGTTTCAACAGTTGTGCCGGGATTAAGTCATAAATAGTTTTCAACATAAGTGCATTATCTTCCGATTCATACTTTGTAAAATCTCTTTTATAGAAGTTAATTATATCTCTTTGTATTTCACCTACTCGACTTATATTCCCACTTTCGATGTATTCGTTAACAGCTTGAGGCATGCCTCCTACAACAAGATACCTTTTAAAAAGCTTCATCATCTTGTTATGAACGACCTCTCCCACAGATTTCTTTAAGACATAACACTCTTTTATATGCGTTATTATATTGTCCGGAACATTCGATGCTATCATAAACTCCTCAAAATCCATTGGAAACATTTTCAATTCATGAACATATCCCACAGGTACTGAGCGTAGAGCCTTTAATTCAACACCGAGGAGAGAACCGCTGAGGATATAGCGAAAGCTACCCTCATCGACCCAGAACTTAATACGAGTATACGAGTAACTATTTCTTTTAACTCCTGGACTTCATCTATAAAAAATATAGTTTCACCCGGTATTAATTTATGAGATACAACAGCAGAGATATTAATTTTTAAATCTTCTACCGAATCAGATACAGCAAGCTTACCGCTCTCAAGCCATTCATATATATACTTGTCCAATAATCTGCCCTCAGACGCAAAAAAGGCAAGTGAAATCTCACCCGCCTTTTTATCATTTAGAATTACTTTATTACGATATTGTATATTATTTCACATTCCAAGCGATACCTTCATCATTATATCCAGCCATAAGAAGTGCTATTCTCTCATCCTCATGAACTGTAAATATATGTTGATATTGTCCATGTGCATCAGGGAACGGTGCATATAACCTGTATGTAGGAGTTCCGTATCCAGAACCTTTTTCATAAGCATACATAGAGATTCCCTCATAGTTCCATCCCATATCTTTTAGCCACAGAGCTTCTGACTTGTCACATGTATAATGATGTAAACCTGTATAAGGATTGTATACACGATATACTGGTGCCGCTCCTTCTTCCGAAGAGGCTATCGTCTTGGTTGTCTGCTCTGATTCGTAGTTCCAGCCCATAGACGAAAGTGCATCTCGTTCTTCAGGATTCTTGGTATAGAAATGCTCTCCCGTATTAGGATTGTATAATCTATATACCTGTCCTTCTGCAAATACTGCAGGACTAATCTGACCTGCTGTACCAAGCTTGTAACTGTAACAGAGCCGTCCGACTGCTTTTCAATAACTGTACCTGCTTCATCAGTCTCAGGTACTTCTACTAACTCCGGTATAACTTCTCCTGAATCAGGATCTGTATATTCATCGGGATCTTGTGGCTCAGGAGCAGGTGTAGGCTCCGGCTCCGGCTCTGGATCAGGATCCGGTGTAGGCTCAGGGTCCGGTGTAGGAGTCGGTGTGGGTGTTGGTATCGGTTTTCTCTCTCCGATTGTCACCTGGATACACTTCGGAGCGGTATCAATATGACTCTCGTCTCCTTTGACTCCATACCACACATAGTAGGTTCCAACTTCGGTAGCTTTAGGAATGGATGTGGTATAAGGCTCCGTAGCTTCGGTTTCGGTGCCAAGGGCATACATCATGGTGCCGCCCGAAACGGAACCGGCTGTCACCAAATTCTGAGCAAAACCAGTATAATTAAGTGTATTAGGTGTCGGATCATCTGCAACGACAGCCATTTCCGACGGTAAATATAGATAAACATAGCTCGTCCAATCTGTAATCGGGGTATCCGTACTCGGAGTTACAAGCCAGATACCTGCCATATAGTTTTCATTTGGCTTATTACCGACTTTCGGAATTTGTTCAGCTGTCAGTTTTAGATTACCACCCTCTCTTCCTGTCAGAGTCACAGTTTTATCTTCTGTACTTCCATCATCCCAGGCACCGTATAACACACGGAATAACACAGTATATTCAACAAATCCCTTAACCACCAGTTCCTGATATAAAGAAGGAAGGGTCGTATCCGTCTTCTTTGTGCGCACATAGTATGTTCCGGGAGCAAGACCTGTAATGGCGCTACCAGTTACGGCTATCCAAGCCTCAGCATCAGACTTCTTGTACTCCATATCATCTGTAACACCATCGAGCCTTCCATCATTTACATTTGGCTTTGTACAATCTGTCGCGGTAACTCCTGTCGGCGCAGCCGGCTGCCCCATCGCTGTGGGTGCAGTCAGCGTAATCTTAGCAACATCACCCGTCAGGGTTCCAGATACCTTAATCTGATTATCGCTGATGCGTGTTACGGTAATACCGTTGACTGGGGACACACTGTAACCTTCCGGAAAATAATACCCGTCTTTTGCTGTATATACTACATCGGTCATGGTTTTTTGACTACTTCCTGAACTTTTAAGGCTAAAGAATGCCTGTGTGGTTTCACCTCCGCTTGGAGACATATTTTCAGCTCCTGTCAGCTCAACATAGGAGAAATTAACTTTTGACAGGTTAAGCCACAAAGAGGGACGAACGCCAAGGTTTTCCCATTCACTTTTCACCCAGGCTCCATCCTCGCTTACATGACCCGAACTACCGAACACACACGCCGCCCTGGCCCAATTCATACCGGGTGAGCAGAGCCACCAACTGTCTTCTCTGTTGTTATATTTCTGGCATTTCAAGACATTTGAATTAGCGACTTCTATCTCCTTTGCTTGTTCTTTTGATAGAATAAACACAGAAGATGCCTCTTTTGCCTCAGCCGAAATCTTTTCATTGTAGAATTCGTTTACGGCCCTTTGCACGGCTGACCCCTCATATATGTTGTTTGTGTAAACTTCTTCGGCACAGAACATTGTTGAACCAACAATTTCCTTCGAAAGCAGGGTGACTAAGCCTTTGTCCTCCAGATCAGGGGACTGCTTAGTCAAATACCATTCTTTGCCATCAAACTTTACCACTGTTGTAGTATTCAGAAAATCACGATAAGTTTTTTCGTCATCTGACGCCAGTGCTGTCAGACACATCCCTGACATCAGGCTCATCACCATGGATAGCGTAAGCAAAAAGCTAAGAAGCTTCTTTCCTGTTTTCTTTTTCTTAATCATGTGCATTCCTCCTTGAGCATAAACATCTGATGCATATATACACATATAAGGTACGAATCGCTTATTTGCCGAATATATCACATATTCACCTACTATGATAGTACCACAGAAAAATGTAAAAAAGCAACTAATAATCAGAACCCCTCGTAAGATGATTGACAAATCTATCCTTGGTCAGTGAGGTTGCTTTTTTATTTACACGAATACAGAGGGGCAGCCGGCTAATATTAGCGACTGCTGGGTTTGTTTATTAGCCAAATATCTTGAAAGCCTTACAGAAAGCATCTCCACTGGCTAATATTAGCAATCGCCGGTTTGATTTATTAGCTGCATACGCTGGAAACCACAAGAATTGTGCGCCTTCGGCTAATAATTGTAACACCAGAGTGTTTTTGTTAGCTAGAAGCACATCGTAGCAAAGGCATATACTTAGCGAAGAATTACTAGTATGAGGACACCTAAGTCTGCCGCCCCCTTCCCACAATATAACGCACAAAAAAAGCAGGTGCCAAAGCACCTGCCTTAATTTCTAAAGAACATATTCAAATAAATATTAAACTAGAATTAATCCTCTCTTCTTGCCATAGCAAGCTCGAAATCTTTTGTACCAGTCCAAATTTCGTTTGTATATGGATTCTTCTTCTGCTCAATAGCTCTCTTAAGAATTGCTGTGAATACAACAACGTTAACAACGATAGAAGCCATTGCAATAACACCCTGAGCTGTTGGGTTAGCTGTGATACCAAGATCACTGATTGCCTTAGCAGCATCTCCGCCATTGTTGTATACATTAATAGCTGAATCATAAAGATCCAATGCTGAGTAACCAGCCTCTGAAGCGCCACCGTAAACTGTTGGCATTACAGAGAATGTCTTGCTTAACTGGAATAGAGGTACACATTGTGCGAACATACACCAGATTGCAAGTGTGTTAGCACGGTTCTGGATCCAACCACCCTTGTTCCAAAATGCTGCTGCAAATGTAGGAGCAAGAAGTAAAGCAACACCACAGTACCATGAGTGTGTAGGAAGGTTCAAGTATGTATACTCGAAGTTCCATACATCATAAGCAAGGATGAATGCAAATGTCATGTCTGGCCATAACATATCTTTCTGACCCTTTGATGAGTAAATTCCCCACCAACCTGTCATACAAAGAATGTTGATGATACCAGCTAATGCGTTGAGGAGGTTCCACCATCCACCGTAAAGGAATACACCTTCGTTGGATGCCCACCAACCACCTTGAATACCGCCTGCCATTGTACCTTTGATGAATGACTCAAGGTCAGATACAACTGCGATTAAGATGTTAGCTGCAACAATGAAGAAAGGCCAAGCCTTAAACCAATGCTTCTTTCCAATTCCCCAGCCATACTTGATCATCATGAAACCTACGCATCCGATGTCTGCAGCGTATAGCTTGAAGTAATGGAACCAACCATCCATATACATAGCCTCTTGGTTTTCTGCTCCACCAAATAGACCAACATGGATAAGAATAAAGTAAATAGTTAAAATAATTGGAACAATTACAAATAGTAAAATTCCACCCCACTTAGTTCTACGACCAAGCTCGTTAAGTAGAATCAATCCGACGAATACCATGCACCAACCAAGGATCTGTGTTAGTGACGTATCGCCATAGATCTGAAACATCATACCCATTTTTTAATTTCCTCCTTATAGTAATATGTTCTTCATTTATGAATTATACTCTCTTGTCTAAAAATTATCAATATAAAAATTAATAATTTATTTATATTTAGGACACAATTTGGACACATTTCGAACACACTTTTGTCACTTTAATACACGCCTGTTTCTTATCGCTCTATTTTTTAGTCCATTTTTTGTTTACATTGCACATTTTTTATAGCATAGGATAAGCAAGATACCTAACAAACTAAGACATCTTGTTAAAAACTACTATACTTTGCCCTCTGAAATTGTGCTATATGCACAACTCAATTTCAGGCTTAACTGTCACTTTGCTAGTTTTTAGTGCTATTTTCACAAATTAGACACAAAGTTTTTGTTGACATTATACAATGGCGGTGATATTATAGCACCAGAAACAAGAAAGGAGGACAAAGAAATGGTTGGACATTCAGCACAAGATGCTTTCTCATTATCATATTATGAGTATGAAAAGTATTCTAACAAAATGTTAAACGAAGGCAAAAAGCCTGTATCATTCCTTAAGTTTGCTATTGGTCAGTACTAAGATGAACCAATTAGCACTTTAGGAAATCAATTAAGTATATAATAAGGAGGAAAGATTATGAATTACACAGAATATACTACAATATCATCATTATATGCAGATTACAATAACTATGCTAAGGAGCAGGAAAGTCAAGGTAAGAAGCCTGTATCAGCTTTAAAGTATGCATTAGGTAATCTATAAAAATAAGACCTATTTGAAGCCCCCGTAACCAGGGGGTGCCGCAGTAAGGTCTTATTTTTTTGCTCTTTTTTATTAACATTTACATTTTTCTAAGTATTATTTCTTTTCATTTCTGTCAACTACGAAGTGAATTCCACCTTTTTTCTCAATTCTAGTAGATTTCTTACTTCCCAGTCCAGGCTCACTCTTAGTAATTGAAGGCTTTGAGTCCTTAGAAGCTGCACAAGAAGCACAGTATTTGCCTGCAGCAATCTTACAGCCACAGCCCTGACAAACCATATCGAACTTTCTAACACTACTTGGCGTATCAAGATACTCCCTAACAAGTCTTCCATTAACTCCTGTTGCTTTTTTAACAACATGATATGGGGCAGGTCCATTTTCTTCTATGAATTTTCTGACCTTACCATAATCATCATATTCAATTCGACCACATTTCTTGCAGACATACTCTCCAGCTCCGTTATAATTGAAGCCGCCCCCACAGTTCTCACAAATTCTGGGTGTATTGTCAAATAATTTGGCAAGTTCATTATAATTATCTTTCATACAACAACCTCTTTTTATTTTTTTGCAAAAAGAAACAATTTATAATCAGCAGTAATTACAAGCTGCTTACAAATCTCTCAAAAGCTTTCAAGCCTTCATCATCACATTTATAAACACCTGCATCCTCAAGCACTCGACAGAATACCTTTCCTACCTCCTGCTCAATAATTCCAGCAATATTATCAGCATTTACATCAGAATAATTAGGAAGGAACTCATCTACCCAGTCAGCATGCTTACTTAGAGCCTCGTTACTACGAATATCCTTGCCACTAATAATATAATCAGCAAGCTCTTCCATCTCTCCCTTCAGTCTTGAAGGTAAAACTGCAAGCCCCATAACCTCAATTAGTCCAATATTCTCCTTCTTAATATGATGAAGTTCCTCATGAGGATGGTATAATCCCATAGGGCATTCATCTGTCGTAATATTATTACGAAGAGCAAGGTCCATCTCGAAGAGCTCTCCTCTTCTTCTGGCAATTGGAGTTATTGTATTATGCTTCTCGCCATTTGTCTCAGCGAAGACATAAGCATCCTCATCAGTATATCCTCTCCATGCCTTAAGAATATGATCTGCCAATTCAATAATTCTCTTCTCGTCCTTGCACTGAAGACGAATAACAGATAATGGCCATTTTACAATGCCTGCTGTAACATCTTCGAAGCCAGGAACAGTGAAATTCTTAATAATCTCTGCCTTCTCCATGGCAAATGTGTAGTGACCGCCCTGGAAATGGTCATGGCTTAGAATGGAACCACCAACTATAGGAAGGTCAGCATTAGAGCCTAGGAAGTAATGAGGGAAAAGCTTAACAAAATCAAATAACTTGATAAATGTTGCCTTCTCAATCTTCATAGGTGTATGCTCACCATTAAATACTATACAATGTTCATTATAATATACGTATGGAGAATACTGAAATCCCCATGCAGAATCGTTAATTGTAATAGGAATAATTCTATGATTCTCTCTTGCAGGATGGTCTAATCTTCCGGCATAGCCCTCATTCTCTACGCAGAGTAAGCACTTAGGATACTTTACATCAGTAGCATTCTTGGCTGCTGCAATAGCCTTAGGGTCCTTCTCTGGCTTAGAAAGGTTAATAGTAATATCAAGTGTTCCATACTTAGTATCAACAGTCCACTTCTTATCCTTAACTATTCTGTAACGACGAATGTAATCGCTATCCTGACTTAACTTGAAGAAATATTCTGTAGCAGCCTCTGGAGACTTAGCATATTCCTCCTTGAATCTAGCCTGAACCTGAGCCGGTCTAGGCATAAGACAATTCATAATTCTTGTATCGAATAAATCTCTATATCCAATACTGTCTTCTATTAATCCCCTCTTAACTGCTTCGTCAAGAAGATCTGCTAACACATCCTCTAATACAATATTAGATGTATCAACCTCCGGATCAGTATATGTGTCTTCATTAAACACATCTAACAGCAGATTCGTTGTGTAAATCCTCTCACATTCTGGTGTAAGTCCAGTATCTATCCCATACTGAACTAATTTCTTGATACTTTCCTGTAACATATCTATCCCCCTATTATTTTATTATTGCTGAGCGCAATTTTCTGCACTAGCTGTAAGTCTTAGTAAAAAAGGTCTTAAGTGCGATTTTCTCTGCTAACTGTAAGACTTTGTAAAAAGGCCTGCAACGCGATTTTCTGCACTAGCTGTAAGACTTTGCAAAAAGGTCTGCCAAGCGATTTTCCCCATGAGCGTGCAGACCTTTTTGAAAGTCTTACACACTATAACAAAAAACGTGGCATCACATCTGATGCTTAACAACCTCATACTCATTATCAGACTGATAATATGGGCAATCCTTATTGTTACCAGTAAGAAATTTGTACATATCATCCTCGTCTAAGTTCATATCACACACATAGCACTCTTCTTCATCATCGTACATATAATTATTGCACTCTTCACATATATCTGCACTCATACAAGATACTTCCTCTCGAATTCCTCCTGTGACAAAGGTCTGTCATATAAGAATCCCTGAATCATCTGAATATTCATATCATCAAGTGCCTCCCTTTGTCTCTCTTCTTCAACACCTTCCACACACACATTTACATCAATTGCATCTGCAAGGTCCGATACTGTCTTAACAAATGCATCAGAAAAAGCATCTGTACCAACACCATTGATAAAGCATCTGTCAATCTTAATAACATCAAGCGGCATTGACTTAATATGATTAAGAGAAGAATAGCCCGTTCCGAAATCATCTAATGCCACACGAACGCCAAGAGACTTAATACCCTTCAGGATTGCCTTCATGGCATCCATATCATTAATAGCCAGACCTTCCGTTACCTCAAGAGTCAGATTCTCAGGTGTGATACCAGATACAATCAACGCATTTTCCACAGTATCAACAATGTCCTTCTGAAGAAGCTGAACTACTGACAGATTAACATTGACCTTATATTCAGGATGACCGAAGTCATTCCAGTACTTACAGCGCTTGCAGGCCTCGATTAGAACATGCTCGCCAATTGGCACAATTAAACCAAGGTATTCAGATAGCGGAATGAAGTCAGCAGGATTCATAAATCCAAACTCCTTAGAGCGCCATCTAACAAGAGCCTCTGCACCACAGCACACTGCATCATCGCCAGTAATATTAACAACAGGCTGATAATACACCTCGAATTCCTTGCAGCCATCAGCCACAGCATCTCTTAACTGCTTCTCTAGGTCAAGTCGTTTAACGCTGTTAGATGCTTCCTCTTCGCTATATGCTTCTATTCTATTCTTACCACGAGCCTTAGCACAGCTTAGTGCTATGTCAGCCCTCTGTATAATTGACTGAACATCTGAGCCATGTGCTGGGAATACAACGTATCCCATTGACATGGTACAATAATATTTCTTATCAGATATATTCCAGCTTCTAGCGAAGAGTCTTCCAATATTATTGCATACTTCATCAAGATCCTTATATCCGCCAGATGGAATTAAAACTATGAATTCATCTCCTGCTACACGATAAGTCTTATTGACCTTACCTGTAACATCATTTAGTCTATGTGCAATCTCAATTAGAAGCTGATCTCCCACGTGATGACCAAGACCATCATTAATATTCTTGAAATCATCAAGGTCAAGATATAGAAGTGCTCCCATATCTCCAGTTACGTTGGCTTTGCGAATCTCAACGAGAAGGTCCTCTTCACATTGCTTACGATTATATAATCCTGTAAGATAGTCAGTTCTTGCCTGCTTTTCTATCTCACGCTGATATCTCTTAACATCTGTTACATCATATACAGTTGCAAGTCTGGCTTCCCTGCCGTCCACCCAATAGGTTGTGGCAAATGTGATATCAAACCATTTATCACTATTCTTAGCATAATATGTATGAAGATTGTTAGATGCAAAATCTTCATCCTCAATAACCATTTCTAATGACTTTCTGTCACTTTCATCATCTAATAAGCTCTTGTATGTCTCATTAGCATATAGGTTAGTCTTCTTCTTAACATCATCAACACATATTCCACAGCCTGCATTCTCCAAGATAGCTTCTAAGGCTGTATAAGAGCTTGCCAGGGAATTCTTGGTAATTCTCTTAATTAGAATAGTCTGCAGAACTCGTCTTACATCCTGGAAGAATTTGAGCTCTTCTACTGTCCATTTCCTATATTCTTCACTAATGAAGATACAATATAATTCATCAGTGTCATTAACATCTAATGGCAGAAAAACACCTGCATCAATTCCAAGCTCATCAAAGAACTCCCGGAAATTATCAGGCATAATGCTATCAGAGGACGGTGTATATGACCTGCCGTTAAAGAAAGGCATATCCTCTATTGCGTATGCTTCGAACCTATCGCCTAACTTGATTTTGTCATCATTATTCCACTCAGCAATACAGGTAACAGTCTTCTCATCTGTGTTCTTCTTAATAAGAAGACAATCATCCACATTAAGATATCTGCCTGCTTCTGCAAAAATGTCCTCAGAGATTTGGGCAAAATCATTATCAGACTCTAACAGTTTCAATATATTAGTAATTATCTCATTCTTAGATAACTGATGCTCTAATTTGTGCCCAATGGCCTCAACATGACTCAAATCTTCTTCCAACTTCGCCTCGTAGAGCTTGTCGCTGAAAAAGCGGTCACTAAGATTAGCATTTAATAGCGCAATGGCATCGAACTTATCTAGCGGAACCTTCTTGATACATTTTGGCAAATCATGATCCTCGCCATCATCGACAAAGGCAATCATTATATATACACCAAGGAGCAGTCTGTCATTACTACATATAGCACAGCCAGTCATTTTGACATAGTCCATTCCTGTATCAAAATGAATAACCTTCTCAAGCACATTATCATTGAATTGCAGACACAGTTCACGAACCATATCAACAGTAACAATCTTCGCTATCTCTTCCTTCTCTTCAACGGAACCGAGATATGAGGCGAAGACTCCAACGTCCTTCTTAATAGAGACGCAATATGTGTTACAAGCCTTACATATATCTGTCTGTAATCCATTAATCTGCTGCAAAAGGTCTAAACTTATCCCAGCTTCTGCTCGGGGTACAATTGTCACATAATTATCGCCGTCAAATATCATTTTGTCTAACTACCCTCAACATTCATCTTATTTCTTAGCATTTGCCAAAAAAGGAGAAGCAGCAGCCTCTCCCAATGTTGTCACATTTATCTTGCCAAAGCCTTAACAATCTCTCCAACGTACATCGTGTGATAATCGCCTTCCTTGTACCATTCCTTCTCAATATTCGAGTCAATGAACTGATCCGGCGCAAACTGCGTCCTGGAAATCTTCTTACATATCAGGCTGAATGTTCCTTCATCAATAAAGGGCACTCCGTTATCATAGTTAATATGGAATCTGGCTCCGGCAATCTTATCCTCATCTCGTCCGGATACACTTCCAAGATACTTAAGAGCACTTCTATTATTCTTATGATAATTAGTAATAGAAAAATACTCACACGCATCTAAGAATTCATGCGTAAGTCTAGATTCCCTGACATAAATAACTGCCACGTATTTGCCCCAGAGACTTCCCAAAGTCCCCCAGTTGGCAGTCATGGTATTGACCTTGCCATCTTTTTCCGCTGTAATGGTATACCACTGCTCCCCAATAAGCGTAAATGGATTAGCCTCATACAGTTCGATTGGATACGGTTGAAATGTATGCATAGTTTCCCCTTCCTTCCCCTATTTATTAAATATAGTTAAATCTATTATACCCAAAGTGTTCATACATTGGCAAGAAGAAAAATGTCTTATTACTCTTTTATACTAAGGCACAATTCTTCTAATTGAGTATCGTCAACACTACTTGGTGCGTTAGTCATCAAGCAGGATGCGTCCTTAACCTTAGGGAATGCAATTACATCACGAATAGAATCAGCCCCTGTCATAAGCATAATCATTCTGTCTAATCCATATGCCAAGCCTGCATGTGGT
>CAJOGN010000060.1 GCA_905234245.1 uncultured Lachnospiraceae bacterium
GAATCAACAAATGCTTCTACATCAGCAAGCGAGAGCGCAAGCTCATCAGCAAGTGATGAAGCATCTACAATAGGAAGTGCATCAACCTCAGCAAGTGAAAGCACAAGCGCATCAGCAAGTGCCAGTGCAGAGGCAAGTACTAATGCAAGTACAAGTGCTTCATTAAGTGAAAGCGAGAATGCTTCAACAAGTAGTAGCGCATCGACATCAGCTTCTATAGCAGCAAGTGAGAGCGCAAGCGCATCAACATCGGCTTCATTGGCTGACAGTGAGAGTGCAAGTGCGTCAACATCGGCAAGTGATAGTGCTAGTACAGAAGCAAATGATAGTGCATCAGCATCAACAAGTGCATCAGACCAGGCAAGTACAGAGGCAAGCACAAGCGCATCAACAAGCGCTTCAACTGAAGACAGCGCTAATGCAAGTACAAGCGCATCAAATAGTGCTTCAACAAGCGCTAGCGAGTATGCTTCAACATCATCAAGCGAGAGCGCAAGCTCATCAGCAAGTGCAAGCGCAAGTACAGCTACAAGCGAGACACCAGATGCAAATACACCAGTAGATGCAACTCCTAATACAGCAGACGGAGCAACACCTGTTACTGATACTTTCGTTGATCAGACATTTGCAACAGCAGGTGATGGTACAGCAGCTCCAGCAGCCGCAGGAACTGGCGCAGCACCAGCAGCTCCAGCAGCAACACCAACTGTTACTATAGACGATGAGGTTACACCACTCGCAGGCGGCGATGAGTTCGTTACTATTGATAATGATGAAGTTCCTCTTGCAGAGGGTGAATCACAGAATAAGAAATTCTGGTGGATACTTCTTCTAGTAGCAGGAGCTGCAACAGCTAAGACTGCTTACGATAAGAAGCATAATAAGAACTTATTTAGAAAGGTAGAAACTGAGAATACAGATAAAACTGAAAAGTAGAATTCTATAATAAGTTTTGAAAGACAATGCAGGGACTATACGTGGATTAGTATTAATCCATGTATGGCCCCTGATTTTTTATGTTTTATATTCTTATAATATTTCTTATAATAGGTATAGTAGAATGGAGGGATGAATATGAGAACAAGGGAACAAGTATTAGAATATGGTTTATCTTTGCCGGATACATATCAGGATGCACCCTTTGGTGATCAGAATTGGCAGCTTGTGAGGTACAAATATAATAAGAAAGCATTTCTATGGACATATGAGAGAAATGGATATATTAATATAAATGTGAAGGTTGACCCTGAAAAAGCATTTTTCTGGCGAGATATTTATAAATCAGTCTTGCCAGGTTATCATCAGAACAAAATGCATTGGAATACTATTATTCTTGATGGTAGTGTGCCAGAAAAAGATATTAAAATGATGATTGACGAAAGCTATGATTTAATATCAGATAGTCCTACGAAGAGAATATATGATGCAGTAAAGAAGATCCCGGAGGGGAAGGTTGCAACGTATGGGCAGATAGCAAAAATGGCAGGAAATCTTAAAATGTCAAGAGCAGTTGGTAATGCTCTTCATAAGAATCCGGACCCGTTATCAATACCTTGTCATCGTGTTGTTAATTCGAAGGGAGAGTTGGCTGATGAATTTGTGTTTGGAGGGCCAGCAAAGCAGGCTGAACGTCTTCAGGCTGAAGGTGTGCAAGTGATTGGTAATAAGGTGGATTTAAAAAAATATGCAATACACTAATATGTTAGTAGCTATTGCTGTCCATATATGCGTATATCAACATTTTCTATAATCTAGAAAACTTCACTAAAATACTATATAATGGATATGTTATAGATAAAAGGGGTAATTGATAATATGCTAAAAGCTGATAGAAAAAACAATCATCCTATATTGGTTCAGAAGATTCTATTTACAGCCATTATTATAGTTGTATATCTTCTCGGTAGGTCGTTGCCGCTGTTAGGAGTAGATATATCTGTTGGTCGAATCGAAGACATCGATGTGCAGGTGCTGCTTCTTCAATCAATTAGTGGTGACAGATATGAGAATTCTATATTGTCACTTGGTATATTTCCATACATGATTGCAACCCTTGTTATGCAAATTCTAATCTCAACATTAAGCGCCGATACCAAGTCGCGAATATCATCAATTACACTTAACAGATTATCGCTTATTGTAATGCTGATTGTCGCTGTTATTCAGGCATTTTACAAGGTGAACCAATTAACATTTCGACAGACTGACTATTCCCCAACTCTAGTTAAAGCAGTGGTTATTGTACAGATGATTGCGGGTGCATTCGTAATTCTCTGGCTGGCCGACCGCAATGGCAAGTACGGAATTGGTGGCCAGACGACTCTGATTTATGTAAATATTTTAGACAGTTTGACCTCCGCGCTTTCTGGCAATCCGATTCAGAAGATGATAATTCCAATCATAATTTCGATTGTGATTATGGTGGTGGTTATCATTATGGAAAATGCAGAGAAGAGGCTTCCTGTCCAGAGAATATCTATTCATAGTATCTATGCAGATAAGAATTACATGGCTATTAAGCTTAATCCGATAGGAGTAATGCCTGTTATGTTCTCATCTGCTATGTTCATGCTGCTTCAGATGCTTGCCGCTTTCTTGAAAATGTTATTTCCAGAGAATTCTGTCATACTCTGGATTCACGACAATATGGTGCTTACCGAGCTATTTGGTATATTTGTATATATTGTAGGGATATTTATATTAACAATTGCTATGGCATTCGTGTTCATTAGTCCGAAGGACTTAACAGAGCAATTTCTAAAAAGTGGTGACAGCATTATTAATCTTCACGCAGGAACTGACACAAGAAGGTATTTACGAAAGCAGGTTCTGATGATGAGCCTTATTAGTTCAACAGTAATGGGAGTGTGTATTCTAATTCCTATGCTGCTAGAATATTACGACCTGATAAGTCCGTCACTTGCCGTTCTTCCATCATCAGCTATGATGCTTACAGGTATTTTCTATAACCTGTATCAGGAAGTAATTGTTGTTAGGAATTATGATGAATACAAACCATTTATATAGAGGTAGATTACAGTATGATTGTTTTTATTCCGGCATGGTATAAAAGTGAACAGTGGTGTGAGAATGAGCAGAACTGGCACGAGCGTAAGATGCACTCTGAGTTCGATGACACAGTTAAGCAGATTCAGTTATTTCATAGGAACAAAGCCTTTGAATACAGCATCTGTCTGTTAGCTTATTCACCTAACTTAAGACATTTCCTACATAGACAGGGAGTGTATAATGCGCCTTATTTTTCTGTGTTTGACGCAATTAGTGGATGTGAGGGCAAGCGAGCAAGAGTGTTCTCGTATCATGACCTTGACTGGATACCACATACAGAATTCCTATATACGCCATTTGTAATATATGCCTTATTCCAGGGAAGGAAATACGCTCAGCTTGAGTTCGGAGAAGATGGCAACCTTATTGAAGTAGATATGTATGAAGGCGACAGTGTTGCTATTCGTAATATATATGACGATAGGGGCTTCGTGTCTTCGGCCATTATCTATAGCGAGGATACTCCTGTCTATCAGGATTATTATACTGAGAAGGGTACATGGAAGATTCGAATGTTCTTTGAGGATGATCATGTAGAGGTTAATAAAGAAAGCAATTTTTATACTATCAATATTGATGGTAGTAGAGAAGAGATTCCCTTTAGGAAGGAAATGTATGATAGCCTTGATGATGTAATATCTGAGGTGTTCAATTCTTACGTGTCGAAGCTTAATAAGGATGATATATTCTGCATTGCTATGCATAACAGGCATAACAAGGTAATAACTAATGGTCTCATAGGGCGTAAGACAGTTCTGTCATTCTTTGAGAATAGATATAAGCAGGAGGATAAGGCCACGAAGGCTCTCCTTGCCAGAGCAGATTATATTGTTACTGATTCTAAGAAGAAATGTGATGAAATCAAGGAATATATGGGTGAGGATAGCGATAAGGTAGTCAATATCACACCATTTGACACGAGAAAAGAGTCAGGGATTAGCAGTCAGCTTACGGTGCAGAAGATTCTTGTTGCGGTTGATAATCTACCAAGTGAGAATCTTAAGAAGCTGGTATTGATATTTGCAAAATATTTTGAGGAAAATGATAAGGCGAGAGTCTGCTTTTTCACGAGAGAAGCGGATTATGGCCTGCCTTCGAGAATACTTGATAATACAAGGCGCATATTAGAAGAGAACGGTTTCGATTCAAGACTTGCCCTTGAAAATGCGGATACAACAACTACTGAGAATCAGGTTGATGAGATGGATGATGTACCTGTAAAGTTCTTTGTAGAGCAGTGTGTTGACGAATTGTCTGCTAGTAAATGTATTAGAGAACAGAGGCTTATAATTAATGTATCTAATTCAGCCAATCTCTACCTTCAGATAAGTGGAGTGAGCTTCGGTATTCCACAGGTTGTAAGTAAGGAAAGCCAGTATGTTCGTGACGAGCAAAATGGCAAAATTGTTACAGATTACAATGATTTGCCGAAGGTATTAGAGTATTACCTGTCATCTCTTAATAACTGGAACAACGCAATGATTAAGGCGTATGATATAGGTGAGAACTATACTACTAGACGTCTTGTTGATAAATGGAAAGAGGTTGTAGAGAACATTGGATAAGATTAGTGTACTACAATTAGGAAATGAAGATTGGAGTTCTACATATACTATACCCCCAGAGGCGGAGTGGGTTTATGAGTCTGAGCTTACAGAATGTCCCAAGAGGCCATATTGTCTTGTGTTCATCGACAAGATTCCTTCGGATGATGAGCTTAAGCTCCTTCATAAATGCACGAAGGCATATTGTCTCTATGTCAGAAAAGGTATCGATATTCAGGGGAATTTCCTGAAGTTCTGTATTAGTAAGATTTGTAAGCTTATAAGGTTCGAGGATGTTGGTATATTCCTAGAGAATGACTTAAAGTACTATTTTCCTAGGTCATACGGTGAGAAATTCCGTAACAATAACTTGGGCATTGCTTATGGCTTCAAGGGTAGTGTCAAATGGCATGGTAATTGCGGAATAGAAATCTGTGGTGACTTTGGCGAAGAGTATAATCAGCTCTTATTCTGGCGTAATAATATTCCAATTGAGAAGGGACAGACTATTGAATTCTGGATGGAATATGAGAAGACGAAGGATGTGGAAATCAAGCTAATTATTACCCAGTATCAGTCCGGCTCCTTATCTACTGTTATTAATAAATGGGAGTTCGTTGAGGAGCAATTTGAGCATGTTGTTAATGTAGTTAACAACGAACAATCCGGTCCTGTGTCTGTATCCCTTCATGCTAAGGGTAATGGTACCTTTAAGCTAATTGCATTGCACGATAGATTTGCAAGGCCAGGGCATGGTCATTTCCTTCCTGGAGGAATGAGGAAAGTGTCCTCTAAGAGAGAAGAGGTGTTCTTCTACTTTGACCCAGGAGATATGAAGCCACCTCTTAATGTGTATTTCTCAGGATATAAGACGAAGGAAGGCTTTGAAGGATATTTTTTAATGCGCAACATGGGAGCGCCGTTCCTTCTTGTGGCCGAAGCCAGACTTGAGGGTGGAGGCTTCTATATGGGAAGCAAAGAATATGAGAAGATGATATCTGATGAAATCCAAGAATATGTCAATGACTTAGGATTTAAGAATACAGATGTTGTTATGTCAGGTCTTTCCATGGGTACATTCGGAGCGCTGTATTACGGCTGTGATATTCGTCCTCATGCCCTTATTCTTGGTAAGCCACTTGCTAATATTGGGGATGTTGCCTTAAATGAGAAGCTAAAGCGCCCAGGTGGATTCCCAACAAGTCTTGATGTTGTTATGAACGTATTTGGCGATGCTAACAAATGGAATGCGTATTTATTAAATGACAAATTCTGGAATAAATTCGCTAAGACTAATTGGAACGAGACCAAGTTCATTATGTCCTATATGATTGAAGATGATTACGATTCTAACGCATATCAGGATGTAATATCACATCTTAATTCCAAGGGTGTTAAGGTCTATGGAAAAGGTGTACATGGCAGGCACAATGATGATACGGCTGCTATTGTAGGCTGGTTCCAAAGCCAGTTCGACAAAATCTTGGCAGAGAGAAAGAGTAACTGTAATTATTACATTTCAAAGGGAGAAGCTATGCCTAAAGAAATATACAAGGTATATTGGAATGAATATTCTGCGGCCACATATCTATATGGCTCAGAGATTAATTATATATCGAAGGATAATGTTGAGTTCAAGAATATGCTTATGCCACCTGGAACGGTAATTAAGGAGTGGTTCTCCAAGGTGAATTTCCAGGCTAAGAGAATTGAGCCGGCATTACCGATTATTGACGGAGAATCTACTTACAGCGTTAATATTGATATTGATACACCAAGTGTAAATGGGTATATTATCAGGTTCGTGTTCTATGACAAATACGAGATGGAGGTTGGCAGTTATACATTAAATGACAACGAAGCAACATTCAAATGTCCTCTTAAGACGTACAGCTACAAGATGCAGCTTATTAACGGGGGACTTCATGAGTTCACATTTCATAGTATAGAGATAGTTGAGGAATAAGAAGACAACAGTTGAGGGATAAGAAGTTATATGAATAATAGGATTATTCTGTTAAAACTGAATAAAATCCTTAAAAAGGTTCGTGCATACGAGGTGGAATATGATTCTCTTACAGATGAAGAGCTGGCTGCCAAGACAGACGAATTCAGAGATAGAATTGCGCAGGGTGAAACTACAGATGATATACTCCCAGAGGCGTATGCTGTTGTATGTCAGGCTGACAGAAGAATTCTAGGGAAGAGACCTTATGATGTACAGGTGCTAGGGGCAATTGCTATGCATCAGGGATATCTGTGCGAGATGAATACAGGGGAAGGTAAGACACTTGTAGGAACCCTTCCTATGTATCTTAATGGTCTGACGGGTAAGAGTGCAATTCTTGTTACAACTAACGAATACCTTGCACTTCGTGATGCTGAAGAGATGGGAGAAGTCTATAATTTCCTGGGACTTAGTGTGGCCGCAGGCGTTAAGAAGGATGCTGGGGAGAGGCTTACTAACGAGGAGAAGAAGGAAGTATATAGTAAGGATATTGTATATACGACTCATTCGGCTCTTGGATTTGACTACTTATTTGACAATCTTGCCAAAGATAAAGATGAGAAATTCATGCGGGAATTTAACTATGTAATTATTGACGAGGCTGACTCTGTTCTTCTCGATAGTGCACAGACGCCTCTTGTAATATCTGGTTCTCCTTTGGTCCAGTCTAATCTCTATGAGCTTGCTAATTTCTTTGTTACCACACTGCAAATGGGTACTCACTACGAGAAGGAAGAGAAAAAAGTATGGCTTACTGAGGAAGGAATAAGAAGAGCAGAGGAGTTCTTCGAGATTGATAACTTCTACAGTGCTGAGAATTTCGAGGTTAATCGTCATGTGACATTAGCACTTCGTGCCCATGCGCTATTCGAGATAGAGAGAGATTATGTAATAAGTAATGATGGGGAGCTGGTTCTTCTGGACAATGAATCGGGGCGTATGATGCCTGGTGTCAAGATGCGTGGAGGACAGCATCAGGCAATAGAGATGAAGGAATTAATTGAGGTGACACAGGAGAACAGGTCTGTTGCCTCCATAACATATCAGAATCTGTTCCTTATGTTCCCACATATGGCTGGAATGAGCGGAACAATTAAGGATGCGGCAGAGGAATTATTCGAAATCTACCACAAGAGAATTGTTGTTATTCCTACTAACCATCCTATTCAGAGGAAGGATTACAAGGATATATTCTTCCCTGATTTCGAGAGTCAGTTCAATGCAGCAATTAAGGAGGCAATTAAGCATCATGAGACAAGACAGCCGGTACTTATTGTGGCATCTACAATTGCTGAGACAGAATACTTATCAGCGCTACTTATTAATGAGAGGATTCCGCACAATGTGCTTAATGCCAACAACGCCTTCTGGGAAGCTGAGATAATCAAAGAGGCAGGGGACTTAGGAGCTGTGACAGTTGCGACCTCAATGGCAGGACGCGGTACCGATATTAAGCTGTCTGAGGAGGTAAAGGCATTAGGAGGACTTGCCGTTATCGGTGTGGGAAGAATGACTAATGTAAGACAGGAACGACAGGCGCGAGGACGAGCCGGAAGGCAGGGAGATCCCGGATTTTCACAGTTCTTTGTATCCTTAGAAGACGACGTAGTCAGCAATTTCAATACTGAGAAAATCGAGCCATACATTGATGGCAAGCGAAGGATTTCTTCCGGCAAGATTAAGCGTTATGTTAACAAATCTCAGAAAATGACTGAGGAGAACGCAAGGGAATCTCGTAAGAAAGCACTTGATTACGACAGGGTTATGAAGCTGCAGAGACAGCTTCTATACGAGACAAGAGATAAGCTGTTATTCGGAGCCAAGCTGACATTTGACGATATTATTGGTATTGCTAATGAAAATGTTGATGTGTTCTTTGAGGATAACGAGGAGTTAACAAGCCCAGTTATAACAAGATTTATACTTGATAATATAAGCTATACATTAGATAATCGTGCTATGGAAATGTTAGAAAGGCTCGATGATAGAACATTTGTCAGAGAGAAGATAATTGAGATTGTCAAATCAGGCTTGAAGCGTCAGCAGGATAAGCTAGGAGATAAGGAAGACATGGCCAACTTCATGAGAATTGCGACACTTAGGGCCATTGATGATGCATGGGTTGAGGAAGTTGATTACTTACAGCAGCTGCAATCGGCAGTTTCAGGAAGGGCTACGGCACAGCGTAATCTCGTCTTCGAATATCAGAAGGATGCTCTAAGCGCATTTCGTATGATGGAGCGTGACATTAAGAGAAATGTTGTGAGAAACATCCTGCTTTCTGATGTGTCCATTGACGAAGAGAAAGAATTTCGAATTATGTATCCTTAAGGGAATAAGGAGGATTATATGATATATAGTTTTAATCTTGGACTTGGCTGGGCCAGTTCTGGTGTGGAATATGCACAAAGCTACAGAGCCAATATTTTTCGTCAGATAGGTGCTCCATGCAAGTTCGTTTTCACAGATGTATTTGTGCGGGACAATATTGAACATCTAAGTGATAATATTGGATTTCTTGATAGTGAAGTAATATGGATGTACCAGTATTTTACTGACTTTAAGACTGCTCCTGTAACCATTACTTTGAAGGATTTAGAAAAGGATATTGAAGGGGAAGAGTACACATTTTCAAGGGATGGGAAGGTTGCGAAATATGTCTTCCCTGGAAAAGGTAATTTCTATACGGCGTACCTTGTAGATGAGGAATCTGACTTGCTTCACAGAGTTGAAAGGGTGTCCGAGGGATGTCTTGTAAGGAAGGATTATTATTCCTATGGCAGGGTGTTCTCTGAATACTATGCGCCACTTGA
Source organism: uncultured Lachnospiraceae bacterium (assembly GCA_905234245.1). Classification (GTDB taxonomy): domain Bacteria; phylum Bacillota; class Clostridia; order Lachnospirales; family Lachnospiraceae; genus RUG191. The sequence continues at coordinate 9,435 of CAJOGN010000060.1, forward strand.
TAACAAGGCGCATCTGTATCTTAGAAGGTTTTTCAATACTGATGGAACAGTCGCTTTTGAGCAGGTGATTGACGGTGATAGTGTAATGTTTCGAATGAAGGATACCATACTGTACTCCAAGGAAGAATTAGTGGGGTATATGGTTAGAAGCCTGAAGCTTACCAAGAGAGATATTGTGCTAATTGACAGAACTACAGGCATTGGCCAGGCAATTATTATGAATGCAAGGCCTGCCAGAATTGGTGTTGTTATTCACGCAGATCACTTTAGTGAGAGCGGAACCAATGAGGAGAATATACTCTGGAATAATTTCTATGAGTATTCCTTTTCACAGAATAAATATATTGACTTTTATGTTACGGCTACTGATGCGCAGAATATTCTTCTTCGTGAGCAGTTCCTCGAATATAAAGGGGTTGAGCCGAACATAATTACAATTCCTGTAGGAAGTGTTGATGAGCTAAAGTATCCGGATAAGAATCGCAAAAAACATAGTATGATTACTGCATCCCGCTTAGCTAATGAGAAGCATGTTGAATGGCTTGTAAGAGCTGTTGCCAAGGCGAGAGAAGACATTGATGATGTATCCTTAGATATCTATGGCAAAGGAGCATGTGAAGAGGATATAAAGAAAGCAATAGAGGAAGTTGGAGCTGAAAAATATGTACATTTAATGGGACAGCAAGACCTGACAGATGTGTATATTAACTATGAAGCGTATCTGTCTGGCTCAACAAGTGAAGGCTTCGGACTGACGCTTCTTGAAGCAGTATCATCGGGACTACCTATTGTTGGATTCAATGTCAGATATGGTAATCAGACATTTATTGAAGAAGGTGAGAATGGATATCTTATTGATATTGATGACAGCTTAGAGGATAGGGATAAGATTAATCTGTTAGCAGACAGAATCGTAAGGTTGTTTAGTCATGATGACCTAAGTAGTTTCAGTGACAAGTCATATGTTATTGCCGAGAAATACCTTACAAGCGAGGTGATTAGGAAGTGGGAAAATGTAATATACCAGAAGAAATAACATTATTATTTGATGCATATCATATAGAGAGTAAGAATCTTCATAATTCATTTGTTGCTGCAGGAATTCCTTGTAATGTCGTGGTTATTAATGATGATGGTTTCTTGCCAGAGGGCGTAGATTCCATGTATGAATACTTCTTAGGTGGGTTCAAGAAGAAGGGCAAGTCTAAGTATTTTAATGAGATAGATGTGCCTGATTTTTGGGAAATCTCAAGTACCAACAATTCAGGTGAAATCCATGATTTGAATAAGCTTAGGGCAAGAATGTTTTATTCCATTCCGACTAATACGAGAATAGTTCGCTGTGTGGAATGGCTTGATGATAATGGAGTTGTTCGAAGCTGTGATTATTACAACAGATTCGGCACACTTTATGCTAGAGCCACATTTGACAAAAAGCAGAAGATAATTTTAAAGTCCTACTTTGATTCTAAGAATCGTGAGATAATTGTGGAGGACTATGTCACTAACGATATTATTTTAAATTACAAAGAAAGGGTAATGATATTCAAAAGCAAGGCGGATTTTGTAATGTATTATCTCAAGGAACGAGGCCTGGATAATACAAGGCTTTTCATTAATTCCCTTGGTACACCTTTCTTTGTATCTAATATGCTAGGGGAGAACAACAAGTCGGATGTATTGTTCTGGCAGGAGTACAGAAGGGACGATATCCCTGGCAATATGCAGTACATCATTGATGGAAGAGCCACAAGAGTTGGCAGTGTATATGTTCAGAAGAAGGACGCTTACGATGCATTAGTTGAACTTGGCGTGCCTGAATCAATCGTCAAATGCAAGGGATATGTGTATCCTTATGTTCGAAATACCAAGCGCAGAAAGAATGCACTAATCCTTACGAACTCTGATAAGCTTGAGCACATTACCTACTTTATTGAAGCCCTTAGTGATGTGCATTTTTACATCGGTGCTCTTACCGAGATGTCATCGAAGCTGCTTTCTTTAGGCAAGTACGATAATGTATCGCTATATCCTACTATTACCAGTGAGCGGATAGATGATTTATATGGAAAATGTGATATCTACCTTGATATCAACAGAGAAAATGAGATTGTTAATGCGGTAAACAGGGCGTTCCTTAATAACCAGCTAATATTCGCATTTGATGAGACAATTCATAATATCAATTATGTTGCGAAGTCTAATCGATTCAAGATAGATGATTATGAAGATATGATTGAAATGATTAGGAAAGTCTGCGCTAATAAAGCTGACTGGGATGAAGGGCTTGATCTTCAGAGAGGTCATGCATTATCAGAGAGTCCTGATAGCTATATATTTTAGATGATTTAGCAGACAAACCTGTAACGCGATTTTCTGTATGAGCGTGCAGGTTTTGTCTGCTAAGATATTTTTATAACTTGGGAAATGTAACAAAAGGACCGCCTACCTGTCGACTTTATTAGGCATTTTATGTGTTGAAACTATCTTGATACTATTCTATAATTATGAATACGTGTGTATGTGATTATAGAAAGGATTATTATGAGTTCAAATATATTACATAAACTAGGAATTGATATAGGTTCAACAACGGTTAAGGTAGCCGTTCTTGATGAAAATGACAAGCTGTTATTCTCAGATTATGAGAGACATTTTGCCAATATTAGAGAGACTCTGCAAGACTTGCTTAAGAAGGCGTATAAGGTTACAGGACCTATTAAGGTTATGCCTATGATTACAGGTTCTGGTGGACTTACACTTGCTAAGCATCTTGAGATTCCATTTGTGCAAGAGGTTATTGCTGTATCTACTGCACTTACTTTCTATGCCCCTAAGACTGATGTTGCCATCGAGCTTGGTGGTGAGGATGCCAAGATTATTTATTTTGAAAATGGTAATGTAGAGCAGAGAATGAATGGTATCTGTGCTGGTGGTACAGGTTCCTTTATTGACCAGATGGCATCACTTATTCAGACTGACGCTAGTGGTCTTAATGAATATGCTAAGAGCTATAAAGCAATTTATCCAATAGCTGCAAGATGTGGTGTTTTCGCGAAGACAGATATTCAGCCACTTATCAATGAAGGTGCCACAAGAGAAGACTTGGCAGCATCTATTTTCCAGGCTGTTGTTAATCAGACAATCTCAGGTCTTGCCTGTGGTAAGCCTATTAGAGGTCATGTTGCATTCCTTGGTGGTCCACTTCATTTCCTGGATCAATTAAAAGAGACATTCATAAGAACATTGAAGCTTGATGATGAGCACGTAATTGCTCCTGATAATTCTCATTTGTTTGCTGCAATAGGATCTGCCCTTAATTGCAAGAAGGAGAGCTATACAGAGTTAGAATCTATCTTAGAGAAGCTTGATTCTGACATCGTTATGGAATTCGAGGTTGCCAGAATGGAGCCTCTCTTCAAGGATGATAAGGAATATGAGGAGTTCACTAAGAGACATGGCAGCAATCATGTCAAGACTTCTGATATTAAGTCATACAAGGGCAATTGCTATCTTGGAATCGACGCAGGTTCTACAACAACTAAGGTTGCTCTCGTTGATGAAGATGGCGGCCTTCTATACTCATTCTACGACAACAATAATGGTAGCCCACTTAATACATGTATTAAGGCTATGAAGGAGATTTACGAGCTGCTACCCAAGGAAGCATCTATTGTTCATTCCTGCTCAACAGGCTATGGTGAGGCGCTTCTTAAGTCTGCCCTTATGCTTGATGATGGAGAGGTTGAGACAGTTGCACATTATTACGCCGCTGCACATTTCAACCCTAAGGTTGACTGTATCCTTGACATTGGTGGTCAGGATATGAAATGTATTAAGATTAAGAACAACACAGTTGATTCCGTTCAGCTTAATGAAGCATGTTCATCAGGATGTGGTTCATTTATAGAGACATTTGCCAAGTCCCTTAACTATTCTGTAAGAGATTTCGCTAAGGAGGCTTTATTCGCCAAGCATCCAATTGACCTTGGTACAAGATGTACAGTATTCATGAATTCTAAGGTTAAGCAGGCACAAAAGGAGGGCGCATCTGTAGCCGATATTTCTTCAGGTCTTGCTTACTCAGTAATTAAGAATGCCTTGTTTAAGGTTATTAAGCTATCTGATGCATCTGATCTTGGTGAAAATGTTGTTGTACAGGGTGGAACCTTCTATAACGACGCAGTTCTTCGAAGCTTCGAGAAGATATCTGGTGTTGAGGCAATCAGACCTGATATTGCTGGTATTATGGGAGCTTTCGGTGCGGCGCTTATTGCCAAGGAGCGCTACGAAGAGAATCCAACAACTACAACTCTTTCTATTGAAGAGATTAATAATTTGACATTTAAGACAAGTCTTACAAGATGTCAGAATTGTAATAACCATTGTCTTCTTACAATTAACAAGTTCTCAGGGGACAGACAGTTTATCACAGGTAACAGATGTGAGAGAGGGCTTGGTAAGGAGAAGAACAAGGACAACATTCCTAACCTGTACGAATATAAGTACAAGAGATTATTTGCATATCCTCCACTTCAGGGTGAGCAGGCTCCTCGTGGAAGTGTTGGTATTCCAAGAGTACTTAATCTATATGAGAATTATCCATATTGGGCAACCTTCTTCAAGGAGTTAGGCTTTAGAGTAGTACTATCACCTCGCTCTAACAGGAAGATTTATGAGCTGGGAATCGAGTCAATTCCAAGTGAGTCAGAGTGCTATCCGGCCAAGCTTGCCCATGGTCATGTACAATGGTTAATTAATAAGGAAGTGGACTTCATATTCTATCCTTGTATTCCATACGAGAGGAATGAATTTCCTGATTCTAACAACCATTACAATTGTCCAATTGTTACTTCTTATGCTGAAAATATTAAGAATAACGTGGATGAGATTACTGCAGGCAAGGTAAGATTCCTTAATCCTTTCATGGCATTTTCGTCAGAGGAAATACTAACTAATCAGTTAGTTAAGGTCTTCAAGAAGGAGTTCCCTGACATTACTGGTAATGAAGTAAGAGAAGCTGCAGCTAAAGCATGGGCTGAGCAGAATGCTTTCAGAGCAGATATGACTAACAAGGGTGAAGAGGTACTTAAGTATCTTGAGGAGACTGGTAAGCGAGGAATCGTTCTTGCAGGAAGACCATACCATGTTGACCCTGAGATTAACCATGGTATCCCAGAGCTTATTAATTCTTATGGCATTGCTGTACTTACAGAGGATTCTATCTCTCATCTTGGAAATGTGGAAAGACCTCTTATCGTTATGGACCAGTGGATGTTCCATTCAAGAATGTACGCAGCTGCTAACTATGTTAAGAAGACAGAGAATCTTGACTTGATTCAGCTTAATTCATTCGGTTGTGGACTTGATGCTGTTACAACTGACTGTGTTGCTGATATACTTACTAATTCAGGTAAGATATATACCTGTCTTAAGATTGACGAGGTTAATAACCTTGGTGCTGCAAGAATTAGAATTAGATCACTTCTTGCTGCAATTAGAGTTCGTGAGAAGAATAAGCAGGAGAGAGAGATTGTGCCTGCTAATTACAATAGAAGAATATTTACCAAGGCTATGAAGAGTGAATATACAATCATCGCTCCTCAGATGGCACCATTCCATTTCGAGTTAATCGAGCCTGCCTTCAATGCTGCAGGATATAAGCTTGTTATTCCTGATGTACCTGCAAGGACATGTGTTGATGTAGGACTTAAGTTCGTTAACAATGATGCCTGCTACCCATCACTAATTGTTGTAGGTCAGATTATGACAGCTATTACAAGTGGAGAGTATGACTTGTCTAAGACAGCAGTACTAATCTCTCAGACAGGTGGTGGATGTAGAGCAAGTAACTACATTGGATTCATTAGAAGAGCATTGGCTAAGATTGGTCATCCAGAGATTCCTGTTATCTCAATTAACCTTAGTGGATTAGAGAGCAATCCTGGATTTAAGCTTACACCAAGTCTTATACAAAGAGGTTTATACGCCCTAATATTTGGTGATGTATTCCTTCGCTGTATTTACAGAATCAGACCTTACGAGGCAATTCCAGGTTCTACTGATGAGCTTCATGAGAAATGGAAGAAGAAAATCATTGATTTTATAACTAAGGATGGTTATGTATCACACTCTAAGTACAAGAAAATGATTAGAGATGTAATCAAAGATTTCGATACACTTCCTATTCTTGATATTAAGAAGCCTCGTGTTGGTATTGTTGGTGAGATTCTTGTTAAGTTCCTGCCTGCAGCTAACAATCATTTGGCAGACTTACTTGAGCAGGAAGGGGCAGAGCCAGTAGTTCCTGACCTTACTGATTTCTTGTTATATTGCTTCTATAACAATAATTTCAAGGAAGAGAATCTTGGAATGAGTAAGAAGAGTAAGCGTATAAGCAACTATGGGATTAAGTTCTTCGAGTGGCTTCGTAAGGAAGCAAGAATAGCATTTGAAGAAAGTGAAAGATTCGACCCACCTGCACACATTGAAGACCTTGCTAAGGCAGCAGAGGCTGTAGTATCAATAGGTAATCAGACTGGTGAGGGCTGGTTCCTTACAGGTGAAATGTTAGAGTTAATCGAGTCTGGTGCATCTAATATTGTATGTATTCAGCCATTTGGTTGTCTTCCTAATCATATTGTTGGTAAAGGTGTTATCAAGAAGCTTCGTCATATGAATCCTACAGCTAACATTGTAGCTCTGAGGTTAACCAGCTTAACAGAATTAAGCTTATGCTATCAACTGCCATGAAGAATCTTAACAGAGATGAAGAGGAAGAATTGAAGAAAGCAGTTAACTCATAGAAGGGAATAGTAATTAGAAATAAAAGGGTGAATTTATGTTATACAAAATGGAAAGAAAACTGGGGAAATATGCTATTCCTCATCTTATTAATTATTTTCTAATTGGATATGCTATAGGATATCTGTTGATGCTTGTATCTCGTCTGGCAGGTTTTAACCTATTAAGCTATCTTACATTAGAGCCATATTATATTATTCATAATCTCCAATTATGGAGATTAATAACATGGGTACTTATGCCACCTTCTTCAGGAAGTGGTTTTATGGGAATATTCTTCATGCTTATTATGATGTTCTTCTATTATCAGTTAGGTAACACATTAGAAGCAACATGGGGAGCATTTAAGTTCAATTTGTATATGTTCGGTGGTGTAATATTTACAGTGATTGGAGCATTTATCGGATATGCTATTTATGTTGGATTAGCTGGCGATGCAGGTCAGGTAATAGGAATTGGGAATTTCGTTAGTACTAATTATCTTAATATGTCCATATTCTTAGCATTTGCGTTATGCTATCCTAACATGCAGGTTCTATTTATGTTCATCATTCCAATTAAGATGAAATGGATGGCATTAATATATGCGGTTATTACTGGATATGAGGTTGTTGTTAATCTTATAAGCCATAACTGGATTGTATGTATTATGATTGTTGCATCACTCTTTAACTTTGGACTGTTCTGGCTTACAACTCGTAACTTCAATTCGTCGTCTGCTGGTAATAGTTCTTCTAACTGGTCGCCATTTGGTGCAAGAGGTCGTAATGCCAATACGAGAAGAACGAAGAACGGCTATCATTCTAATGGTGGCGGTGCTGGGTTCAGACCGTTTAATGGGACAGGTAGTGAGCAGAGCGCATCTAATCCTAACAGGAGTAAGAATCAGCCTGTAGCAAGACACAAGTGTGCAATCTGTGGAAGGACTGATATTACAGACCCTAATATGTCATTTAGATTTTGTTCAAAATGTAATGGCAATTATGAATATTGTCAGGAGCATATATACACTCATATGCATAAGAAGTAGAAAGTAAGACGCACATTTTCAAGGTATTATCCGATGCACATTCTAAGGTGCATAACTAGAAATAATGAAAAGAGGAATTCAATGGAAAACGAAAACGTATCTAAGAATTTTATAGAAAGAGAAATTGAGAAGGACTTAGAGGAAGGTGTCTATAACGAGGTGGTAACAAGATTCCCACCTGAGCCTAACGGATATCTTCACATAGGACATGCCAAGTCAATCCTTTTGAATTATGGATTAGCGAAGAAATATAATGGAACATTTCATATGAGATTCGACGATACTAATCCTACCAAGGAGAAGACTGAGTTCGTAGATTCAATTAAGGAAGATATTATGTGGCTGGGAGCAGACTGGGGGGACCATCTGTACTTCGCTTCTAATTATTTCGACCAAATGTACGAAGCAGCGGTTAAGCTAATTAAGGATGGCAAGGCTTATGTGTCTGACCTTAATGCTGATGAGATTAGAGAGTATCGTGGCACATTAGAATCTCCTGGTAAGAAGGATCCATATTCTGACAGAAGCGTTGAAGAGAATCTTAAGCTCTTCGAGGAGATGAAGGATGGGGTATATGAAGATGGAAGCAAGGTGCTTCGCGCCAAGATAGATATGAGTTCCCCTAATATCAATATGAGAGACCCAATTATCTACCGCGTTGCTCACCTTACACATCACAACACTGGTGATAAATGGTGCATTTACCCTATGTATGATTTTGCGCATCCAATTGAGGATGCTATTGAGGGAGTAACTCATTCTATATGTACCCTCGAATTCGAAGATCACAGACCGCTTTATGACTGGGTTGTAAGAGAGGTTGGATTTGAGCGTCCACCAAGACAGATAGAGTTCGCCAAGATGTATCTTACTAATGTTGTTACAGGTAAGAGATATATTAAGAAGCTTGTAGAGGATGGAATTGTTGATGGCTGGGATGACCCAAGACTTGTGTCAATTGCGGCACTTCGTCGACGTGGCTATACACCAGAATCAATTGAGAAGTTCGTAGAATTATGTGGTGTGTCTAAGTCTAATTCTTCAGTAGATTATGCAATGCTTGAGTATTGTATCAGGGAAGACCTTAAGATGAAGGCACCTCGTGTAATGGCTGTTCTTGACCCAGTTAAGCTTGTTATTGATAATTATCCAAGTGATGATGTTGAGATGCTTGAGGCTCCTAATAATATGGAGAATCCTGAGCTTGGAAGCAGACAAATTCCATTTGGCAAGGAGCTATATATTAATCGTGATGATTTCATGATTGATCCTCCTAAGAAATATTTTAGATTGTACCCAGGTAACGAGGTGCGCCTGATGAATGCGTATTTCGTAACATGTACAAGCTATGAGACTGACGAGAATGGTGAAGTTAGCGTAATTCACTGTACCTATGACCCTGCATCTAAGGGTGGTAACAGTCCTGACGGTCGTAAGGTCAAGGGAACAATTCACTGGGTGTGCGCTAAGGAATGCTTTAAGGCCACAGTTCGTTTATATGAGAATCTGGTTGATGAAGAGAAGGGTGTTAAGGATGAGAACGGAAATGTGAATGTAAATCCTAACTCTCTTACTGTTCTTAAGGATTGCTATATTGAGCCATCTGTTAAGGACGCTAAGATATACGACAGATTCCAGTTCGTAAGACAGGGATTCTTCGTAGTGGATTCTAAGGACTCATCAGAGGGTGCGCCGGTATTTAATAGGATAGTGTCTCTTAAGAGTTCATTTAAGTTGCCAAAATAATATATCCACTATCTATAAATATGTGATATAATATGAGTTACGACTTATACGGAAGATATAAGATGCAACAAGCATATAGTTATATGAACTCTTAAGGCGCATTCTTGGCGCCGAAGAGTTACATATAACTATGTGCATAGTGTGTATTAGAGGGAAGAAGGCAAGGAAGAATATGAGCAATTTATTATCAGGACTTGAAAAATTCGGATTAGATGTATCAGGTGGTGTTGATATTCTTAAGGATGATAGGAATACGAAGGCTGCCTCTAATAGTATAGAGAAGAAAGAGAGCAAACCTAAGGTTCAAGAGAAGGACTTAATAATTGATAAGAAGGTAGAGTGTCCTCTGTGCAGCAAGCAGGTTGTATATAAGTCAGCGCTTACTACGAAGCTTAAGAGACTTGAGCCTGATGCTGACTTAAGACCTAATTTTGAAGGAATTGATGATACTAAGTATGGTGTAATACTATGTCACAGCTGTGGATATGCGGCTTTGACTAAGCAGTTCGAGCATGTATCTGCAGGTCAGAGAAAGATGATTAGGGCAGCAGTATGTGACAGCTTTACTCCTACCAAGCCACCAGAAGGCGATACATATACTTACGACTATGCAGTAGAGAGACATAAGCTGGCTCTTGTAACAGCTATGGCCAAGAAGGCTAAGCTTAGTGAGAAATCATACATTTGCCTTAAGATAGCATGGCTTCGTCGTGGCCAGCTTGAGAATGGTCTGGTGTCTTCTGATGAAGAGAAGAAGGAGATACAAGAGGAAGAGAAGGGCTTCTATCGCCAGGCTTATGATGGTTTTACGCAGGTGTTATCTACTGAGATGCCACCTTTCTGTGGCATGGATACACAGACAGTACAGTTCATGCTTGCTAATATGGCTATGAGCTTCGAGGAATACGATAAGGCAGCTAAGCTTGTTGCTGACTTAATTGTTACTCCTGGTGTTAATAGACGTATTAAGGACAAATGTCATGATTTGAAACCAGTTATTCTTGCGAAGATTAAAGAAAGTAAAAATAAATAATGGCAGTTTTTGAATTTAACGATATTAAGAAAGATAACAAAAGTGAGGTTGTTACATATGAGGTGTTCGATTCTGACAGAAGGAGCGCTGATTATAACAACCCCATTTTAATAATTGATAATAATAAGAGACAGTGGGCTCATCATTCTAATGGTATGTTCCAAAGTCCCCTTAAGGGAAGTGGTTTTGAGTTCAGAGTGGATGATACTATTGAGATTGCTGATATAATTAAGATTGATTCGAGATTCGTCAACCTAATTAAGTGGTTAGGTGAGAATCATATTCAGGTATTATTGTCAGGTCGCAAT
>CAJOGN010000061.1 GCA_905234245.1 uncultured Lachnospiraceae bacterium
TCCCTTAAGTGAGCCAAGTGCGGCGGCGATAGTTGAATATGTATCAGTTCCCGAAGAAGATACAAGGTGTGTGGTAAATGTGGAATTGTTACCACCACCGTGTTCCATATGAAGAATCAGGGCTACATCTAAAAGCTTTGCTTCCAGCCTTGTGTATTTGCTGTCGTCTCTCAGAAGGTGCAGTATATTCTCTGAGGTGGAAAGCTCCGGCCTTGGCTGATGTATAATAAGACTTTCATTATTAAAGTAATGACGATATGCCTGATATCCGTATACCGACAGTAAGGGAAACATACTGGTAAGCTGAAGGCATTGACGCAGTACATTTGGAGCAGAGGTATCATCCGCCTGATCGTCATACGAATATAATGTAAGCACCGATCTTGACAAGGAATTCATAATGTCCTTAGAGGGCTTTTTCATTATTACATCCCGAACAAAGTTCTTAGGCAAAGAGCGGTAATCGCCTAAGATGTTTTGGAATTCCGCTAAGTCTCTTAAATCAGGAAGATGACCAAATAGAAGAAGATAGCAGCATTCCTCGAATCCAAAGTGGTCTGAATCCTTTGATTTTAAGATGATATCCTGCACATTGTATCCACGATAGTAAAGCTCACCCGGTATAGGCACAAGCTTGCCGCATACTTCGGATATATCGGTGATTCCCACCAGAACACCTTTACCGTTTAAGTCTCGAAGACCCCTTTTTACATCATATTTTGTATACAATTCAGGGTCGATATATGCAGATTCTTTAGACTTTTCAGCTAGTTCTATTAGTTTTGGTGTTACTTTGTAATATTCGTTTTCAGGAGATTCTCCGTTGATTGTCTCGGTTATGTTAGTAATAGTTTCTGCCATGGTTATCCTCCTTTTCTTGTTTTTTCTCATAATTTTATAAATTATATCATTTTGCCACTTGTGTGTCAAAAATGAATTCACACATTAGTTTGATTTATGTATTATTTTGTGGTATTATATCGAAGATTGAGTGTCATAACAGGCACTTATATATAGACATATTGAAGAGAAAAGATTATTACAATTAAGGAGGTAATATTTATGTCAACAAAAGCGAATTATAAGATTAGTGAAATCGGTGCAGGAAAGGTAGGCTTTTCTAAGACGAGGTCTATTATTGAGGCACCATTTTACGGTAACAACGTCGTTAAGATTAACACTTTAAGAGAGGCTTATGAGCTTGCTAAGAACTCTCCAGGAACAGTTGTAACTGATATGCCTATTAAGGATGCAGATACTTTTGGTCTTGATAAAGACGCTAAGGTTCTTCTATTTAATGATGGTGCAGTAACAGGTCGTTATGCTGCAGCCCGTCGTATTAAGGGTGAGCCTGGTGTTGATGAGGCTAAGCTTGATAAGGTTGTAATGGATGCTGTATATGAGACACGTTGGAAGACAATGTATCACGCAGAGTGCTTCGTAGGCCTTGATCCAGAATTCATGGTTAAGGCTCATCTTCTTATTCCAGAAGGAGAAGAGAATCTTCTATATAATTGGATGCTTAACTTCCAGTATATGTCAGATGAGTATGTTAAGATGTATAAGAACTCTAAGCCAGTTGGTGATGGCAAAGAGCCAGACATCTATATCTTCTCTGATCCACAGTGGGTACCACATGAGGCTCCAGACGTAGATTACTCTTGCCTGTCTGATCCGCTTACACTATGTTATTTCGATACTAACCAGAACTGCGCAGCAATTCTTGGTATGAGATATTTTGGTGAGCATAAGAAGGGTACACTTACAATGGCCTGGGCTCTTGCTAACCGTAATGGTTATGCTGCATGTCATGGTGGACAGAAAGAGTACTCTCTTAAGGATGGTTCTAAGTTCGTTGCTTCTGTATATGGACTTTCAGGTTCAGGTAAGTCAACACTTACACATGCTAAGCATGGTGGCAAATATGATGAGTTCGGCGGAATCAAGGTTCTCCATGATGACGCATTTATCATTAATTCAGATACTTGTGCATCAATTGCTCTTGAGCCTACATATTTTGATAAGACTAATGATTATCCTACAGGATGTCCTGATAATGAGTATCTTCTTACAGTTCAGAACTGCTCATGTACAATGGATGAGGATGGCAAGATTCAGCTTGTAACAGAAGATATTAGAAATGGTAATGGACGTGCTATTAAGTCTAAGCTATGGTCACCTAACAGAGTTGATAAGATTGATGCTCCTGTTAATGCAATCTTCTGGATTATGAAGGATCCTACAATTCCACCTGTACTTAAGCTTAAGGGTGCGGCTCTTGCATCTGTTATGGGTGCAACACTTGCAACTAAGACTTCAAGTGCAGAGCGTGTTAAGGCAGGAACAGACCTTAATGCACTTCGTATCGTTCCTTACGCTAATCCATTTAGAACATATCCACTCGTAAATGACTACGAGAAGTTCAAGAAGTTAGTAGAAGAGAAGAACGTAGCTTGCTACATCGTTAACACAGGTGACTTTATGGGTCATAAGTGTGAGAAGGAAGACACACTTGGTATCTTAGAGACTATCGTTGAAGGAAATGCTAAGTTCGAGAAGTGGGGACCATTTGACGATATCGAGATTATGAATGACTGGTCAGGAAAGACTGGCGACTTCACACCAGATTTATCTGACAAGGATTATGTAGATGCTCTTAAGGCTGCTATGCAGAACAGAGTAGACGCAGTAGAAGGATTTGCTAAGAATAAGGAAGGATATGATAAGCTTCCTGATGAAGCATTAGAAGCATTACAGAAGCTTGTTAATCAGGCTGCTTCATTATAATATGAATATATGAAGAAAGTATTAAGTATTGTAATAGCAATTGTATTAGATATATTGACACTTATAATAGGTTTAACGGCTACTTTCATTAATCTATTTTCAGGTAACTTTTTAGGAGCAGGCATAGCATTTATTGTTATGCTTGTTCTTCTTGTTGTTTTTCCTGTTATCGGTGGCATAATTGCAAAAGACAGACCTGTTAGAATTAATGAGAAGAATACCATTAATGTAGAAGGCTTCGAAGAGAAGCATTTGAGCATTAAGGAGATTAAAAGAATTGCCTCGAAATATCAATATGGCTTCTATCTTGGTAAGACTGCCAGGTCAATTATTAATCAGGCTAATCTTGCAGAAAAGAAGATTAACGAAGCCAGAGAAGCTGTTAATAGCAGGTTCGAGCCTAGTTCTATTACGTGGGACAGGTATATGGGTGTCGTAAATGCTGCTGCTGATACGGCTGTTGATAACTTAGACATGATGGCTAGAAGGATTAGTGTGTTAGATGAAAAAGAGTATTCTACACTTACCAATCCAATTAAGCATATTACTAAGAGAGAAAGCATTAATAGTGGAAGATTAGAATTCTATAATGAAAACAGGCAGTGCATTGATAAGGGAATACAGGATAATGAAGAAATGTTCAATAGATTAGATACATTAGCTATTGAACTTAGAAAGAGTGCTGAGAATAGTGCTAAGACGGATGCTGTAATTGAAGATATTGAAGAAATAACTGGTCAGATCAAATATTATAAGTGATATTGACTAAAAACTTTTCCTTGAAATTATCTATTGTGCCGAAATGGAAACTATTTTAATGGAAACGGTTTACAAACTTTTAGTTTCTTGTTATATTGTACTTGTCAGCAGGAACAGTGCTGAGGGAACAAAGGGTTTTTACATTACAAAGGAGAAGTGAATAATGAAGGCACTAACAAAAAGAGTAGCAGCGTTAACAATGGCATTAGCAATGGCCCTCACAGGATTTATTGCTTTTACTAACACAGCAGATGCAGCAAGTAACACTACACTTACTACTTCAGCACAGGTTGCAGACTTAGTATGGGACGGATACAACCAGGGTGTTGACGGTCCTATCTCAATTATCGAAGGAACATTAAAGAGCGGTTGGTCTTCAACAAATGTTTATCTTGTAACACTTTCTGGTACAGAAGATGTTAAAGGTCAGTCAACAGGCTACCTTACAGATTTACTTTCAGGATTCAATCTTAAGAGCGCTTACTATGACAACGTAGTAGCAGTTATCTCTGAGAACATTCCGGCAGGCTCTAACATCATTCTTGCAGGTCACTCACTTGGTGGAATGATTGCACAGCAGGTTGCAGCTAATTCAACCATTAAGGCTAACTACAACATTAAGAATACAGTATGCTTCGGTTCGCCACTTCTTTCAGCAGGAAGTCGTGAAGGAACAGTTAAGAGACTTGGTGATACATCTGATGTAGTACCTTACCTCTCAGGAAGTATGTTCAACAACACAATCTGGGCGGTAGCAGGACTTAACAGAGAAAACGGCGGATATGGCTGGTCAGCAGTAGACGCTCATTGTGAAAGCTACTTAAGAGATGATGTATGGGGCGCATACGATGTAACAGGAACTAAGAACGGTGGAGCAAAGCTTACACTTAACTTAGACTCAAGAGTATTCTTCCAATCAGAAGCTTGGGTTTAATATATAAACTAACTAAGAATTAAAAACCTAATACAACTATAAATACCTAATTAAAACAAAAAGGCGAGACACCTAATGAGCGATTTTCTTATGAGCGAGTAGGTGTTTCTTTTTTTGTTATTTTGTTATATAATTAGACCACCTGGAATGTTCGAACAATCTACAATTTTGAACCTACATTTACTTTAAACGGGATTCCTACATTGCTGCTTGGCTGTCAGGCCTCATTAATTCAGTGGAAGGCAAAAGAGTAGTTGCGGTTGCCCACCTAGATTGCGTCTAGGAGTCAAAATCGTAGACTCGACATTTTGGGTTTTTGTGTGCAAAAAACAATGTTTTTTATAGTAAATATATGGCGAATAATAAGAACAATCATAAGAAGAATTCCAATAATAATATCAACAAGAAATCCAATAGAAAAAAACATAATGTAAATAGAAAAAAGAAGACATCGGCAAAGGCTCGTAAGGCCAGAAGAACTAAAGCTATTATAATAGGTGCAATTGTTGCAATAAGTATTATAGCTTTAATCGTCTTGTTATTTATCTATAAGAGGAAATCAGAAGAGTCCGGTATTCAGGCAATTGGCAATGACGCTACAGATGTTAATGTTCTTCTCAAAAATGGAGAGAATAAGACCTGGGAGAGCATAAGCATTGCCTGTGATAATGGGATGACCTGGAGTGAAGATAATCAGGCTCATACTGCAAGTAATGGTGAATTCATAACATTTTCCAACCAAAGGAGCGAGGGAACAGTTATTGAAATAAGCTCTGTTGGAGATAATGGTAGATTTACTCTGAAGGGCAGTGAGGTTAAGGGTGATAATTATCCAGGCAAAATCCAATTGCACTATACATCCTACGGCTTAGAAGTTACAAACTATGTACCCCTAGAGGAGTATATTAAAGGTGTTATATGTTCTGAGATGCCTGAAAGCTATGGGCTAGAAGCTTTGAAAGCCCAAGCTGTATGCGCCAGAAGCTACCTGCTTGGCAGAAGTGGCAGATACGCCTATGAGGAATCTCTTGCTGACGTTGATGACAGTGTGTCCTTTCAGGTATATGGCAAGAAATGGGCAGGTGGTGATGCTCTTGTTGCTGTTAATGACACAGCTGGAATGGTCGCTACTACTAAGGATGGTCAGGTTTTAAACACCATGTTCTATTCCACGTCCTGCGGTTACTCCCAGACACAAAAGGCTAATACTAATCCATATCTTGCAAGGAAATATATCAGCTTAAGTAACGACGATCCACTTAAAAATCGTGGCGTATCAACAGAGGATACAATTGTCGATACTAATGATAATTTTGAAGACGCATTTGCACAGTATATACGAAATGTGGATGAGAATGCCCTTGAAAAAGATGAAGAGTACTTTAGGTGGGATGCAGAGCTTAATATTAAGGCTAATGAAAGCAAGATGAAAGAGGCTATAGTAAATACGTATTCACCATCTAATAACAAGATTGAGCTTGATAAAAGAATGTCGACTAAAGTAGGAGGTAATGGCTTAAATGCGTCAACATTTGGCAGCTTCAAGAGCATGAAAGTTCTAAAAAGAAGTACAGGTGGGGCAATTGTATCACTTAGTATGGAATTTGAGAATGGTTGTGTTATAATTAATGACGAGCTTGTAATAAGAAGGGTTCTTGGACAAACTGCCACGAAGGTTAGATTAAATAATGGCAGTTCTAAGAGTATTACTTCCCTTTATAGTAGCGCATTTACCATGATTCCTAACGAAAATGGATATCACATATACGGTGGTGGATATGGTCATGGATGCGGAATGAGCCAGGATGGCGCAAAATATCTTGCTAAAGAAGGTAAGAATTACGTTGAAATTATACAATTCTTCTTCAAGGATTGTGAAGTTAATAGAATTATGTAGGGTGAGGATAGTTTATGAAGGCTAAGAATAAGAAGTGGATACTACTTATATTCGGAATTGTTGAGGCAATAGTTGCCGTTGTATGCTTCTCGAGGGGATTTATTAATCTCTTTGATACAGAGCGTGCATCTTTGCCGCGTATAACTGTGGGAATAGGAGTTATTGTTATACTTATTGTGGGATATGTCCTTATGAGTATATGGTATCTTCGTGAGCCTAAGATTGGAATGATGGACGAGAAGGCTGATCATACTTATGATGAGCTATACAATGTGCTTGGAGAATATACCAAGGGTAAGTATTTTGGCCCAATCGCAAGAACGGTTATGGACCAGATACAGAGGCTTAATAATAGCTGTGTTAGAACGAAAGACGCTATTGCCAAGAAGTTTGATAAATCATCTATGTCATATGAGAAGTACTATAGTGTAGTGGACTTAGCGGAGAAAACTGCTAATCAGAATATTGTCGCCATGACTAATCGTATGAAGTTCTTTGATGAAAATGAGTATGCGAGACTTGAGAACTACAGAAATGATAATATTCCTGATGATATACAAGAGAAGCAAATAGCGCTATATAAGGAGAATCAGGCGAAGCTTGAGCAGGCAATTGCTGTTAATGAGAATATGATTCTTAAGCTGGATACTTTATCTATGGAGCTTAGCAAGATTACTGACGCAAGTGATAATACGATGAACTTGACGCTTGATGAGATTGAAGAGCTTACTAAGCAGGTAAAGTTTTATACATAAATTAGAAAGATGCAGGGGAGATGCAAATGAAAAAGAAAAATACTGGTAAAAAAGTATATATAGTATTTGTGGCAATTCTTTCTATTATTGTAATGATTATTGGGCTTGCGGCCACTAAGAATATAGGAAGAACTGCAGATGATGTTAATAAGGAAGATGCTCTTAATAGGTTAGCTAAGATGGTTAAAGAGATTAACCCTACTGAAGCCAATCCAGTTAAGGCCATTGTTAGCTCCACAGATAAGGCTAATGTATATCGTGAGCTTCCAGATATTAATTCTCGTGAAGTTGTTGTTAATCCTACAACCTCTAACTATATTGAGATATATTCTTCTCCTGAGAAGGCAGGTACGGGAACAGATGGATGGCTCTCTGAGGTTGCTGAAAGCTTCAACAGAGATGGAGGAGTGAACGTTAATGGTGTCCAATATACTGTACAGCTTAGAAATGTAAGCTCAGGTGAAGCAGTTGACTATATATCTTCAAAGAAGGCTGTCCCAGACGCATTTACACCATCTAGCAGTATGTGGAAGGCCATGTTAGATGCTGATGGTGCACAGACTAGTGTTATATCAGAATCAATGGTATCTAATCAGGCAGGATTATGTGTTGCAAATGATATATATCAGTCTTTAGAGTCGCAGAAAGGCAAAGTTGATGTTAAGACAATAATTGATGCTACGGCAGAAGGACAGATAGCTACAGGATATACTAATCCATTTTCTTCTTCGGCAGGTCTTAATTTGCTTGTATGTATTCTTAATGAATATGGTAATGGAGATATATTCTCTAACTCTGCTAAGAGTGGATTCAATAAGTTCCAGAGTAATGTGCCATTCGTTGCCCTTACAACAGTTCAGATGAGAGATTCAGCTGATAAGGGAACATTTGGAGCATTTGTATGTGAGTATCAGACATATATTAATGATAAGAGACTATCGAAGGAATACACATTTGTACCATATGGATATGATCATGATAATCCTCTTGTTGCAACAACTAATGATCCAGCCAAAATTGAAGCGCTTAAAGCCTTTAGTGATTACTGCAAGACTGAGAATAGTCAGAAGCTTGCTACTACCTATGGCTTCAATCAGCAGGCTAATTATAAGTGCCCTTATGACAAGGTTAGCGGACAGGAATTGCGAGAGGCTCAGACCTTCTATAAGGAGAATAAGAATGCAAGACCTGTTGTATGCGTATTTGTGACAGATGTGTCTGGTTCCATGCTAGGTGAGCCAATTAACGCATTGCAGTCATCACTGATTAATGCTATGCAATATATTAACAAAGATAATTATATAGGTCTGGTAAGCTACAATGACAGAGTAGAAATCAACCTGCCTATTAAGGAATTTGATGATGAGCAGCAATCATATTTTAAGGGAGCAGTTCAATCTCTTCGACCAACTGGAGGAACGGCAACCTTCGACGGAGTATGTGTGGCCTTAGATATGATTGAAAAGCAAATGGAGCAGACTCCTGATGCAACCCCAATTATATTCGTATTAAGCGACGGCGCTACTAATACAGGCTATAGGCTAGATGATGTACAAGGTGTTGTGAAAGGTCTTAAGGTGCCAATCTATACTATTGGATATAATGCAGATATTGATGCCCTGAAGAAGATTAGTGACATCAATGAAGGTGCATGTATTAATGCAGATACAGATGATATTATGTACCAGGTTAAGATGCTGTTTAATTCATCCTTGTAAGAGGGCTATAAATCAGGTAAGTTAAACTATATATTATTAGATTTATTTAAGGAGGAAATGTGTTATGGGATTTTCGTTAGAATTACCTAAGGAAGAAGAAATCGAGAAGGTTGTTAAGGAAGAGCTTCAGGTGCCTGAGAAGGAGAAGGAGGTTATAGCGGATGCTGCCCTTGGTAAGGCCCAGGAGGTTATGGATGCCGATATCGATTCATTTGAGACAAGAAAAGAAATTGTTGATGTTATCAACGGATTTGGTACAGATACGCTTACGAAGACAAGGAATCGTAACGAATTATTGCAGAAGAGAATGATGTCTTATAACAACGTTGGTGGTGAGACAAGTGAGGTTGCAAAAGGTCTTGAAGACCTTACAATTCAGATGAAGGACCTTGATCCATCAGGCATTGACTTTATGAAGTCAGGAAGACTCGGTAAGATATTTAACCCTGTAAGAAGATATTTTGAGAAATTCAATACTGCTGACCAGGAGATATCTACAATTATTGAAAGCTTAGAGAAGGGTAAGAAGGTATTAGAGGATGATAATACTACTCTTGAGATTGAAGAAGCATCAATGAGAGAGATTACGAAAGAGATGCAGAAGAATATGGAGATGGGCATGAAGCTTGATACTTATCTTACACAGCAGATTGACCAGGCTAAGCGCGATGGTGAAGATGAAGAGAAGATTAAGTTCGTAGAGGATGAGGTTTTATTCCCACTTCGCCAGAGAATAGAAGATTTCCAGCAGATTCTTGTTGTTAATCAGCAGGGAATAATTGCATCTGAGATTATTAGAAAGAATAACAGAGAGCTCATTCGTTCAGTTGACAGAGCTCAGAATGTTACTGTGTCTGCCCTTAGAACTGCCGTGACAGTTGCAGGAGCATTATACAATCAGAAGATTGTTCTCGATAAGGTAAATGCTGTTAATAAGGCGACAAATGACATGATTGAGTCAACCTCTAAGATGCTTCGTCAACAGGGTGTAGAGATTCAAAAGCAGGCAACTGAAGCTGCATTAAGCCCTGATGTATTACAGGCTTCATTTGCAGAGGCTCTCGGAGCTCTTGATGATATTAATAACTACAGACAGCAGGCTCTTCCTATGATGAAGGATACTATAGATAAGTTTGCAGCGTTAGCTGATGAGGGTGAGCGTAAGATTCAGGAATTAGAGAAATCTACACAGTTCTAATAAAAATAAAAATTCCCGCCGCATATGGCGGGAATTTTAATAAGAAAATAACACATTACTTCTGAATTGATAGGCTGTATTTGTGAAGCCGGATTTGGCGCAATATTACATTAAGGCTATTTATTGATGATAATGTGGAGGGAATGTATGAAGAGTGAACATGTCAACAATGATAATATAATTGAATTTGATAAGATGCATAATAATCAGGCGTATAAATATAATTCGTCTGAGATAAACAGATGTATAATGTGCAACGATCCGCCATGCGATAAGGCATGTCCGAAGAATGTTCCCATTGGTGACATTATAAAATCGTATTATTTTGAAAACTATATTGGAGCATTGAGAAGGTCAATAGATTCAAATTGTGCATCATGTACTGCCCCTTGCGAGAGGGCATGTGTCTTGTCAAAAAATGATATGCCTGTAAGGATTCGTGAGATAATATCGAATATAGATGGTATAAAAAAATATCTTCCGAAGCCGTTTACAGAGGATGTTGATATGTCTATAAAGATGTGTGGTATTAAGCTGGAGAATCCCGTCTGTTGTTGCTAGCTCTTATGATATGTGTAAGAGAGCATTTGAAGCAGGCTGGGCGGGAGCTTCATTCAAGACTGTTTGTAGTTTTACTCAACACGAAGCCTCTCCAAGGTTTTCGTCTGTAAGAAAGCATGCCAATTCTTTCTTTGGATTTAAGAATATTGAACAGCTGTCTAATCACACTGTTGATGAAGATATGGAAATTTTCAGAAGACTTAGAAAAGAATTTCCCACCAAGCTAATTATAGCATCTATTATGGGAGGAAATGAAAAAGAATGGGGTGAGCTGGCTGCAAGATGCGAAGAAGCGGGAGCATCTATTATAGAATGTAATTTTTCTTGTCCTAATATGGAGGACGCTGACTTAGGAATAACTATAGGGCAGTCGGAAGAATTGGTAGAAAGGTTTATGCGCGCCACCAAGAAAGGGACAAGTCTTCCTGTTCTTGCAAAGCTTACGCCTAATATAACGGATATGGTTCCCATTGCCATTGCAGCTAAGCGTGGCGGTGCGGATGGTATAGCGGCCATTAACACAATTAATTCTATTACCGGGGTTAATATTGACTCATTTGTTGCGAAGCCTGTAGTACAGGGAAAGACAATAGTTGGAGGATATTCGGGAGCGGCTGTAAAGCCTATAGCACTAAGATTTATTTCCGATTTGTGCAGATGTGATGAGCTTAAGAACCTTCATATCAGTGGAATGGGTGGCATAGAGACATGGAAAGATGCATTGGAATTTATTCTTTTAGGGGCAGGCAGTGTACAGATTACAACTGCTGTTATGCAATACGGCTATAGGATTATTGATGACTTAATCGAAGGTATGTCTGAATATATGAAGTACAAAAATATTTCTTCACTTCAAGATATTGTTGGTAGTGCCACATCTTCCGTTGTTGACCATAAAAGTATACAGAGAGATTTTGTTGTTTTGCCGGTCTTTGACAAGGAGCTGTGTAATGGATGTGGCAGGTGTTATATATCATGTATGGATGGAGGTCATCAAGCGATAGAATTTGATCCTGATACCCGATTTCCCAAATTGTTGGGGGATAAGTGTGTAGGATGTCATCTATGTCGGATGGTGTGTGTCCCCGGTGCAATAGGCAGGGCAAAGAAGATTATAAGGAGAAAACAGTAGAAGTGAAAGGATGTCACAACAAAAATGTTTTTTCATATATAGGAGCTAATAATGATTAATTCAAGAGAAGGTAGCAGGAATTTCTATGACAATATAATTGCACCTATGATAAGGGAGAAGTTCGCGGAATATGAAGACAGGATTGCAGTCGGTATTGTAGGTGAAGGCTCTGATTGCTTCGGTTATGATGACTTTATATCAAGGGATCATGACTTTGGCACGGGAGTTGTAATGTGGCTTGCAGATGATGATTATGAAGCCATAGGCTCAAGGCTTAGCATGGAATACAACAGTATTATTGCTAAGCAGCCGGGTAATAATCTGACCGAGAGGCTAAAAGAGCGTCGCGGTGTTATGACTATTAGTGGCTTTTATTCTAATATACTTGGAATCGATTGTGATACAGTAAGTTGTAAGCTTACTGAAGACGATTGGTATATGCTTGATCATAATTGCCTTGCAACTGCTGTAAATGGTGAGGTGTATAGGGATGATTTGGGAGAGTTTAGTGCATTTCGTAAGATGCTTCTTGACTATTATCCTGACAATATATGGAAGATTAGAATAGTGAATGAGCTTCATAAGTTTGCTATGTCGCTTCAGGTCAACTTTGCAAGGTGTATGTCAAGAAAAGATACTGTTGCGGCAAGGCTGTGTCATATGCAGGGGCTAGAGGCGTCGATGCAGCTTTATTTTCTGATGAAGAGAGTATATGCACCTTATTATAAATGGATATACAGAAGGCTGGAAGAATTGGATCAGGGTGGCGAGTATGCAACGCTTGTAAAGAGGCTGGCAGAGGCAGATATTGATACAAGTCACTGGAAGGGAACCTACAAAGCTAACTTCATCAACATATCAGACCCAATTATTGATTCTTCTGAGAAGATTGCAGCACTTGTTGTTAAGATGTTAAGAGATAACTCTTTTATAAGTGGAGACGATCCGTATCTGGAGCGTTATGTGGATGAGATAATATGAAATGTAATGTATGTTTTCATGAATGTAATATTTTGGAAGGTCGTGCAGGGCTTTGCCGAACAAGAACCTGTAAAGATGGCGAGATTATCTCGTTAAATTATGGGAAAATCACATCTATGGCGCTAGACCCCATAGAGAAAAAGCCAATAGCAAGGTATAGAAGCGGCTCTAAGATACTGTCCATAGGAAGCTTTGGCTGTAATCTGTCGTGTCCATTTTGTCAGAATCACGAGATATCTCAGTCAGAGGATGTGCCGTATAAAGTTATTATGCCGGATGAATTATGTGATATTGCATTGAAGATGAAAAAGACTCATGATAATATAGGTGTGGCATATACCTATAACGAGCCACTGATTTCCTATGAATATATAAGAGATTGTATGAAGCTGATTCGTAAGGCGGGACTCGTTAATGTTGTAGTATCCAATGGTACAATTAGTCCTTTGATTTTCAAAGAATTATTACCCTATATAGATGCAATCAATATTGATGTAAAGGGATTTAATGAAGAGATATATAAGAGGCTGGGTGGCAGTTTGTCACAGGTTAAGAATAATGTGGAACTAGCGGCAAGAAGTACACATGTTGAGATAACATCTTTGATTGTTCCGGGATTTAATGACTCTCTTGATGATATGCGCCTGCAGGCGGAGTGGATTAGCAGTATCAATCCTAGGATTCCCCTTCATATTACAAGATATTTTCCCAGATATAAGATGCAGGACGTAGAAGCAACAGATATTAGACTGCTTAAGGCTATGAAGGATGCTGCATCAGAGTATCTTGATGATGTTATGCTGGGAAATGTGTAAAATATGTTGATATTAGGAGGCGATCGAAATGAAGATTACTGTAATAAATGGTACAAGTGTTAGAGGTGTGACATATAAATTAAAGGAATTGTTCCTTGAGCCCTTTAGGGATGAGGCGGAGATTACGGAGTTCTATTTGCCGAAAGATTGTCCTGATTTCTGCGTGGGGTGTAAGACCTGCTTTCTAGATGACGAGCACAAGTGTAAAGATTCAGAATATATACAGAAGATTGAGAAGGCTATGCTTTCGGCTGATTTACTTGTATTTACATCGCCAGCTTATGTAATGCATACTACTGGAGCTATGAAAGCGATGCTTGATCATTTTGGATATCGTTGGATGCCCCATAGACCAGCTAAGGAAATGTTTGGCAAACGAGCTGTTATTATTACGCAGTGTCTTGGTGCAGGAGATAAGTCTGCAGCTAAGGATATCAAGGACAGCTTGTCCTGGTGGGGAATTAGTTCTATTAAGGTTATAAGATTTAGATTCTTAGGTGATGTTAAGTGGGATAGAATCGCTGATAAGAAGCGTCGAAGCATGGAAGATGGCGTGAAATCATTGGCTCTTAAAATGAAAAATATTGATTATAGCAAGCCTGCCCATACGAAGCTTGCTGTGAAATTCAAGTTTTTAGCTGTCAAATCTCTTCAGGCTGATCTTGGTAAAGATAATTCAGAATATACAGATTATAAATACTGGAAAGAGAAGGGTTGGCTTGACAAAGAAAGACCTTGGAAATAAGAATAAAAGTATGTAACATTAGTTGATTATTACACCGATTTATGCTACAATCTCTATCGGTAAAGGCAGTGACTACGCACAGTAAGCGTCCTTACTTTCTATAAGAGAGGAGACCTCATGGGCTGAGAGGGTTTCTAGGGTAAGAAGGAAGAGCTGAATTTCACGTACGAGTTGTCGCACTGAAGGGTTTAGGCTTGCGTAGGTGTGAACGGGTAGTGCACGTTAAGCATAATTAAGAGCTTAGCAGTAGCTAAGAATTAGGGTGGTAACGCGGAGTACAGCTTCGTCCCTTATTATTAGGGGACGGAGCTTTTTGTTTTGTAAAAGCGTAGATTATTAAAGAAAGGAACGATAAACATGAAGGACAAACTAAAGCAGATTAAAGAAAATGCTATGAAGCAGATTGACAATGCAAAAGAGATGGGAAACCTAAACGACGTTAAAGTCTCTTTTCTTGGAAAAAAGGGAGAACTCACCGCAGTTCTTAAGGGTATGAAGGATGTGGCACCTGAAGACAGACCTAAGGTAGGAGCACTTGTTAACGAGACAAGAGAGTCTATTGAGCAGTACCTTGCAGAGGCTAAGGCTAAGATGGAAGCCAAAGAGATGGAGCTTCGTCTTGCATCTGAGACAATAGATGTTACACTTCCTGCAAAGCGTCTTCACAAAGGTCATCGTCATCCTAATTCTAAGGTATTAGATGAGGTTGAGAAGATATTTGTTGGAATGGGATATGAAGTAGTAGAAGGACCTGAGGTTGAATATGATTATTACAACTTCGAGGCGCTTAATATTCCTCCTAACCATCCAGCTAAGGATGAACAGGATACCTTCTATATTAACAAGGATATTCTTCTTAGAACCCAGACTTCTCCGGTGCAGGTTCATCAGATGGAGAAGGGCAAGCTTCCAATTAGAATGATTGCTCCAGGTAGAGTATTTCGTTCTGATGAGGTTGATGCGACTCATTCACCATCCTTCCATCAGATAGAGGGAATGGTAGTAGATAAAAATGTTACATTTGCAGACCTTAAGGGTACATTAGAGCAGTTTGCTAAGGAGCTCTTCGGAGAAGATGTTAAGGTTAAGTTCAGACCTCATCATTTCCCATTTACAGAGCCTAGCGCTGAGGTGGATGTATCCTGCTTCAAATGTGGCGGAAAAGGTTGTAGATTCTGCAAGGGTGAAGGCTGGATTGAAATCCTAGGCTGCGGAATGGTTCATCCTAAGGTGCTTAAGATGAGTGGAATTGACCCAGATGAATATCAGGGCTTTGCCTTTGGATTAGGATTAGAGCGTATTACTTTGCTTAAGTATGAGATTGATGATATGCGCTTGTTATACGAAAATGACGATAGATTTTTGAGCCAATGGTAGGAGGAGATATATTATGAGAACATCATTAAAATGGATAAAAGACTTGGTGCCAGGTCTTGATGTGACACCTAAAGAATATATGGATGCTATGACTTTGTCAGGTTCTAAGGTTGAATTCTATGAAAAGATGGATGAGAACCTGGAGAAAATCGTAGTAGGCCAGATTGAATCAATAGAAAATCACCCAGATGCTGACAAGCTTGTTGTGTGCCAGGTTAATATTGGAAGTGAGAAGCTTCAGATTGTAACAGGAGCTAAGAATGTTAAAGAGGGTGACAAGATTCCTGTAGTTCTTGATGGGGGATGTGTTCTTGATGGAACTAAGCCAGTTAAGATTAAGACAGGTAAGCTTCGTGGCGTAGAAAGTCAGGGTATGTTCTGCTCTGTTGAGGAATTAGGTGCTTCAACTGATATGTATCCAGAGGCTCCAGAGGATGGAGTGTACGTATTTGATGAAGATGTGGAATTAGGAGCAGATGCTGTTAAGCTTCTTGGAAGAGATGACGTTGTGGTAGAATACGAGATTACAAGCAACAGGGTTGATTGTTTTGGTGTAATTGGACTTGCACGCGAGGCGGCTGCTACATTTAATAAGAAATTAAATGCACCTATAATTACTGAGACAGGCAATAATGAGGATGTCAATGACTTTATTAAAGTTAGAATTGATAATACAGAACTTTGCAAGAGATACACGGCTCGAGTAGTGAAGAACATTAAGATTGAGCCATCTCCAAAGTGGATGCAGAGAAGATTAATGGCCCAGGGTATAAGACCTATTAATAATATAGTAGATATTACTAATTACGTAATGGAAGAGTATGGCCAACCAATGCATGCCTATGATTTAGATACAATTGAGGACAATACAATTGTTGTAAGAAATGCATTAAAAGGTGAGAAATTTACTACGTTAGACGGCCAGGAAAGAGAATTAGATGAGTCTGTACTTATGATATGCGATGGAAAGAAGCCTGTTGGTATCGCTGGTATCATGGGTGGTGAGAATTCCATGATTACAGATGATGTTAAGACAATGCTATTTGAATCGGCTTGCTTTGATGGAACTAATATCAGATTATCATCTAAGAAGGTAGGTCTTCGTACAGATGCTTCTGGTAAGTTTGAGAAGGGATTAGATCCTAACAATGCAATTAATGCTATTAACAGAGCCTGTCAGCTTATAGAAGAGCTTGGCGCAGGTGAGGTTATTGGTGGAGTTGTAGATGTATATCCTGTTAAGAAGGAAGAGATAACAATTCCATTTGAGCCTGAGAAATATAATAATATGCTTGGAACTGACATTAGTGCTGATGAGATGATTGACTATTTCACAAGATTAGAGCTTAAGGTTGAGGGAGATAAGGTTGTTATTCCAACATTTAGACAGGACCTTCTAAGCTACGCTGACCTTGCTGAAGAGGTTGCAAGATTCTATGGATACGATAAGATTCCTACAACGCTTCCAAGTGGTGAGGCTACTGCAGGTAAGTTAAGCTATAAGCTTAGCATCGAGAATATTATTAAGAACACAGTTGAGTTCTGTGGATTTTCACAGGCAATGTGTTATTCCTTCGAGAGTCCTAAGGTCTTCGACAAGCTATTAATCGATAAGGATGATGAGTGTAGAAAGACTGTAGTTATTTCTAACCCACTTGGTGAAGACTATTCTATAATGAGAACGCTTCCTCTTGACGGTATGCTTACATCTCTATCGACTAATTATAATCATCGTAATAAGGATGTTAGACTTTACGAGCTTGGAAATGTATATCTTCCTAAGCAGGTGCCTGTTGAAGAGCTGCCAGAAGAGAAGATGATGTTAACCCTTGGAATGTATGGCGAAGGCGATTTCTTCACATTAAAGGGCGTGGTAGAAGAACTCCTAGATGACTTAGGAATGAATAAAAAGGCTGTTTACGACCCAGAGAATAAGAAGAATTTCTTACACCCAGGTCGTCAGGCTGGTATTGTATACAATGGTAAGGAATTAGGATATCTTGGTGAAGTACATCCTATGGTGGCTAACAACTATTCAATTAAGGATAGAGTCTATATCGCGGTAATCGATACAACAATTCTAAGAGACGAGGCGTCTTTTGATAAGAAATTCGAACCTGTAGCCAAGTTCCCAGCAGCCACAAGAGATATAAGTATGGTAGTGCCTAAGGGTGTTCTAGCAGGACAGATTGAAGAAATATTTGAAAATAAGGGTGGCACTTACCTAGAAAGCTTTGAGTTATTCGACGTGTACGAAGGTAATCAGATCCTTAAGGGACACAAATCTATGGCATATTCCCTTGTATTCAGAGCCCCTGACAAGAACCTTTCTGACGAAGACGTGAACTCAGCTATGAACCGCATCCTTAAGGCTCTTAAGGGTA
>CAJOGN010000062.1 GCA_905234245.1 uncultured Lachnospiraceae bacterium
TGTGGTCATAGATGGAGATTCCATTATGCATAAGTAAAATGCTGTATAATAAGATGGTAAACCATAGAGAATATCAAATGAATAAGAGGAATCAAGAGGGGAAATAATTATGAGAGAAGAATTATTAAAGGGATTA
Source organism: uncultured Lachnospiraceae bacterium (assembly GCA_905234245.1). Lineage (GTDB taxonomy): Bacteria > Bacillota > Clostridia > Lachnospirales > Lachnospiraceae > RUG191. The sequence continues at coordinate 137 of CAJOGN010000062.1, forward strand.
ACAGATGAGCAAATTAAGAAGGTTAAAGCCTGCAAGAATACAGAAGAGATTCTGGCTCTTGCCAAAGCAGAAGGAGTACAACTTAGCGACGAGCAGCTAGAAGCAGTATCAGGAGGCGGATGTGGCGGTAGAGCGATGAAGTGTCCGAAGTGTGGATCTAATAATTGGAATTATGAAAATAAAGAAATTAATCATATTGAGTATCAAATATTCAAATGTAATGACTGTGGTCATAGTTGGAAATTGATGCCCAAATTAGAATCTTGAGCATTTAGAGGACTCGCAATGTGAGTCCTTTTTTTATACTAATGTGGTATATTATTTTAGTGGTAACGGCTTCATGATGAAGCCGTTTTTTTGTAACTTTTCCGTTAAAACATAGAAACCTTATTGATCACATTGATATGATAATCGTAGGTATATATACTGGATTTAGACCAAAAGAATTATGCTTGATTGAAATAGAAAATGTTAATCTTGATAAAATGATTATTATTGGTGGTATGAAGACCAGCAATGGAAAGGATAGAATAGTGCCGATTCATCCGCGTATATATCCACTAATCAAGACAAGATTAGAAGAGGCTAGCCCTAAGTTACTGTATGAGTACACTGGGTTTTATTTTGATGAAGATATTATAGAAGAGTAGCTACGACCTCTGGCAGAAATTGCTAGAGGTTTTTGTAGTTCTCGATAATTTGCGTAATTCTATCTATAAATTATCTTGTATTTGTGATATAGTAAGGGTGAAGGAGATAATATGGGTAACACCTTATATTCTAAAAATAGATTCAAGAAAATTGATATAACAGATATAGCGGTTAAAAAGGTCAGAAAGATATCGTATCATACTTTATCATCTGAACAGAATGATATATTATTCGATTTGGCTAGGATTGTGCTTCTTACATCGAAGGAAAAGAACCAGAGTAATGAAGTAGCTATCACCATTGATCTTGATAATATAGATAATGGTTGGGGGATATCATACGGAGATGAGCATGGGGTGGATGTTTGTTCGGATACCATATCTAATCATTTACTACTAACTGGAAATAATGTGGCAATTATTCATAACCATCCATCTACACAGACACTATCTATTGAAGATATTGGATTCTTTTTTAGATATGCTCGCTTGAAATTTATGGTGGTTGTAACGAATCAGGGAACGGTTCATTATATTATGAAAGATGACGATTATAGTTATGAGGATGCTGAAAGACTACGACAGGAATGTGTAGAGGATTTGACAAAGGAATCTTCTGTGACAGAGTGTTATGAAGCAGCACTTGATTTTATAACACATTGTAGTGAGGTCGGTCTTTACTATCGATAGGAGGTATAGAGATATGAGAGAATATACGCTTAATGATATTGGATTTACTCCTGGAAAGGTAGAGGAACTACCTATAAATTTTAGAGTTGAAAACACAGTGAATAAAGATGAGATTAATGAACAATCTCAAAAAAATCGTCAGATGGGTGAAGAACTTCTTAGACAGTTTGAAGAACGTCAAAAGGCAGAAGTCGTGGGGGCTTAGTTATGGAGTCTACGACAACAAATGATGTTAAAGATCGGTATTTTACATGCCGGTCTTTTTTAGTTGATGAGTTGTGTTGCACAGATGTGTTAAATAAAGAGCCACATAAATGTTAGATTGTATTGCACATAAGTGTTAAACGAGTTATAATATTACTCGAGGAGATTTGCTTATGGAAAATATAGAAAAGATATATCGCAGCCGCGTAACTGACTCTGCAATGCAACTAAAACTAGAGGCTTTTGGGGCAACTTTGATTGTTGGTCCTAAAGGGTGCGGAAAAACAACTACTGCAAAACATTTTGCAAATAGTTATATAGAATTTCAAGATGAAGACACTAGAGAAAGATTATTATCTGTTGCTGAAAACATGCCATCGAAGTTATTGATAGGGGAAAAACCGAGGTTGTTTGACGAATGGCAGGATGCCCCGAAGATCTGGGGGGCAATACGTAAAAGTGTAGATGATTCTGGCTTAAAAGGTCAGTATATCCTTACCGGCTCATCTTCACAAAAGGTTGAAACGGCACATACTGGAACATTGAGGATATCAACACTTCGAATGTTCCCGATGAGCTTGTATGAGAGTGGCGAGTCTTCTGGTACTATTTCTCTTATGGATCTTTTTGATGGAAAAGATATCGAATGGGAGGAGTCCAAATTAACGATTGATGACCTTATCTATGCTATCTGTCGTGGTGGATGGCCACAAAGTATTGATATTGAGAATAGAGAAGCGGCACTTTCTATCACGTCAGACCTTTTTTATCAGACTTGTCATACTGATATTTCTAATATCAGTCATGTAAAAAGAAATCCGTTATGGGCAGAACGTCTGCTAAGATCTTATTCAAGAAATATATGTACTTTGGCAGAGACAAAAACCATTTTTTCAGACACTTCATCAATAACGGAAATATCAAAGCCTACTTTCTATGAGTATTTTCATGATCTTGAAGATTTATACATAATAGATGAACTCCCTGCATGGTGTCCCGCAATACGTTCAAAGGAAGCTATCAGATCTGGAAACAAAAGAAATCTTGTGGATCCATCTATAGCAGTAGCGGCACTTGGACTATCACCTGACTATTTCAATACAGATTTTAAGACATTGGGATTTCTTTTTGAATCGCTATGTATCCGGGACTTGAGGATTTATTCGTCTGGAATGAATGGAGAAGTTTCATATTATCATGATCGCTATGGCTTAGAAGCAGATGCGGTACTTCATCTCAAGGATGGTCGATATGCTCTGATAGAATTCAAGCTTGGAAGTAAAGAGATAGATATGGGTGCTAAGCATTTGTGTGAGATAGAAAGACTTATTACCGAATACAACAAAAAAGAAAAACAGGTTCCGCTTAGATTACCAGATCTCAAGCTTGTCATTACAGCGACCGAGTATGGTTATAGGCGTGAAGATGGTGTATACGTTATTCCGATTGGCTGCTTAAAGAATTAGTTTATTTAGGATGGGAAGAAGGATTCAGACAAATTCTAATTATTAGAGATGCCCATCTTCTTGATTTGATGAGAAGACAGGCAATACTCTTAAACCCGGAGGTGTTTAGGTAAAGCAAGAAAATTTCTTTGACCTGACACCGTAGTGTTATGTTATTATTGCATTCATAGTATTAGTAATATATTTACGGGAGGAATGATTGATGGTAGCTATTTTTAAGAGGGTGAAGCTAAGCCTTAAGCATATTATTATGCTTGTAATATTTATGCTTGTTGCTTCAGTAACACAGATGCTTCTTCCTACGCTTATATCGCATATGATTGATGACGGTGTATCGAAGGGTGATGAGTCAGTTCTCATTGAGTTGACTATAGCGATGATTATTCTGACAATCATCGCGTGTGCAACCAATATTGTGGGTACTAATATTTCTGCACGTATTACGACAGAGTTTTCGAGAGATCTTCGTAAGGAAGTTTTTGATAAGGTGCAGGGATTTTCTGCCGCAGAGATTGATAAATTTGGTACGGCATCCCTGATTACACGTAATACCAACGATGTAACAACAATTCAGACATTTTTGTCCATGGCATTAAGACTCGGTTTGTTAGCTCCGATGATGGCTGTTGTGGGACTTGTTCTTGCGTCTGCAACGGCAGGGCCTACAAGTTCTATTCTTGCGATTGCAATTCCGATTCTTTTGATTGTGGCAACTTCTCTTATTGTTGCAGCCAGCAGATATTCCGTTAAGCTTCGAAAAAAGATTGACGATATTAATCAGCTGTTTTTAGAGACACTGGAAGGTGTTCGTGTTATTCGTGCATTTAATAAGCAGGACACTGAGATTAAAAGATTTGCGGATACCAATGAAGAGACTAAGGGCATTTCAAGAAAGTCGGTTACTATATCGGGAGCATTGTTTCCCGTGGTACAGATGCTTTTTGGATTAACTACAGTCGGTGTTATGGGCGTTGGTTCATACTTTGTTATTAAAGGCAGTATGGAGGTAGGCGAATTAGTTGCAAGTACGCAATATATCAATATAATACTGTTGTCTATTATACTTATGACATTTGTTGTGAGTCTGTTTCCGGATGCATATGCGAGTATGAAGCGCATAGGCGAGGTTCTTGAGACGGAAGCGTCTATAGTCGATGATGAGGAGGATGAGCCTGCTACAACCTGTAAGGGAACGGTTGAATTTCGCAATGTTACGTTTGCTTATCCCGGAGCTGAAAAGCCCGTTATTAAAGGAATCAGTTTTGTGTCAAAGCCCGGTGAGACAACGGCAATTATCGGTCGCACAGGTTGTGGTAAGTCAAGTATTGTTAAACTGATACCAAGATTGTATGATACTTTATTCGGAGACGTTTACGTCGACGGAGTCAACGTCAAGGATCTTAAGCTTGAACATTTACGGGAATTAATCGGATATGTTCCGCAGAAGAATGTATTATTTTCAGGAGATATTGCTTCTAACCTTAATTTTGGCGATGAGAACGGAAGTGAGGCTGACTGGAAGGAGGCATGCAGAATTGCCTGTGCTGATGAATTCGTAGATAAGAAGGACGGCGTATATCATTCCGTGGTGGCGCAGGGAGGAACTAATTTCTCAGGTGGTCAACGTCAGCGTCTTGCTATTGCTAGAGCAGTTATGAAGAAGCCGGAGGTTTATATATTTGACGACAGCTTTTCGGCTCTTGATATGAAGACGGATAAGATATTAAGACAGAATCTTAAGGAGTCGATGGGAGAAGCGACTATGATATTAGTGGCGCAGCGTGTCAATACTATTATTGACGCCACACGAATTATTGTATTGGATAAGGGAGAACCGGTGGGTATCGGAACTCATAAGGAGCTTCTTAAGTCATGTGATTTGTATCGGGAGATTGCGGAGATTCAATTGGGAAAGGAGGTCGTTGAAGATGAAATCAGGAGTGCTTAAACGAATCCTTTCTTACGTTGGAAAATATAAGGGACAATTAACGTGTGCTATTATTTGTGGCCTTTTGGGTACAATATTTACAATATTGGCACCAAGTATACTCGGTAATATAACAACTATTCTATATGAGGGGATAGTTGATGGCGATTGGTTTTCACAGGATGATGTATATATCAGCATAGGCGGTTATGAGTTGGGCAAGGTGGGAACTATTGTACTTATTATGATTATTCTTGTCGTATTGTACGTTGTGGCATGGATATTCTCAATGATTTCCAATAATCTTTTTGCGAGAATATCCGCCAAGACAGTCAGAGATATCAGAAGTGATATTGACGCTAAGATGCATCGAATGAAGCTTAATTATTATGACACACGTACCAACGGTGAGATACTTTCTGTCATTACCAACGATGTGGACGCTATTAATACGGCATTGGGTAAGAATATGTATAACGCCGTAACGCAGATATTTACGGCAATCGGGATACTTGTAATGATGCTTACGATTAACGGATGGCTTACGCTTGTTGCGATTGCAATGGTACCCGTAACCATGCTTGCGTCAGGTAGTATAATTAAGTTAAGCTCTAAGAATTATAATATGCAACAGAATCTCTTAGGCGATCTTAACGGATATGTTGAGGAGATGTTCGACGGACAGAATGTTGTGTCATCATTTAATTATCAGGAGAAGGCAAAGAAGGGCTTTTACGAGATTAATGATAATTTGCAGAGTAAGGCGAAGAAGGCGGAAGGATACGCTGGTTCGGTTATGCCTGTCACACAGGCAGTTAATAATATAGGTTATGCTATAAGTGCTTTGATTGGCTGTATGATGGCATTAAGCGGTACTATTTCCATTGGAAATGTGCAGTCGATTATTCAATATACGAAGTCATTTTCGCAGCCTTTTACAACGTTTGCTCAGATGTCAGGTCAGCTCTCCGCAGCGGGTGCTGCCGGAAAGCGCGTGTTTGAACTTCTTGATGCAGAAGAAGAGATACCGGATCCCGAAAAGGGAGAGATACCGACTGTTACTGACGGAGCTGTAACATTTGAACACGTTCAGTTTGGATATCTTCCCGACAAGCTACTTATGCAAGATGTGTCGATTAATGTTAAGTCCGGTCAGAAATGTGCAATTGTAGGACCGACAGGTGCAGGTAAGACAACACTTATTAATCTTTTGATGAGATTCTATGAGATTAACGGTGGTAAGATTACTGTTGATGGAGTTGACACCACAAAGATGACAAGACATGAGTTGCGTAAGCATTTTGGTATGGTTTTACAGGATACATGGCTTTTTGAGGGAACAATTAAGGATAATCTTAAGTATTCCACAGAGAGAGAAGTCTCGGATGAAGAGATTAAGAAGGCTGCCGAGAGTGTTTGTGCCGATTCATTTATAAGAACAATGCCCGGTGGATATGATATGGTGCTCAGTAAGGGTGCAGAGAATATTTCACAGGGTCAGAGACAGCTTCTTACGATTGCACGTGCAATTATAGCCGATCCAGAGATTATGATTCTGGATGAGGCAACCAGTAATGTCGATGCTCATACGGAGCAGATAATACAGGATGCGATGGCGACACTTATGAAGGGCAGGACAAGCTTTGTTATAGCCCATCGTCTGTCTACCATAAGAGATGCGGATATGATTCTCTATATGGAGAATGGTGATATTAAGGAGGTCGGCAATCACGACCAATTGATGGAACTTGGCGGTAAGTACGCCGTACTGTATAACAGCCAGTTTGCGTAAGGAGAAGAGTGTTGTTAAGTAATATTGATGAAATGAATCTTAAAACATATACCGTGCAGGATGTAAGCAGGACAACCGGTCTGTCAAGGTCTTTTCTGATTAAGCTTGAAAAGAAGGGGATAGCTACGCCAAGTTATATTGATCCCAAGACAGGCTACAGAAGATATACGATAATCGATATCGCAGATATATTGCAATATCGGTTGTTAAGGGAGATGGACGCTTCTTCTGAGGAAATTGCCGAATATTTTAACGACAGGGATAATATCAGCGGTATTATTGACAGGATGAAGCTTCGAAGAAATCTTCTTAACAGAGCCATTGAAGAACTTGAGCTCAGGTTGAATAAGGAAGAAGAATATATGTTTTCTTATGTTGAATTGCCTGATGTTTTTTGTTACTGCGGTACCGAAAGCTTTGTTACACCCAAAGAGGTTGAGGAATTCACGATAAGACTCGCGGAAGAGATTATAGATATGGGATACACCAGATTCCCTTATGAGCCTATATTCAGTATCAGATATGATACGAGAGATAAGAGACAGGGCGATAAGGACAAACCCTATACGGCCAAGATATGCGTTCCGATTGAGGAAGTCAGAGATGTGTGTGGTTCAGATGAAATTGATGCCATGGGAGAAGTAGAGTTGATTCAGGGCGGAAGTTTTTTTTCCATGCTATATCATGGCGGATACAGTAAGCCGGATTATTTCAACGATGTATTTGGTCGATTCTGGGAAGAACTAGAGAAAAGAGATCTTAAGGTTATAAGTGAGGTAAGAGCAATAGCAATTGTCGCGCCCTATGTCGGACTTGATATTGAACCGAATGACTATGTATTCAGATTTGCGGCAATGGTAGAATAGTGTTGTGAGTATACAACAAAACACTACGGGAGCAAGTGAAGGTGTTACATCAGGGGCGTGGCCCGGGATTTCAGATTATATGGAGATACTTTTCATGGAGTAACCAGACATATGCTAAGAAAAGCGGTATGGAACCTGGCATAACGAAAAGAATTATGGGACATAGCTTAAGGAGTGATGTAACCGAATACTATTATACCCATCCTGAGTTTAGTGATCTTGAAAGGGAATTAAGAAAACTAAGTTTTGATTAGAGTTGGTATTTTCTATAAAAATGATTTCTGTAGATGAACTTGAAAAGGAGCTTGGACTTTAAATGAAGTATAAATTGGAATTATTATAAATATGAGAATAGGTTTCCAAATCCAACACAAACCAGGAGAAAATAACAATGATTAAGGTGCTATTTATATGTCATGGCACTACCTTAACTTGATCTTGCAAACTGCGTAAATACGTCAGTTGTTGACACGAATTGCAACATTTACCCCGGATTTACCCCAAATGCAGAGGGCAGAATCGGGACATAGTAAACTAAATTGACAGGAGTAGAACACCGAAGGTTTGATACTATTTATTATGTCCACTCTTTTTTGCTAAGAGGCTTTAAATAATTCTTTTTTAAATCACGTATATTTCCAAAGAATATCATTTCAGATTTTGAGAATAGATTATGATCCATCTTTAGTCGTACTAATTCCATACTGCATAACAAGTCAGCAACTTGTAATAGTTTGTATTCTTTTGGCATTACCCTTCTAAAAGTTGGATTTGGAAGCAACGCGTTGAAGACAGAGGAAAGCATTTTGCTGACTTCTATTTGTCCATTGTCGTAATAGAGTTTTACTTCATCAAAGGAAAGAAATTCTTCATAATTATCACGAATAAACTGGGAAATTTGTTTAGATAGTTTTCCCGTAGCTTCGACAACATCTGTAATATGTTTTTTCTCTATGTGAAGGCACTTATAACGTATGTTTGTTTGTCGGACAAATGCAACCATCTTATTGAATATACGTCTACGTTCTTGTACTGACATGTCCGTATATATTTCTTCTTTACGTATTATTGGTCCGGTATGTATACATAGATTGTCAAGGTTTAGGTAAGATAATTCGCGATTAAGGTTAATGATTGCAGGTTGAATATCCTCGTGTTGATCATGAAAGACCATTGTAATAATATAGAAAGGTGAATGAGTAGCATACTCGCCGAAGTCACCTGATTCGTCGATGAAAATACTGAGTTCTTTCAAGTTATTTCTCCTTAACAGTTAATAAAAACGGCGGGGAACTTCCCCGCCCTAGATGGACCTGGGTCTTACGACCAGCCCTAATAAAACCTATGTTTTATTACTATCAGTATATTATGTATCGGTACAAAAATCAAGATATATTAGCCGTAATACAAAAGCCTCACTCATACATTAATAATGACAAATAATGTTACACCTTTAACTAGTGAATACCATCTTAAAAAGATGCAATATGTGATGCAAATTACTGGGGAGGGGTTAGATTAGTTGTTTTATATGAATAGCATGTAAGCATTTGTTATAATAGCCATATATATCTAATCATAGGAGGATAATAAATGTCTAAGAGAAAGGATTCAAATTCAAAAGTTCAAGCAAGAATTGAGAATATGATTTTCAAGAAGGTAAAAAAAGAAAAGCTTTGTGATGGTAGTCTTTATAAACCAACACAACCTATAATATTTGATCTAGAAGGAATAACATATATAAGCCCAGACTTTTATTCTGAAGAGAGTAAGTCAACATAATTTATTATAGCTTCTCTTATTTCGCTCAAAGTTCTGCACTTTCTTAGTTTAAAATCAATATAAAGTTCCTCTTTAATCCAGCCGTTCA
>CAJOGN010000063.1 GCA_905234245.1 uncultured Lachnospiraceae bacterium
TTATCACCTTTTCGAGATTTATTTTTAATTAGTTTTGCACCTTATCGTGATTAATAATATTCTGGCACCTTTTCGAGACTTAATCAACGTCAATCTATCACCTTTTCGAGATTATCGGGTCTGTCATGGCAGAAACAGCCCGATCACACCCGCGCCATAAATCAAAATTTTCATATTGCCTCCATCATCTTTTACGCTTTCACCCAATCTATGATTTTCTTTTTCGACTCGGCAAAATATCCCAGATTCTCTTTCCGGTATTTCCCAAAGGTCTTGTACATCAACCCGATCAAAGGAATCATCCGATACAGTCTCTTTTCTCCGTTTCTTTCTTCGATTGCCGATGTACAGCGTCCACCTCTTCGATAAAGCGTTCTGTGTTTTCCCCGATCAGACCGCCGTGACCCATGTCCTCAAAGATCTTGCAGGTGAAGGGATAGCCCTTCGCTTTCAGTTCTTCCAGATTGGCCGAAAGCTTTTTGTCTACCGTCCCCTTAATCCCGTACCAGATATGCATATCTGTATTCCGGAAAACACTGTAATCGGTCTTCTTTCCGATCAGGCATCTGTCCTGATTCTTCCAGCTTTTCCAGCTGGCCTTGGTATAGAGGATTCGGTCAGCTTCTTCGATGCTTCGCCCTGTGATCTTCGAAGCTTTCCCGCTCTGCCCATGATAACGAAGAACGTCCCTGTAAAGAAAAACAGATAGACCTCTTTCCAAAAATCGCTTTTGATGTCGGGATAATCCCGCAGAGACATACCGTCGGCAATCGTCGTAGTGATCTCCAGCCGATTGTCCTCTAGCACCTGCATCAGCGTGCGGCATCCGTAGGAAAGGCCATAGAGAACATCTACCTTCCCACCGTAGTTTTTGATGATGTAGTCCTCCAGGCATCCCGCCTCATAGGTCAAAGACTGAAATTCCGTCTCTGGTTCAGATGGGTTGAAGCCGTCGTAGGCAAGCAGTACAACATGGTATTTATCCGCGATCTTCTTCGCCGTCGGCAGTACGCCAAGATAGCTCGTCCCGCCCCCGTGTAAAAGAACCATCAGTTCTTTGTTCTCTTTGCCGAATTCAAAGTATTTCATCTCTATAAACAGATCTCCTTTACAAGTTCACACCATTCCATCGGGTATACACCCAGGAATTCCTCATGCCGCATATCCTTCTCATGAATGACGGGAGACTTAAAGTATTTTTGATACCTCTCCAAATATTTCTCGCCCATCTTCTGGGCATAGAAAACATGAATCTGTGTCTCTCCGTTATCGATCTGCTCTGGGAGCGGCGTTGTCATATCTGACCTGATCTGGTTTTTGATGCTTTCCTTTGTGATGAAGCTCATGTCGTACTTGTCACGCCCCGTGATGGCAACAAATGCCCGGTTGTACGGATCGGGATCTGCCATCTGGCTCTCGTAACGTTTCTGCATCAGCCTGGCGTTATAGTGACCGGTATGGATGAAGCTGTAGGTAACCCTGCACATCAGCGAAGCCATCAGACCAGCCTTGAGGCTTCCCGCCTGATCCATATCGGAGCTGCCAATGATCCCCACTTTCATATGAATGTTATGCCGCGCGGCAAGATGCGCAACAAAGCTGCCACCAAGGGAACAGCCATAAGCCGCCCGGATCGTACCATGATAGCGCTCTTTGATGGCACTTTCGATTTTCTCCAATTCGTCCGTGACGGAAATATAGCTCTCCGTATCCGCTTCGTCGAAGCCCGTATAGGCAACCGCCGCCACAAGAAAGTCCCTGCTCAGCTCGTCTATGACACCGCCGAAGTTCCCCCTCCAGTAGCACATTGTGCCCGGCAGCAGCAGAATTACCGGCTTGGACGGATCGCCGAATTCGTGAATTGTCATATCGTCTCACTCCTCTCTCATAAAGGCTTCGATTTCTCTCGCCATCAGATCCGGATGCGCGATGATCTCCCCATGTCCCAAGCCTTCAAACGGATGGTCCTGTGCATTCGGAAAGGCTCTTTTGAGCTTTTGGAGAGCTTTTTTCATATTCGGCTCTTTTGCGCCGTACCAGATTGACACCCTGGCCTCCGGTTCCGTCATATCCGTCTGTACTGATGGCTGTCACATGATAATCCTTTTCCAGCAAGGGGATCACCTGCTCGAATTGTTTCCAGCACATCATGTTGCCGGGAATCAGGACGATCTTTGTGGAATTTTGCGTTCCAAACTCCTGTGCGTTCATACCTGCTCATCCCGAGCCGCATCCTGCATGGTACCTTCCTCTACTTTAAACTTTTCCATTGACTTTTCTCCTCGTATAAACCGTTATCCCGGAGTCTATTTTGAACCCGCATCAGCGAGTGCTTTCGCCTCCTGTGGCGAATAATGCTCCGCCAGCCATTTCTTCATCGGCGGTTCAAACATTTTCAGATACTTATCCATGTCTAAAGATCTCCTTCACCATTCCGCCAGAGCCTTTTTCAGTCTCCGGTCAATGTCAATCCGTGTTTCCCTGCATTCTTTTTTGTGCTCCTTTCCGGCTCTGAACATAAATGAAACCAATAGCTCAGAACCCACCGGCAACATCATCTTAAGCATGGACTGCGGGAATGCAAAGTGTGTGCCGTGTTCATAGAGCCAGCTTTCAAAGGTGCTATCGTGTGGCAGACTGCCAAGGCGCTCCTCCATCCTCCGGATATACTTGCAGGTGTCCCACAGCACATCATCCTCCGCGCCGATGAAGATAAGCTTCCCATGGATATTCTCCACCCTAATTCGCTCGTCCTCCTGTATGGGGTGCCTATTCTCAGATTCGTCAAACATCTTCCGTGACGCAACCTTGTCGCCACCGGCCTTGGATTCCTCCTGTATCTTCTGCCAGTATTCCGGATGCCGATAGGCATAAGGCAGATACGGTAGCGGCTGACCCTGCCATGACACGGAGGACTCGTTATCGCCGGGCCTCTCTGTAGCGCCGTCCTTGCCGTCACGGTAAAAGCCTTCCATGACAAAGTCCGGAGGTGAGATCGCTATGGTGAGTGACAGCTCCGAATAATAGGAGGCTGCCAGTAGTGCCATCATCCCGGTTGTGGAAGCCCCGACAACGCCGAGCTTGTCACACCCCTGTGCTTTCATAAACGTGATCGCTTTCCCGAAACGCTCCAGCGGATAATTGTGGTGACCGTAGTCCTTCTTATCCGGACTCATTGCCATCACATGAATGCCCTGTTCATTCAGCCATTTCGCCCCGGTCTTGGCCATGCGATCCTCCGAGCTGTCGCCGAGCATGATGATAAGTCCTCGGGAGCCGGATACCATGCTCCGTTAAAACCATCAGAACCAACTCTGAATACTTGCTTTTTCATATAGTACCTCCCATTAAAACAGTGTGCAGATCCAGCCGAATACCGGGGCTGTTTCGAATGACTGTTATTAACATATCGTCTCCTTCTGTCCAAGGAGAGTTAGCATATACTAACTCACCTCTAATAATTGTAGTCTTTGTGCTCTCAAATGTCAAAATGATTGTCGCAAATTTTGCGAATATTTACAAGGTGTTCATTTTCGGAGTGTTGTCATATACCATCCCAACGAAAAAACACCCCGCCGGAGCGAGGTGCGTCTGATTCCGTATTCTGTTATGCGTCCACATCGATCTCAAGCCCGGATTTGAACGTAAGCGGGAACATGTCGATAAGCTATTATTTTTCTCTCGGAAATATGCCCTGCATCAGACAGATTGTCCACGTCTATGCATCTCTCTGGTAAGGTCATCCACTACATCTGACATATGAATCTGCCTGAGTTCATTCTCCATTGAGTCCTGTACTTTCTGCAGTTTGTCGTCAAGAGCTGCATGGATATTGCCCCCAACAACACATGCGGGATGCGGGTTCTCATGGAAATGGAAGAGCCCGGTTTCATCAACCGTGTCTACCGCCTTATATATGTCATACAGAGAGATCTCTTCCAGTGGTTTCGCAAGCCTTGATCCACCACTGCCCTGCCTTGCATCGATAATTCCAGCTTCCTTGAGCTTTGATAGAACAGTCCTTATTATTACCGGATTTGCCTGAATACTCGAGGCCAGCACATTGCTGGTTACTCTTTGCTCATCCTGAAATAGGTCTATGAATGCCAGTGCATGTACGGCAATGGTGAATCTACTTGTGATTTGCATACTTTCTTTGGTGTTACTCGCTTACTACGCTGATTCTTTCTTTAATGTGCTTGCCTGATTCGATTTCATCGACCATGGCGATTGCATAATCGGCATAAGATATAACACTCTCTCCTTTACTGTTTAATACTAATTCTTCTCCGCCGAGGATGTACTTACCAGTTCTTTCTCCATCAGCCTGGAAATCACCGGCAGGGCTTACATATGTCCAGTTTACATCATCGACTTTGCGAAGCTCTTCCAGAAGCTTTCCGTGTGCGTTTACCACAGGCAATGCCTCTTCCGGGAATGGAGTTACATCTACAACTGTCTGTGTGTGTTCCGGATTTACATACAGGCTTCCTGCTCCGCCTACGATTACAAGCCTCTTGTCCGTTCCTCTGAGAACATCTACAAGATGCATCCCTGCGTCACAGATTGTGCCTGCTGTATCCGGTGCCCATGAGCCGTATGCGTTAACTACTACATCGAAGTCTTTGAGGTCCTCTTTTGTGAGATCAAACAGGTCCTTAATGATGGCACTCTTTGCGGCCGTCCTGTTCTCTCCTCTTACGACTGCCGTGACATCCATACCGCGGTTTACTGCTTCCTCTGTGATAAGTCTTCCTGCTTTTCCATTTGCTGCAACTACTGCTACCTTCATTTTATAATTCCTCCTTTTTGTTGTCAATTTATTTATTACAACTTACAAGGATAAAATAGCACGTATCTAGCAACTTGTCAATAGTTTTATTACAACTTTTTATTTCTCCCATTATTGCCTCGTTATGACGCAAAATAAACGACGTCGCAAAATGCGACGCCATTCACTCTCTTAACCCTAACTAAAGGTCAGCTTCCTTATCTCATTCTCAAAATCACTAAACTCCGGGTGAGCGGAGTAATACTTATATGTGGAAGTAACTGTCCTAACTGATGATGGTGATACCTTTTTGAAATAATCTTTTGCCCATGCCTCGTATAATTGTTCAAAGGTCTCTATCTTACCAGCATAATCAATTGGATTCATATAATAATTAGCTAATGCTTCTTCTGCATCTTTTCTTGTCTTAAATGAATTGACATATTGAGATATATCTCATATAATAGTGTTAACAATAAGTGAAAGGGTTATGATAATGTTTCAACTTGAATTTTACGAAACTGAAGATGGTAAGACACCCGTATCTGATTTTTTAGATTCACTTGATGACAAAATGGCTGCAAAATAACAACAATTAAAACGAGGTGATACAAATGACATTAAAAGAATATAAAGAACAACGCATGAAAGATCCTGAATTTGCCAAGGCATACTCTGATATTCAACCGGAGATGAATGTTATAAGAGCTATAATAGATGCTAGAATCTCTCAAAATATGACGCAAAAAGAGCTCTCAGAAAAAACAGGTATTGCACAAACTGAAATAAGCAAACTTGAGAACGGCACGAGAAATCCCTCTATCAAACTTCTCCAACGACTTGCCGATGGAATGGATATGGTACTTAATGTAACCTTTACGCCTAAAGAAACTCTATAATAGAACTCACATAATCCGAGCAGGGTATACTATTACTCTACTCGGATTTCATTTACTCTTCAATTAAATCATCATCAAAATAAGTCTCAATACATACAAGAGCCATATATGGATTCCTTCCCGAAAAAATATACCGCCTTCAAAAAGGCAGTATATAATACGTGGTTAAAGGATAATAATCCATCATCATAAGCTCGGCGCCGGCAACGTTCTTGTCTCGAAGTGCTGGAAAATGTGCCAAAAGGACCCCGTCCCCGTGGCAAACGTATATTCTACATTATTATTTTATTATCTCTTTACAATCTTCCCGAAAGAAGCTTTCGGACATATGCTTACAACAAAATTCAGAATTGTATCGAAATCCTCAGGCGTTGTCTCAAGAGAATTCTTTTAGATAAATCCTGCATTCTTCCTTCCTTGGTTCAATAGTCTTAATACTCTTAGGAGTAAGCCCCCATTTTCGTTCAAGTCCTTCATTATTACATGTACCCCTATCAACTGCAGATGCTTGGTCAATAACAGTCTGGTCATTCGAAAATAACGACATCGCGTTAATACTTTCTTCTACAAATCTTGGCATATTGGGATAATTTGATTGGTCAATCTTAAAAAGAGCATTATAATACTCTATTGTATTTTGATTGACATAATACCTGTTACGATGCATGTACTCCTCATCATCATAATTCATTGTCCACGTTAACGTACCATCCGATAATTGTTCTATCATTTATTCCACCCTATACAGCTTTCAATCCTTTTCCCCTTAGTCTTATCTCCAGCCACCACCATCTTTGCTTTCGCATTGGCACAATGACTTCTTATAAAATTCTCTACAAAATCAAAGTCTTCTCTTTTGGCATAGATAGGGTTTTTACTTAGGCACATCGCTTATTTTCATAATGTAGTAATCTGTCGGTTGATAATTCTTGTAAGCAGTCTCATAGAATTTCTTGGTTGGTCTGTCTGCGTCGTTAGCCTCTTTATTACTGACATACGCGTTATAAAGTGATTGATCCACACCTATTTTATTAAGCGCTATCATAGGACCATAATAATCAATCGGAACAGTTATCGTATATTGTCCTGTCTCCCTATACGTAGTCGTAAATACAAGCGTGCCATCCTGAAGCGTTTCTTTCTGTGAAGGATCCCAGCCTCCGGAAATCATGTTCTTACTTACAGCCACATTATATGTCGTACCATTCCAGAGAACCGTATTATTTTTCGAAGTAGTGCTTGCGTCACCTACACCATGCTCCTCACTATCGTACTCGTCACCTGTATTACCATCGAACACATCCGGTGTGTAATAAATAGCATTAAGCTTAAGTCTCATGGAGCCTCCGAGAATTGCGACGTCTTCCGTCACTTCCGCCGGAATGGTCATATCGTATTTGAATGATATAGTCCTGGTCTCAGAGTCACTATTCATCGTCTCGGTATAGTTATATAGCTTAAATGTTGCATCCTTCTGATCAATTATTAACCCTTCATTAATTATCTGTCTGCCTTCATCATCAAATGCATATGTATATGCTCTATTATTGTAAGTCTGATTGGCAGGCGATACAGTCAGATTATTAGCCTGTATAAATGACGTCTGGTTCTCGGAGGATATGGTAGTATTAGTCTTCGCATCATCATTTTTACCAAAACCTCTCACCAAAAAGAACACAAGAACTCCTGTAAGGGCAAGAAATATTACCGCGCCTATAATTATGAGCGCAATAATCCAACCCTTAGACTTCTTCGGTGGCATATTCCCCTGCGGATTATAGGGTCCTTGATTACCGTAAGAACCTTGATTACCATATGCTCCTTGATTAGCGTTAGGCTGCTGATTGCCATATGACTGTTGGTTCTCAAATCTGAAACCGCACTCGCTACAGAATGAGACTCCATTCTGTGATTCTTTTCCACAATTTGGACATTTCATATCGGACTATCCTCCTGTCACACTATCTTACTTTATTATTGCTTAGACATTATAATAGTTCCCGCCGAGCCATCGTACGAGTCTGTTCCATCTATCGTCAGTATAGTGCCTTCCAACGTTCCTGAAAGTGTCATTGTTCCGTTTTCATAATTAATTACCACTGACACATTACCATTAGAAAGTTCCCAAATACCGGACCAGTCTTCCTGTCCATGAATTATTACAGTTCCGTCCTCTTTAAATTCGAATGATACGTAGGTATCATCTCCCGAATATGTTTCTCCACCCGTTGACACGCTTATTACTTTCCACGTACCTATAAGCAGAGCTCTGTCGGCACTGTCTTTATTCTGTGTCGTGTTATTTGTAGTATTAGTGTTATTTGTAGTATTAGTGGTATTTTGAAGGGTCGGTATTCTTACCAGCGGTTGGTTTATCGGATTTCTTATCGTTTGATACAGTGCTACTTGTCTTATCGAAGCCCATTTCAACCGGCTTACCGTCAATCTCCCAATCAAGCTTCATTGAATCGCCGTTAACTATGGCCGTATGTTCCTCCTTCTTCGACGAATCGGTCTTGTCGGGCACATATATTATTATGGCGTCTGCCTTCTTCTTCCAATCATAGACTTCTGACTTACCATTATATGTATACTTCGTTGTGCCATCATCATAGAATTCAAATGACATCGAAATACCGAGTTCTTTCGCAGTAGTTTGCTTGCCATCAATAGTTACATTAGACAAGTCCCACATACCTACCATAATGGCGGCATCTTCTTTGCTTACCTTCTTGCCGAATAATGAGCACCCGCATCCCGTTATCAAGAGGGATAGCATCATTATCATTGTTACTGCAACAATCGTTTTACTTCTTTTCATAGGTTCTCCCCTTTCGCTGGTCTCACACTTCCTAATCCCAAATCTGATAATATACTTAAAATAACCCGGCGGTCATTTTTTTAATCGGTTCGTTAATCTTCGTACTTGTAAGTATTACCGGAACTATTGCCGGCCAAAAGAATAATATACTTAATACTATACCACCCGCAATGTTATAACCGCGAAACTTACTTATAATAACATTGGTGTCACCATCCACACATTTTGCATACTTTCTGTATTCGGCGAACTTGATAAAGAATGCAATAAGTACACCTGCAAAATCTAAGAATGCCGCAACAGAAAAAATAGTATTAGACGGACCATAATAATATGCATCTGAAATACATACAATTGAGAATATTAAGAACATTAGCGCGCACAGGCTGCAAAAAATTGCATATCCGAGATATGTGTAGCTTACTACATTGCACCCGCTTTTTAAAACCTTTTGTTCCTCGGGAGTAAAAATAATTCTCCTCGCCGGCATAGGATTTACCGGCTGTGTATTATTCTGCTGCCCTTGAAAGCTCTGCCCGTAAAAGGTAGGTGGAATCGGCTCCATACCAATATTTCTTCCACAGCCGGGACATATTCTTGCCCCATTTTCCAATTTCATTCCACAGTTTTCGCAAAACATATAATCACTCCTTTGCTTCTTACAAAACCCCACTACAATTTATAATAAAATTTTATCACATCCTCTTATCGGAAATCAATACATTGACAAAAATCTCAATTATGAGTTTTTATGTCACGCAAGCAAATATCCTTTTCGTAAAATAGACAATTCTCATCCGAAATGATACACTAATAGCATTAAAGATCGGAGGCGTATAGTCATGTTAAATGATAGAATTAACGAACTGATAAAAGAAATTGATGCTACCAAACTAGCTATCTCTGAATATGCCGATATTGACAGGACATCCATAAGTCACATTTCTTCCGGCAAGCGAATCCCCAACAAGCACAGTGCATCTGTCGTAAAAATAATTGACGGCATTTACCGTTATGCAAAAGACAACGATAAACTTAATACGATAAGCGAGATTACAGGCGTTGATATAGCTCTTTCATCCGATGACTTTAAAACGGGGATAACCGATTGGCTGTATGAAGATATGCCTGCAAAATATGTAATTGATAAACACGGGGATACCGTGACATACATTTACAAGATAAATGTTCTTCTTGACAGATTTAACATTTCCAATGCAGAGATAACAGAGAAGCTTAATTGTGACCCTGCAGTCATCAGCCGATACAGGAACGGTGGCAGGGATGTTAATCCCGCGTCGAGCTTCTCTCTCAAACTGGCAAATGAACTATGGGATAGAGTTGAGTCCGCCAAAGATTATTCATTTATCAGCAAATCAAGCGGAATAAAAAAAGACAACCTTAACAGAGATTCGTTCCAAGAATGGTTTACCGATTACAACGCACCCATCGTTATTCCAAGAGATAGTAACACAAAAAGCATTCTTGAGACATTTACTGTCACTGCGACCACTAAGCAAAAAAAGCTCAGAAGGTCGAAGAATTTTATTCTTCCGACAAAACAAGAAGATGCCCCCATGTCTTATATTGGAAATGAAGGTCTCAGACAGGCCGTTGAGCAATTCTTCGCTACAGCGCTGGAGAAAAAGCCGCGCTATCTCTGCCTCTACTCAGACAGCTCTATGGAATGGATGACGGAAGACCCGCAGTTTTTCACAAAATGGCAGAATTCAATGCTGCTTCTTATTCAAAAGGGTGTGAAAATTATTATTATTCACAATCTCAAAAGATCTACTCCGGAGCTGACTAATGCAATTATAGCCTGGCTTCCCCTATATCAAACGGGAAAGGTGGAGCCGTACTACTTTGAACACGCACGGCTTAGCAACATTTTCTCACACTCATTATTTATTAATCCAAAGGGTCATGCTATTACCGGCTTACAAATCAAGGGTACCGAGGAAAACAGTATATATCACTACCTCACCGATACAAACGAAATCTCTATGCTATGTGATAGTTATGACAAGATGAAGGAAAATGCAGTACCCCTTGTGGAGCATCCGGATAGCATACCTGAAGACAACGACAGTAAGACATACGAATATAACGGCATCAATATCGTTATTACAAAAGACGCCGTATATCTTACGCATAATGAGACGGGCGTAAATATCGGGCTTAAGCACCATTTGCTTGTTAAATCCTTTAATGAGTTCTGTGAAGAACTATAGTATGGTTCGTTTGTCAATATTTCTGCAAATAATTATTGCTTCGACAAAACCATCGTTATATCATATTGTCCGTCATCACCTGACAGCCTCATTTGATTGCCGGATACTGTTCCTTTATATGACGACCCCTCTGCATCGTAAATCATAATTGTAACCTCGCCACCCTCATACTGCCAGATTCCCGAAGTTGTTTTACGGTATCTTGTTTGGCTTACCGTGCCATCACCGGATAGCACAAATGTCGCCAAGAAATCAGGATTCGTTACCTCTTGTCCCGCAGCCGTTCCGCTTGTCGCTTTCCATGTGCCTATGCAATTATCCCGGGAAGAACCGGAATTCTGCGTATTACTTTGCGAGTTAGTATTTTTCTTTATCTGTGAAGAACCATCAGTTGTTTGCGGTGTTGTCTGAGATGACGCGATGGTATTTTCAGGCACATATTTCTTAGGATCTGCCGCATCAGTTCCTTGCTTAGCGAAAATCAGCTCCATTGCCTTACCGTTGACGTTCCACTGAAGTGTGAAATAGTTATCGGATAGAACCGCCGTATGACCTTTTTCTTTACCGTCTTCCTCAACATATATAGTGATTAATTTACCGTCTTTTTCCCACTTATATTTCTCAGACTCTCCGTTAAGAGTGTATATAGCCTTACCGTTCTTCTCGAACACAAAAGACATAGGCGTCCCCGTATCCTTAGCAGCCACCTTCTTACCGTCAATCGTAGCCGCTACGAATTCCCATGTTCCGTCCATTGCTTTAGCGTCTTCCGAACTTATACTTCCACCCAGAAAATGTGATACTAAGAAGAAGACTAATAATCCTACAAGTGCAACTGCTACTACAGAACCAATAACTATAAGGGCAATAATCCCTCCCTTAGACTTTTTAGGGGGCATATTACCCTGCGGATTATATGGTTGCTGATTACCAAATCTAAAACCGCAGCCACCACAGAAATTCGCTCCCCCCTGTATTTCTCTTCCGCAATTCGGACATCTCATACCGGATAACCTCCTACATTTATACTTACTTACCTGTAACTCCCAAATTAACAGGAAAATGCTTTAACAAAAACCTTTATGAGATATTACAGATGATTTAAATATAGTCTATCATACCCGTTCCTGCCAAATCAACCCATTGACAAAAATCTCAATTTTGAGATTTTACGCAAAAAAGAAGACCAATATATGTGGCCTTCTTTACAAAACCATATAATATGATCCTCTTTGCTTAAGCAAGCTCGCGAAAGGATTCCGCAAGTATTTCTTTGGCACTTTTTCGCTTCATCTATCTAGTTTTCCTTAAGCCATGCAATAATATCATCACTCTCGTACATGGGCTTTCCGTCAACAAACAGACATGGCACCTGCTCCTTGCCACCTACTCTTATAAGTGTCTGTCTGTCTTCTTCATTCTCATGAATATTGTGAAACTCAATATCTTTTCTTCCGCTTAACTTAATCTCGTTAATAACCTTGCGACAATAGGGACATGTATCGAACATGTATAAATCTAACTTCATAAGTACCACCTCCATATAATTCATAATCAATTACGCATAGTTATTTTTGATTGATAAAATATTTATCAATCTTATCGTGCAGACCATTTCTATCAATTGTCTTAAGGATATAATCAACGGGTCCAAGTGATAAAACCTTAACAATGCTTTCCCTGTCGTTATTACCCGTGAGGAACATAACCGGGATATCTCTGGTATTATTTTCGCTTTTAAGCATTTCAAGAACCATGGGGCCTGTTGTTACCGGCATCTCGTAATCAAGAAGAATTAAGTCAGCATGATTCGTCGCAAGCCATGTAATGGCATTAACACCCGAATTCGCCATAGATACGCGATAAGTATCCTTGAGCCAATTATTAATCATACTCATATATTGCACATCATCATCAATAATCAAAATTCTTTTACTTTTTTCAAGAGATGGCTCGTCAGACAGACATTTTTCCAATTCGTCAAGAAGTATCTCCATCTCAAGAGGACGTTCGAAGAAATCAATTATGAATCCGCCGGGAATAATATTTGTCACCTCTTCATACTCTCCTCTTGTACCGATAACAATAATTCTTTTATTCTCTTTTATGCACTGGTCCTTTAAGTAAACGAGCGACTTGGCGTCCTTACCTATATCACTGTCCGTATATAGAATAATCAATTCTGACTGTTCTATCTTACCTTCAAGACTATCGTTAGAAAGCTCTGCAAAGACAGCGTTTATTCCTATTCCTTTAATTTTCATTTCAAGACCTTTTATTGTAAATGTCTCAATCTTACTTACAACAAGAACACTTTTTCCCATTCCTATTATCCTCCCGGCTGTTAATTGTTTCTATCTGACAGAACTTTCTTTATTTTGTCCCAATTCATTTCTAAAAGCAATTTGTTAATCTCATCAAAACGCTTGGTATCTTCTTCACCAAGTGAATACTCCTTAACAGAGTCCATTACCATTTTAACACAATCGTAGTCCATTGCTACAGAAAATTCTTCTATGGCTTGATATACTTCTTCCAAAGTGTCACTTGGCATCATCGGAAGATCCTTACTATCTTGTCCGTACTCCTTCTTAAGTAACTCATAAATCGTTCGATAATCATTCATCACTTCATCATGATGAGATTTGATGTAATCAATGTCGGCTTTCTTGCCTGCCATCTCTAAGGCTTCTGCTTTATCACCAAGCTTTATTGCCCCCACAAGTCTGGAACTGCTCTTAAGCGCATGTACCTTAATTATGTAATCATTCCAGTTCTTATCTTCGAAAAAGCCTTGAATCTCATCGGACTTAACATCATAAGACTCGTAATATATCTTAAGAACCGACATATACGCATCCTTAGAGCCGCTATTCTTAATGCCTGCTTCTGAATCTATTTCTTCTATCTCTTCGTACCATTCCTTTGCCTCGTCAACCGATTCTACAGCTTCATCACTCATTTCTTTGTCTGAAAAAAGTGTATCAAGATTATAGTCTCGTTCACTCTTATCCATGTACAGTATTCCAAATGTTCCGGGTCCGCAATTAGATGCTATACCCGCCGATGCCTTTTTATAAATTATATTTTTAAAGGGAACCCTCTCCTTAACCATCTCAGTTATCCATGTAAGATCTTCTTCACTCATTCCCACCGAAGTAATAAACGCCAGATCTGTATTGGGCTTTACCTTCATTGATAGTGCATGCTTTATATATTTTTCATAACATTTCCTGGAATTACCGAGAAGAATCTTACCAAGCCCAAGCTTATCGTTCTTCAAAGACAGAACAGGTCGAAGCCATAGACTCTTCATAATAGAATTAGCCAAAGAACTTATATGACCGCGCCTTGCCATAGTACCCGTATCTCTAATAACGAAGCTACAGTGAATAAGCTTCTTCGCTTCTTCTAATTCTGATACTATTTTCTCTGCAGGTAGATTCTGCTTCGCCAGCTTACCGGCAATCATAGCAAGTATACCTGTGGCACTTGAGAAAAGCTCTGAATTAATTATAGTAACGTTTTCGAATAATGCCGCTGCTTTCGTAACCGTTTCATATTCGATACTTGCCGTTGAAGAAATTGTTATGTATATAATATGATGTGCGTTCTTAAGCTCCCGCGTAAAGAATTTAACGAAATCATCATAGGGTGCCGGCAAAGATTCAACTATCCTATTCTCTTCACCCATATAACGAACAACCTCGTCAGAATCAAGGTCAATATTATCGAGAAATACTCCTTCATCGGTAATAACTCTAAAAGGACTGATTTTTATATCCAAATCTTCGATAACATCTTCCGGCATATCCGTCATACTGCTTGTTCCGATAGCCACCGATTTCTTCCTTGCGTATAATCCGGCGGTGCTTATATGTGCACCTGTCATCTCGTTGTTATCACTGCTTATTATCTTATCATCGGGCAAATGTGAAAGTAGCATTTTCTCTAATTGCATACCCGACACCGGCTTAACAAGGTAACCGTCGAATCCGGCGTTATTATAAGCTTCAATATTCTCACTGCCGGCATTAGCAGTAAGAACTATTATCGGTGTATTACGGTTCAGTCCGCCGTCCTGCCTACGTATCTTCTCAAAACACTCGATTCCATCCATCTCGGGCATGAGGTGATCCATGAAGATTACATCATAATTATGACGAAGAGTTTTCTTAAGTGCATCGGCACCGCTAAGAGACAGTTCTACCTTAATCTCTGTTCCGAGAATAAGCTTTTTCTCAACCTCTAAGTTCATCTCATTGTCATCAACAATAAGAATTCTTGCACCGGGTGCGCGGAAGCTATGCTCGAACTTCTCAAAGTCAGACGATGTGCTCGCATTGGTAATATCAATGTTACCGATGCTTTCATCGGAAGATACATTCTGCTTTAACGTGATGGTAAATGTTGATCCTTGAGAGTAAACAGAACTTACCGCAATCTCTCCGTCCATAAGTTCAACAAGTTGCTTAACAATAGATAGACCCAGACCTGCACCTTCAATATAGCGATTCTTCTCTTCGTCCACTCTCTTAAATGTGTCGAAGAGATGTGGGAGCGCTTCAGGCTTTATTCCCATACCTGTGTCGCTTACAACGATCTTAAGATAAACCGTTTCTTCGTCTGTTCTCTCACATTCGATATGCAGATTGATCGAACCTTTTTCAGTGTATTTTACAGCATTATTAAGAAGGTTAATAAGAATCTGCTTAATTCTTACTTCATCGCCGTATAGAACCGTGGGGACATCAGGATCCACATCCACTTTGAATTCAAGGTTCTTCTCTTCCGCTTTAAGCCAGATCATATTGACAATCTCTGAGAGAAGATCTCCCACGTTATATTCAACAGGTACTATATCCATTCTGCCCGCTTCAATCTTGCTGACATCAAGGATATCATTAATTAAAGCGAGAAGCATCTTACCCGCTCCTTGAATAATACGAGCATCCTTCTTAATCTCTTCAGAAGCATCCTCTTGTCTCAGGATTATCTCATTCATTCCGAGAACCGTATTAATTGGGGTACGAATCTCATGACTCATAGAAGAGAAGAATCTGTTCTGGGATCTGTTAAGCTCCTCTAATTCTTTTGTCTTTTCTTCAGCAGAGTCCGTTTCCTTCTTAAGTATCCTAGTCCAGAATGTGATAAGTATCGTAAGAACCGCAAGACCGATTACATACTGAACCACGGAGTAATATAGATTATCACTCTTAGCTGATTCAGGCACATATTCCGGATAATAATATGTCAGCACTATGCTTGTAATATATATAGCAGTATCGATAAGTACCATTACTATACGGAACTTACCATCGAGAATAATAACCAGATAGTAACCGCCTAAGAGGAACATAACAATTCCACCATTCTCGATACCACCCACCAAGAAGAAGGCAAGGGGACGAAGAACCAATACAAGCGTAAGTGCCACGATAATTCTCGCAATATTAAGCTTATCCTTTTTAACACAGATATAAAGAAGTATCCCTCCCAATATTACCACTGCAAGACCAATCACAATATTAATAGGATCGTCACCGATAACCACTCCGGCTATAAGAGACACCATAAGTGCCGTAAGCTCACAGATCGTAAACAATACGAAGGTTCTATCCTTAATGGTAATGGATGAATTATAGAGATAACCGTAGAAATTATCCTTTATCCTCTGAAATAGCTTCATTACTCATCCCTCCCTTCGAACTTAATCATTTCTTCGGGAAGAACACGCTTCATCAGTCGTTCGAATTCTCCTATATCGATAGGCTTAGCTATAAAGCCGTCGAATCCTTCCTTAATAAACATTTCTTTGGCACCGCTTAACACATTTGCCGTAAGAGCAATAATTACGGGATGCTTGAACTTCGCATCAGCCACCTGACGGATTCGTTTCATTGCTTCCACACCATCCATCTCAGGCATCATATGATCCATAAATACGACTTCATAGTTACCGGCATCATATTTCTCTATAGCCTCCTTACCGCTCTCGGCAGTATCGCAGATAATCCCGTAATCCTTGAAGAGAGATGTTGCAACAACAAGGTTCATAGGCTCATCATCCACTACAAGAGCTTTAAGTCCATCAAATCGCACTGCTTCCTCCGGCGTTTCCTCAAATGTGCTTGTATCACCGTTAAGTATTCTGGCAATAGAAAAGCCTTGTAAGGGTTTGGGCATAACAAGAACACCACTCTTCGAATGAGTGGTAAATCCGGTGTTAGCAGATACAGCAACCACAACACCGCTTTTTGCCATATCATCCAATACAGCTGCGTCCTCTTCGTATTCTTCCTCTCCCGCGAAAATACATGTAAGCTTCATAGTCTCAGACAGACGCTTAAGCTCTCGAGCATCTGATGCCGAGAAAAGCTTAGCTTCTGTTCCTGTTGCAAGATTGACAGCCATCTGCCTGTAATAATCTCTAATCTCAGGAACCTTATACTTCTCCGGCTTAATATAGAATATAATTCCTTCCTTAGCTTCATCCCTGATTGAAAGGCACGGAGTAGAGTCGACCACCTTCTGCGGGACGGTTAGCCTTACAGTTGTTCCTCTTCCCTCGCGACTCGTTATCCTAACAAATCCTCCCATTTTATGAACAAATCCATAGACTATGGGAATACCTAGGCCAATACCTCCTGTACTCCTGTTTCTCTTCTTATCAGCCTGATAGAGTCCCTTCGAAACCTTTTCAATATCAGCCCTGCTCATGCCTTTACCCGTATCGGACACTTCTATTACAAGATTCACTCCATAATCTCGAACTATGGGAAATACCTTAATATAGACTCCGCCTCGCCTTGTGAACTTAACAGCGTTATTAAGAAGATGTCTAAAAAGCTTATGTATCTTCTTGATGTCTCCGTTAAGAAGTGTCGGTGTCGTCGGATCAACATCAACAACAAGCTCTAAATTCTTCTTATCAATGGAATTATAATATGTAACCACATCATTAATGAGGCTGGTACACATATAGTTTTCTTCTTCAAGAATAATGTCTCCCCGAGAGATTTCCGTATAATCTTGAATATCCTCTATCTGATACCCAAGCCTTGAACAAGCTTCACTGATAGAATCAAGCTCCTCTCTGTCTACATCTTTTTTAAGAATTGCGACCATGCCGTTTATTACATTTACAGGGGTTCGGAATTCATGGGAAATATTAGAGAGAAAATCTTCTATGTCGTGTTCACTCTTCTTAACAACATCATTCCACTTTTCAGTCTTCTCATGTTCATAAACCCTGCTTCTGATTGTAATTATACTGAAAATGTAGAAGCAAAGTACTGTTCCAATATGGAATATAAGCTTCATAAGAGTAGAAGCATCAAGCTCTGTATCTTCATTCATGTATACCAAGACCAGCTGAATAATCATAATAATGATATACTCGCCAAGTATCAGATTGATGAATACCATCCTGTCGATAAGTGTAAATGTTGCCATAAAAAGAAGCGTCGCTATCGACACATCAAAATGACTTGTATCGTGGATGCCGTGATAGAATAGAAGCAGAGCAGAAAAAATGAAATACATATTAGCACGCGCAACAGGATTAAGCAGCTGAGCTAAGTGCATCCACCATAATCCTACTATCCCAACAATAATTATAGGCGGAACCCACTTTTCCCAGCCTCCGATATAATTTTGAAAAACACACAGTATTCCTGCAAGGCTTGTGATTGAAACCATCAGCACTTCTTTTTTGATATCGTTCATAATATCCCCTTTACGCATTTAGATATCAAGATTACTCTTACAAACTATATATATGCTATTATAAAACTCACGGCATAGCTTTTCAACTATGCCGTGAGTCTTGTTGTCATATCCTTATTCGCTCCACTTGTGACCACAGTCTTTGCATTCGAAGTCAAGATAACCACTAGTATCGCCGCCTCTCTATTCTTATAAATAATATACCACATTTTAATTAGGTTTGTTTATGTGGATTTGCCTTTCACATATATATACACATTTAAAATGTTAAATGCGACATTTTTATTTCTTCTCCTGTATGTACATATTCTAATTTATCGCCCATTATCTCTTTCATCAACTCAAATGCCTTCATGCTCGTGATGGTCGCAATTAGCTTCTCCACTTGCATCAAGTGTACCTGCTATAAATTCATTTATCACATCGTCTGTATTTCCACTTGATTAAGCCCATCATAATCAAGAAGCTTGTGCATTATGACGAATAAACACCATGATACAATAAAAAGTGGAGGACTTTTATCATGAATAAAAAAAATATAATGTCTATGCCGATAGCTTGCTTTTGGTCAGTTATCGCCATATGTGTTTTGGGAATCATAATCGGTTCTTTCTGGGATTATGAAATCAATGCTGCACTAGCTAATAAAACAAAATTAGGTTCATTCTTTGCTACCTATGGTTCTTATTTCTCCTATTGTCTATATCCGGCAGCAGGAGCATGCCTATACTCAGGACTTAGAAAAAAAGGCGACAGATACCGTCTATTGTCCTGGACGCTTCTAGCCCTTGGCTGGTTCATGGCGGTATATTATTCCAACAATTATAATGGTAAGGCCGTTCGTGAGCTATTTGGATACACCGCAGGTGAATCATCTATCGTATTGTCCGTTTTAAGCTGGCTATTTTGGGCGGTTCTATATAGCTGGGTCCCTTTTGTTATAATCCGGCTAATTGATGAACGCAATCCGGATAAACTGATTGCAGTCGGTACAGCTATTCTTATTGCAGGCATTGCAGCGGACAACGTAAACCTTTGGCTTAAACAGGTGGCTTCTCGTCCAAGGTACAAGTATCTGATTACATTGGATGATCCAATATCAGAATTCCGCAACTGGTGGCAGATGGTTCCAAATCTGGCAGGTAGCAATGACAACTTCAAGAGCTGGCCTAGTGGTAATATGACAATTGCAAGCATGATGTTTTCACTACCTATGTTGACAGACGTTATGAAAAAGCGAAGCAACATAAAGAACACAATAGCATTTGCGCTGTCCTGCGTTTTTGTACTGATATACGGCTATAATCGAATTCATATGACTAATCATTTTCTGACAGATGTATGTTTTGGAGTTTTAATTACTTATCTAATTTATGCACTCATCAGCACAGCATTTTTGCGTGGACAAAAATAATAAAAAAAGGCACTGGCTTTTGAGGGGTTACCTCATATAGCCAGTGCCTTGTGTTTCTTTATAGGTTTAGTATCCTTGTGTCTTGATTCCTCTTATTCATTTGATATTCTCTATGGTTTACCATCTTATTATACAGCATTTTACTTATGCATAATAGAATCTCCATGTATGACCACAGTCATAACATTCAAAATCATCATAATTCGTAGTTTGATGCGAGGGTATTTTTTCTACGTCCTTAGATCCACACTTTGGACACGTCTTATTTGATACACAAAGTCCTCCACCCGAAACTGCTGCAAGCTGCTCGTCAGTAAGCTCAATTCCCTCAGCCTTAGCAAGGTTTATGATTTCCTCTGAACTCTTGCAAGCTTCAACCTTCTTAATTTGCTCCTCTGATAATCCCTTTAATAATTCTTTTCTCATAGTAATTACCTCCTTTATTATTCTATGAAATAATATACCACATTTTAATTAGATTTGCTTATGTGGATTTACCTGTCACATATATATACACATTTAAAATGCAAAATGCGACATTTTTCTACGTTTTAACGGAAAAGTTATAAAAAAGTTGACAAGAGACCGTCCCCTTGTCAATTTTTTACCACATCAGCTCTCCGTCCAAAAATGTCCACACCTCTCACAACGATATCCCATGGAAACATCTGATCCCTCTATAGGTTCTTTATCAAAATATTTTGAGCCACACTCTGGACACCTACGAAATTTAAAACTCTTAAAGCAATTTCCGCCCGAAACAGCCTCAAGCTGCTCATCAGTAAGCTCAATTCCCTCAGCCTTAGCAAGGGCTAACAATTCCTCTGAGTTCTTGCAGGCTTCAACCTTCTTAATTTGCTCCTCTGATAATCCCTTTAATAATTCTTTTCTCATAGTAAGTACCCCCCCCCTCATTTATTATGGTGTGAGTCCGTCAAAAAATATGTTCTTATTATAAATGACTACATGTCCAAATATTGGTACTCAAAACCGAACATATTATCGAACATATTTCGTACATTTGTTCTTGACTTGTGGTTTTGTCGGTCTTATAATGTTTCTACGGAGGTTAGATATGAGTGCGTACTTTAAGATACAACAGACATTAGATGTTATCGCACAGTTTAATAGAGATGGAAGTATTATTCCGTTGAAGATTCGTTTATATGACGAGGATGGGGAATTACAGTCATATGTTATTAAAGCTGTTAGAGAAAGATATGTAAACTCAGCTACTGCTCCTGCTGACTACAATATCATTATATTTGATTGCAAGATTAATTCCTTTGGTCATGATCGTATTGTTAGCATTTCTTACAGTTATGCCGATCGTTTATGGAAAGTACTTGATAATCCTTTAAGACAATAGATACATATATCAATTTAATAACACTCTTGAC
>CAJOGN010000064.1:0-9128 GCA_905234245.1 uncultured Lachnospiraceae bacterium
TTCTCTGCGATGATAGACATGTTACTATCCAATAATGTCTTCCGAGTAATGCGTGTATCCTTAGTAGAATTAACCTTTACATTATTATCTTGATGCTTCCCATGCTTCAACAGTCTTATCTGACACACCCATATAACTGGCAAATGTTTTTTGAGACATACCTGTTGAGTTTCTGATCTTCTTCACTTCATCAGCTTTATATTTTTTTACCGGTTCCACTTTAACCTTATGTCTTTTAAGGATAGGCGTCTCGCTTTGAGCATCCTCTAATGCCTCGTTTAGCCCCGCCATAATACTTTCATATACACTCTTATCACTCATCAAATCCACCTCCAAGTGTTTTCTTACGAGAGATATCAGATTGAAATCTTAAGAATTCCGCGAAATAAAGAGATTTGTGAAGGTTTCACAATTTCAACGTACACATTACGTACCCACCCTGCACCTGTAAATCATACCATATATAGTAGCCCATTTCAATTAAACACAAACAAAAACAGGTACTGGCTCACAATATAGCCAGCGCTTCATTACATTTGAAAGATAATTATTTCTTTATCCATTTATATATTTATCAATTCCATTAGCTATACCCTGTACAATCTTAGTCTGATAATCATCAGACACCATCAACTCATCTTCTCTTGGGTTAGACATATATCCCATCTCTATCAAAGTAACTGGCACCCTGCTCCAGTTGTTACCCGTCATTGAATCAGTCTCCCATACACGCTCTCTTCTTGCACCTGTTGCAGCACAATACTCGTCTAACACATCTACCGATAGACGCTTACATTCGTTGTAGATATTACCGTTGTATGGATTAGAAGATGTCTGGCATATTGTCATAGCACCACTTACACTGGAATCGTCGATGCTATTAGCATGAATCCTAATAAATGCATCTGCATTTGCGTTATTAGCAACCTCAGCTCTTTCAACACAGCTTATCTCACCTTCATTTACCGTTCTTGTAAGAATCACCTCATAACCGCGACTCTCTAATTCATCCTTAAGCTTATTAGCAACCTGAAGCGTCAATTCATACTCTCTTATTCCAGTAGATACGCCTGTTGCTCCACTTGTATCCTTTTGCTTCATTTCGCTAGAGCCAGGTCCCACTGGCTCCTTCTCACGTGAATCCCTAGTCTGATGCCCTGGGTCTATTACTATTACATGACCATTAGTCTTCTTCTGCTGTTCCTCTGGAGCAGGTGCAGGCGTCTCTGGCACAGTCGTATTTTGTTGTGTTGTAGTTATAGCTGTATTATTTATTGTTGTATTAGTAGAATTAGTCTTAGGCTTGTCAAATATACATCCCGAAAGACAAACGGTGCAAATCAGTAATGTATCAATTAGTATTCTTTTTTTCATACTTGTAAATCCCCCTGTAATTACAATGATATACAACATGTATCATATGGTATTTTAGCATAATTTTTAATGAATCCACTAAAAAGCTCTTACTTATCTACAATTATTCAATAAGTAAGAGCTATTATCTTTAATATTTATTACGATGTCAAAGAGGCATTTGAATCAAATTTATAGTGGCCTTCAATTGATCCTAAATCCAAGACAGATATAACCCAATGTCCATCCTCATATTCAATTACTACTGTTTGCTGAGTTTTATTATTAGCATCTACTCCCTCAATTACGTGAAATAGGACTCGCAATTGCGAGTCCTCAAAGAGCATATTATAATTATTCTCATAATTACCAAGCTGCACCACAGTCTTGACATGACCAAATATGGACTTCAGCATTATTTGGTAGATGTTTCACCTTATGCTTAATATTCTTAGAACCACATTCTGAACATCTGCAAGTACTATCACCTGCACAAGCTCCACCTGTAACAGCCTCAAGCTGCTGGTCATTAAGTTCAATTCCTTCAGCCTTAGCAAGTGCTAAGATTTCCGATGTATCCTTACAAGATTCAACCTTCTTAATCTGCTCCTCTGATAATCCCTGTAATAATTCTTTTCTCACAATAATTGCCTCCTTATTAATAAGTAATACCCCACATTTTAATGATTTTTATTTATGTGGTTTTGACTTTCACTATTATATACACATTTAAAATGCAAAATGCGATATTTTTTTATTGTTTCCATACATAATCGCAACATAAGCATCTGTATTCTATAATAGAACCTTTTCCTTCGCTGTCGGTCCATATTCTTTCCTTGAAGCAACTTTCATAATCAGCACCACACTTAGGACACTTTACCTTTGATTTTCTAAAGCATCCACCACCTGATACTGCTTCTAATTGCTCGTCAGTAAGTTCAACTCCTTCAGCCTTGGCAAGAGCTATGATTTCATCTGCACTCTTGCAATCTTCAACCTTCTTTATTTGCTCATCTGTTAAGCCCTTTAATAATTCTTTTCTCATAATACTTACCTCCTTCACCAATATTTATACAAATTATATAGCTTTGATTATTATGAAACTTACCTGTCACTTATATATACACTATTAAACCACAAAATGCGACATTTTTGTATGATTTATTACTATTTTCCAAGAATTATCAATAATTCCGAGCTTAAATGGTTACGAAGGATTGTAATAACCTAGCCTTACTCCTGTTTTGCCTTGACGCGCCCTATTATATATCCAACGCCTATACCAATAGCCAGTCCTATAATAAATGCAACGATTACACACAGGGCTGTATATACTCCATAAAGCCCCGATATGAACTTAACCACAAGAACTGCAATAATAATCGTAACTATTAGCGCAATTATTAGAATTATTATACCTTTTACTTTCTTATCATCCTTCATGCTAATCTCCTTTATAACAACTTTAGTTCATATTATACACCTTGCTGGCAGGTTCTGACATACCTTTTATGTGAGAAATTCTAGCTTTATACGACAAAAGCAAAAAATTAGCACTCACCTCTTGACAGTGCTAACAACAGGGTGTATAATAACCTCAGAACAAAGGAAAAATGTTCTAAATAAATTTTACAAAAAGGAGGAATGACCTATGTTATTACCAAGTATTTTTGAAGAGAATTTATTGAACGATTGGATGAGTTTCCCAAGAATGGAGTTTCCTGATGTTGACAAGAAGCTTTACGGCAAGAATGCCGCTCATATAATGAAGACAGATGTACATGAGAATGAGGATGGATATGAGCTAGACATTGATCTACCAGGATTCAAGAAGGACGATATTAAGCTTTCACTTGAGAATGGCTACCTATTCGTTAGCGCCAGCAAGGCTCATGAGAATGACGAGAAGAATGACAAGGGCAAGGTAATTAGACAAGAGCGTTACTCTGGTTCAATGCAACGAAGCTTCTACATTGGAGATGCTATCGAAGAAGAAGATGTTAAAGCAAAATTCGAGGATGGAGTTCTTAAGCTTGAAGTTCCTAAGAAGGATGCAGATAAGGTTCCAGAGAAGAAATACATTTCAATCGAAGGATAAATTCACACTAACACGAAAGGTGGAGTGCATTATGATATGCACTCCACCTTTTTTATTAACATTTTCAATTATACTTGTGTATATAGCTTCTCCTTAATGTTATATACGCATTCAATCTCACTTTGATTATGTCACGATCCCAAATTCATCTCAACCCTCTCTATAATCTGGGGTAGCGCTTTAACAGAATTAACCTTGAACCTCTCTCTTAAAGTGTCAAGGAGTTCCTTCCTATCAGACTTAGTAAGTTGCAGGGAATTACAGTAAATACATAACGCAGAATCAGCTATCTGTCTTGATGCATAGTCATTCTGAATTAGCAAACTATCTATCATAAGAGATATATTAGAAAAAGCATCATTACCATAGGACGTAAAGGATAGCTGCTGTAAGGATGTAAACACATTTACCATATCAAAATCTAAATCAGCCGTATATAAATCCTCCAAATAATTATTGGCAATATCAACCAAGGCATTGTTAATATATGTATATCTCACCACAAAGCCTTCCTCGTCATACCTAGTAGCCGGAACATTAATTGGAAATGTTGATACACCTCTTGTAATAAACAGATTAATAGTGTATGTTCCCTTCGTCTCAACATAGCTTCCTATTGACTCAGCAAATACATATACATATCTGTCTGTAGGAAATGTGCTATTCCTCTTAGCAATACCATTCTTGTTGTTCTCATGAAATGAAACAACGACCTCCTCCCCTCTTGTTGCATCCACCTTGATATACACAGATATACGATAATAGTTATCGAGAACACATATAGCATTATCGAACTGCTCCTGCGACTTAATCTCAACAATCATAAATGGCTGTATATTAGACAGATACTTCTTAATATAATCTAACTTATCAAGCCCAACATAATCTAAGTATTTGAGTAAATGTAAATTGTATTTGGATAAATGTTCACTTTCATCAAGACGAATTCTATCTAATCTTGCAAGTCGGCGTAGCTTATGTGCTAGTTGTTTTTGATTGAGCAATTCGTCGTCTAAAGCGTAGTGTTGTGTGGAAATGTCATCATCAGATGCATCTCTATTGGTTATGCCATGTGACATCTTCTCAAGATATGCAATAATGCGGCGCCTAACATCTGCCGAGGAATTACGATACACGTCAATTATCATCTTCTCTTCTTCTGATATACAATAGTCTGTCAGGCCACACTTATCTTCTCCTAGCAATTCGCTCACAGATATCCCCAAAGCAGCGGCAATTGTTGTAAGCTTCTCCGCTCCTGGAGTGTTGCCCTTTTTCTTCCAATCGCTTATGGTACTCTCAGGAATATTCGTTCGTTTTGAAAAATCCTTCTGTGTGATTTTCTTTTCTGACATTTTATTGAAGATAACATCTGAAATGCTCATAATAACCTCCTTACAATATCCGCATTTACGGATTATATGGACAAAAAATAAAGCCGTCACTTGACAGCTTTATTCTAATCCGTTTTTACGGATTTGTCAACACTTGGTTGACAGGGGACCTGTCAACATTAACCAAAGTATCTAAAGCATAGCGTTGTAATGTCGTCAAACTGCTCTGCCTTACCTACGAACTCTGATACTCTCTTTCTTACATGTGCATCAATTTCCTCCGGTGAGGCATCTGCTACTTCGTTTAGTGCAGCCACCAGTCTCTTAGAGCCAAATAATTCACCGTCAATATTACGTGCTTCTGTTACACCATCCGTGTATAAGAAAACAGTGTCATTAGGCTTTAAGTCAATTTCATTTAACTGGAACTTGGCAGTCTTAAGAGCAACTAAAACTATACTGTGCTTGTCCTTTTCTATGGTATATTTTCCATCATTCTTCTGCAGGGCAGAATAATTATGTCCTGCATCCACAAAAGCCATGTGCCCCGTAACAAGATTAACGACTCCAAGCCATACCGTTACAAACATATCTGCGTTACTATTTTCAATAAGCTTAAGGTTTGCTGCACTTATGGCTTCAACGGCGTCACCGCCACATATTATCATTTGCGATTGAATAATCTGCTTTGCCTGCGCCATAAAAAGTGCCGCCGTTATTCCTTTTCCAGACACGTCTGCTATAAGAATAACCAGATTATCATTATCGACAAAAAACATATCGTAGAAATCTCCGCCTACCTCCTTCGCAGGTGTCATAGACGCGAAGATATCAAATTCCTTACGGTCTGGAAATGCTGGGAAAGTATTAGGTAGCATGTTATATTGTATAGATGTGGCTGCAGCAAGTTCCTTTTCCCTGGCTATCTGATTCTTACTCTGCTCAATACTTACCAAGCAGTAAGTCATAATTAGGGCTGCCATAATCACACCGCATGTAACAGATAAGCCATCAGCCGGGTCTGGCAACACAGCAACAACTACCGGGCCACCCAAGAATACAGAAAATGCCAGGACATGATTACGGTCAAGCTCTTTTCTGCGTTTTACAAATACCACAATCATTAGCACGACTGCTATAACAAAGTAAATATATGTGCACAGATAAAGTGGTCCTCTTGAATATACACCCTGGGAATCTATTGAGAAATAAATACCTGTAAACACATTTATAAATATAGATAACAAATCCACTATAAGTCCTATGAGCATTACACGGTCAATTACATGCATCATCTTGTCTTTCGTCCTAAATGTGGCAGTTATATAACGATAGAAGAAATAGCACTCCATAGGAAGAACCATAAAATACACCGTGTTATCTAGCAAATACAGTATTCGCCATTCAGGAACTTTCATCAGTATTCCAGAAAAGAAATCTGTAAATAAACCTACAAATGTGATATTAACAAGATATAGGAAGAAATTCCTTCTTTCTCCTGGTCGATCTCTATCAATCAAAAAGCAGACAATAAGAATATATCCTGCAATCATCCCGAACAAATCAACACCACAATTAACCAGGTATGCTCCCTTCATATTATCCAAGCCTTTTTCAAAAAGAGCCGTAACGCATAAAGCTATACCAGCAACATATATTACTGTAATAATTATAATGTTTATTAATTGCCTTTTCTTTACATCTTTCATATTGCTATATAAACCTCCTTGAAAAATGCTCACTCAAAAGCATTAATACTCATAAAATGCTAAACAACATCTCATAAAATGCTAAACAAATATCTCAACTTTATCAAATGCTTCAATACATTTACAATCAGTATGTTCATGAAGCTGCGAGGCACGGAATTGATTTAACAGAGTAATTTGTTTAATCTCATAATCCATTTCCCTATGACATCTTATCAATTCAAGCTTCTTATCAAAAGCATCTGTCATGTCTATATAATATCGGGGATTATGAAATGGAGCGCACACCTCATACATATAGTACTCTGCCTTATTAGCATTTTGTTTTTTTATCTGATTTAGACAGCTTTCATAAGTGGCTCTATGGTCTTGATGAAGGCTCTTACCCCACGGCAAAAACACCTTCGTATACCTCGTAAAATCAATCTGTGCCGCGAAATCAGGATTGTCTGAAACCTTCGTATCCTCAATCCCCAGCCAAAACCAATTGCGTGGCTTAACTATTGACATCTCTTCTTCGAACCACTCTCTTCTTAACCTTGCCTCATCTTCGGCACTTCTCTTAGTATTACCATGGCACCCATCAGTCACAACATAAATATCTGTCTGATCAGAAGCATTAATAAGCACTCCCGCAGTACCAATACACTCATCGTCAGGGTGAGGCGCAATTATAGCAACACTATCATCACTTGTGAATTTTATCTCATCCTTCATTGCACTTTGCGCTTCCTTATGTATTCTTCTGTGTTTTCTTCTCTATTAGCACAAATATTAATGGGAACAGGAATACAATGCAAAACATTTGTATAAAGCATCGAATTACATTTCCTGCATCAGAAGAAGTAACGGACTTGATTAAAGGATTAATAATCAACGTTACAATATAATAGCAAAACAGTCCTACTGTAGCTCTGAGCGCTCTTAACTGCAATGATACATCATCTGCAAACTTAACAAATCTTCGCTCTAGCACCCATCCTGCGAAAAAGCCACTGACCCATCCAACTGCTTTGAATGTATCCTGGGCCATTTTATGCCCATCAACTAAAATCTTGCCCTCTGCATCATAATCAACTGGATACGACTTAACTGACGCATATATAGCCACTGCTATGGCAATTGCAATTCCAATGCCCGCAACTAACAAATCCATCTTAGGATGCTTCTTAAGCCACTCAAGTAACTTGCCAGTAAGTAGCATCACAATAAGTCCCAATACAACACCCACCAGGACATCCTGTGGAGTATGAACCCCTAAGAAGTTTCTGCTGAATATAATCAGCACCACCATAATCCACATTATAATACGAATAACCTTATGTACGCCCTTCTTCATTCCAATACCACCATAGAGTGAAGCAGCATTCATACTGTGTCCACTTGGAAATGAATATCCTGTGGCCAGCTCCTTAGCCTCGGCATTAGGAATAATACGAGGATCTCTAATCCAAGGACGATATACACATGCAGTAACCTTCAGAAACCCATTAACAATACGGTTTCCTGACCAACCCATAAGAAGATAAGTCCCTGTCTCCTTGCTTATACTCCAGTAAATAATAGCAATAAGAACTATGACAATATTCATATCTCCAAACCAGGTTACCTTGTTAAGAAACTCCGTAAAGATAGAGCCTACGCCCTCTCTAAAGGTTTGTAATCCTAATAAAATCGTAATATCCATTAAATATACCTTTCTAATTAGCCTTCAACCTAGGCAACCTTAATTATCACCTTATTATCCTCAAGATCAATATGGGACAGCTCCCCCTTGACCTTCTTAACTCCGCCAAATAAATCAGTTAGAATCACTGTATCGCCACTAACATCAATTGTCTTCGTATTCTCCATTATGAGCGATTTAGAATTCTCCTCATATGCATTAGCCAGACACATAGTATCACCCCCATCTATTCATTTC
Organism: uncultured Lachnospiraceae bacterium; assembly: GCA_905234245.1. GTDB lineage: Bacteria > Bacillota > Clostridia > Lachnospirales > Lachnospiraceae > RUG191. The sequence goes on from CAJOGN010000064.1 coordinate 8,422, forward strand.
TTATTAGACTGTCTTATTCATTTCTTCTTAGCCATGCCAAGATGCATCTCCTTCATGCCTTCAACCTCATCGCAGACCTTCTTGAAATCGCAATGACCACAATCTGCATCCAGCCCATCGAAAATGTGCGTTAGAGACTTGGTAATGTCATCCGCCTTCTTGGCATATCCGCTTAGGCTCTCAACAAGCTCCTTCTTCGTAATAAATATTACTCTAACATTCTTAACCTGCTTAATAGCCTTGTATTTCTCGATGTAAGCCCTACCTACAGCCGCGAAATTAATGCCCCTTTTTATAGCATCCTTACTTACACGAACCTGCTCTCTGTTACTCATAGAAGACACCCTGACCATGTACCCCTTCGGGAATACGTGGTAACGGGCAAATTCCATATTGCGAATGGCATCATGGGCTTCCTCAGATTCACCAATATCGTCAATCTTAAGAATCACTATCCTTGCAAATGCGTTATCAGAGCTTATATCCTTAATGTCAGCCCCCACAAGGAAAATGCCATCTTCATCTATGAAATTCTCAGTTGAAACAAGGGTGTAATTAACAGACGGATTAGTTCCACCGCCTAATTCGAAAGCACTTTCCCTTTGCATTACCAGCTCGCTGCTTTCTGTTACAGGCCATGGTTTGTCAGCATTTCCCATAATGCTAACAGCCCCTGCTTTCTTCGTCTCATCTAAAACTGTTGTAAT
>CAJOGN010000064.1:9144-14767 GCA_905234245.1 uncultured Lachnospiraceae bacterium
TCACTTCTCTCTCAACTTGGACTCTATATTATTCCAATCTTCTTAAGGGCTTCTCTGGCACCCTGCAGAATCTTCGCATCCTCTGGAAGATCAAATGAGCTCATGCCCTCAATGTCATTTTCAACAAGGACATCATCTGCACCAATAACAGATAAAAGCTCAATTCCGTCAAGAATCTTCTCATCTAATGTCTCAGGATGAAGGATTCTGTTAAGAACGGCGCCGCTTCTTTCAGCCATCACCAGCTCTTTAGACACATTATCTATTGTCTTAATAATCTCAATCCCCTTACGAGACTGGTCAGACACCAATAACAAATGTGTAACCTTCTCCATTACGCGACGATTAATCTGCTCAATTCCTGCCTCGCCGTCAATTACCACATAGTCGAATTCGTCAGCAAGCATACTTATAACCTGACGAAGATATGTATTAATAGCGCAATAACAGCCGGCAGCCTCTGGTCTTCCTATTGCAAGAAATGCGAATCCTCTCTCCTCGTTCATTACATCAAAAAGCCTGAACTTCGCCTCAGCTAAAATATCCTGCGTATCAGACATTCCTTCCGTTACGTCCTTGGCAACCTGAAGTCTAATGTCATCAAGTGTCTCCTTAACGCTGACTCCAAGGGCAACTGACAAACCAATTGCAGGGTCAGCATCTATAGCAAGTATTTTCTTGTCCTTCTTCTCTTCAGTTAGAATACGAACGATTGCAGCACTAAGAGATGTCTTACCTACACCACCTTTTCCAGAAAGTGCAATCACTGTAGCTTTATCACCCATATATACACTCCTTGTCAACTATTATCCTAGCATTTCCTCAACGGCTGCTCTAACATCCTTCATGTCAACTGTAGGCTCGAATCTCTTAACAACATTTCCTTCCCTGTCAATAAGGAACTTAGTGAAATTCCACTTAATATATGCCTTCTCGCCATACTTCTTGTTGTTGGTGTTAGCAACCTTCTCGAATGCTTTATTCTTAAGGCCTTTGCCAAATCCTTCAAATGGCTTCTCTGTTGCAAGATAAGCAAATAGAGGATCAGCTGTGTCGCCGTTTACATCAATCTTAGTAAACTGTGGGAACTCTGTTCCGAACTTAAGTGTACAGAACTCATGGATCTCTTCATCATCACCAGGTGCCTGGTTAGCAAACTGGTTGCATGGGAAATCAAGAATCTCAAATCCCTTATCTCTTAAGTCCTTGTACATTGCCTCTAATGGATCATAATGTGGTGTAAAACCGCATCCTGTTGCTGTATTAACAATAAGCAACACCTTGCCTTCATAATCCTTAAGACTTACATCATTACCACTTCTGTCCTTAACTGTAAAATCATATACATTAGCCATCTTCTAATCCTCCTTAAAAAACTTATGTCTCATTTGCTTCCATGTGCAACAGCGCTTTATATGTCAGGTTGTAAAGCGTCTTGAACTCATCCATTGTAAGACCTGTACACTGAGCTATTGATGGTGGTATGCTAACCGCCTTCTCCTTAAGCTGTCTTCCTTCATCTGTTAATGATATTAACAGCAGCCTCTCATCCTCCGGCATACGATGTCTTGTTAGATAACCAGACTTCTCTAGCCTCTTAAGGACCGGTGTCAGTGTGCCATAGTCAAGATGGGTAAACCCTGCCAGTTCTCTGGAAGAAATTGTCTCCTTCTCCCACATAACCATCATCACAATGTATTGTGTGTAGGTTAGCCCCAATTCCTTGAGATAAGGCGTGTATTGTCTTACCAATTCCTTCGAGCAGGCATAAAGTGGGAAGCAGACCTGATTATTAAGTTTCAAACAATCATACGTATTTCCCATGACGCTTTCTTAAACCTCTTTTACTTTTGCACTAATTACTTTTACACAAGTAATTATATAACAATTAATTTTTTTGTCAACTAATTATTTTCATTTTTTTAATATTTCTTAATAAATGTGAGGTAAACCTATCATTTTATAGGGTAAATGTCTTGAATAATTCAATTACCTTGCTGTATAATAGGTAATCAAAAGGAGGGATACGTTATGATTTCTACAAAAGGACGATACGGTCTGCGTGTCATGATTGACCTAGCAGAGCAGAATGATGATAAATATATTCCATTAAAGGACATTGCTGCAAGACAGGACATTTCCAAGAAATATCTTGAGATTATTGTAAAAGAGCTTGTTAATGGCAAGCTGCTTGTTGGTGTTAGTGGAAAAGGCGGCGGATATAAGCTGTGCCGCGACCCTAAGGACATTCCAGTAGGTGAGATAATTGAATTAATGGAGGGTTCACTCTCTCCTGTCGCATGTCTTATGAACCCAGATAACGAATGTCCAAGAAAGGACAAGTGCGAAACGCTGCCACTCTGGACAGAATACGAGAAATTGGTACATGATTTCTTCTATAGCAAGTCATTAGAAGATATATGTAAATAGGTTGACACGGGGACGTCCCCGTGTCAACTTTTCTTATGGCATGAATCACTCATGGCGCAGTTAGAACAACCGCATCCGCAGGAGGATTTCCCTTTTTTCTTTTTATTTACCATAGATATAATAACTATTGTCACTACGGCAATCAGTATAAGTAATATTACTATTGTACCTATGTTGTCCATTAACCACGCCATGTTCATATCCTTTTCTATTTGCGTAAACTATTTCTAAGCAGGTAATTACTTAACCTTAACCTTCTCAGTCAATGTTGAAGGCTCCTTATAAGGTCTGAACAGCAGGAATAAGAAGCAAATTACAATTATAATAGCAACGATTAATCCTACTATGCTAAGGTCGCCTATGAATGCTCCTACAATCTGGTTAACCACAAGAGCTACAAGATAAGCAAATACACATTCATATGTTATCGCAAATGCTGTCCATTTTCCATTGTTCATCTCTCTTTTTATTGCTCCAATTGCGGCGAAGCAAGGTGCGCAGAGAAGATTGAAGATTAAGAAACTCATACCTGATGCGTATGTAAATGCCTCACGAAGTGCTGCCCATGCATGACCTTCTGCACCGTACAATACGCCCATGGTACCAACGATATTCTCCTTGGCAACAAGTCCTGTGATTGAAGCAACGGCTGCCTGCCAATCGCCCCATCCAAGAGGAATAAATATCCAGGCAATCGCATTACCAATTACAGCCAGAATACTGTCGCCAATAGCATCCTCTTCAAGCATTCCGAATGCACCGTCAGTCCATCCGAATCTAGACAAGAACCATATAACTATTGTTGATACAAGAATAATTGTACCGGCTTTCTTAATAAAGCTCCATCCTCTCTCCCACATACTGCGAAGTACATTGCCAAGAGTAGGTAGATGATATCCCGGTAACTCCATTACAAATGGAGCAGGCTCTCCGGAGAACATTTTTGTTTTCTTCAGTATTATACCAGAGCAGATAATTGCCGCAATACCTATGAAGTAACTTCCTGTTGAAATCCAGGCGCTACCACCGAATATTGCACCGGCAATCATGGCAATAAAGGGAACTTTGGCGCCACAAGGGATAAATGTTGTGGTCATAATTGTCATACGACGATCTCTCTCGTTCTCAATCGTACGAGAAGCCATAATTCCGGGAATACCACATCCTGTACCAATCAAAATAGGAATAAAACTCTTTCCTGACAAACCAAAACGGCGGAAAATTCTATCTAATACGAAAGCAACTCTCGCCATATATCCGCTTGCTTCTAAGAAGGCAAGCAGGAAGAATAATACCAACATCTGTGGAACGAATCCAAGTACTGCACCAACACCGGCAACAATACCGTCTAAGATAAGTCCCTTGAGCCAATCAGCACAATTAATTGCGTCTAAGCCCTTCTCAATAATTACCGGAATACCCGGAACCCATACACCGTAGTCGGCCGGATCCGGCTCTTCTAAGCTATTCTTGTCGAAGTATTCCACACCGTCAAGATAGCTTGTGCCCCATTCATCCTCTTTAGGCTCCTTTGGAGCATCCTTGTAATATACTGTATACTCTGTCTCTTCAAGTGTCTCTTCATCAACAACTGTTGTAGTAACCTTTTCTTTTTTAGGAACATATGCTTTCAAATCATCAATCTTGGTATCTTCACCGATTTCTACATATGCATTAGCTGCAACGAAAGCGTTGTTATATTCCTCAGCCTTCTCTTCGTAAGCTGAAGAGCCTATACCGAACAAGTGCCATCCATCTCCAAAGAGACCATCATTGGCCCAGTCTGTAAGGGGTGCACCCACACCAACCATAGATATCCAGTATACAATGAACATTACAACAATGAATATAGGAAGTCCAAGCCATCTATTGGTTACAACCTTATCAATCTTATCGGATATAGTTAATTTGTTAGGGTCCTTTTTCTTATATGTGCCTTTAAGAACCTCTGCTATATATACATATCTCTCATTGGTAATGAGTGATTCTGCGTCATCATCCAGCTCTTTCTCAGCAGCCTTAATATCCTGCTCTACATGAGACAATTTGTCGGAAGGAATATTAAGAGCTTCTATTACCTTCTCATCTCTTTCGAATATCTTAATAGCATACCATCTCTGTTGTTCTTCAGGAAGGTCATGCACTATTACCTCTTCGATATGAGCTATAGCATGCTCAACTGGTCCCGAAAATGTGTGCATTGGAATCTTCTTGTCAGACTTAGCCACCTTAATAGCAAGCTCTGCTGCCTGAATTGTGTTATCTGACTTAAGCGCTGATATCTCAATTATCTCGCAGCCTAATCTGTTAGATAATTCCTTAGTATCAATGTTGTCCCCGTTCTTTCTTACAACATCCATCATATTAACGGCAACTACAACAGGGATGCCAAGCTCAATAAGCTGTGTTGTAAGATATAGGTTTCTCTCTAAATTGGTACCATCAACAATATTAAGAATTGCATCAGGTCTTTCGTTAATTAAATAATTTCTTGCAACCACTTCCTCCAAAGTATATGGAGAAAGGCTGTATATTCCGGGAAGGTCAATGATTTCTACATCATTATGATTCTTAAGCTTTCCTTCCTTCTTCTCAACCGTTACACCAGGCCAGTTACCAACGAATTGGTTGGAGCCTGTCAGATCGTTAAACAGTGTCGTCTTACCACTATTAGGATTACCCGCAAGTGCAATCTTCACACTCATTATTCATTTCCTCCTTTAGTCACTTCAATCATTTCGGCATCAGCCTTCCTTATAGAAAGTTCATACCCCCTAACAGTTATCTCAACAGGATCACCTAATGGAGCGACCTTGCGAACATAAACCTCGGTTCCTTTGGTTATTCCCATATCCATAATTCTTCGCTTGATAGCGCCTTCTCCGTGAAGCTTGACTACTGTAACAGTACTGCCAACCTTAACATCTCTTAATGTCTCCATCTCATCCTCCTAGACCATAACTTTTCTAGCCATTTCTTCACTAATTGCAACTCGAGATTCCTTGACCTTGACAATTACATTGCCTGACATCTTGCTAATAAGAACCGCTTTTGCACCTGGTGTTAAACCAAGGTCTTCTAAGTGCCTCTTAACTTCAGGATTGCCTCCTACCTTCTTGATTACGTTCTCCTCATTAGGACTTGCGTATACAATTGGCATCATCTAATAATCCTCCTTGCGCTAGTTAGTGAA
>CAJOGN010000065.1:0-16260 GCA_905234245.1 uncultured Lachnospiraceae bacterium
GGGACTTTTCGTTTTCAATGGAATAATATCCGGGGAATGGACATATCTTAGAAGAGAACCTTGTCAGATTGATATGGCGACAGCAGAATATGTTAAGGATAGACTACGAAACTTTAGACCTATTAGCGCTATTTTGTTATCAGTTGGAGTTTTACTCTGTGCATTTTGTTGGGTTCCTGTTGCTGCAATTCAGAATGAATATATGACAGTATCATTGTTCCTTATGGTAGGATTTGGAGTAATGCTAATAATATATTCTTCCATGATAAGTAAGGGTATGGCGAGAATTCTTGGTCTTAACGATACTACAACTATCAGCGGAACCTATAGCGAGGGCGCAAATGTTGAGTACACCAGTAAGACAGCAGAAGTAATAATGAGTGTATATTGGCCGACAATTACCTGCATTTATTTATGTGTAAGTTTTCTTACATTTGCATGGTACATCACATGGATAATATGGCCAATTGCTGCTGTGCTTCATAAGATTTTCAGCACAGCCTGGGCTAAGGAGGTATAGTTATGAGTAGTAAAGGTAAAAGAATTTATCTTATAATAATCTGGTCAATAACGCTAATTGTAATTCTATTCGGAATATATAGATTCATAGGTAATGGTGCATGGAATATTTTTTCTTTTGGATCTGGTAAATATGTGGAAAAGACAGAAGACTTAAGTGCTGATATAACAGAATTAGATGTGGACGTTCGTTCTGCAAATGTAATAATAGAAGAAGGTAATACGCCTTCTATATACTATTCATTCCCAGAGAAGTCAGAGATTAGTATTCTTAATGAGAATGGTAAAGTATCATTTAGAGAAAATAGTAACAATAATAATTTCGTTCTTTTTGGAAATGGCAAGAAAAAAGAAGTACGAATAACTGTTCCTAGAGATATTAAACTCACTAGAATTAATGCGAAGACTCATTCTGGAAATATTGATATTAATAATGTTAAATGTGATGATATTATAACAAATCTAGATTCGGGTAATCTTAAGATTAGTAGTGTGACTTCTCGAAACCTTAAGACAGATGCAGATTCAGGGAATATAATTGTTAATAGTAATATTGAGAATGTTGATGCTACGGCTGATTCTGGAATTTGATGGTAACATAGAGAAGATTAATGTCAAAGCAGACTCCGGCAATATTAATCTTAAGGGAGATTATCATATTATAGATGCTAAGGCAGATTCAGGAAATATTACAATTGATTCTAAGAGACCTGAATCAGAAATGATTCTCAATCTGGATGTAGATTCCGGGAAGATAACTGTTAATGGAAATAGATATAAGAACTAAAGGATAAATAACAAAGTCTCCGCAATTTGCGGAGACTTTGTTGATTTGCTCTTTCATAGTCTTAAAAAGATGTTATAATAGTGTATATCGTTATGAGGTGAGATATATGGATGATAGAGGATATATTATAGAAAAATTGAAAAACATATGCTCTGAATATTCCGATATTCTAGGGATGGTTATACTGTTTGGTTCGATTTCACGAAATGAAGGAAAAGATGATTCGGATATAGATTTGTATGTGGAGTCTAAAGAACTAAAAATGACTACTGATAAGTTATGCACAAGCAAGCGTTACAAAGATTTTAGAAAAGATTTGAGTAGTAGTTTTGAAAAATCTCTTGATGTATTGGCATACGGTGGTAAGCGTGATACAGGATTAATTAGGAAGAGCATGCTATGGAAACAAATAGAAAAAGATGGAGTATTAATATATGACCAAAGAACAAAAGCAGTATAAACTCATGATTATGGCTGACTTGAAAATAGTGGAGAGCTATTATGCAGATAAAGAAAAGACCTTGAGATTGCAGGCGGCATATCACATGCAACAAGCAGTTGAAAAGACGATAAAACTATGTGCTGAGATTGTGGGTCTAAACCTTTGGGGGCATGATATTCAGAATCTAATACAATCTTGTGATGAATATGATAAAGATATTGAAATCCCTAAATTGATACGCGATAAAGCATATGTTGTTACTCAATGGGAAGCAGAGTGTAGGTATTATCCATCTAAGATTGTTAGGAAAGATAGCATAAAGAATATATATGATGTAACAGTGAAATGGTTAGAAATAATTAAATAAAATGAGAATTTTTCACAAGTGATATATTACATATAACAAGGCGGAGATTTCTGTCGCGGGCGATGGAAATAGATATAAGAGCTAAGAGAGGTCAAACAGGCGTAAACTGGAATAACGTTTACGCCTTTTTATGTTAAAATATAATTGAAAGTAATTTTTTGTTCGTAGAGGTGGAAATGACTATAGGAGAATTAATAAGCGGACAAAGGAATAATCTACTTCAAGCCTTAGGAGATGAAAAATGAATGTGGCTATAAGGAAATGGAAAATTGATGACAAATCTGATCTGGCAATGAACCTAAATAACCTGAAGGTTCAAAGTAACCTTAGGGATGGATTGCCATATCCGTACACGGAACATGATGCAGAGGATTTTATCAATATGATGTTATCAGCAGACAAGGACAATACATTTTCATTTGCGATAACACTTGATGATAAAGTAATTGGAAGCATAGGAGTATTCCGACAGGACAATATTCATTGCAAGACTGCTGAAATGGGTTATTACATAGGAGAGCCCTACTGGGGAAATGGTTATATGACAAATGCGATTAAACAAGTCTGTAAGTATGTGTTTAAGAATACGGATATTATTCGGATTTTTGCTGAACCATTTGCGCACAATATAGCTTCATGCAGAGTGCTGGAAAAGGCCGGCTTTCAGTACGAAGGAACACTAAAGAGCAATGCTGTGAAATGTGGCAGTATCGTTGACATGAAAATGTATGCTCTTGTTAGAGAGTGATATAAAACGGAACTGACTGAGCCGAAGGAAAAGCATGGGGTTACATAAGTACCGCCTCCAAAGCAGGGATGAAGTCGACCGATAAGGATATGGAATATTGGAAACAGAATGACTGGATAAAGGGCAATCATTCTTGGAAGGGGGTGACAGAGATGTATAATTGATGATAAATGTGAGAAGTAGTTGATAAATAGATATATAGAGAAAATGGATATAATAAATGGAGAATAAATTAGATAAGTGGGATACTGCAATTTCGGTTTCAAGTGCAATTGTTACAGCTGCATGTGATTTCTTTTTTGTTGAAGATATTGATTTGAAAAAGGCACATGAATGGGGAGTCGAAAAAGTAGACGAATTTGTAATGAATGTTTCAAAAAAATGTGGATATAAAGGTGATGATATTTCTGGAGCCATTAAGCATTTAGAAGATAGGTATCATATGGCTGGTGATGAATTAACACGTGAATTTGGTGGAGGCACTGCACATCACCTAAGAGATTTCTCTCATCATCCTTCGCCTGTTGGATTAGTGTTTTCTATTTTGACGCAAATAACAGGTAAATGCTATGGTACTGATACAAGAGGAGCATTTGTTTGTTTTGATGTCCCTAATTGGCAGGAAAAAGATTTTGTTTCTGGTATATATATGGGTGTTATTTCATGGGGAATGCATCTGATTAGTGATATGGCTGGATCTAGTGGCACCAGAAAAGGATTAGGTGAAGGAACAGGATTGCCTGGTATTATTATGTCGCTATTAAAAGAAGTATCATCTATACCTGGGATACGAAGCATTGCAGGTGTAACTGATAAGAATACGCCTAATAAAGAATCAAATTATAATTTTTCAGTTATTTGTTCAAAGATGTTTAATGGAACATTATTTGCTGAGCATGGTTCTGATGGAAAAATTGTTAAGGGGACGCAAATACCTTTTGACTTGCGAACTGAAATAGGAATAGTGAATGAATCTATAAATAATAAACAGTATTTGCCAGTAATGTTTAATAATATTATTGTGGCAGCGGGATACTCTATTAGGAGATTTGTAAAACAGATAGAATTTAATAATTGTAAGACGTTTGAAGATTTAGAGAAGATTGATATTAAAATATGCCTTCCCTACAGAAAGAATGACGTCTTTAGACATATGAAGATGATAGGTGCAGTAACTTTTTCCGGAATTGATATTACATCATCAGGGATAAAGGCGGCAATGAAAAATAAAAATAACAGGCAAGGCTTTGCACTTGATTTTGTTCAAGGAATAAATTACTGGGGATTAGGTGATTTGGCGCTTTCAACTAATTTGGAAGTTCTCTCGGCTGTTGAAAAGATGAAGGAAGGTTTTGATGCTTTAGTTGAAAAGCAGAAACGAGAATTAATTGATAGATTGCCGAATGGAGAAGAATACTATAGAATGGGAAAATACGTTGTTGAACAAGCGATGGCTATTGCCGAGATAGGAACACCTATTGGATACGCTAGTGCAGCTATAGGTGTATATGATGCTATAAAAAAGGCAAGTAAAGATTTGAAAGAGGCAACTGAAAGACGAATCAGAATAGAAAAAGAATGTGAAGAAAGAATAGCAATAATTAAAGAAAACAGAGCGATTATGGAAGAAACAATTTCTGATTATTTTTATTCTAGAATAACTGTATTCGTAAATGCATTTGATACTATGGATAGAGCAATAACAAATAATGATATTGATGAATTTATTATGGGCAATAATATGATTCAAAATAACTTGGTTGGAGAAACTAAGTTCAATAATATTAAGGAATTTGATGACATGATGTTATCAGAGGATTCAATTAAATTCTAAGGGGGATTATATGGTTAAAGTTATAAGTAAAAGGGGTGCAATGAAGACATTCTATTATTTAATGGCAATCGATGGTATAGATGAAGTAGAAGAGGAACAATTTGATGCTATCGGAAATGAAATAATGAAAGAAGAGTTTGAGGGGGTTAAGGACAGTATTAAATCTGAGTGTAGCTTATATCTTGAGAAAAAATCGAATGAAGATGATAGATATGATTTTATTCAAGAAGGTATTGATGAAGCATTAAGTGATACTGTAAAAACGATAGAAGAAGGTGTTGTGCCTAGATTATTATTATGGGATATGTTAACTATTGCGATGTGTGACAAGGATTTTTCGACGCTGGAAGAAAGAGTAATAGGTCATGTGGCTCGCGTTCTTAAGATTGATAAGAGCGTACTTGTGGAAATGAAGCAATTAATTATAACTGTTAACGCTGTGGAAAAGGAGAAAGAACAGTTAGAGTTATCAGAACGCCCATATTCTGAAATCAGACCTATTGTTGATGAGATAGAGAAAAGGAGAGAAACGATTGTAAGTGCGGCTGTTGCGCTTATTGAGGATGATATTATTATTGAACAGAATCCAGGCGAAGTAGTTGAAGAAGACAATGTTATTGTAAAAGCTACAAGAGTTGTAACAGAAAAAACATCCGAAGGAATTAACAGTGCATCTCGTTTTTTGGGAGAAAAAGCTGAGCAAGGCGTATCATTAGTTTCTGAAGGTGCTGGGAAATTGTTTGGGATTATGAAGAAGAATAAACTTCAAAAAAAAGAAGAGAACAAAGAAAATGATGGGCTGTAAAGGAGAAAGGTATGGTTTTAACAGCGGTATTTATTGGAGTTGCAGCAGTATCAGGAGCAGCAGGAATTGGTACAACAGTTAAAGCGGCAGTTGATTCATCTCATGCACATTCAATTAATGATGAGGCGAATCTCAAGATAAAGAATGCTGTAGAACGATTGGATTTTTTGAGAAAGAAATGTGGCGATTCACTAGAAAAAATTGGCGAAGAGAAATTGTTTGTCTTAAATAATAGTATTAAAGAATTTATCACACATTTCCAAAAAATAAAAAATGTAGATTTTTCAGAGGCAGAGGGTATTTTAGAGATAAACAATCTTCATGTCGATAAGAAAGATTTTGAAGAGTTAGCTGAAATGTCAAAGTTATCGCTAACACTTGTTGAGGGAGGAATATCAGGTGTTGCAGGTGGAACTTTGGCAGCAGTAGGCGCATATGGAGCTGCATCAACTTTTGCTACTGCATCAACAGGAACAGCTATTGCATCATTAAGTGGAGCTGCAGCATCAAATGCCACCCTTGCTTTTTTTGGCGGAGGTTCTATTGCAGCTGGAGGTTTGGGTGTTGCAGGTGGAACAGCCGTCTTAGGAGGATTAGTTGCAGGTCCAGCACTTTTGGTTATGGGGATAATATCTAGCGCCAAGGCAGGAAAAACATTGCAAGATGCATATGCAAATAATGCAAAAGCTGATGAAATATGTGCTGAGCTAGATGTTGCATCTGTTGAATGTATTGCTATTCGAAGAAGGTGTTATATGTTTTATTCATTGCTTGCAAAACTCGATTCATATTTGTATCCGTTAAATCAAGAAATGAAAAAGATTATTAAGACAGAAGGTGTCGATTATTCAAAGTATTCAGATAAGAGTAAAAAGACAATAGCAGCAATTGTTTCTAATGTGGCATCTATAAAAGCTGTTTTGGATACAACCATTCTAACTGAGGATGGAAAACTGACGCCTGAATCTGAGATTGGTTTGAAAAATGCAATTAGTGAATAAGAAGTATTTTTCATTTTCAGGTATGTGTTATAGGTATGGTAATGAGTTCAGAGCGCCCAAAATGAAGGTTTAGCTAATACCCCCAAAAATCAGCCAAATAGTTAGCCCAAAACAGCCACGCCATCCCTAATCATACAACCCCCCCCCCCCAAATAGCTAATCATAATGCCATCCCACAACAATAAACATATTGATGATAGTACATAAATAATGTATAAATAAATAGAGTTTTTTTACATAAGTAGATTGACATAACGGAGGATGGACATATGAATGTATTATCTAAGGGACAGAAGGCAGTAAGTATATTGCTTAAGATTGTCGTGATTATTTCTGCTATAGTGGGGACGACTCTAAGTGCACTTGCAAGTGCGTCTACATTTATGGGAGGGGAGACTGTGTTTATGTTTTTTACGATACAGTCTAATATTCTCGTGGCAATAATATCGCTGGTGGGGCTGATTCTTATTCTGAAGGGAAAGGTAGATAATAAGATATGGTATGTGGTTAAGCTTGTGGGTACTGTGTCAATTACGCTTACCGGAGCTGTATATTGCTTTGTGCTTGCACCGTTTATTGAGAACGCTTGGCATTTGGCATCTATACTTTGTCATGCTGTGGTTCCGTTGGCGTCGATAATTGATTTTTTTGTGGTATGTAATGTGACTAAGGTTCGAAAGATTAATGCATTATGGGTGACAGTGCCGCCTTTGTTATATGCCATATATACGGGCATAGGATATGCTATGGACTGGAAATTCAATGCACAGGGACATAATTATCCATACTTTTTCTTAAACTGGGGAAGCGAGGCAGGTGCGGCAGGATTTTCAAGTGCTCCTCCTTTCATGGGGCCTGTATGGTGGATACTTATATTATTCGTATTTTTGATAATCGTTGGACTTATATATCTGTGGATAGCAGATCTGATTATTAAAAAGACAAAGAGTAAATAGTCTTATACTTAATGCTTTATAAAATAATCATTCTATGGTAAAATTATCAGTGACTATTAATTGGGAATAAGGGGGATTATACATATGAAGATTGCAGTATTTAATGGTAGCCCAAGGAAACAGAATACATCAGCACTTGTGGACGCTTTTGTTGAAGGAGCCACAGAAGCAGGTCATGATGTTGAAGTATATCAGGTAGGCAAGATGAAGATAGCTGGATGTCTTGGATGCGAGTATTGCCATACCAAGGGGGAAGGCAGCTGTGTTCAGAAGGATGATCTAGAGAAGATTATGCCTGCAGGAAGCTGATATGATTGTGTTCGCTTCTCCAATTTATTATTTTACAATGACAGCACAGATGGAGGCTGCTATTCAGAGAGTGTATTGTATAGGTAAGCCTGCTAAGGCTAATAAGGCTGCTCTTTTACTTTCATCAGGCTCTCCTGGAGTGTATGATGCTGCAGTTGCACAGTTCAAGGCATATATGAATTATGCCGATATTGATATTGCAGAGATTATCACTGCCTGCGGTGATGAGAATAAGTCGGAAGACAAGTTGGCTGAAGTAAAAGAATTTGCGAAATCATTGTAATAAATCATTATAAAAATTTATGGGGATGTAAGATGAATTGTTATAAGTGTGGAGCAGTTGTTGCGGATGGAACTAAGTTTTGCACTAATTGTGGTGCTGATTTGATAATTGATACAACAGGAAAGACTTATGCTTCCTTTGGTGGTGGAGGTGAAAAGTTGTTCGAAGAGGAGCAGAAGGCAAAAGAGGCTAATAGCCAGAACGATAGCCAGGATGCCAGCCAGAACAATAACCAGGGGACTAATCAGAATTATTACCAGAACACCAGCCAGGGATATCAGACATATAATGGAAGGCAGGAGCCATATCTTGCAGGTAATGATAAGACAATGATTGCACTGCTTTGCTTCTTCCTTGGAGGTCTTGGAGTTCATTGCTTTGTAATGGGAGAGACTCGCAAAGGAATTATTAGAATCGTGTTCTCTCTGCTTTGTGGAATCGGAGGAATTTTTGCGCTGATTGATTTTATTATGATTCTGTCCGATACATATGTTGTAAACCCAGAAGCATATTTCTTCAAATAAGGATGTGATTTATATGAAGTTTAAGAGAATTAATGAAAATGTAATAAGGTGCGTCATCACAAAAGAAGAGATGTACGAATATGGTATGGAAGTATCAGAGCTTGTTGATAATAGAGACAAGGCAGAGGATTTCCTGCGCAAAGTAATGCAGGAAGCTAGATATGAGCTGGATTATAAGACTAGCGGTGGTGCTCTTAGCGTTCAGATTGCACTTCTTCCTGAGGGTGATGTTGCAATGACAATTGCTGAATCTATGCCTGACCAGATTGAGAATCAGGTGAACAGGCTTAAGGCATATATTGAGGATTTTCAGAGAGTTCTCAAGCAGAAGGTTGACGAGCAGAACGACCCGAAGAAGGGTGAGGGCAAGAAGGCCAACAATGTGGTGCAGCAGTTTAATAATATATCAGAGGCTATCTGGATTAAATGCGCATCCCTTGATGTGTGTATGGATGCAGCTGGTGTTATTGATGAGAAATGCATCAAAGCATCGTCGCTTTATTCCTATAAAGGAGCATACTACTACAGATTCGAGTTATCTAACAACGAAAATGTGGGTGAGCTGTTCCTAAGCCTATGCGAATTTGGCCAGGAAATATTCCTTGAGTCCCAAGGGGCGAGAGTAATATATGAGCATGGCAGATGCATAGTTAAGCAGGATGCAATTGCTACACTTAAGAATCTATAATTAAATAATAATTGATGCTACATACAAGCACTGTAGGTTATCCTACAGTGCTTTTCCATTGTTATGAATGTAATTGGCAGGAGCCTATAAAGCGATTTTCTTTATGGTGAACATATTTTACTACTTTTTTTCATTGTGCAACAACTGAGGGAAACCTGTAAAGCGATTTTCTTTATGAGCGTACAGGTTTTCCCTCAGTTGTTTTGTACAGAAAAAATGTGTAAAAAATGTGAAATTACTGTTGCAAAAAGTTATCATATATGATAACATCTTAATCAGTTGGCGGAGGTGCTTTTCATGAAGAAGAGGTATGAAGATGGCATCGTCCCAAGTAGCAGTAGCCGTGCCAGGATGGAGATGGCTGTTCAGCTCAAGGAAGCTAGGTGTGGGCTTCACATGACGCAGCAGACATTGGCAGACAAGGCAGGCACTAAGAAATCTAATATATCTAGAATGGAATCGGGTAGATATAATCCAAGTTTGGATTTCATTGTTAAGGTGGCGGATAGTTTGGGGAAGCGTGTGACTATTCGGTTGGATTAGTGTATGACTATGGGAGGATTCATGAAGAAGAAAATTAAATATGACAAGAACATTAATAAGGATGTAGTACTTTGTGAGACAACTAATCATAGGGCTAGTAACTGCACTAGTGATGCATTGATGAAGAATGCCATTTCCTTTTCTAAGCGATGGAAGCATATTCCATTTTTTAGAAGAGAGAATTATAACGGTGCCTCACAGGTATGTGTTATTAAGATTAATAGAAATGAGTACTCTAGAGCTAGAAGATGCATAGACAGCATCGATGCGATTTATAAGGATCGCTTATTACTTAACATTATATAACCTTTTGTTTGTTTTGGTGTGTTCTGTGATGTGCTTACAAGATTAAGTATGTTGCAGGAGATAGCGTGGCAAGTCCACGCTTTTTTTTGTTGCCAGCATATACGGTAATCTTACAAGACCTGCCTACAATAATGATAGGGGAAATGTGTAGATTCTCTGGAAACTGTTGAAGAGAAACGAGTAATAATGTATACTGAAAGTACGAGTGTGGAGAAACTGATGACTTATATGATGATAATAATTATATAGGAGAGAGGGGGTATTTATGAGTAAAACGAATCGCAGTATAATTGCAGCAGTTCTTAGTATCGTACTTTCGCTAAGTCTTGCATTTACCGGAATTGCGCCATACGTTCATGCTGCAGAAGAGAATGTAGTAGTTGATACTACTGCCAAGGGGGCGCCAAGTGCTGATTCAATTAGCAAGGCACTTAGTACATTTTCGAAGGTAGTCGGAGATCTATCTAAGGATGTATCCAAGGAAAAATTCATCCACCAGGTTGCCATGAGATTTGGTGGTGTTACAGGTGCTGTATCAGGTGGTATTGCAGTACTTCAGATGGTGGGAATTCTAGAAGATCCTGATCAGAAGAAGCACGAAGAGATTATGTCTAATATTAAGCAGATCCAGGAGCAGTTACAGACTATGGATAATAAGCTTAATACAATATCTGAGCAGCTTACAGCTATTGCTGCAACTATAGAAGAGAAGGACAGACAGAACAAAGCAAGACAGCTTCTATCTTATTATAGAAAGTTCAATACTGATTATGTACAACCACTTAATAATATGGTAACACAGTATCAGAGTATTATTAATGATGGTACAGCAGAATGGTGGAAGGCTTCTAAGACAGAGGGCTACAGGGTACTGTATACATCTAATCAATCTAACGAGGTATTAGCATTTGCAAAAGGCGCATATAGCGCGGGCTTCCCTGACAAAGCGACTAACGGCGAGGCAATTCTTAAGGATAGTTCTATAGGCTTTAGTCCTGCTTTTATGGAAGAGCTTGGACTTGGTGCTAATAATTGGGATATTAATAAGCAGTTCGAAGTGTTTACCAATGCTGCCAAGACTAAGATTGTTAACGAGCTTAATAATAGCTCTTCTGATAAGGTAGATGTTACACCTGGATTTAGAACCAAGTGGGACGCCCTGTCTAATGATGATAAGAACAAGAAGGCAGAGAAATATGCAATCGATTTGTTTAATACAGTTAAGAGCCGTATTGCAATTAAGAAGATGACAGAGAATAATACTGGTTTTGTTACTAATGTGGCAAATGCGTATAATAACTATGTTAAGAATCTTACAATGAAGGATTCTGGATTAGACGCAATTCTTAATGTACAGTACATGACTCATGCATTTGAGAAAGAGACTGCTAATGATATTAATCAGATATGTGATTCTATGGTTGCAAATGCTGGATTCTACGGAAGTTTTGCAATGTCTGTAGTTGCCCAGTCAGAGAATCAGACGGAAGCTACTGCTATTGGGCTTCGTGATTCTATGGTTAATGCCATTAATTTCGTTGACCAGAAGAAGAAACTAGCCATTACTGGCAACCCTAATTATTGTTATATGACAGGCTCTGTCGTAGATTTCAATAGTGACCTTCGTGTTGCAAGTAGTATGGAGGTTAAAACAACTGCAAAAGAATATCGTGGAATGGTAAGTCCAAAAAGAACTTATAAGTCAAGCTCCTTTAAGTCGTGGAAGGTATATGACAGCAAATGGAAAGAGACATCTGTTCCTGCAATTGTAAATGATACGTGGGCCAATGTGCTATATCATTATTATCAACAACAAAAGAGCGGTAATGAGACATTTGCACAATTCCTTAATAAGAATGGTGTAAATATTCCTAAGGATTTCAAGGGCGAAATTATGACGAAATATGTTGGAGTGCAGAATTTCCCATTGTCTGATAACCTTAGTATGACTGCAAAACGTCTATATGGAGATTACTTTAGTGATAATAGCACTTATGGCGTCAATGTATCAGGAAGCTCTAAAAGGGCAGATAAGTACTTTACAGTGCATGATAAGGTTGTATACAACTATATCAATGCAGGCAGCGGACAATTCAACTCTAATAAGGTTCTGGCTGCAAGAGCGGCTTTTTTAGAAGACCACTGGTTCTGGTATGGTGATGAGGCCTCAGCCTTTACATATAATTGTAATTGTAACGTTAAGCAATATGGCACAGGTACTAATTATTATAATGTGGATTGGAACAAAGGCTTTAACATATTAACGTTAAAGAATGTTAAGAAGAAAAATGTCAAGATGGCCGCAGGAGATAGCGATGTACCAGAAGCAGAGAGCCCAATAGACGCATTTGACGATGCATCATATTACGATGCTCCTGAGGATCCAGATATTCCAATTGATTACAAGGATGCTGACTGGGATTCCGATGACATAGATTACATTGATGAAATGGACTATGAAGGAGACAGAGCAGGTGACGGAATTGAATTAATCATAGATAATGCTGTAGACAGAGCTAATGATAAAGGCATCGATGTTTCCCTGACAGATGAAGAGAAAGACATTCTTGTTAATAAAATGAGAGAAGTGATTAAAATCACTGATAATGAGCTTAAGACCAATAGTTCTGTACGCTACAAGGATATATTTGGTATAGATCAAAATGAAGAGCTTCTGAAGAATCTATACAGCAAGGTTGTATATAGTGATGAGGGACCGGGATATCGTGAGAATATCGTTCCTATGAAGAATGTATCTACTATGGCGAATTATGAGGCTAGCGCATCAATTGACTTCAGATTAGTTGATGGTGATATACAGACAGTTATTAACCCTGAATACAATATCGATGCGAATATTGTTGAATATGATTCGGTTAATAATGAGTATATGTATTATCATATTAGTGATGATGTGATGAAGGAGCTAGGCCTTAAGATGGACGTAAGGATACCTGTTAATTTCCTTAAGGACAATGACTACGCTCATATTAAGCATTTTGAAAATGACTATGACAAGGACCTCATAGAGGAATTCAAGTCAGAGATAATAGGCGATGCTAATAGCAGATACTCACAGGTCGTTGTAACATCATGTAGTCCATTTGAAGTTGAAGGAGGAGGTGTGAAATACGATTCAATAGACAGTATATCTCATGTAAAGCCTCCTAAGACAGGAGATGACAATATCTTCTTCGCAATATTGGACTTATTCTTGTAATCCTATTCGAGTAATACTATTCGGATAGTTCAATTCGAGTAGTTCTGCTTAGGTGGTTCTATTCGGGCAAATGAGAAATAAGAAGGGCACCATGGTATATGCCATGGTGCCTGTTTTAATTTGTAATTTTCTACGAAATGCTATATAATATCGTGGTATATTTATATCAATATGAGAAATGTAGGCTATATAGGATATAATATCCAACAAGCCGATTTTCTGTATGAGGCGGTTGGATATTATATCCTATATGTATATTATTATAAGGAGATGAAATATGGATTGTAATATAGGTGTAATTAGAGGCGACGGTATCGGCCCTGAGATTGTTACAGAGGCAATCAAGGTTCTTGATGCTGTTGGAAAGAAATATAATCACACATTTAACTATGATGAAATTCTAATGGGAGGCTGCTCTATTGACGCAACAGGGGTGCCTTTAACCGAGCATGCCATCGAGCAGGCAAAGGCAAGCGACGCGGTACTTCTTGGTTCTATCGGTGGTGATGCCAAGACTTCACCCTGGTATAAGCTTCCTGCCGATAAGAGACCGGAGGCAGGACTTCTTGGCATAAGAAAAGCACTTCATCTGTTTGCCAACCTAAGACCGGCATATCTGTATCCACAGCTTAACGAAGCATGTCCTTTACGAGATGATATAATCGGAGACGGATTCGATATGCTGATTATGCGTGAACTTACAGGGGGGCTCTATTTTGGTAAGAGAGATACCCGTGAAGTGAATGGCAAGATAGAAGCGTACGATACCCTTACATATAATGAAGATGAGATAAGAAGAATTGCAATTAAGGCATTCGATATAGCAAGAAAGAGAAGAAGCAAGGTTACTTCTGTTGACAAGGCAAATGTGTTGGATTCTTCAAGGCTCTGGAGAAAGGTTGTTGAGGAGGTTGCGGCTGACTATTCAGACGTTACACTTGAACATATGCTTGTTGACAATGCGGCAATGCAGCTTGTTAAGGACCCTAAGCAGTTCGATGTTATTCTAACAGAGAACATGTTCGGAGATATATTATCAGATGAGGCTTCAATGGTAACAGGTTCAATCGGAATGCTATCGTCTGCAAGTCTTAACGAGACTAAGTTCGGACTATACGAGCCAAGTGGTGGTTCGGCACCGGATATTGCAGGAAAGGGTATAGCCAATCCTATTGCAACAATCCTTAGCGTGTCGATGATGCTTATGTACTCGTTTGACTTAGACGAAGAAGCTTACGCAGTTGAAGCCGCAGTAAGCAAGGTATTGGACGAAGGTTATCGAACCATCGATATTATGCCGGCACCCGGCAAGGACACATCTAACATAACACAGGTAGGCACTAGTAAGATGGGAGATTTGATTGTTGAACACCTATAAAGCCAATGGCTATATATCACTACTGGTTGTACTGACGCTATTTACACATGCGATATATGAATTAGTTACATATTCCATGATGTTTTATAATCCCATAGCGACTAAGACTTTTGGATATGTACTTGGAGCGCTGGTTGTAATACATGGGACGCTGTCCATGATTAATGTCTACGGTAGGGCTGATTCTAAGAGGATTCGATATAAGAAGCTTAATATCAAGACATTTTTGCAAAGGGCAAGTGCTTTTTTGATAATCGTAACCTTGCTGATTCACATTATGGCCTTTGGCATATTACAATCGTCAGCTTTCGGAGTGGTATATGTTCTGACAGAGATTGCAAATGCGCTTTTCTTAGTTGCTGTGTATATTCACGTGGCGATTTCTTTTAGCAAGGCGCTTATTACAATAGGAGTGCTAGAAGACGAGAGGAAATGTATTATTATTGACAGAGTCTTAATAGTAATATGTACTGTTTTATGTACAGCATCGGTTGTACAGACTATTGTAACGCATATTAAGATGTTCTCGTCATGATAGGAGTGGCTTGAATGAAGAAGACATTGATAATTGGAAGTGGAATATCAGGCTTGTCCGCTGCTATAGAATGTGCATCCAAAGGCATAGAGGTTGTATTGGCATCGCCCTATTCTCCCGAAAGAGCTCAGTCTGTTCTGGCTTCGGGAGGTATCAACGGCGTACTGGATCCGGATGGGAGCGGTGACAGTATAGATAGTCATATAGAGGATACCCTTAGTGTAGGGGGTATGCTTGCGGGCAAAGAAGCAGTTAGAGGTCTGTGTGAGAGTGCTCCTGACATTATAAGATGGCTGGAGAGATTAGGAACAGTATTTTCTGTTGATGCTGATAATAATATCAGAAGAAGAGCCTTTGGTGGACAATCCCATAGCAGAACGTGCTACGCCGGCACATCTACCGGCAAGCAGATTGTCACGGCACTTGTTATGGAAGTAAGAAGATATGAGCTAGAAGGTCTTGTTACGCGTAGAAGCGGGCTTGACTTTTACAAAGCACTTATTAGAGACGGTATCTGCTATGGAGCAATTCTCTATAATGAGATAGAGGATGAGTTGGAATTGATTGAAGCTGACGCTGTTATTGTTGCTTGCGGCGGACAGAATGCATTATTTGGCAAGACAACAGGCTCGATTCTAAATGACGGATATGTGGCCGGCAAATTGTTCATGCAGGGAGTAGAGCTTAAGAACTTAGAGTTCATACAATATCACCCCACAACCATTGAGACAAGTCATAAGCACATGCTTGTATCAGAAGCAGTTAGAGGTGAGGGTGGTAGATTATACTATACAGATAATGGCAACAGAGTATATTTCATGGAGGAGGCATTCGGTCCTAAGGGCAATCTGATGCCCAGAGATGTGGTGAGTCGATGTATTGAAGAGACCGGAAGGGATGTCTACTTAGACATAACATTTCTTGGAAAAAAAGAGATTCTCAGACGAATCCCTGAAGTATATGAACTGTGTATGAAGTATAAGGGTATCGATATATCCAAAGAGAGTATTAAGGT
>CAJOGN010000065.1:16320-16721 GCA_905234245.1 uncultured Lachnospiraceae bacterium
TAGGAGAATGTGCAAGCATTTACCATGGAGCCAACAGGCTTGGGGGCAATTCTCTTCTGGCGGCTGTATACAGCGGTAAGGTGGCAGGTGAAGCTATCAGCTCTGCAAAAGCGATGGGGCATAATATAGACTTTAGCGCTGAACTTAATGATGCCGGGCAATACATAGATGCTATTAATAGTGCTAAGGGAGCTTATACCATTTCCGGTATCAGAGATGAACTGGCAAATGTTATGCGAGATGATTTGGGGATTATCAGGAACGGTAAGGCGCTTCAAAGAGGGATTGATAAGGTGACTGAGTATCAGTCCTATGTAGACAGATTAGATATTAGTAATAATGATAGAGTATATACAGGATATTCCATAGAAGCTATACTTGCGCTTGCTAAGGCGACTCTT
>CAJOGN010000066.1 GCA_905234245.1 uncultured Lachnospiraceae bacterium
AAGAGAATGGACCTGGAATCAGTCCTGAGGCCGCATCACAGCAAGAATCAATGTATTGCTATGGACTAGAGAAGAATGTTAAATCTATAGAAGTAGTAATTCCTTTGACTGATCACCATGAGGATATAGAGAGGAGTATAAAGTCTGCTGAAGAAGCAAACAACTCACAGAAATGGGCCTTTGATAAGACAAAGGTGGGCGAACGTCAATTGAGTCAATATATGGAAAGAATGCATGGAAGAACTCCTCAACAAGATTTAGAGCTTGCAGGTCTATGGAAGGATGATTATCTTCATGGAGCTTCCAAAGACACAAAAGGTTTAGCCTACAATTATAGAATGGAAAGGAATTCAATCGTAGCAGACATTATTACATGGTCTGGAGAATTAAAAAAAGGAGAAGAAATTTATTATTTTCACCGTTACAAAAGGGATGCCTATAATAGAGAAATAAAACCAGATAAAGAACCAGATTTTCCTAATTTTGAAGAAGCTACAATGATTTTTGCTGATTAATAATAGATCAAAATGAATTGAATATACTACGATAATACATTAAAGGCACTGGCTATATAGCTAGTGCCTGTTTTTATAGTGCACACATATATGAGGTGTTAGACAAAATGAGACTACGTAGTACGATATAACTATTCTGGCAATGACTGGAACAGAAACGCGCCAATTTGTGTTAGAATAAGTATTGTAGTGAGATTAACATATTTAGAGGAAATGGCTTATGAAAAAATACTTTATAACGATAATTGTAGCAATAATGCTTGTTTTAGCAGGTTGCTCATGTAGTAAAGAAGCAGATAATGCTGCTAATACTAGTACATCAAGGAATGTAAATGAAGAGAATAAGGATATGACAGCAAAAAATAATACTTATAAACAGATTGGTCAAGAAGAAGCAAAAGAAATGATGAAAAGAGATGATGGTCACATTATTGTAGATGTACGTCGTCAGGATGAATATGATAGCGGATATATTGCAGGCGCAATTTTAATACCTAATGAAAGTATTGGAACTTCACAACCAGAGCAATTAAAAGACCTAAATCAGATTATATTAGTGTATTGTAGAACGGGAAATAGAAGTAAGCAAGCAGCACAGAAACTAGCTGATATGGGCTATACAAATGTATATGAATTTGGTGGAATCAATACGTTGGTGAGATAGAAAAATCGGGATTTGGTGAACTGATTGTTTAAAGGAAAAGCTATACAAATTCAAGTTTGAAGAGGATATAAAAATGAATAATAACGATGAATTACAGATGTAGGTATCTCTTATTTTTTTCGTACAATGTCTATGGCAAAACAAGGATGTTCATCAAAAAGGCTAATCTGTGTCGGTGTTTGTGTTGTCGTCTCCGCAAAGCCTTAAAAATTTTTAAATTGACTCAACCATAGCATCGTGTCTTGGGATTTTACCCACCTTCTTCCAATAGTTTTTAGTATGTACAGCTGGCTCTTTGCCTGCTTTAAGTAATGCTTGAAGTTCATCATGTAAATTCCTAGTCGATTAGAGTAAGGCAAAATCTATGGAAAGGATTTTTATCATTTATCCATAGATCCTTACTATCCTTCTCTTAATACTCATGAGATAACGGAACTATCGAAGCGATATGGGGAAAGAGTGTGGCAATCTTATCTTGAGAACAATACGCCCGCTGCAGGAAGAATATATTGGGTATATGGACCTAATAAGAATGACATTACAATAATAGGTCTAGAACCACACCCAAATACAAAATCTAATTCGTATAAGAAAATAAGATTGTCAAAGCAGAACAGTTGAACGGGGGTTGAGCCGAAACGCACTGGATGACTGTATTCGTGCAGATTTGTATAATACAGCCGGAGCAGCCGTCACAAATTTCACGTATCTTAACAAACCTTCACAAATCCCTTTATTTCGCGGAATTCTTAAGATTTCAATCTGATATATCATCACATATTTTCACATAGTTTAACAGCAAATTGGTGTAGAATTGGTGTCACGATTGGTGTCAAAACTGTACCGGACAGAGTCTTGATAATTCAAAGAATATTGACTATTTGCAGAAAATATGTTATATATAACATAAACGAAGGAGACTATTATTGGAAATTTTTAAGGTAGATTTTTATAAAAAAGAAGATGGAACAAAGCCTGTGGGGCAATTTATAAGAGGACTTGATGTCAAAATGAAAGCTAAAGTTGTAGCTAATATGCATCTTCTTGAAGAGTATGGAAATATGGCTAGAGAGCCGTTATCCAAAGAATTAGACGAAGGGATTATTACGCGAGAAAGGAGGCCGGTACTTATGAGTGATTTACAAGAACTAACAGATGAATTGATGCAAGACTCGGAATTTGCAAAAGAATACGAGGCAATACAACCGGAGGTTAACATAACGAGAGCTATATTGGAGGCTCGTATTAATGCTGGTATGACACAGGTGGAGCTGTCAGAGAAGAGTGGCATCAGTCAAGCAGATATAAGTCGTTTGGAAAAAGGTACTAGGAATCCAAGCCTTAATCTGTTAAAGAGACTTGCGGAAGCTATGGACAGCACTTTGAATATTGAGTTCATCCCTAATAAAAGTACAGTCAATAACTAAATATTGTTAATAATCATCTGAGGCACTAGCTATATGGCTAGTGCCTGTTTTTGAATGTGTTTAATTGAAATGGGCTACTATATATGGTATGATTTACAGGTGCAGGGTGGGTACGTAATGTGTACATAGAAATTGTGAAACCCGCATAAATAAAAGAAAGTAGGAATATTATGAAACTAGGCTAACGTAGGCAAGTCCACATTATTTAATTCATTAACTAAGGCAGGTGCGCTTGCAGCTAATTATCCATTTGCAACCATCGACCCCAACGTGGGGGTGGTGCAGGTGCCTGATGTTAGAATTGAGAAACTAGGAGAATTATATAATACTAAGAAGGTGACACACGCAACAATTGAATTTGTTGATATTGCAGGGCTTGTTAAGGGCGCTAGTAAGGGCGAAGGCCTTGGCAATCAGTTCCTTGCCAATATCCGTGAGGTGGATGCAATTGTTCATGTTGTGCGTTGCTTTGAGGATGGCAATGTGGTTCATGTTGATGGCTCAATTGACCCACTTCGTGATATCGAGACTATTAATCTTGAACTCCTTTTTTCTGATATGGAGATATTAGAGCGTCGTATGTCTAAGACCGGCAAGGCAGCAAGGATGGACAAATCCCTTCAGAAGGAGGCTGCTATGCAGGAGCGTCTATATAAGCATATGGAAGATGGCAATATGGCGAAGACATTTACGCTTAATGACGAGGACGAAGAGGCGTATTTCAAGGAGTATAATCTCCTTACAGCCAAGCCTGTAATATATGCGGCAAATGTGGCAGAAGACGATCTTGCCGACGACGGTAAGAGTAATGAAAATGTTAAGAAGGTTCGTGAGTATGCATCCAAAGAAGGCTCAGAGGTATTCGTAATCTCTGCAGCAATCGAACAGGACTTAGCGGAGCTTGATGATGAAGAAAAAGAGATGTTCTTAGAGGAACTTGGACTTGAGGAATCAGGACTTGATAAGTTAATTAAGGCAAGCTACAGCCTTCTAGGTCTTATCAGTTATCTTACTGCCGGAGAGGACGAGTGCAGAGCATGGACAATTACCAAAGGTACCAAGGCACCTCAGGCTGCCGGTAAGATTCATACTGATTTCGAGAGAGGATTTATCAAGGCAGAGGTTGTGCCGTATAAGGACTTGATAGAGTGCGGTTCTCTTAGCGCTGCAAGAGACAAAGGACTTGTGGGAATGGAAGGCAAGGATTACGTTGTTAAAGATGGCGATGTGATTTTATTTAGATTTAATGTGTAATATGTCGTAAGGAGGGACCCACGTAGTGGGAGGATTCCTTACGACTGGTAATTAGGAGGTAAATATGAATCCTGTATATGACAAATTACAAAAATGCTTAAAGTGTGTTAGAGAAAAGGTTGATTTCGTACCTGATGTGGCTCTTGTATTAGGCTCCGGACTTGGAGACTACGCCGATACGATGAAGGTGGTTTCAGAGCTTAGCTACAAGGATATCGACGGATTTCCCGTATCAACCGCGCCGGGTCACAAAGGCAGATTTGTATTCGGATATGTAGGTGATACCAAGGTTGTTGTAATGCAGGGAAGAGTGCATTACTACGAGGGTTATGATATTACTGATGTGGTACTTCCCATTCGACTTATGAAGCTTTTAGGGGCTAAGACGCTGTTTCTTACAAATGCAAGCGGAGGCATCAATCCGGACTTTGAAGCGGGAGACTTGATGCTGATTACAGACCAGATATCACAGCTTATTCCGTCGCCTCTCAGGGGGGAGAATATCGCTGAATTGGGTGTGAGATTTCCTGATATGTCACACATTTACGATGAGAAGTTACAGGAATTGGCTAGAAAATGCGCGAATAGTCAGAAGATAGAACTCAAAGAAGGAGTATATATCCAGACTCCGGGACCTAACTATGAATCGCCTGCAGAGATAAGGATGGCGAAAACTATGGGAGCTGACGCGGTTGGAATGTCAACAGCGTGCGAGGCGATTGCCGCTAATCACATGGGAATGGATATAATCGGCATATCATGTATATCCAATCTTGCTGCAGGTATAAGCCCTACACCGCTTACAGAAGAGGAAGTCCTTGAAGCAGGACGCAAGGTTGCTAAGAAGTTTACAGCATTGGTTACGGACATAATTACTAATATTGGATAGGACATTATGAATAAACTTTTTAAAGGGTTAAGGAGAGGGAATATGAATACAAAGTTTTATAATGCATTGATTTTACTAACAAATGATGATAAGACATTTACAACAATTAAGGGAGAGCTTCATATATCTGATAACAAGATTAGCTACATAAGTGGTACTCCTGTGGGAGTAGACGGTCGAGACATCTCTAATGCGGCAACTTATGAGCAAGGTGTTCCTTGTACTAATTTTGATGTGGAGCGTAACCTTGAGGGCAATCTACTTATGCCCGGCTTTAAGAATGCCCATACGCATACTGCTATGACATTTCTCAGGTCGTATGCTGATGATTTGCCACTTCAGAGCTGGCTTTTTGACAAGGTATTTCCTAAGGAAGGACAGCTTACAGATGAGGATGTATACTGGCTTGATATTCTTGGAATTATGGAATATCTTACATCAGGAATTACATCTAACTTCGATATGTATTTCTTCCCACCTAAGAATGCCAAAGCCTCTGTTGACTGTGGATTTAGAACAGTTCAGACTTCTGGCCTTAACAACTTTGGCGGCACAATCGAGCAGCTAGAAGAGAATTATAATATCGTAAATGAGATGAGTGACCTGTCGTCATTTATCATTGGCTTTCATGCTGAATACACAACATCTAAGGAGCTTATGGAAGGAGTTGCAGGTCTGTGTGAGAAGTATCATTCCCCAATGTTTATGCACAACGCTGAGACAGCTAAGGAAGTAGAAGAGTGTAAGGAGAGATGGGGCAAGACACCTACAGAATTAACAGAAGAGCTTGGCATGTATCGCTATGGTGGCGGTGGCTATCACTGTGTACATATGTCAGATAACGATTATGATATATTCAAGAAGAATAAGCTATATGCAGTAACTAATCCAGCTAGTAATCTTAAGCTTGCAAGTGGTATTGCATCTATTAACAGATATTTGCAAATGGGCATTCCTGTTGCCATTGGAACTGACGGACCTGCAAGCAACAACTGCCTTGATATGTTCAGGGAAATGTTCTTAACAACAGCACTTGCCAAGGTTAAGGAGAATGATGCTGCTGTAGTTCCTGCTGAGGAAGTGCTATATATGGCGACTGTTAACGGCGCTAAATGTATGGGACTTGCTGATTGTGACAGATTATCAGTAGGTAAGAAGGCAGATGTTATTGCTATTGATTTGCATCAGCCTAATATGCAGCCTGTTAATAACATTGTTAAGAATATTGTATATTCAGGCAGCAAGCAAAATGTTATATTTACAATGGTTAATGGCAAGATTCTATATGATATGGGAAGATTCAATATTGGATTTGATAGTGATGAGGTATATCGCAGAGCCAATGAGATAATTCGCAGAATGAACTAGAATAAGCGATATGTTATCTTGATAATATATGGATAATAGTTTATAATTTTACTCGTTAGTATGTGTATTTATGGAGGAATTTCACATGGCATTTTTAGCAAGCTTTTTGCAGTATCTAATAATATTTATAATACTTGTCGCAGTGGCTATTCTTGGCGTGCTGGTAGGCAAGGCTTTAAGAAAGAGAAAGGACGCTAAGGAAGCGGCTGCAGCTACTGTAGCTGAGACAACAAGCGCCGAAGGAGAGACAACTAATGAATAATGGAGTTAATGAATTAAGAAGAAGCTTTCTTGAGTTCTTCGAGAGCAAGGGACATCTGTCTAAGGGCAGCTATTCTCTTGTTCCTGAGAATGATAATAGTCTTCTTCTTATTAATGCTGGTATGGCACCACTTAAGCCTTATTTTACAGGTCAGGAGGTACCACCTAAGACAAGAATGTGTACGTGTCAGAAATGTGTTCGTACAGGAGATATTGATAATGTAGGCAAGACTGCCCGCCATCTGACTTTTTTTGAGATGCTGGGTAATTTTTCTTTTGGTGACTATTTTAAGAAGGAGGCTCTTACATGGTCATGGGAATATCTAACTAAGGTGTTAGGTCTGTCTGAGGACAGATTATATCCTTCTATCTATGGCGAGGATGATGAAGCCCTTAAGATATGGACTGATGTAATAGGTGTATCTGAGGATAGAATTACTAAGTTCTATCGTGACCCTGAAACTGGGGAATGTGACAATTTCTGGGAGCATGGTGCTGGACCTTGCGGACCTTGTTCAGAGATATATTATGACCGTGGCGAGAAATACGGTTGTGGCAAGCCTGATTGTAAGGTGGGTTGCGAGTGTGACCGCTATATGGAAGTGTGGAACAACGTATTCACACAGTTTAACGGCGATGGTAAGGGCAATTACGAAGAGCTAGAGAATAAGAATATTGATACTGGTATGGGACTTGAGCGTCTTGCTGTTGTTATGCAGGATGTGGATTCTGTCTTCGATATCGATACTATGAAGGCTATTCGTGACAAGGTATGTGAAATGTGTGGTAAAAAATACCAGGTCAACGAGCAGGATGATGTATCTATCCGTCTTATTACAGACCATATCAGGTCAGCAACATTTCTTGTGGCAGACGGTGTATCCCCATCTAATGAAGGTAGAGGATATGTACTTCGTCGTCTTATTCGTCGTGCCGCAAGACATGGAAGAATGCTTGGAATTAAGGATGTATTCTTATCTAAGCTGTCTGAGACTGTTATTAATGAGTCTAAGGATGGTTATCCAGAGTTAGACGAGAAGAAGATATATATATTCAAGGTTCTTACAGAGGAAGAGAATAGATTCAATAAGACAATTGATCAGGGACTTAGCATCTTAGAAGAGATGAAGGCTGAACTTGTTAAGAATAACAGTAAGGTACTCCCAGGGGAGGACGCCTTTAAGCTATATGATACATTTGGATTCCCTATTGACCTTACAGCAGAGATTCTAGCTGAGTCAGATATGTCCTATGATGAAGAGGGATTTGCCAAATGTATGGATCAGCAGCGTGAGACTGCAAGAGCTGCCCGTAAAGAGACTAATTACATGGGTAAGGATGCAAGTGTATATGAAGAATTAGATACTTCAATTACAACAAAGTTCGTAGGTTATACTTCTTTAAGTGTTAATTCTACAATCATTGCCCTTACTACAGAGGATGAGGTTGTTGATAAGCTAACAGAAGGAAGCAAAGGCGCAATCTTCGTTGATAAGACACCATTCTATGCTACCATGGGCGGACAGATTGGTGATACTGGTGTAATTAAGGGTAAGCAAAGCGTCTTCACTGTAACTGACACTATTAAGGTTGGTGAGGACAAGGTTGCTCACATTGGTGTTGTTACTAAGGGTGAAGTTAACATTGGCGCTATGGCCAAGATGGAAGTAGACAAGAAGCGTAGAGCTTTAATTGCTAGGAATCACTCTGCAACACATTTGCTTCAGAAGGCGCTTCGTGAGGTTCTTGGCGAGCATGTTGAGCAGAAGGGTTCTGAGGTTAGCGCAGACAGATTAAGATTTGACTTTAGTCATTTCTCAGCAATGACAACAGAAGAGATTAAGAAGGTTGAGGATATCGTCAATACCAAGATAAGGGAATCTCTTGATGTTGTTACAGAAGAGATGTCAATTGATGAAGCTAAGAAGTCTGGCGCTATGGCTTTATTCGGCGAGAAATATGGTGATGTAGTTAGAGTTGTTAAGATGGGTGACTTCTCAGTAGAATTATGTGGTGGTACTCATGCTGCTAACACATCTGACATTGTAGCATTTAAGATTATATCAGAAGGTGGTGTTGCTGCAGGTACACGTCGTATTGAGGCAATTACTAACCAGGCTGTATTCGAGTATTTTAACGAGTTAGAGACGAAGCTTAATAGCGTGGCTTCTCTTCTTAAGACTGGTGTTGATAATATTGAGGATAAGGTTAAATCACTTCTTAAGGAGAATAAGAAGTTAAATAGCCAGATTGACTTCCTTAAGTACGCAGCTGCTAAGGATGCAATTGGTGATGTATCTTCTGAGGTTGAGAAGGTAGGAGACGTTAACTTCATTGCTATGAAGCTTGATAATGTCGATATGAATGGTCTTCGTGATGTTGGAGATGATATTAAGACTAATATTGGCGAAGGTGTAATTGTATTAGCGTCTGCTACAGATGGCAAGGTTAGCCTTGTTGTTATGGCAACAGATGAGGCTGTTAAGAAAGGCGCCCACGCAGGTAATATTGTTAAGGAAATTGCCAAGCTTGTAGGCGGTGGCGGCGGTGGTCGTCCTAACATGGCTCAGGCAGGCGGCAAGAACCCAGCAGGCATCGACGAATGCCTTGCCAAAGCCAAAGATGTACTTGCATCACAGCTTTAATATGTGAGAATAATTTGAGGAAGGTAAATCCTTCCTCTTTTTTTTGCGCAATCAAACTGTCTTATATTGCATAAAAAGAGAGAAATGGTATAATATTATGCATAAATTACGTATCTGTGGTTAAGTAATTTTGTGTGAGGAGATATACCATGAATAAAAAAGAAGTAGAACAAAAACATTTGATTCAGAAGAATAACCTGACTTTTGTATTCCTATTAGTTATTCACGTGCTGGCATTAGTATGTACAATAATGTATGGTGACAAATCCGGAAGCTTTACGCGTGTGATTATTTCTGCAGGAATTGTTGTCTTCGGTATAATTGTTACCGTTATTGGTAAGATTAAATTCGGTAAGAGCCATAAAGGGCACCTTGTAATGTTTGTAGGTGTGCTGATAACATATTTTGATACATTATGGTCTAATATTAACGCACCACTTTTATATGCATTTACATTCTTAATATGTTTTGTAATTATGCTTCACAAGTCTGTGAAGACATGTACTATAGGAATTATTGTTGCAGTAGTAGGCAATGCTGTATATACGGTTTTATACATTATATTTGGCAGTGGAGAAGACACTTTCAAAGTAATAACTAATGACTGGTTTGCTATTGTAGGTTGTGTTATAGCATTCCTTGCAGTTAAGATGCTTGCTAAGCAGGATGCTGAGCTGCTTGATACGGCTGAAAGACAAGCAATTGAGCAACAGCAGGTTGCTGAGAAGATCAAGCAGACAACAGATGAGATTAAGGATTTACTAGGAAATGCTAATGATTCAGTTGAGAGCCTTGCTAAGAATATTGAATCATCATCTTCATCTGTTAATCACATTAGTGATTCAACAAGACAAACAGCTTCATCTATCCAGACACAGACAGCAATGTCAGCTAACATTACTGATGCATTGCAAGAGGTTGTAAATAAGACAAAGGATATGGCAGAGACTAGTGAGGAAGCTTCTCGTGTTATTGCTGAAGGAAATAAGACAGTTGAGAGCTTAATGCAACAATCTGAGATTGTTAGTACAATTAATGGTGAGACAGCAGATATGACCGACGAACTTCAGAATAGAGTTCAAGGTATTAAGGATGTTGTTGAGACAATTCTTGAGATTTCATCACAGACTAACCTGTTATCACTTAATGCTTCAATTGAGGCCGCCAGAGCAGGAGAGGCTGGTAAAGGATTTGCGGTTGTTGCTGATGAGATTAGAAATCTATCAGATACAACAAAGGATTCTGCAGAGAAGATTGCAGAGGTTATTGATACATTAGTAGATAACATTGTAGCTGCTTCAAATAATATGCAAAAATCAGTACAGGCTACTAAGGAAGAAGCCAGATTGATTAATGTAACAGATGAACAATTTAAGCAGATTGATCAAGCTGTATTGAAATTATCTAATGCAGTCGAAGCTATTGAAGCTAAGGTAGGCGACTCTACTGATGCAAATAATGAAGTAATAGATTCTATATCTAATCTATCTGCTTCATCAGAAGAGGTTGTTGCTTCAGCTGAGCAATCCCTATCTATCACAAAAGGATGTGTTGATAGCATGGATACTACTAAGGAGATACTTGACAAGATATTTGCCTTATCTGAGTCATTATAATGTAAATAATTCTTGACTTAGAAGCGATTTATATGTATAATTCCATAAGTGCAAAAGATTATTACCCAGTCAGTTGGTAAGCACAATCCACAACTGGAGGGAGGGTTGAAGATATGTCAAGTGTAGTAGTAAAAGAAGGCGAATCGCTAGATAGCGCACTTCGTCGTTTTAAGAGAAATTGCGCCAAGGCAGGTATCCAGCAAGAGATACGTAAGAGAGAGCACTATGAGAAGCCTTCTGTTAAGCGTAAGAAGAAGTCAGAAGCTGCTAGAAAGCGTAAGTATAATTAATGATTATGTATGCACCACTATTAGTGGTGCATATTTTATGTATTATAGTTGTCAGTCACACATTCGTATCACATTCCCAGACTCATATACTAGCAATTGATGTGTGGTTTATATTGGGACTGAGGGCGGGAACCGGTCTTCGACAGTCGTCCAGACCACTCAGACCTATTTTCGGCATCCCTGCCGAAAATTTCCCTCAAGTAATCAATTACTAACATATACTATTGCTTGAGTAAAATCGTATGGGAATATGATATTAATATGTGTCTTACATAGTATAAATACAGAGGTAATATTATGAAACGAGTATTCTTAATAGTATTAGATTCAGTAGGTATGGGACAAGCAATAGATGCCAGGGACTTTGGTGATGAGGGTGCTAATACACTTTTGTCATGCTCTAAGAGTCCTTACTTTGCTATGCCCAATATGCGTGAATTAGGATATTTTAATATAGATGGAATGGAATTAAGTCTTGAAGGCAAGAATTGCTTAGGAGAGGATAAGAGCATCGCCAATAGCAAGATAGATTCCTATAAGGGTGCTGTAGCAAGACTTAATGAAGCGTCAGCCGGCAAAGACACAACCATAGGTCACTGGGAGATTGCAGGAGTTATATCAGATAACCCGCTTCCTACATATCCTAATGGATTTCCGCCAGAGGTTATTGATAAGTTCAAGGAATTAACAGGTAGAAGAGTCTTATGTAATCTGCCATATTCAGGAACAGAAGTTATTAATGTATATGGTGACGAGCATGTTAAGACTGGTGATTTGATTGTATATACAAGTGCTGATTCCGTATTCCAGATTGCTGCCCACGAGGATATAGTTCCTGTTGAGGAATTATATGATTATTGTAAGAAGGCGAGAGCTATGCTTACAGGAGAGCATGGTGTTGGTCGTGTTATAGCAAGACCATTTATAGGCTCATCTGGCAAATATGTTAGAACAAGCAATCGTCATGATTTCTCAATAGAACCACCAAGAGATACCATGCTAGATAAGCTAATGGGCGCTGGCCTCGATACTCTTGCAGTTGGCAAGATATACGATATCTTTGCAGGCGTTGGTATATCAGATTATGTAAGAACCACAAGTAACGAAGATGGAATAAATAAGACACTTGAGATGATGGATAGAGATTTTGAGGGCCTATGCTTTGTTAATCTTGTTGATTATGATATGCTATACGGTCATCGTCGAGACAGAGATGGCTACGCTAAAGCACTGTCATACTTTGACACTCGACTCCCTGAATTTCTATCTAAAATGCGAAGCGAAGATGTACTCATTATCACAGCTGACCATGGCTGTGACCCTGATTATACAGGTACTGACCATACGAGGGAATGTGTACCCCTTGTAATGTATGGAAATAATATCACACCTAATACTAACCTAGGCGTGAAGGCTTCATATACATATATAGCTGAGT
>CAJOGN010000067.1 GCA_905234245.1 uncultured Lachnospiraceae bacterium
AGTAATTACCCCCTGTTATTCTTATCAATAATATACCACATTTTAATTAGATTTGTTTATGTGGATTTACCTTTCACTTATATATACACATTTAAAATGCAAAATGCGACATTTTTCCTATAACCTGGCTCGCCTTGGCAACAAAAAAGTTGACAGAAGTCTCCCTGTCAACTATTTGTATAAAAACTTTGATTGCATGGGCTTACCTATATTTTAGGGTGATTATGAGGTATAATACAAATATATATATATCTTAAGAATGGAGAATAGATATGGAACATAATCCTTTAATACAATTTGAAGATGATACAACTATGACATATTCAGACTTAAAATATGATGAGAATAGAGAGAATCCGTATGTTACTATATATTTTGAAACACCAGATGAAAAATTAGGTTTTTGTAGTATGGACATTAATTATCCTAATGGAACACCTCAAAATGTAAAAGGTTATTCAAAAACTGATATTGATTTTCTGATGGAACATTTTCGGAAAATGGCACCTATTGCTTATGAAGAAAGCGTTTCAAGAAGTGATGATTCTCAGTCGAGAAAGGGATAATATATGCCTAATGCAAAGGAGATTAAAACGTTAAAACCACATAAATAAGCCAAAATAGTCGCCATAAGGCGACTATTTCTATAATAATACTAGTTATAAGTTAGCAAATAATGCCTGTATCTCTTCAGGACTCATTATCTTGTTAGGGTCTGAAGTGTCAAGTCCGGCTAAAGCATCTGCAGCAGGATCTGACGCCGGTTCAGGCTCAGGTTCCGGTGTAGCTTCTGCTACAGGTTCAGGTGTTGGTGCCGGTGCTGGTTCTTCTGCCGGTGCCGCTGCTTCCGCTGCTGCTAGCAGTGCCGCTATATCATCCGGACTCATTTGCTTATTCGGATCTGATGTATCTATTCCTGCGAATGGATCTGCCGCAAGCTCCGGTGCGGCTTCTGCTACCGGCTCAGGCTCTGGTGCCGGTGTTGGTGCTGGTGCTGGTGCCGGTTCTGATACGGGTTCAGGGGCTGGTTCAGGGGCTGCCTCTACTACAGGCTCCGGCTCGGGTTCAGGTTCTTCTGCCGGTGTCGCTGCTTCCGCTGCCGCGAGCAGTGCCGCTATATCATCCGGACTCATCTGCTTATTCGGATCTGATGTATCTATTCCTGCGAATGGATCTGATGCCGGTTCCGGTGTAGCTTCTGCTACAGGTTCAGGTGTAGGCTCCGGTTCAGGGGCTGGTTCAGGTGCTGCCTCTACTACAGTTTCGGGTTCAGGCGTTGGCTCCGGTGCCGGCTCTTCTGCCGGTGCCGCTGCTTCTGCGGCTGCAAGCAGTGCAGCTATATCATCCGGACTCATCTGCTTATTCGGATCTGATGTATCTATTCCTGCGAATGGATCTGCCGCAGGTTCAGGTGCGACTTCTGCTACCGGTTCTGGTGCAGGTTCTGGCTCTGGCGCTACTTCTGCTACCGGTTCTGGTGCCGGCTCCGGTTCCGGCACTGCCTCTACTACCGGTTTGGGCTCTGGATCTGGTATTGGCGCAGGCTCTGGTTCCTGCACTGCCTCTACTACAGGCTCAGGCATTGGCGCTGGTTCCGGTATTGGTTCCGGAACTGTCTCTGCTACCGGTGCAGGTGCAGGTGCTGGTGCCGGGGTTGGAGTCGGTACAGGGGCTGGTGTCGGTGCTGGCGCAACAACCTGCTGAACAATAGGCTCCCTGGCCTCAATGTCTGCAATATCCTTCTTCATATCAGTTACAGTTTCCTGCACTCCACTAACAGAAGTTTGCATTCCATCAACTATAGCATTAAGAGCTTCCATTTTCTCTTCAAGCTGCCTGTTCTTCTCAAGAATCTCTTCTCTTGTAGCATCAAGCATCTGCTCCTGCTTCTCAATCAAATCCTGATTATTAGTATCAAGCTTTTCTTCAAAAGAGAAAAGATGGTTTATCAACTCCTCATTAGAGTTCATTAATGCGTCGGTATTCTCTTTACTTCTACTAATAGTTACCTTCGCAACTGCTTTTTGTGCTGTTATAATCTCATCTGCTGGAATAGCTGTCTTGTGCTCAAGCATATCTATTCTTTCCTGCAATTCATCAAAGCTTTTTCTAATTACAAGATATGATGCTTTCTGAGCTTTATACAACTCCTGATATTCTTTCCTCTCGGCTTCTTTGTTCCTTTGACTCAAGTCAAGAGCAAAAGTTATTAAGAAGAATACATCTAATGCGATTAGTATTGCAATTATGATATCCACAACAATATGGAAGTGGATCATAGAATATACTTCTATTAGAACTAGAAGTACGACTATTATGCCGCATAAGGCAATCTTTAATTTGTCCTTTAATACAGCAACTTCATGTGTATCTTGTTTCTTACTCATATGAAATCCCCCAGCTTTTTCATATTTTTTTACACCCTCTACCAGAATCGAACTGATAACTAATCCTTAGGAGGGACTTGTTATATCCATTTAACTAAGAGGGCAGATATATAATATCAATTGGTATTTACCAATAATATTCTACATATTAAGTTTACCTTGCATCCAGACAACTCCCTTAAAACGTCTGCCAACAGCTGGCACACCAAATAAGTCATCTGAATTTATACAAACATCTAGCTTAAGACCACTACAGTCAATAGTTAGAATATATATACTTTGCTGCGTAATTGAATTGACCAAGGTTTTGTAATCTAGTATGTCACCTATGATTGCATATTTATCATTTTCAATACCACTTGGCATAAATGTGGAGCTGACTATTGAAAGCACATCCTCTTTCTGAATACGCTTAGTTATCATAGTGTACTTCTCCATATCGTCGATGGTCAGTCGCTCGTAAGCATCTGCATCGCCTTCTTTTGCCTTGGCAATCCATTTATCTCTAGTAACTTTGGCTTTTTCTCTTCTAGCTCTCGTAGCCTCATCTGAGTATATCGGCATAATTACCTTTCCTTCTATAGAAAGACCACATAAACTTACGTTGGCTGGGGCAACGTTATTGGTATTCTTGAAGAATTGCAGATATGGAAGCATGTTCTGCAAATGAAATATTACATCAATCGCAACATTCACATCTTCCGATACTCCCTGAAAACTCTCTCTATCAGATTCCTTAATTATATAAACCTTAGATGTAGAAGAGTTTAATACTGCTTCATAATATGGAAAATAGTATTCAATCTTGAAGTTATCATCTTCATCATAATTACCTCTTAGGGCAATTCCTGCTTTCGGACATACTTCATATCTAATCTCTGAGAATTCATTTCCCTCTGTATCTAATGCCATCTCATAGGCAGTAGGATTCTTTGAAGCTAAGTATAATATCTCAGATAGTTTTTCTTTTGTTATATCTTTAAAGCCAATTGATCTTAAATAACTATGCATACATCTCCTAACGTATAATGACATTATATAATAAGAACAGAGTTTTTGCAAAAAACTCTGTTCTTGGTTGTAACACGAATCAATTATTCCTCGTCTTTTAGTAATGCGTCTTCTAATGCTTCCTGCTCTTCTGGCGAAAGTGATAGGATTGGATTACCTGCTATTATCTCTTTTACATAACTAAAGCAACCCTCTCTGCTATGTACCACATTAAGAACATATCCATCATTTCTCTCATTAAGCATTGCAAGTGTAAATGATAATTTTCCACCCATCTCATCAAAGGCATCATATTTTACCATGCCGTATTTTTGGAATGTTTTCTGTAGACGCTTAAAGATAAGATCAATATTTCTCTCGTTGGCAGCATTGCTCTCGATTAATTCGTCAATCTGCTCTAAACGAAATAGAATATCATCTTCAAGTGACTTTCCATCCTTGCCCTGCATAAATGCATTGTACTTCTTCCTAAGAGAAGAACATTTTGCAGAATTAACAATTGATATTATCAAAAATACAATTGATATTACTACTAAGCCAATAATAATATATACTTGATTCTGTTCAATTATATCTAATATAAAATCCATTTGATTTACCTCTACCAAACATACGTTCTGTATTCTACTGTTGTAGCTTTTCTACTAATCTTTCAAGCTCGTCTGCATCATAGTACTCGATTTCTATCTTGCCCTTCTTTTCATCCTTAGGAATTATAGATACCTTAGTACCTGTTGATTCTTTGAGCTTTTCTTCAATTTCTGAATAAACTGCAAGAAGCTGTGGGTCAATCTCCTTTTTCTTAGGAGCAGATGGTGTAGACTTATCATCCTGCATCTTCTTAATCTCACGCTCAACTTCTCTTACGCTTAGTCTATTGTCTATTATTATATTAGCAAATTCTGATTGCTTCTCCTTGTCCTTAATTCCAAGAAGTGCTCTGGCATGACCAGATGAAATTGTTCTTTCTGCAAGAAGCTGTTGTACCTCGTCTGATAAATTAAGAAGTCGAAGTGCATTTGATACAGCCGGTCTTGACTTAGATACTCTGTCGGCTACCTCGTCCTGGGTTAAATTGAATTCTTCCATCAACCTTTTATAAGTTGTAGCTTCTTCTATAGGATTTAAGTCAGTACGCTGCGTGTTCTCAATTAAAGCTATTAATACTTTTTCTTCATCAGTAAACTCTCTAACAATAACAGGTACTTTCTTCAGACCTGCCTTCTTAGATGCACGCCATCTTCTCTCACCACCGACTATCTCATAATAGTCTCCTTTGTCCTGAACAAGCAATGGGTCAATGACACCATATTGCTTTATGGAATCAGCAAGACTCTCTAGGTCATCTTCATCAAAATTCTTTCTTGGCTGGTTCTTGTCAGGTTCAACCTTGTTAATATCAACTTCTTGTATTCCTGAGTTAGAACTTGTATCACCACTATTATCTGGAATCAGAACATCAATTCCGGCACCAAGTCCTCTGCTTAGTCCCCCTTTTTTCTTCGCCATTATACAACCCTCTTTTCTACAACTTCCTTGGCTAGATTACGATAGCTCTCTGCTCCTGTTGATTTATTATCATATACAGTAATAGGAAGTCCATTAGAAGGAGCTTCTGCTAACGATACATTTCTAGGAATAATTGTGTTATATATATTTGCATTAAGATTATTCTTAACATTGTCTACAACATCTTTGGAGAGATTAGTCCTTCCATCGTACATTGTAAATACTACACCTTCAATCTTAAGCTTGGAATTCAACCTCTGTTGAACAAGATTGATTGTAGTTATTAATTGTCCGATTCCTTCTAGAGCATAGTACTCACATTGAATAGGAATCAACATTGAATCTGCAGTTGTCATTGCATTAACTGTTAACATATTAAGTGAAGGAGGGCAGTCAATTATAATGTAATCGAAGTCTTCCTTTACATAATCTATAGAGTTCTTAAGAATATATTCCTTCTCGTTGAACTCTAATAACTCAATCTCTGCTCCGGCAAGATTAACATTTGAAGGGATAATTGTTACATTTTCAATTCCCTCAACCTCCATCATACTATTCTTAACGGAACACTTATTAAGTATTAATTCATATACCGTATTCTGTATCTGCTCTTTCTCTATACCAAATCCGCTGGTACAATTTCCCTGAGGATCAAGGTCGATAACAAGAACCTTTTTGCCAAGTTCTCCCAGACAAGCAGACAAATTAATAGAAGTAGTTGTCTTACCTACTCCTCCCTTTTGGTTTGCTATTGCAATTATTTTTCCCATTTCTCCTGTTCCTTTCCTGTGCTTTTGATATTATATCATTACAAAATAATCAATTCTACCTATTTTTATGAATTGAAATGTAGTTATTCCTGTCCAAATATCTATATATAGATTATTCTATCTAATTTTAATTATTTTCTGGAAAATGTTTCACGTGGAACATTCATATATATTGTACTATTAGTTGATGATGTTGAATTTTAAAATACAAAATGTTGTGTAAGAGTTCATATTGTAGAACATAAAAAGAGAGATGTTTCACGTGAAACATCTCAATAGTGAACCTCTATATATTGTATATGAATATTTTTTAAAGATTATTTCTT
The DNA here is from genome assembly GCA_905234245.1 of uncultured Lachnospiraceae bacterium. Lineage (GTDB taxonomy): Bacteria > Bacillota > Clostridia > Lachnospirales > Lachnospiraceae > RUG191. Next base: position 6,004 of record CAJOGN010000067.1, read on the forward strand.
AAATTTGCCAATTCAATCTTGGCTCTCATTGGATCGGAAGGAAGATAAGATATGATAGTATTAAGAGAATCTTTAATATTATCTACATTTTCTATTTCAACAATCTTCTCAACAAACTTCGTATCAGAATTATAATCATCCAATTCAGCTAACATATTGACAATTCTATCACTTCTTTTCTGCAAATTATTCTTCTCAATCTTAAGATTATTTAATTCTGAACTCATTTCTTCAGTATCATTATCGATCTTTTTTACTTCTTCTAGATTTCTATTACTAATATTTCTAGGGGAAAATTCAGAAAAAGGCGGTTCATTCTCCTTCTTTAGGACTTCTGAAAACCTGGAATTTTCTTTTATTTTGATATCAAGTTCATCAATCTTAAGCTCTGTATCAACAATCTTATTTGTAGTCTCATCTAATAGTTCATCCAAAAACTTCTTAATTTCTTCCATTGGTCAACCTCTACTTACATTGTAATTAGTTGTATTATAACTTATAATGTAATTATTTTACAGTAGAATTTATTGTGATAGTTCGCAGGGGGAGTAGGAATACTATACTAACCCTACTCCCCCAACCACCTAAATCACCTCACCTACCAGCAACGTTTTTATTAGCACCGGTCTGTTGTATTAGTCTTTTGAAGTAAGCCAAAGCCGCCTCATAGTTCATGAAATTACCTGCATCTTGTTCATTATCTACTACCTTTGCCACAGCAACCTCCGGATGAAATTGAACTCCCACAACAAAATCTTTGTCAGTTCTTTCAACACCTTCAATAATAGGAATTCCGTCAGTCATAGTTGTTGCAGTTACAACAAGTCTTGTTCCATTAACATTTCCCACAATCTGATGATGCCATGAAGGAACCTTGGATATAACATCTTCACCGGCAATCTTATAAATATAAGAATCATGACTAAGCACATTAACATCATGAGTAGCGAAAATCTTCTTGCCGGGATCTCTATGAACATTAGTATAAGTAATGCCCTGACCTTCAATATATTGACCAACATCTCCGATTATATCAGCTCCAGACACAACCGATAAGAGCTGCATACCTCGACAAATTGCAAGTATAGGCATATTCTCCTCTAAGCAATATGACATAAGAAGATAATCGGACACATCTCTTTCTGCAGAATAATCCGTGTCACCTTCGATTCCATGCCATGGCTGCTCATTATAGTAGAGAGTAGGACATAAGTCAGTACCTCCGGGAAATATGATACAGTCATAATCTTTTATAACATCTTTCACATTGGAATTCTGCCAAGTATTAACCTTGATAAGCTTGGCAGCATCGGAAGTCAGGATACCATGCTCATCCTTATTACCAACAATCATACCGGAATCATCATATTCTAAATCATAAGAGCGAACCATATCTAATACAACAGGCTTCGCTCCCGCAGCTTCTACTGCCTTAAGTAGACACTGAATACTATAAGCATCCTGTCTGTTGGTCCATGCTATGGCAACCTTTGGTCTACCATCGTCATTATTAGAAGTAACACATCCGCTAAGAAATACAATAACAAGAAGTGGAACTAAAACAATACTCGTTAATTTTTTAACAATATAATAATTGTTTTTGTTTTGATTTAGATTCATATCTGCACCTTCTATAGAAATTATGTGATATAGATGATTATAACTTATAATATAATAATTTGGAAAGTTTTTATATAAGGATTATGGGATAGGAGGTGGGTGGACGATCTGCCAACCACCTAACCAACACACTACATTTTATTTGTAAAAAAACCCTATTTAGAATATAATTAAACTATACAAATATAGCGAGGTACAGCATATTGAATAAGAATTTTATTAAAGGATTAGCTATCGGTGCACTGTCAGTAACGGCACTGGAGTTATTCAATAGAATAGTTAATGAAAATGCCAGAAAATACAAGTTGAATCATAACGAAGGATATTACTACACCTGGAAGGAAGGCTCTCTTCACTATACAGTGAAAGGAAAAGGAAAGCCTGTACTGTTAATTCACGACCTTAATGTATTAT
>CAJOGN010000068.1:0-7595 GCA_905234245.1 uncultured Lachnospiraceae bacterium
CTTGTATTTGCTGCTATATGTATGATTTTTCCTAATCAAACCATGTGGCTATTTGTAGATATGACCCCTGAAATTACAGAAATGGCTCCGTATATACTGCGTGTGTATTGTGCATCTTATCTTCCGATGGCAATCAATGTATTTATGGTATTCTATTTGCAATCAGTAGGGCAAAGGCACAAAGCTACAATTATTTCGCTTAGCAGAGGTCTTGTTACAAGCAGTGCCTTGTTATTATTGTTCCCGATTCTCTTCGGAGGAGACGGAATCTGGTGGGCAGTACTTGCAGCTGAGATTATTACTCTGATAATATCTGTTATTTTTACTTTGACAACAAGAAAAGCGCTAAAAGCTTGAAATAGAGAGTAGTGTCAGGAGGGATTGTCGCCGGTTATGAAGGGACTTTTAATTGAAGGAGGGGAACTTAATGTCAGATAAAAGAATAAAATACGCGGATATGATGAAGGGGATTGCAATCCTTATTGTAGTTATTTATCATCTGATTGCTCCTTGTACTTTTAAGACAATAATTAATCACATCATGCCTGCTTCACTTATTATTTTCTTTTTCTATGCCGGATTCTTTTATAAACCGCATACAAAGACCTTCGGGGAAAGACTTAAGGCGAGAGCTAAAGCGCTTTTAGTTCCTTTTTTCAAATTTTCGCTGATGTTCTGGCTGATAGGTTCCGTTGTACTTGTAATTAAGAAGGAGGAGACGATTCAAGAAGCACTCTATATTCTTAGGAATTTTTTTATAGGAAGCATCTGGAATCGTTCAATTCAAAACTGGTTCGGATGGGAATACTATAATATGGGGAAGCGTTATTTCTTCCTGGCGGATTTTTGGTTTCTCCTTGCACTTATGCTTGCAAGTATCCTGTTTTTTATAATTGCAGATTACGTACTGAAGTCTAAAGCCAAAACAATTATTACTGCTGTTTTGCTTTTTGCTGTAACCGGAGTATTAAGAGGCTTTGCAATTTCTCTTCCGTACAACCTTCAGTTAATACCGTTTTGGACGGGCTTTCTGCTCCTTGGTGCATTTGCCAATCAATACAGTCTTTTTGACCATCCGAAGCTAAAGGGACGTAGAGAGATTGTTCTTTCGATTGTATGTATAGTGTGCGGCGCTTTAATCTGTGCCTTCCATAAGCCTGATGTTAATATGTTTCGGGGAAGTTTTAATCAAATTGAGGTTGTGTCTATGATACTGACCACTGTTTCATCTCTTCTTTTGATTTATGGCGTATCGGTTTTATTCAAGAGGATAGAAGTGGCCGGTGTCAGGGTAAAGGAACTAAGCTGGCTTGGCGCTCATTCCCTGACGTTCTATCTGTATCACATGTTCATTGCATGGATTATCTGTCAGATAACCGGATTCTCTATAATATATAAGGAACCGATAGAACCGAAGACGGTAGTTTACAGCTTTATTCTGATGGCAGTCTGTCTGATTATCTGCATCCTTAGAGCTGTGATTGCAGATAAGATATCTAAAAAGATTGCGGAACGTAAAGGGACATGATAAGTCTCCCAAAATAAAATAATAAAAAAGCACGTTACACAGAGTATTAATAGCATAAGGGGGTGATTGTTAATGAATTTAACAAAGGAACAACAAGAAATCTTAGAAGGCAAAAAGGGAGAAGTTGAGAGGAAACTGATGGAGACTCTTGTTCGCTACGGCGAACTGTTCGGAGCAGATTCTATGGTGCCGATTACCGGAGATTATAACCATCTTGTAACTTCCTTCGGACTCAAGGCGCTTACTGCGGTATACGATTTGTTGCAGCAAATCATTGACGACAAGGAGAGCTCGAAGCAGAAGTTTACTGTAGACCCAAGGCCATTAGATCCCAATGTGCCTACAACATTTCTACAAAGAATCGTATTTAATCACTTCATGTATTCTAAGCAGGAGGATTACGAGAAGCAGCTTAAAGAGCTGGGCTTGAAGAACGACAACGCATTTACCTGTACCTGCTATATGGACGAAGTGGGAAATGTGCCAAGTAAAGGAGACATCCTATCATGGTCTGAGTCTTCCGCAGTAGTTTATGCCAATTCTGTTCTTGGAGCAAGATGTAACAGGAATTCCGGAATCATTGATATTATGGGTTCCCTTCTTGGGCTTGTTCCACATTTTGGTTTACTTACTGATGATGGAAGAAAAGCATCATGGATTATTGAGGTTAAGACAACGAAAAAACCCGAGGCACAGCTTCTAGGTTCAGCTATCGGAATGAAGGTTATGGAAGATGTACCTTATGTGGTTGGACTGGACAAGTGGCTTGGTAACGAGCTTAATGACAAGGCGAAGGATTATCTTAAGGACTTTGGAGCGGCAACAGCTTCAAACGGTGCTGTCGGCCTATATCATATAGACAACTTAACGCCGGAAGCGGTTGAATCGGGACGGGATTTGCTTCTGCCAGATGCTAAGACCTATGTTATTGATGATGCAGAGCTTGAGCGCGTATATAATGATTATCCTGTTATCTGGAAGAATAAAGATGCCAAGCCTAAGCTATGCTTTATCGGTTGTCCTCACCTTTCTTATGAACAGCTTATGGGATGGACGAAGAGGATTCATACTGCCCTTAAGAAGAATGGCAGGAAGAAAGTAGTTATTCCAACTGTCCTTACTGCAGCGCCTGATGTAATAGAGCGTTTCGAGCAGACCAAGGGAGCATCTGTACTTAAAATGCATGGAGTGGTGCTGTCTTATATCTGTCCGCTTATGTATATGAATAATCCCTTAAGCACCAAGATGCCGGTAATAACTTCAAGCAATAAGCTAAGAACGTATACCAGCGCTCGTTATTACACGGATAAGGAAATATTAAGTCAGATTACAGGAGGGCAAATATGATGAAAGAATTCAAAGGTAGAGTTGTATCAGGTGGTACCATCGAAGCCGAAGCTGTTGTCTCTCATCAGGGATTGAATACGCTTGCCTCCTTCCAGAAGGCACTGCAGTTCGGTGATAAGAAAGCCACTTGCGGCGACCAGAACAATAAAGACTTATATAATAAACCAATGGCAGGGAAGGCTCTGTGCCTGCCCCAGACAATAGGCTCAACAACGGGAGGTCTTGTGCTGTATTGTGCATGTGAAATGGGAAGACAGCCTGCGTGTATGCTTTTTTCGGAGCCTATAGATTCCCTTGCGGCAGCAGGCGCCATATTGCAGGATGTGTGGCTTGAGGGTGAATCAATGCCAGTAATAGACTGCTTAGGAGACGAGTTCCTTAATTATGTTAAGGACGGTATGATGGTATCCGTAAAAAACGATGGAGTAGTGCAGGTAGACAGAAACATGATAAACACTGGATGAAGTCATATAATGGATTTGTGACGCAATATGAAGGTGGTCTCTCAATCAAGGAAATTGTAGATAAGGGGGCGATAAGCCGCCGAACAGCCTACAGGTATAAAGCTTATTATGATGGTTTAAAAGAAAAGAAGGAAACGACAATGCAGGAATAACACATAAGAAAGGTAAATCTATTTGGATTAAATAATACATCATTGACAATATGGCATATATGCCATATACTTAAGTAAAAGGAAGACATATGATAGAGTTTACGGTTATAGCATACGAAAAAGAAGATGGGAAATCTCCAGTAGAGGATTTTATAAATGGTCTTGATGTGAAGATGAGAGCTAAAATGTACGGTTTATTATCTATACTTCAAGATAAAGGAAATATGTTGAGAGAGCCTTATAGTAAGCATCTTGATGACGGAATATTCGAATTGAGGTGTAAAGTAGGGAATAACATAGCTAGAGTGTTATATTTCTTTTACTACGAAGGGAAGATAATACTGACTAATGGCTTTGTGAAGAAAACGAAAAAGACTCCTACGGAAGAGATAAGATTGGCGAAGGAGCGAAGAACTGATTTTATAGAAAGGATGGGATGATTATGAAAACATTAAATAATATGCTTTCAGAACAGCTGAAAGATGAAGAATTTCGTAAGGAATATGAAGCAATTCAACCTGAGATGGATGTAATCAGGGCTATTGTTGATGCTCGTATATCCCAGAATCTTACTCAGAAGGAGCTGGCAGAGCGTACAGGAATCAATCAAGCTGATATCAGTAAATTAGAGAATGGTACAAGGAATCCTTCCGTTAATTTGCTTAAGAGGCTTGCTGATGGTATGGGCATGGCTCTTAGGATAGAGTTTGTACCGAAGCAGCAGATATAAATCTTTTTTTATAGGGTAGTCGACAAAGGGATGGTCCCAATGTCATTTGATTGCGTTAACCATAGGATGGGAAGTAGTGCATAAAAATACGTGACATTATACTATCTATGGTATAAAATAGTACTCGTGTATTGTCGTTCCTTGCATAATCGACGATTTAACACATTAAAACATTAGAGAGAGGAAAATAAAAATGCAAGAAGAATTTAAACCTTACATTCCTGCGGATGAGGTTCACAAGGAAATTACAGTGGTATCTGTAATCATGGGTGTGATCCTTGCAGTGATTTTCGGTGCAGCTAATGCTTATCTCGGACTTCGAGTTGGTATGACAGTTTCTGCATCTATTCCTGCCGCAGTATTATCTATGGGTGTCATTCGTGTCATCCTTCGTAGAGATTCCATTCTTGAGAACAATATGGTTCAGACTATTGGTTCTGCTGGTGAATCTCTCGCAGCTGGTGCTATTTTCACAATGCCAGCATTATTTCTTTGGGCAGAAGAAGGCAAGACAGACGTTCCTTCTTTGCTTACCATTACTTTAGTTGCTTTAATTGGTGGGTTGCTTGGTATCTGTTTCATGATTCCACTTCGTAGCGCATTAATCGTAAAGGAACATTGTGTATTACCATATCCAGAGGGAACAGCTTGTGCTGATGTACTCCTTGCTGGAGAAGAGGGCGGATCATCCGCTAAGGCCGTATTCTCTGGTCTTGGATTCTCTGCACTTTTCAAGCTATTAGTGGATGGATTTAAGTGTGTTGGTGGAGTTGTTACAATTCCGGTTAAGGCTATGTATACAGAGCTTTCTGCAGAAGTTTATCCTGCACTTCTCGGTGTTGGTTATATCTGCGGACCTAAGATTTCATCCTTCATGTTTGCGGGTGGTATCTTAGGATGGTTCGTATTAATTCCTGCAATCGTAACCTTTGGTGGAGATTCTATTCTTTACCCGGCAACAGATACAATCGCTAATTTATATGCAGATCCAGAGGGTGGCGCTAGTGCAATCTGGTCTTCTTACATCCGTTATATTGGTGCTGGTGCCGTTGCAACAGGCGGTATCATTTCCTTAATTAAGTCTCTTCCAACTATCGTGACAACATTCCGCGATTCTATGAGAGACCTTAAGGGGGGCGCTGTTGCTTCTAATAAGAGAACAGATCAGGACCTTAGCATGAAGGTTGTAATCCCTATGGTAGTTGTTTGTATCCTTGCAATCTGGTTATTCCCAGATATCCCTGTAAGCTTACTTGGCGCTATCTTAATCGTAATTTTTGGTTTCTTCTTCGCTACAGTATCTTCCCGTATGGTAGGTCTTGTAGGATCAAGTAACAGCCCAGCTTCCGGTATGGCTATCGCTACACTTCTGATTTCTACATTCTTACTTAAGATTACTGGAGATACAGGAGCTCACGGTATGGTTGGTGCAATCTGCATCGGTTCTATTATCTGTATCGTAGCTGGTATGGCTGGTGATATGTCTCAGGATTTAAAGACTGGTTATATCGTAGGTGCTACACCTAAGAAGCAGCAGATTGGTGAAATTATCGGTTCTGTAGCAGCTGCACTCGCTATTGGTGGTGTGCTTGTACTTCTTAATACAGCTTGGGGCTTTGGTTCCACAGAACTTCCAGCTCCACAGGCAGCGCTTATGAAGATGATTGTAGAAGGTATCATGGATGGAAATCTCCCTTGGACATTTGTATTCATCGGTGTTGCCATTGCAATTACTTTGGAAATACTTCAGATTCCTGTACTTCCAGTAGCAATTGGTCTTTATCTTCCATTAGAGCTTTCTTCCACAATCATGATTGGTGGTGCAATCCGTTGGTTCATCGATAAGAAGAGAAATATCTCTGAAAATGATGAAACAAATGGTGGTGTACTCTTCAGTTCCGGTTTGATTGCTGGTGAAGGTTTAGTTGGCATCCTCCTTGCAATTTTTGCTGCCGTTGGATTTGATATTAAATTACCATTTACAACAGGTCAGTTTGGTGGCGTAGTACTCCTTGTTCTCATGGCTGTACTCTTAATCGCAGCTGGACTTGGTTCTAAGAAGAAAGAAGCTTAATGGAGCTTGAAAGCTTCGCGAGCTTGATGGATTTGTTATAGAAAAGGCTATTTTATGGCAAAGAAAAAGAAATTAAAAGTCAGTGCAAATTATTTGGATTATGTTCCAAAGTTGGTTCCGGAAAATAAGCTGGAATGTGACGAGAAGGGGCAGATTACAATCCTTATGGAAAATAAGGGATTCTTCAATGCGATTGCAAAGAAGTTTTTCAGAATGCCAGAGACGACAACAGTACATCTGGATGAACTGGGAAATTTTGTGATTGGCCAAATCGATGGTGTTCATACGGTCAATGATATCGCAGAAGCGGTAAAAGCCAAGTTTGGTGAATCCGCAGAACCATTGTACAATCGTTTGGTGACTTATATGGAAACTCTTCGAAATAATGATTTTATTTATTTCGATGAAGAGAACAAGGATAAGAAACGTAAGAAATAGAATAGTTTGCTGATGCGGGCGGTCTGAGTTTTCAGACCGCCTTTTTGGTTTGCGCGCCATGGGCGCGCTCTAACGGGTGAAAGTCCCGAACACGCCCAGATAGTGGGAAGTGTATAGCCGAACAGCAAGGGTGTCCATTGTGAGGTGGAATCTGAAGGAAGCTGTAAGCAAATCTCTGGTCCGACGGACAGGAATCACATATAAGGCTAGGCTACGAGAGATAAGTTGGCTGGAAGCAACGAAGTCTAATAACTATCACATTTGTAGTAGCAGAGTAAATGTGGCGGATATATGGAGAGAAAGAGCGTGCACCTTAAGCGTGGAGGTCTCACAGAGGTTCCATTAGCCTAGTAACAACGAACTGTGAGAAGTCAGCCGAACCCATAGTAGTGAAGAAATTTCTGTAATGGAAATGGAGCGAAGGGGTGAACAATCAATAAGTTTGAGTATGTCTCGTGTTGCAGAAATGACAACATCTGCCGTAACCAATCGGGTGAAGGGTGGTCAAATCAAGCGAGGCGGAAAGGAAAGAACGCATGGACACAAGTAGTCTAATGGAGCAGATATTATCTAGCGATAATCTCAACAGAGCATATCTGCAAGTCGTACGAAACAAAGGTGCAGAGGGAGTGGACGGAATGAAGTACACAGAACTCAAAGAACATCTTGAAAAGAACGGCGATATCATCAGAGAACAGTTGAGGACAAGAAAGTATAAACCTCAGCCAGTACGAAGAGTGGAGATACCAAAGCCTGATGGTGGTGTCAGAAACCTAGGAGTACCAACAGTAACAGACAGATTCATACAACAAGCCATAGCACAGGTTTTAACACCAATCTATGAGGAACAATTTCATGACCA
>CAJOGN010000068.1:7603-15399 GCA_905234245.1 uncultured Lachnospiraceae bacterium
GTTATTTCTATCGTTAGGAAATACCTGGTCAGTGGAATCATGATTGATGATGAGTACGAGGACTCTATTGTGGGAACACCACAAGGAGGAAATCTCTCGATTCATTGAGGAGAAACTAGGTCTCAAGGTCAACATGACCAAGAGCAAAGTAGATAAACCACAAGGACTTAAATACCTTGGATTCGGATTTTACTTTGATTCTAAGGCGCATCAGTTTAAGGCAAAACCACATGCAAAATCAGTAGCGAAGTTTAAGAAGAGGATGAAAGAACTTACTTGCCGTAGCTGGGGCGTCAGCAACAGCTATAAAGTGGAGAAACTTAATCAGCTCATCAGAGGATGGATTAACTATTTCAAGATAGGAAGTATGAAAACACTTTGTAAAGAACTTGATGGAAACATCAGATTCAGACTTCGTATGTGCATTTGGAAGCATTGGAAAACTCCGCAGAATAGAGCTAAGAATTTGATGAAGCTGGACGTACCAAGATGGGCAGCGTATAAAATCGCATACTGTGGAGACCGATATGCAAGACTCGCCCACAATGGATGGGTGCAAAAGGCTATAAGTACAAAGAGACTAACCTCATTTGGATTAGTCTCAATGTTAGATTACTACACCGAAAGGTGTGTTACTTGTTAAGTTGATTGAACCGCCGTGTACCGAACGGTACGCACGGTGGTGTGAGAGGTCGGAATTTCTCACTTATGAGAAATTCCTCCTACTATTATTTATTAAAAAAAGATGGTCTGCTTATATATGCAAACCATCTTAAAGTAGTAAAATCATTTATGAAGTTTTAAATGTGTGATGAAGGGAAATCCTTAGGACGGTTTTTTTGTCAACGTTATAAGATGTAAAACTGCTCACAAGAGTGAGCAGTTTTTTTGTGTTTTGGGGCGTGTGCTTGAGACGGCATAGAGAATTTCTGAAAAGTGCAAAGTAAATTCCTTGAAAAGTGCAAAGTAAAACTATTGAAAAGTGCAAAGCGTGGATAAAAAGACAGGTTTTTCAATATTCATACCAAAAAGAATATCGAATAGCATTTGATGGAATAGTTGAAGGAGAGTTAAAAGCGGATGAAGAAAGAATTAGACTAGAATACGAAGAGATATTATTATTATACTGACAAGATAGATATAATTGGTGCGTATAGAGGAGATAGTTTTGTTGAGGATGAAAATGGATTGTATATGTTAGAAATGTGATTGTATAAAAGAAACGAAGGTGTGACAATAATAATTATGTACTGAGGATTAATCAACACGTAGGTTTTACATATTATTTGAGCCTTGATATAATAATACTATTAAGAATATATGATTAATTGTATGAGACGATATAGCTGGGGTGCTTCATGAAGTAAATGATAGAATATATATGAGAAAGGAGATGCAGCAAATGGATGATATTCGGCCCAGATATCAGTTTAACGAGACTTGTCAGGGTACTGTTCCTCAGGCTATTATTGCGTTTTTGGAAAGCACTGATTTTGAAGATGCTATAAGAAATGCTATTTCTCTTGGAGGAGACAGTGATACTCTTGCCGCAATTACAGGAAGTATAGCGGAGGCGGCATATGGCATTCCGGAATGGATTCAGGACAAGGCATATTCCTACCTTGATGAGCCGCTTAAAGATGTTTTAAGAAGGTGGAGAGATAACAGATGTATTTCATAATTTTTGCAGCAATTATTATTCTCTTTATACTTATTATTATCGTTGTAGTTAGAATAGGCAACAAAAGCTTTATTGAGTCGTCGCAAAAGCAAGCGGGCAGAAGAGGGGAGATATTTGCAAGACAAGTAATTCAAGAAATCTTAAGAGATGATGACATTTTGTTAAACAATGTGAAGTTGTATGCCGATAATAAGCAGGCGGAAGCGGATAATATTATAATTAACTCAAGAGGAATATTTATTTTTGAAGTTAAGAATCTCAGAGGTACACTTTTGGGTGACGAAGATACATATGACTGGCTGCAGATAAAGGATGCAGGGTACGGGAATGCCTATCAGAAGACGGTTAAGAATCCTATAAAGCAGGTGAAGCGTCAGATATATATTTTATCAAAACTGTTAAAGGATAATGATATTAATATCTGGATAGAAGGATATGTGTTTTTCGTTCAATGTAACAGTCCTGTTCAAAGCGATTATGTTGTGGATACACAGGCGGATATTGATAGGATTATTCATGATGGGAACAATCAGCATATTTCAGTGGCAGTAATAAATAGTATCAGGGAGATTCTTTGTGGATAGAATTCTTAAAGGAGAATTAGAGACATAATTACCTGTGGATTTTCTATCAGACCAGAGATAAAAAAGGTCGTGTTATTGAAATAATGTCTCCTTTTTGTAAAATGATTAATAAGAGAGTGAAGAATGGTTAGTAGTAAGAGAATCTATAAAAAAATAATAGTCGGTGTGATTATCACACTTATTCTTGCCTTTGCAGTTGGTATATATAGTTATGCCGAGCAAGGAGAAGAGATTACAAGCAGGCAGCAACTTAACAATCCTGATATTACAATAGGAACAGGTGACGGAAGCGCTGCTGTCAATGTGATAAAAAGGGAGCTTCCTGATGCTAATATTGCATACTTTGAGGCTGTTCAGGGATATCAGACTGTTGCACAGGGTAAGATTGATGCATATATATTCGAGAGAATTCCGATGGAAAAAGCAATAGATCATGGGCTTGATGGGGTGAGGATTCTTGATGAGAATATGGAAGAACAGTTGAAAATAGCAGTTGGAATATCGCCTAACTGTAAGATTCCTGATTTCGAAAATGAACTTAATTCTTTCATTAAGTCAATTAAAGAAGATGGTACATTAGATGATATGTATAATAGGTGGGTAAATGAAGAGAATGAGAATATGCCGTTCATTGAGCCTCCTTCTAATCCAAAGTACCACCTTGTAATAGGCACGACGGGAGTAGTACAACCATATTCTTACTATAAAGGCAATGAACTTTGTGGACTTGATATTGAACTTGGATATCGTTTTGCAAAATATTTAGATGCTGATGTTACATTTAAAGTATACGATTATTCCGGAATTATACCTGCTTGTGCAACAGGAAATATAGATTGTATTATGGCTAATCTTAATATTACACCTGAGAGGGCGCAGTCAATACCCTTTTCAGATGTCTTATTTACGCAGCCGATTGCCATAATGGTAAAAGATACGACAAATGATAAGACAGGAATTATAGACTATATAGCAGATGGATTCTATAAGACATTTATTAGGGAAAGCAGATGGAAGCTTCTTGTTCAAGGTCTTCTTACTACAGTTCTTATAACACTTTTTTCCATAATATTTGGTACTGTACTTGGATTTGTTACGTATTTATTATGTAAAGACGGTAATAAGATTGCCAATGGTATATATAAGGTATTCTCCACACTAATACAAGGCATGCCGGTTGTGGTGCTCCTTATGATTCTGTATTATGTGGTATTCGGTACCTTATCATTAAGCGCTACCATAGTCTCGATTGTGGGGTTCACCCTGGTATTCGCAATAGGAGTTCACGGTCTACTTGTTACAGGTTCAAAATCTATTGATATAGGCCAGTATGAAGCGGCATATGCATTGGGACATTCACGATTGTCTACATTTTTTACGATAATACTACCGCAGATAATTCCACTGATGATAGAATCATATATGGGAGAGATTATCGCTCTTATTAAGGCAACGGCAGTTGTGGGCTACATAGCCGTTATTGATCTTACGAAAGTAGGAGATATTATTAGGAATCGTACCTATGAAGCGTTCTTCCCGCTTATTGCGGCAGCGATTCTTTACTTTGTATTAGAAGGAATAGTGATTCTTATAATTAGCAGAGTTAAGACAAGGGTGACACCGAAGATGAGAAAGAACAGACGACTCCTAAAGGGGGTGAAGCTTCATGATTAGAATAGAAGGACTTGAGAAAGCGTATCCTAATGTGACTCCTCTTAGAGATGTCAATGTTACAATTAATGATGGAGATGTAGTATCTGTTATCGGACCATCCGGAACAGGGAAGAGTACACTTCTTCGCTGTATTAACCTGTTGGAAAAACCAACAAAGGGGCATATATGGATTGGTGAAGATGAAATAACATCTCCAAGGACTGACTTGAATATGGTTCGTAGAAAAGTCGGTATGGTATTCCAATCCTTTAATCTCTTCAATCACTTAAGCATAATTGAGAATGTTATGCTGTCTCCTGTTAAGCTGCTTAGAATGAGTAAACAGGAAGCGTATGACAATGCATATATGTTGCTTAAGGAGGTTGGGCTGTCCGAAAAAGCGGACAGCTATCCTGATGAGTTATCCGGAGGCCAGAAACAGCGTATAGCAATTGTTAGAACACTTGCAATGGATCCTGATGTTATTCTTATGGATGAGCCTACAAGTGCATTAGATCCTACTATGGTAGGTGATGTGCAATCTGTTATACGTAGACTGACTAAGACAGGCAAAACTCTTATAATAGTCACGCATGAGATGGACTTTGCAAAGTCTATCTGTAACAGGGTATTGTATATGGACGAAGGTGTTGTATACGAAGATGGAACACCTGATGAGATATTTGGTAATCCTAAGAGAGATAAGACGATACAATTCATTAAGAGAATCAAGCTGTTGAATCTTAATATCGACAAAGACAGTCAGTATGGGGATGTATTTGGTAATCTTTCAATGTATTGTTCTGAAAATTCGATATCTACGTCCATGTATCTTCATATAAGACTTGCTATTGAAGAAACTGTATTTCATAATATTCTGGATAAGAGATACAATTATATAGTTCATGCACAAGTGGAGTATTCTTCTGAGAAAGGGACGGTAACGCTTAGACTTGATTATGCAGGGGATAAGTATAATGTTATAGAACGAGGCAATGAATTATCTCTTAAGGTTCTTAAAGCGGCGGTGAGTGATACACATTACCATTATGATGAAACCGGTAATCACTTAGAATTATCCATTCGTTAGCCTGACGAGTAATACTCGGTAAAGTATAATCATTTGCAAATATATATTTGCTATTATATAATTATACATTATGTTCTTGATATTGGTGGGAATAATATAAGAGAGGCGGTTAGATACATTGGAGACAATGGTTAAGATTAGTAAATGGATAGAAAAATACATGGCTGTTATTGTATTATTGATTGCAGTTGTGTCACTGTTTGTACCGGTGTCCTTTAAGTGGATTGATACAAGCTGGATTAACTATTTGCTAATGATTGTAATGTTCGGAATGGGTCTTACTATTAAGCCCACTGACTTTGCTATTGTATTCACAAGACCGAAGGATATTATAGTCGGATGTGTATCACAATTTGTATTTATGCCTTTGATTGCATTTTTGCTATGCAAGCTTTTCTCACTGGATGATGCTCTTACAGCAGGAGTGGTATTGGTAGGAACATGCCCCGGTGGAACAGCCAGCAATGTTATTACATATATGTCCAAAGGTGATGTGGCACTTTCTGTTGGAATGACTAGTGTGAATACGCTGCTTGCGCCACTGCTTACACCGCTTATAACATTTCTTATACTTAGGACAAGAGTTGAAGTTAATATTCTGTCTATGGTTATCAGTATACTTCAGGTAGTAGTACTTCCGATTGTCGTGGCATTTATTGTCAACAGGTTTCTTAAGAAATTTACTGAGAAAGCTGTAAGTATTATGCCTATGATATCAACAATAGGTATATGTCTGATAATAGGAAGTGTTGTGTCCCATAATTCTGAGAAGATATTTGGTACAGGTCTTGTTATTTTTGCTGTTGTAATACTGCATAATCTACTGGGATATCTGTGTGGCTTTGCTGTGGGCAAATGCTTTAAGATGCCACCGGCTAAGGTTAAGGCGGTCTCAATAGAAATAGGAATGCAAAATGCCGGACTTGCTACTAGTCTTGCAACAAGTACATTTCCTACTCTTGCCATGGCGACTGTACCGGGTGCTATATTCTCCATATGGCATAATCTGTCCGGTGCAATATTGGCTGCTATATACAGAAGATGGAAGGACAACAGTCAGGATAAAAAAGAAAACGAGTAGACTTATGGAGAAAAGTAAGAATATGGATAATCATATATCACAGACAACAATATATATAGGTCTTAATGATTCCGAGACGGGAGTTCAGAAATACGACTCTAAGAAGTATATCTCGATTTTGAAGAGGACTTGTCGACACTATAAGCTTGCCTTTGCAGTTCAGACAGTTAGTGGCGGTTATTTTCACGAGGACGGAAGATATACAGAGGAGAACACCTTAATGCTGAAGCTAATGAATGTACCGGAAAAAACTGTTATGGAGCTTGCCAAGGAGTTTTGCGTGCTTTTTAATCAGGAGAGCGTCATGGTAACGACTTCTCCTACAACTGTAGTCTTTGTAAAGGACGAGTTATAAAAATAAAGATGGAGTCATTGTAGTAAGGCTATGAATACAAATAATAAAAAAGCCAATGTAAGTGCGCTGTTTCCCATAGTTGTCTTTTTAGTTCTTTATCTGGGAAATGGCATTTATTTTGAATATATTAATCCTCTTGAAGGGCAGATGGGATTCTATGTAGTCTCTGTTGTATTATCATTTAGTATAGCTTTAATCTGTGCATTCGTTCAGAATAGAAAGCTGAGCTTTAATGAGAAGATTCATCTGTGCGCAGTTGGCATCGGTGATGATAATATAGTAACAATGCTTTTTATCTTCATATTGGCCGGTGCATTTAGCGGAATAGCTTCTGCCGCAGGCGGTGCAACAAGTACAGCTAACATGCTTCTTAGTGTTATACCATCCGGATTTGAGTTGCCCGGATTATATCTTATAGCGTGTCTGATTTCTATGGCAATGGGTACAAGTGTCGGTTCAATTACTGTGCTTACACCTATTGCAGTTGCTGTTGCGGCTAACGGGGTGTCCCTTCCTTTTTGCGTAGGTGCAGTAGTGGGCGGTTCTATGTTCGGTGACAATCTGTCATTTATATCAGATACTACCATTGCAGCAACCAAGACCCAAGGCGTGGCAATGAAAGATAAATTCAGAACCAACTTTATGCTTGCATTGCCGGCTGCAATAATCACCTTTGTGATTCTCTTAGTACATTCATTTTTGAATAGAAGTGAGTTGGTGGGAGATTTTGATTTTAATATATTACAGGCTTTGCCGTATTTTTTGGTGCTGATTCTTTCTGTTATAGGAATCAACGTATTTGCAGTACTGACGGTAGGAATTATAAGCTTTTTCGTGGTGGGACTGATAACAGGTTCACTTGTCTATTCCTCGGCTCTTTCTTCTATGGGAGAGGGAATTTCGGGAATGTTCGAGACTATGATTGTTACAATACTCGTGGCATCTATAACAGCATTAATTAAGAATAACGGTGGATTCGAGGTTATACTACAGCTGATTCGTAAAAAAGCTAATACAAAAAGGGGTGCGATGTTCGGCATTTCAGCACTAACAGCATTTTTGGATGTTGCAACAGCCAATAACACTGTGGCAATCGTTGTAGCAGCGCCTATCGCCAAGGAAATCGGTGATGAGTATGAAATCGAGCCCAGAAAGGTAGCGTCTTTACTTGATATAAGTTCATGTATTGTGCAGGGCATTATCCCTTATGGCGCACAGCTACTTGTGGCATCAAGTATAGCAAGAATGCCCAGTCTTTCTTTTGTGCCGTTTTTGATATATCCATTTATTCTGGCAGTAGTTGTTATTCTGTCAATTACCTTTGAGAAAAAAAGATAGTGACACATCTAACA
>CAJOGN010000069.1 GCA_905234245.1 uncultured Lachnospiraceae bacterium
ATCAGTCTCTTGATTCGATAACAATTGCAACTCCCTCGTTAACTGTAATTCTAGCCTCGTCATCATCAATTACATTACTTACACCAAGAGATAGATTCCTCTTCATCTGCTTATTCTCAACATTGAATCTGAATCCCTCTAAAGTCACATAGGTATCATCTGTATATGGAATAATAGATACAAAGTCTCCGAATTGCTCGTTTCTTTTAATTACCATCTCATCCTTAACAAGTGTAACCTTATTATGCTCATCCATAAGAATGATATTATATCCTGATAATATACCAAGTCCCAATATAGAGATGTTGCCCAGAACATGGTCGATTCTCGTTCCTGTAGCTCCAAGAAGCACAATGTCGCCTCTTAGATATCTCATTGCGAATCTGACTGCTTCTTCTGAATCAGTCTGGTCCTTATGAACATCAAGCTGTCTAATATGATATGGAAGTACGTCGAATACAAATGGCTCTTCCCCTTCCTTCTTCTTAACCTTACCTCGTGGCTCTAAACCAATTGCAACTCTTGCTTCATCTGAGACAGAGTCAAAATCGCCAATAACCTCGTCAGGATTAATCTTAAGACGAAGAAGACACTCTAAACCTCTGTCAACTGCCAGAAGATATACTCCATCCTTCTTGTTTCCCTTCTTATCGCACAATAGACCTTTAACGAAGTCATCATCTACATGTCCACCTGCAATAATATAAATTCTCTCATCAGCCATAATATTTTCCCCCTTTAATTAATAATTTGCGAATATGCTGCATACAACAATGAGACTCACCCCATTTTAGTTTTTGCTTCGCAAAAAGGGGTTCGTCGTGCAGCACATTCGCCCTGCGAATATGCTGCATATTAAATCTTACTCAGAAATGCCCTTACATTCTCTGCCGCGTCTCCGCTAAATACTGCAGAGCCTGCCACAATTATATTAGCACCAGCTTCAATAACTGAAGTAACATTGTCAAGATTGATTCCACCATCAACCTCTATGTCAACATTAACATTTCTCTCATCTATCAACCTCTTAAGTGCCTTAATCTTATCAAGAGAATATGGTATGAACTTCTGCCCACCGAAGCCCGGGTTCACAGACATAATAAGTACCATGTCAAGCTTAGGCAAAATGTACTCTAGCACGCTTAAATCTGTAGCAGGATTAAGTGCTACTGCTGCCATTACTGACTGTGCCTTAATTAGCTCAATCGTTCTGTCTAAATGCTTACACGCCTCTGCATGAACTGTGATTATATCAGCTCCAGCATTGGCAAATTCAACAATATATCTGTCAGGGTCTTCAATCATAAGATGAACGTCTAACACCTTGTCTGTATAATTTCTAATAGACTTAACAACAGGCATTCCAATGGTTATGCTTGGCACAAACATACCATCCATAACGTCCACATGAATATAATCTGCTCCTGCCTCATCAACTACTCTTATGTCTTCACCAAGTCTTCCAAAATCACTTGATAATATTGACGGTGAAAGGCAATTACTCATAACGTCTCCTCTCTAATACTTAGATTTAGATGCAAGCTCTTCGTATAGCTTCACATAATTATTATATCTTACCTCTGATATGCGACCTTCTTCAAGCGCCACCTTAACCTCGCAGTCAGGCTCGTTAATATGGGCGCAGCCTGCGAATCTGCATTTGTCAGATAATTCATAAAACTCAGGGTAGCATCTATTAAGATCTTCCTTCTCAAACCCCGGAATATCCATTGTTGAGAATCCAGGTGTGTCCACAATAAAGCTTGAGCCCATGTCATCAATGGCTATTAGCTGACTGTGTCTTGTGGTATGCTTACCTCTGCCAAGCTTCTTACTAATCTCTCCTGTCTCCATCAATACATCAGACTGCAAAGTATTGATAATAGATGACTTGCCAGCACCCGATGGCCCTGCAACTGTTGTGGTCTTGCCCTCTAGAACCTTGAGCAATTCATCCCTGCCCTCTAAGGTCTTAGCGCTTGTAAACAATATCTTATAGTTAGCATAAGAATATATCTTCTCAAGCTGCTTAAGATAGCTCTCCTCACACAAATCCACCTTATTAAAGCATATTACTACAGGAACCTTTTGATACTCCATCATAACAAGAAAGCGATCTAGCAAGTTATAATTAGGCTTTGGATTCTTCGCTGCAAATATAATGAGCGCCTGATCCACATTGGCAACAGCCGGTCTAATTAGGGAATTCTTCCTCTGGGAAATGCTAATTATATTGCCTTCCTTGTCCTCTTCAGAGAGAATCTCAATATCAACTTCATCGCCTACTAATGGCTTCGTTCCTTCTAATCGGAATATGCCTTTGGCTTTACATTCATATACACCCTGTCCGTTAACATAGACGTAGTAAAAGCCTGCAATTCCTTTAATAATTCTTCCCTTCATTACTGTTGCGTGAAGTTAACTGCTTCAGAACCAGTTGGTGTATAAAGTGTTCCTGAGCTTGTTGTTATGTTACTTACTGATATTGACTGTGTCTGTCCTGGTCCCACATTCCAGCTACCAAGAACACTACCATTAGCATCCTCTAATCTGTACTGTCCTTCCTTAGTAAGGGACCTGTTATATCTGTAATATACTGTCTTCTTACCAGAACTTACTGTAATAGTAACAGTTGTTCCCTTATCAACGTATTTACCAGATTCTATACTCTGGGCGATTACATTACCTGCTGCAACTGAATCTGATGTCTCAGTTGTTACCGACACATTAAGTCCTGCTGCACTTAGCGCAGATGATGCCGAAGACTGACTCTGACCAATTACTGATGGAACCTTAGCCTTCTCCGAGCCCTGACTTACAGTAATTGTAATTGTATCACCGTTCTTGGCCTTGGCATTGGCTCCGGGATTCTGCGCAATTACCTTGCCCTGTTCTGAATCAGAGTATTTATAATCTACGGTGTATTTGAAGCCAGCGGCCTTCAGTGCATTAATGGCGCTAGACTCTGTCTGACCTACCACATTAGGCACATTGGTATCGCCCTTACCTGTACTAATCTTAATTGTAATGGTTGTATTGACTGCAACCTTCTCGCCCTTCTTAACTGACTGCTCACATACCTGACCTTCTGGATACTGGTCTGATGCAACCTCTTCCTTCTTGTAGCCTAAGTTAAGCTCCTTGAGCTTGGCAACAGCTTCCTTCTCTGTCATACCAGTTAAGTCAACCATTGTTACCTGCTCACTTGACTCACTTGTGTCGCCGCCGAAGAACTTCCACCAGCCGAATCCGCTACCGATAAAGTATACTAATACGCCAACAACTACTACTGCTGCAATAATTGCCATAATAGTAATTGCCTTGTCCATCTTAGGATTGACTCTGCCTTCCTTAGACCCTTCATCCTCGTCTTCATCTATCTTCTTAGGTGTTGCCTTATCGTCAATAACACCTGCTTCCTTCTTAATTGCCTCTAGCTCCTCAGCTGTAATTACACGAGTCGCCTCCGCACTGTCACCTGGGGCCGCAATAATTACGAAGTCCTCATCTGGATTAACCAATGCCTTCTTAAGGTCAAGCAACAAATCATCCATATTAGCATATCTTCTGTCTGTACTCTTCATTGTACATTTTAAGATGATTTTCTCCACGCTAATAGGAATATCCGGTGCATATTCGGAAGGCGGGGTTATGTCAGATTGTAAATGCTGCAGTGCAATGGCAACTGTTGTATCACCATCATAAGGTACACGACCGGTAATCATCTCATACATTACGATACCAAGGGAATATATATCCGTCTGTTGATTAACCAGCCCGTTTCTTGCCTGCTCAGGTGAAGTATAGTGAACTGAGCCCATAACCTCAGCATTGATTGTATTAGAAGTAACAGCCTTAGCAATTCCAAAATCCGTTACCTTAACCTTGCCCTCCTTGGAAATAATAACATTCTGCGGCTTAATATCCCTGTGGATAATGCCCTTCTCGTGAGCCGCCTGAATACCGCGACCAACCTGAATAGCAATGGATAGAACCTCCTTGAAATTAAGGCGTCCCTTCCTTTCAATGTAAGATTTTAAGGTAATTCCTTCTATGTACTCCATAATTATGAAATACATGCCGTCCTCTGAGCCTACATCATATATATTAACAATATTAGGATGCTCAAGTACCGCTGCAGATTGTGCCTCTCTTCGAAACTTAGTTACGAAGCTCATATCTTCAGTAAATTCCTTTTTAAGCACCTTGATTGCCACGTCCCTGTTAAGTACATGATCCTTGGCCTTGTATACATCAGACATTCCACCTGCGCCAATGGTCTCAAGAATCTCATATCTGTCCTGTAGATACATTCCTTTTTGCAACATATTTATATCCTCATCTCTCCTATATACTCAGTCATCAAGAATACGCACTACTCATCAAAGGGCTCGACAACTATTACGGATATATTGTCAAGTCCTCCCTTGCGATTAGCCATGCTGACAAGAACATTCGCCTTGGTCTTGGCCTCATCATTGCCTACAAGCTGCGCGAATAATTCGTTGTCATCAATCATATTGGTAAGTCCGTCAGAGCAAAGCACGAATTGTTCAAAATTATTATTGGAAACCTCGAAGAAATCAATGTTAACATCCGGCTCAACACCGATTGCCCTGGTAATAGCATTCCTCTTAGGATGTCTTCTAGGGTCAAATGTCCCCATTCTTCCGCTTCTCATCATCTCCTGCACCAAAGAATGGTCTCTTGTAATCTGACAAATAGTCGAATTGTCGGCAATATACAGTCTGGAATCGCCCACATTGGCAACATACAGCTTCTTGTCACTAATAGTCGCAGCAACAAATGTTGTGCCCATTCCCTGCTTAGCAGGGTCTGAAGACGCTTCCCTGTAAAGCACTGAATTCGCCTTTTTGATTGCCTTATCAAGAATTGCTACCGGTTTGCTCTCACCTGAATTCTCAATCTCCTCAAGAGCAATACTTACTGCTCTTCTGGATGCGTAATCCCCGGCATTATGTCCTCCCATGCCATCGGCAACAATGAAAATGTTAGGAAGAATCCCAACAGTGTCGCCCGAAGCATAGACATAATCTTGATTTTCCTTACGGGCTACACCCGTATCAGTCAGAGCATAATATCTCATGATTAACCTTCCTTCATATGTCTTCTTCTTAATTGTCCACAGGCCCCGTCAATATCGCGACCCATTTCTCTTCTAATAGTAACATTTATAGCGTTTTTTTCAAGTTTTTTCTTGAATCTTAGTACTCCTTTATCGGTTGTAGAATCGTAGGAACGCTCTCTTATGGGATTTACCGGAATAAGATTGACATGGCTTAATTTCGAGCCGATAAGCCCGGACAGTTTTTCGGCATCCTCATCGGAGTCATTTACACCTGCAATCAGCGTGTATTCGTAGGTAATTCTTCTGCCTGTTACATCACGGTAATGCTTCATAGCATCAACTACTTCCTCAATATTGTAAGTCCTGGCAACCGGCATTATCTGTTCTCTCTTCGCCTGAGTCGGCGCATGAAGAGACAAGGCAAGAGTAATTGCCAGCTTCTCTTCTGCCAGATCATATATTCTCGGCACCAGTCCACAGGTTGATACGGTTATATTTCTCTGGGAAATGTTAAGCCCGTTATCATCAGTAATAAGCCTTATAAACCTAAGCAGATTGTCGTAATTATCAAGGGGTTCTCCCGTTCCCATGACAACCACATTGCTAACTCTCTCATTAACATCCCTAGATATTGCGTATATCTGATCTAGCATCTCAGAAGGAGCCAGATTGCGAAGGAATCCATCAATTGTAGAAGCGCAGAATCTGCAGCCCATCTTGCAGCCTACCTGAGAAGATATGCACACGCTGATTCCATGCTCATAGCGCATAAGCACCGATTCTACCATGTTGCCGTCTGGCAGGGCGAATAAATACTTTCTGGTACCGTCTTCCTTGGATATCTGTATGTCTACGGGCTTAAGAGTTGTTAGGCTTGCCTCTTCCTTAAGTCTGCCTCTAAGAGTTTTAGACAGATTCGTCATCTCATCATAGTCTCTGGCAAGATGAACATGCATCCACTCATAGAGCTGCTTAGCCCTAAAGGGCTTTTCGCCCAAAGAATCCATATATTCAGTTAATTCATCAATATTCATTGATTTGATGTCTGTCATCTATTTAATACTCCTTGTAAGTTCAGTGGCTTTCTAGGACAGCCAAGACCTCTGCGCAGACATTCTTAGTCAAGCAGAGGTACTTGGTGTCCTAGACTTCCTAATTAATCTAGCTATATAGAAGCCGTCCTGCAACTTAGAAGGCATATACTGCCTCTCTTCTATTAGCCGAAACTCTTTATTCAACTCAAGAAACCTTTTGACATTATCTGAATTCTCCGCCTTACTTACAGTACAAGTCGAATACATCAAGGTCCCACCGACCTTAACATAATTCTTGCACACATTGAGGATTTCCAACTGAAGCTCAGACAATTGTTGTATATCTTCTAACTTAATTCTAGACTTAATATCAGGCTTCTTGCCAATAACTCCCAGACCAGAGCATGGCAAATCAGCAATTACAATATCTGCTTTATCGATAAGGTCAGGATTGCTAACTCTGGCATCACCAAGGGCTGCACTAATATTATCCAATCCAGACCTGGCAATATTCTCCCTTATTAACGCAACTTTATTCTCTGACACATCATAGGAATAGACATGCCCCTTCTTGCTATTATCAGAGCTCTTCTCGAACCATTTTAGCAGCTCAGCCATATGTAGACTCTTACCACCTGGCGCAGCACATACATCTATAATTATGTCGCCAGGATTAACATTTGCCTTGGCTCCTATCATCATAGAGCTAATGTCCTGCACATAGAACAAGCCCTCCTTAAAGGCCTTCACGCCCTCCAGATAATCCACATTTTCTATTGCAAATGCGAAATCTAAATTGGCAGTCTCCTTGTTACCCTTGCTGTCTAATATATCATCAGCACTTACAGGCTTCGCATTGATTCCCTGCGCCTCTAACTCAGCCCTTAGTTTGTCAGGCTCGCACTTGGCAAGGTTAGCTCTAATTGTCAGCTGATTGTCATCTAAGAACGCCTTACATATTCCTTTGGCATCACTGTATTCATCTTCGAACATGTCATATAGCCATTTTGGCATAGAATATACTTCGTTCTCTTGTAAATGTACCTTATCGAAGTCACTTCGAAGCATGCTACGAAGGATTCCATTAACAAATCCAGAAAGTCTTGAAGGTGCCTTCTTCTTGGCTAGCTTAACATATTCATTACATGTGGCAGAATCAGGGATTGAGTCCATATACTTAATCTCGTATATGGCAAGGCGAAGGATATTTCTTATATATGGATTTAATTTATTGATTTTTGTAGAAGAATATGCAGATATACATGCATCAAGTTCTATATATCTCTCAACTGTACCTCTTAACATCCTCGATATATAGCTTCTCTTATTTTTCTCGAGATATTGATATTTACTAAGAGTATCCCCCAATACTTCGTTTAGGAACTTCTTATCCTCCATTACGAGAACAAG
>CAJOGN010000070.1 GCA_905234245.1 uncultured Lachnospiraceae bacterium
GGTCCCATCTTTAGATGAGCAACGAATAATTGGATCATATTTATCTGAACTCGATAACCTTATCACCCTTCAACAGTGTAAGGCATAAAAAAAAGAATCCAGTCCACTTGTCCTGGATTCTCTCTTTATATGCCATATTCACCATCTTAATCCTCAATCTTTCTTACCCTTGGCGGTGTCGCAGTCTTTCTTTCTAACCAAGGTAACGTTGCATTAATCACGATACATAACTCTATCATTATCGCTATAATAAGGATTACTGCCTTTACGATTATCCTTGCTACGTTATTTCCGATATGATCCGCCGGTGCCCAAAACAGTGCAGTCAAAATTATAACGCCTCCAATTCCCGGAGCTAACGCTGCAATCGGAACATATGATAAGAGAATATACAACACAAAGAAAGCAGCCACCGCTATATATGCTCCCATTGTTCCTACCAACGGAGTCAGCTTCTGATGAACTGGGATACACCAAATGATTGCAGGAATCAGATTTATCATAGGGAACTTAAAATTCTTTTCGTATTTACTTCTATTCGTTTCTTCAACAATATATTTTGCCATGATAATCCCTCCAATTACATTGTACCATACATATCATGATTTACCTCAGCAGTATAGTAATGATTTATCGTATTCGGTGCGTTATAGAGTGCTGTTGTTAGGTATGCTTTGATATTTGACACCTTGGTTGTGTTATTCTTCATACAACCAATGACATATTCCAAATGCGTTGAATTAAGCTTCAGGAACTTGCTCTTAACTAGGCTATAAGGATAGTCCTCTCCTGCAATTCGAATTGTCTTACGAGGGACACAGACAACATCACAGATTAGCTGGTAAAGTTCTTCATACATATCCCTGTCCAACCATTTGGGGTTACTCATCATGATATCATAATCAATGTTCTCACGAATAAGCTCCATGTATGCTGTGGTCTCATCCATCTGATCCATCCTCGTAATGCGGATAGAATTATCCACACGCTCACCGGATAGACTGATATGATTAGTCTCACTAGAATCTGTATTGTTAAAATCATTATTATTCGGGTCTGAATTCTGTACTACCCCTGGTAAAGAATCCTGACCGGTACCGGTACTACTATCTGACTGGTCTTCCTCATATACCGGTTCATCTTTTATACTGGTCTGATTATTAGACTGGTCGTCTTTCACGGGTTCATTTTTCTTACCTGTACAATTTCCTGACCGGTCTAATGCTTCTTCTCCCCCAGATACAAAGTTTTTAACGTAAATGATGTTAGCAAGTCCATTTCTCTGCTCGATATCCACTAAACCAATGGCCTGTAGCTCTTTTAAAAGACTTACAGCAGTCATCTTACTACAGTTGAGGTCTTCCATAATACTCTTAAGAGAATACTTAATATAGACTCTATTCTCTTCATCAAACCAACCACTTCGTACCGATAATGACATACGATCAAGCATCAAACCATACAAAAGCTTGGAATTATTCGATATATCTTTAAATCTGCTATCTGTTATCAAAGCCTTCGGCAGGCGGTAGAACGTAAACTGCTCTGCCTCCTGCCCATAATAAAACTCCAGCTTCAGCCTCTCCATTAACGCGGTTCCCCTTTCTCCTTCCATTCATCTAGGAGCTTTACAATTAGCTCCTCAATATCTTCATTGCTCATATCCGGAGTAAAGTAGTTATCTAACTTCTTCTGATTAAACACTACTTTACGCGGTTTAGGTTTCTTTTCTGATAGAAAATCTTTTAAGAAGTCTGCATTCAAATACCCTTTTCGTGATGCTTCTTTTATTCTCGCACTCTGTTCTTGGCTAAGTGACACTCCCATCTCCGAAATCACTTCATATACGATTCTCTGCTGTTCCTGCGGAATAAAAGAAAGATCCACGCCCTGACGAAGACCCAGCTTTTTTTCATCCACCATGGCAAGCAATTTCTCGTCTAAGCTGGCGATACATATCAAACGCTGAATGGTCTTCATGCTTTCTCCCGCCTGCTCACTCATTTCCTGTAAAGAGTTTCCCTGAGCCTTGCCCTGATGCTTCATGGCTTCATATTTCATCTGATAAGCCTTCGCTCTCTCGCTGACTAGAATATCCTCACGTTGGATATTGGCATCCACCATGATCACTACGGCTTCATCATTATCACAGTCACGAACAATAACCGGCATGGTATCTTTACCTGCCAGTTCGGATGCATGCTTTCTTCTGTGGCCGGATATAAGTTCATATCCGCCTTCTGCTCTCGGTCTTGCGATAGCCGGAACCAACACGCCATACTCCTTGACGCTTTCCACCATTTCTTCCATATTTTCATCGTCTATGACACGAAAAGGATGGTTCTCAAAGGTATGCAGTTCCGATAAAGGAATCTCTACTATCTGTCCCTCAACAGGTTTTGCTTCTGCTGTGGTATTACCATCATACTCCGCCGAAAACATATCATCATAGCTGGAAAGCTTGATTCTGTTTGATAATCCCTTACTGCTCATTGGCTAAAACCTCCTCTACAATCTTTTCATACGCAGCTGCTACTTTACCCTTGCCATCATATTTATAGATGCTGACTCCTTCGGCAGATGCCTCCGCAGCTCTAACGGAAAGCGGAATCACATCATCGAAAATATGGATACTGCTTCCATAGTGCTCATACAGCACTTCCGTGATTTCCTTAGCATAAATGGTTCTGTAATCCACCATCGTAATCAGAATTCCCATAATATGAAGCTTCGGGTTCATCTTGCGTTTCACACGGCTGATGGTCTTTAAAAGCTGTTCCAAACCCTTTATAGGCAGATATGCAGCCTGTACCGGAATGATTACTTCATCCGCCGCTACAAGGGCATTTAAAGTAAGCTGTCCAAGATTCGGAGAACAGTCCACAAGAATATAGTCATAATCGTCTCTTACAGATTCGATATACTCCCGAAGCGTTGTCTCCGAACTCATAATGCCTACAAGCGATGTCTCCACACCGGATAACTCGATATTGGCAGGCATAAGGTCGATGCCCTCTTCATGATGCAGAATTCCTGCTTTCAAATCATAATCGTCCTCGTTTAACACCCATTCCATTACATTGGCAAGTGTAATCTCCAGCTTATCCGGTTGCGGATATCCTAATGCTTCCGTGAGAGACCCCTGGGGATCATTGTCGATTACAAGGACTCTCTTTCCCTTATTTGCCAGACCGATGCCAAGATTTACCACAGACGTACTCTTGGCAACTCCCCCTTTTTGATTTGCACAGATAATTACTTTACACATCTCGATATGCTCTCCTTTCCAAAAACTTATCTTTCCTTCTGGTTTTATTTTTCTTATTCTTATCCTCGTTTTCCTTAAACGCTTCTAAAATTTCCAACATAGTGCGGATCGGTGTAAAAAGCTCCTCATCTATCTCGGAAGCTTCTTCTAACCGCTCCAGTTCTTCGAGAATCCCGTACAGCTCCTTACGGAAATTAACCAGCATCATGGGATTTCCCTTCGCCGTAACCTTGTTATGCAATACCGAATCAAGAACGTAGTCCTGCTTTGTCGCATACCCAAGCAGTTTCCATCGCTTATCCAATTCCTTTCTCTCAGCAGGAGAACAACGGTAAGCAATAGTCTCACTTCGCAATCTTCCTTTTGGATCAAGATTCTTCGCTGACATCAAATCCCTCCTTCCATTCTTCATCAAGAGCCTCTGCCATATCATCCTGAATAGACGGCATCATATGTGCATAACGATAAGTAATATCCGAACTTTCATGGCCTACACGGTTACCGATAGCCACTGCCGAAAATCCCATATCTATAAGAAGCGATACATGGCTGTGTCTTAAATCATGAAGACGAATACGCTTTACCCCACTTGCCTTTACACCCCTATCCATCTCATGGTGCAAATAAGACTTTGAAATTACAAAGATCCTATCGCTCGGTTCAATGCCATAAATGCTATCAAGGAAATCTTTCATTTCTAATGCCACATTCTCCGGCATAGATATCATACGCACACTCTTTGGAGTTTTAGGTTTTGTAATAACATCCCTTCCACTTATCCTTTGATATGACTTTGTGATAGATAGCTTATTCTTATCGAAATCAAAATCCGCAGGAGTTAAAGCCATCAGTTCACCAATTCGGATCCCACACCAATACAAAAGCTCAAATGCCATATAGGAATAGGTTTTATTCGCGACCTCGGGAATGAAGCGCATATACTCTTCCTTTGTCCAAAAAAGCATTTCATCTGCATGGTGTTGTCCAAGTGGACCAGCAATTACAGCCGGATTCTTTGGCAGTTCGTAATACTTCACCGCATGATTGAATATGGCTGAAAGTTCCGCCTGCATCTTCCTAAGATAGGTTCCTTTGTATTTTTCACCATCCTGCGACTCACACTTACGCATCTCGTTTTGCCAAGCAATAACATCTCTCGGTGTAATCTCACGCATTACCAAATCTTTAAAATACGGTAGTATCTTTAACTCGATTACATATTCTTTGGACTTCCACGTATTCTCTCTAAGCTTTGGCTTTACATCATCGGTATAGCGTTTGTAAAAATCCCCAAAGGTCATATCAAGGCTACTGGCCTTTTCCAATGAAAAATGTCGTTCCCAGTCCTGTGCTTCCTTTTTGGTTGAGAAGCCACGCTTTAATTTTCTCTGCCGCTTACCTGTCCAGTCGGTGTAATACAACGACACATACCAAGTG
The DNA here is from genome assembly GCA_905234245.1 of uncultured Lachnospiraceae bacterium. Lineage (GTDB taxonomy): Bacteria > Bacillota > Clostridia > Lachnospirales > Lachnospiraceae > RUG191. The sequence goes on from CAJOGN010000070.1 coordinate 4,706, forward strand.
CCTCTCTTCTTATCTTTATAAACTGCCATCTTCGTCCTCCTTTTCAAATGAATCAACTCCGTAGAATCTTTCTTCGAAATACTTTCTGCTTACTCTACCCGGGATTACCATGTAGCCTTTATCAGAAAGTTCCTTATTTAAGTCACGAACGATTGCATATGACTTTGATTCGGAAACACTCAATACCTGACAGATCTCTTTTACTGATATAAACGTTCTGCATTCAAACATATCTTTTGCCCTCCGCTTACGTACTATTTCTTGTTACGTAATACATTTGGGTTGAAAAAATCCCCATTACTAAACGAGAACAAAAAAAGTTTGAAATTTTATAATTTGTGGAAAATAAAAGATGAAAAACAGATTTGGACTTTATTCTGGAATTATTCCGATACAGTTTTTTCTGAGAAAAACAGTATCATAATCGTATCACGACACAAAAAAGGCCTGAAATCATGTTTTCTTAACATGATTTCAAGCCTTGAAAATACTTGATTTGTTATACCAACCTCTAAACCACTTCAGGTCTACTCCATCTCTATCGTTCCAGGTGGTTTGCTTGTAAGGTCGTACATTACGCGGTTCACGCCTCTTACTTCATTGATGATTCGAGACATTACCCTCTGCAATACTTCAAATGGTATCTGAGCTGCTTCTGCTGTCATGAAGTCGATTGTCTTCACTGCACGAAGGGCTATGGCATAGTCATAGGTTCTTTCATCACCCATTACTCCTACAGATTGCATATTGGTAAGAATCTGGCATCCAGCTTGGATTGTTGCTGTATGCGTAATCAAACCTCTCCTGCACTGTTGCGTCTGGCTTTAATTCAACGCCTTCACCAGTTCGTGCTCTTTCTTTCTTCCACTCTTCTGCTGCAAGAGCTACTTCTTCTCTATAGATAAAGTCTGCATCCTGAACAATTCTAACCTTATCTGCGCTGACTTCGCCAATTATTCTTATACCAAGTCCAGGACCTGGGAATGGTTGACGAAATACCAGATATTCTGGTAGTCCTAATTCAAGACCAGCCTTTCTTACTTCGTCCTTGAACAGATTGCGAAGTGGTTCAACTATCTCTTTAAAATCAACAAAGTCAGGAAGACCTCCCACATTGTGATGAGACTTAATAATTGCTGACTCACCACCAAGTCCTGATTCTACAACATCAGGATATATTGTTCCCTGAGCTAAGAAATCTACCTTACCAATTTTCTTAGCTTCTTCTTCGAATACGCGAATGAATTCTTCTCCAATAATCTTACGCTTACGCTCTGGTTCAGACACGCCTTCTAACTTCTTATAGTATCTCTCAGCCGCATTTACACGGACAAAGTTAATATCAAAATCTCCTGATGGGCCAAACACTGACTCAACCTCATCCCCTTCGTTCTTACGAAGAAGACCATGGTCAACGAATACACATGTAAGTTGTGAACCAACTGCCTTAGCAAGAAGTGCTGCAAGTACAGATGAATCCACACCGCCTGATAATGCAAGAAGCACCTTGCCATCTCCAACCTGGTCTCGAATCTCCTTAATAGAATTCTCAACAAATGAATCCATTCTCCAGCTTCCTTCACAGCCACAGATATTTCTTACGAAATTATATAGTATCTTCGTTCCTTCAGCGGTATGCAATACTTCAGGATGAAACTGGATTGCATAGAGGGAATCCTCTACATTCTCACACGCTGCCACTGGACAGTCTGCAGTATGAGCCACAGACTTGAAGCCTGGCGCCATCTTAGATATATAGTCGAAATGACTCATCCATACGATAGTTTCATTTACATTTTCAGCATGATCGCTTGTAAATGTCTCAGCATAAGCCCCATTATATACTCCCGAAGACGCACTCTTTTGTCCAACACCCTGAAACAGCATTGATGTGGGATTAACAAAAGTCTTAGTCTTACCATATTCCCTATGGTCCGCCTTCTCAACAGTTCCTCCAAGGACATGCTGCATCAATTGAGCACCATAGCACAGTCCAAGTATTGGGACACCTATCTGGAATAATTCCCTGGTACATGTTGGAGAGTCAGCCTCATAACAACTGTTAGGACCACCTGTTAGTATGATTCCCTTAGGCTTCATCTTCTTAATCACTTCAAGGTCAGTCTTGTAAGAATATATCTCACAATACACATTGCACTCTCTGACACGACGAGCCACGAGCTGATTGTACTGTCCTCCAAAATCTATAACTATAACCTTTTCCTGTTCCATATTCTCTATTAATCCCTTCTTCGTTTTTTAACTCTAGTTATCTCGACTTAATCTGCTTTCCAGATATGTCAAATGTATATTCCTTCTTATAATTCTGGAATGACCAAATCTTCAAAGTCTTCTTATTACTATTATAGATTGCACTATACTGTGTCCAAGATAGTCCAGCAGCATTGGTATAAGAATTCTGAACCACGCTTTGTAACATAACCAATACATTCTCTTCTGGCATGACTGTGTAATACTCTTCTCTTGACAAATCCCTATAACGCTCTAGCTGTGATTGAAGTGTTACAAAACGATGATAGCCATGACCGTAGCCATAGGTATTACTTGACACTCCATTCTCGTCAACCATTTTCACGGCTTCCTCTCGAAGCTTACCTTTACTATTGTAAGAGTCTCCAAAATCTCCGCTGCCTAGATAGAAATTCGTACATATATCAATTGGAACCACACTTACTTCACTACCACGGCTCTCAATAACCACGCTGTGTCCACTTGCATCACATACCATGAAATGACAACTCTGCCAGTCCTCCGGGAGCAGAATGCCGTTATACACCTTTCTAATGGCTTCATCAACATTTCCACAGTCATCTAATATATGACGAAGCAACATGCTACTTCCTGCTGGAAATCTGCACTTCTGTTCGCCTTCCTTGATATCAACGCGTTGTATTGATACGTAAAGTCCCTTCTCATTGACTCCGTCCATACACTGGTATGGAAGAATGTCTAACAAATTCACGTCAAATCCCTCTTTATCAGGTCCTCCCTTCTGAAGCATAGGATTATATTCTCCGCACCAGGTCGCATCAGCTACTGCGACGGATTCATACTTGCCCTCTGGCTTGCAGTGGAGTACGATATTCAACCCTGTAATGGTTTGATCTTCCTTTGATACAGTATGAGCACAATCATAATTTCGACCGATTATTCCATCCCCATCAACATTGTGAGTATAGATAACAGAACAACCTGGATTGACGAAGCCTATCTCCCTCATCTTGTCCATCACTTCAGGGCTGTAATAATCCTTAGTAAAGTCCATATAATACAGATACCCTTCCTCATCTATTCGAGTCAGGCTGTCTCCCTTAGTAGCATTAGACGTACATCCTGACAACATACCGACTAACAGAATCACTATCAAGGGCAGGACTATGTAATTCTTTTTTCTATTCAATTTCTTCAAATATCCCATTACAATATACTCCTAATTATAAGAAAAGGATTCATCCACTTATCACCTGTCTTCGGTACTGACTCTACTTTGACGGTCTGATTATCATTTGCCAATTCAGCAGTATTATCAGATGTCTCATTCTCAGGAAAGAGAACTTTAAGTACATCAGCTGGCTTCATATTCTGAATGCCCTCATAATCTGACAGCCCATTTGCAGTCCATCTAAATCTTCCCGCATTACCTTTCTCTGTGTCGAGATATACATCTGGGTCAGTAAGATAAATCGGATATCTCTCATACCATTTTGGATAATACTTTGACATATATTTATCTGCAAGCTTATATGCTTCACAGTCTGTACTCGTACCTATTGCACTTATCTGTGCTCCTGCTCCTGGCATATTCGTTCTACTATCAGAAGGGGAACAATGTGCTATTAGGATACTTCCATCATCACAGGTACCCAGACAAATCCAGATATGATGAGCACTAATACTCATAATATCTCCAGGCTTAAGGTCAACTTCCCCTGACGCAGTCTTTATATCCTTAGTCCATTCTCCAAGCCCCGCATCAGCTAAGTCCTTGGCCATATTCCGGGCACTGCCTACATACCCCTCTAAACCATTCTCTGTATTAAATGTATTATAAAGCGCCCAACCTATATATCCTGAGCAATCTGCTCCAGCATAATAATACTCATTGTATTCGCCAAATGGATAGAAGCTGTGTTCGGCGTCCATATTCTTATAAGTAAAGTTAACATCCTGGCTATTGAAGAACTTAACCCATTCCTTAGGAACACCAATAGTTCTTGCCTGAATAGACGAACCGACATCCTGCCAATCCCATGCTCCACCATAGATATAAAGAGCTGTTCCAATCGGTCCCATGGCATTCTTAAGGAAATTCGTAACTGTCTTCTCACCTGGTACTCCAATAGACTGTGGCGCAAATGGAACATCTTCTGATGGAAGCTCTGTTACATCAGTAACTACCGAATCCTTTACAGTAATCTTGTAAGGATAGCCTTCCTTCAATCGATTCTGAAGGGGATAATCATAATTACCTTCTGCATCTAAAGTTCCATTGTACATCTTGTATATAACTTCAATACCATTGATATTGAACCTGTACGAGAAATCGTTCTTGTGATCCTTATCAACACCTTCTTTGCCGTAGTTAAGTATGCCAAGATATTCTGCCTCATATTCTCCGTTTTTATAGGCCTCTATACCTTCAAGTAATCTCCCATCAGACACCTGCACTTTATTAGTACTGTTATCGGCTCTTGATGTAATATTTACATATGATAACAGGCTTATTATCATTACACTTATAATAATGACAGCAAGTACCTTTTGAGTTGTAATTCTTTTCATCATTTATTAAGCTCCTTGATTAGTTTCTCTATTACTTTACATTCACTTATTCTACATCATTTTGAGCCCTTCCGCAAATTCTTACATACGATTTCACGCGCTTAATTCTTCACAATATAGAATAATTTCAACCCTCGGAAATATATTAACATTTCCCCTATTTCGTCCGATATATATAACAAGAGAAAGGAAAAACGGGAAGGAGATAAAGATGGCGAGCTTTAGCGTATCAACTAATATGTACTTAAGACAAGTGTATGCACCTAACAGAAACCTGTGTGTTAAAGCCAACAGAGCAGAGGCAACTAACAAGACTCTTATATCTGCTGACTCTTCTGCACTCGGCAAAGCCATCAAGACTATTGGAGCTTTCGATTTTTCTAACAGCGAGAAGCTTAATAAGGAGAAATTCGCCAAAACTCTTAAGTCCTTTACCGACGCATATAATTATACAATTTCATCTTCCGGCACACAGAAAGAAGGTAAGATTGCCGTTAATTCTAAGAAGATTAAGTCTCTTACAGAGAAGTATTCCGCAGAGCTTAAGAGCTTAGGAATCTCAGTTAAGGGAGGATATATGTCAATTAGTTCTACTGCTTCGACTAACATTTCCCCTGACAAATACGAAGAGTTGTTCGGCAAGGATTCTTCGTATATGAAGGAATTATCCGCCCTCGCTAAGAAGATGAATCGAAGTGTAGACATTTCGTTGTAGGTTGACAGCAAATATAATAAGACTCCTAAAAATCTTAATATATATATAGAAAAGTACTCTCGTGTATCCGCCAACTGCATGGGAGTACTTTTCTATATTTCTTTATTATGGAAATATCTGTACGCTCATACAGAAAATCGCTTAACAGATATTTCCATAATGAAGTACATTCAAATATATTAAAAAATGTGATAGAATAGTCTAGCAGATGAACTATTAAGGAGAACATAAAAATGGCTAATGCAAAAAAGGACAAACCGTACGTAGTAATAGTAGGATGCGGTAAAGTCGGAGAGAAAATTCTTGACAGACTATATCATGAAGACTTCTTAATTGCTGTTATTGATAACAACGCTGAAAGGGTTAATGACTTAGTTAACCAATATGATATTCTTGGCATCGTAGGAAATGGTGCTTCTGAAGAGTCTCTTAATGATGCGAATATAATGAATGCTGATTTGTTCGTGGCAGTAAGTAAGTCAGATGAATTCAACCTGCTATGTTGTTCCCTCGTTAAAGCAATCAAGGGAATCCCAACTATTGCCCGCGTAAGAACACCTGTATATAATGACAGCTTACATCTTCTTAAAACTGCTCTTGGAATCAAGCTCATTATCAATCCTGAGCTTGAGGCTGCTAAGGAGGCTGCCAGAATTCTTAGTCTTCCAATCGCAGATGATGTTACATTAATCGGAGGTGGCAAGGCAGAAATTGTTAAATTCACCCTGCCAGATAATTGCAATCACCTTAATGAAACAATCTCACAGATTGATAACGACATCCCAGGTTCATTTATTATTCCTGTTGTTAATCGTCCTAATGACGGAATACATATTCCAAGGGGTGATTTCGTACTTAAAGCAGGTGACCACATTTCTCTTATTGCACCGAAGAAGGTTGTTAGGTATTTCTTCAAGAAAATGAAAATAGATAACCCTAAGGTTAAGAACTGTATGATAATTGGTGGCGGATATTGTTCATTTTTCTTAGCAAGAGAACTAATAAGAAATAAGATTGCCGTTAAGATTATTGAACGCGACAAGAAAAGATGCGAACAGCTTACAGAAGTTCTTCCAGAAGCCATTATTATAAATGGTGACGGAGCCAACGAAGGCCTTCTCTTAGAGGAGGGGTTAGAAGACTCTCAGGCATTTGTTCCATTTACAGGAATTGATGAAGAGAATATTATTCTTGCACTGCATGCGAAGGCAAACTCCAACGCCAAGATTATTACCAAGCTTGACAGAGGCTACTTCCATGAGACAATAGCCAATCTTAATGCTGGCACAACTCTTTTCCCAGGCAACATTACAACCGAAGCAATCGTTGCATATGCCCGTGCCATGAAGAGTGCTTCAGGCAGTAAGATTCAGGCTCTATATCATATGTACGACGACCAAGTTGAAGTTCTTGAGTTCCTAATCGACAAGTCAACCAAGGCAACTGATACACCGCTCAAGGACTTGTCTTTCAAAAAAGGTACTGTTGTAGGCTTCATTAGGAGAGGCGACACATTTATCGTACCAAAAGGAAATGACTGCATCAAACAAGGTGATACAGTCATGGTTATTACTCGAATTCCTGGATTTAAGGATATCGACGATATTCTTGATAAATAATTAGAATAAATGCTTAGAACAATTCCCGTTCTATATATGTTGCAACAGGTCCTATGTAGTCCTCTTTATCGAAGAGAGGAGTATGTAGGATTCTTTTTGTGTCGTATTTCTTATCATAGTATTCGCAACACTTAATCAGCTCGTCCCTCACTCTCTTATCAGCAAAGAATCGACCAGCAAGCACCACTCTGTTAGGCGCTAATATAGACATGGAATTAACAAGTGTCCTAGCGAATAAGTCAATCTCTTCAGAGAAATCCATGTACACATCGGCAAACTCATTGAACTTAAAAGGCTTCTTACGCTTCATTGCCTTGTAGCTTATCTTAGTCTCAAGGCATCCTCGTCTTCCGCATGAGCATAACTCTCCGTCCTTCTCAACTATGAAATGTCCTATCTCAGCACTTCTGCCATGTCTTCCTTCGTAGAGCTTGTTGTCAATTATAATAGTGCAGCCCACTCCTGGACCCCACTTAAGAACAAGAATATTCTCACTCTTCATTCCCGTTCCATACACAATCTCTGCCATGGCAAATGCATCAATATTGTTTTCAATTATGAATTTGAAGCCCGTCTTCTCTTCTAAAAGTGAGCACACTGGCACCTCATGGCGCCAAATACTATACGCCCTTAGGGATACACCTTTTTCTCTGTCGACCTCACCACTTATTGCGACGCATCCGCCGATAACCTTCTTTCTAGCTTCTGGATTCTCATCTAGCATCTCATCTATACGGCTTGCCACTTCGCCAACAAATTCCTCTGGCGAAACCTCGTTATTTGTCTCAAGGTTAGCCCTTGATATCACATTTCCACCCAAATCAGATATTACTATTACTGTATCGTGGCTCTCAATGTTGACACCAATAATGTAGGCAAAATCACCTTACGACGACCAGCTCCTGATACATCATTTACCGTACCACATTCCTTAATAAGCCCTTCCTTCAGAAAGTCATTACATATCTGGGTTACGGCAGCCGCTGTAAGACCAGTAGCCTCGGCAATCTCCTTTCGAGAGACGTCGGCATGGGAGTTCATATACCTTAATATAGAGCTTCTATTCTGTTTTTTTACCTGTCCCATATTTATGCCATTTTTGTACATGTTGGAACTTCCTTACATACAAATACATTCTATATTGAGCATATCAGCTAATGCCTTAATGTCTTCTACAACATTACCATAACATACTACAAAATGCGGCTCCCAGCCTTGAAGAATT
>CAJOGN010000071.1 GCA_905234245.1 uncultured Lachnospiraceae bacterium
GACGGAATAGTAATCAAATAGTTGACACGAAGCTTCATAATCACTATACTTTATTAGGTAGTCAAAAAATTATCATATAAATCTTCGGGGCAGGGTGCAATTCCCGACCGGCGGTGATCTGCCTTGTGCAGTAAGTCCGCGAGCAACGCTTATAGTTGTTGAGCTGGTGAGATTCCAGCACCGACAGTACAGTCTGGATGAAAGAAGATGCGCAGTAGCGACGTATTAAGCCCCAGAGTATCTCTGGGGTTTTTTGTTGACAAAAGCTCGGAAGTAGAAAGAAGGAGTTATGGAACAGGCAACAACAGCAAAACCAAAAGTAATCACACCACGTAAACTGGCAATGGGAGGAATGCTATCAGCAATAGCATTTGTGCTAATGTATTTAGAAATCCCAATTCCAATTTTGTTAAGTTTGATTTCTCAGACTTACCAGCGTTAATTGGAGCATTTGCACTAGGGCCTGTGTGGGGAGTTGTAATAGGGCTAATTAAGAATCTGTTGCATCTTGCAGTATCACAGTCCATGTTCATTGGTGAATTGTCCAACTTTATCCTAGGAGGAACATTTGCCTTAGTAGCAGGTCTTATCTATGGCAGAAAGAAGACTAAGAAGAATGCATTTCTTGCAGGCTTAATTGGGGCAGCAGTAATGGGAATCATTAGTATATTCGCTAATTACTTTATCGTATACCCTGTATATATTGAGGCTTACTTCAATGGTTCCCTTGATACTTGTCTTGCAATGTACAATGCAATATGTTGGGAAGTGCCAGATTCAGGTGTAGGACCACATTTATTCGAGATTAAGTCTCTAATGCAGGCACTACTTATATTCAACCTGCCGTTTACTTTCCTTGAATGATATCAGTAGGTATCAGCATGTTAATCTACAAGCCTTTGTCACGCTTTATTAAAGGCAAGAAGGAGTAACATATTTGTAATGAATTATATCTAATGTTATAATTAAGTCAGACTCGTGGGGGTCTGACTTATTTTATGTAGAGAGGAAGACACAATGAACCTGAAGTTTGAAGTGAAGATGACCGCTAAGGATTTATATAAATATAATCTTAGGAATGCCTATACTGGTATGCAGGGTATATTAAGTATCTTATTTGCGATACTTGTTATATTTGTATTTATATGGAAGTTTGATGCTTTGACACTTGTATACAAGCTGCTTTTTATTGCGCTTGCAGTAGCATTTCTTGTATATATTCCTATTTCATTATACCTTAGAACTAAGCAGGTAATGGCTAACACTCCTGTATTCAAGGAACCTCTGACATTTATTATGGAGGATGAGCAGATGAGAATCGAGTCTCCAGTAGAGGTGGAAGATGCACAGGGTGTGCTCCCTTGGGAGGATGTATATAGGGTTACAAAGACCAGCTCGCAGATTCTCATATATACTAACAGAGTCAGCGCCTACATTATTCCAAGAGACCAGATTACTGATGTGGAGCCACAGCTTATAGAGATACTCAAATCCAAGGTTGAAGACTTCAAGCTTAGAGGTATAAAGTAATGACTTTTGAAAGTAATAGCGATACTGATACAAGACAATTTGCCAAGGATTTAGGTAAGAAGGCCAAGGAAGGACAAGTCTACGCTCTCATAGGCGACTTGGGGGTAGGCAAGACTGTATTTACTCAGGGCTTTGCAGAAGGGCTAGAGATAAGCGAGTGGATTAACAGTCCTACATTTACAATAGTCCAGGAATATGTGGACGGGCGACTGCCCTTCTATCACTTCGATGTATATAGAATTGGTGACCCGGAGGAAATGTACGAGGTAGGCTTCGATGATTATGTCTACGGCGAAGGTGTCAGCTTAATTGAGTGGGCTAACAGGATAGAGGAGATTCTGCCAGAGGATGTAATTACTGTTAGAATTGACAAAGACTTAGACAAAGGCTTTGATTATAGAAGAATTGAGATAGATAAGGATTTGTAGAACCAATGAAAGTATTAGGAATAGAAAGCTCAGGCATCGTTGCCAGTGTGGCTATAGTTGAAGATAGTGTACTCCTTGGGGAGTATACAATTAATCATAAACGAACTCATTCCAGAACACTTATGCCTATGCTTGATGGGCTTAAGAAGAATATAGAGCTTGACCTTGAGACAATAGATGCCATTGCCGTGGCAGCAGGCCCTGGCTCCTATACAGGACTTCGCATTAGTTCATCAACAGCCAAGGGACTGGGAATGGCATTAGATAAACCAGTTATATCGGTGCCAACAATTGATGCCCTAGCCTACAATCTGTGGGGAAGCAGCGATTATGTGTGTCCCATAATGGATGCAAGGCGCTCTCAGGTCTATACGGGAATATATCGTTTTGATCAGGGTAACATGGAGATAGTTGAGCCTCAGAAGGTGGAGGACATTAACAGTTTGCTTTCCGACCTATGGAATTTGCTAGATGATAATGACTATGGTGATGTAGTATTTATAGGGGATGCGGTAAATCTTCATAGAGAGCTTATTGTTGACAGGCTGGAGGATTTGGCGCGATTCGCCCCTGCCAGCCTTAATATGAACAGGGCAGCGTCCGTGGCAGCTCTAGGAGTGGAATATGCCAAGGAGGGCAAGGTTGAATCTGCCAGCGCCCACAGACCATATTATCTTAAGCTGTCGCAGGCAGAGCGCGAGAGACTTGAGGAAGGTAAGGATATATTAGAACCAAGTGATGGAACCTACAGAGCAGATAAGATTTAGAGAAGTTAAGTGATGGAACTTACTAATCAGATACATTTTCGAGAAGCCACAATAGAAGATTTAGATAGAATTGAAGAGATTGAGAAAGACTCATTTACAGATAGTTGGAGATTTGATGCATTCAACTCCTGCCTTATTGGTCCCTTCTATGACATGAATGTGGCTACGATTGATGATAGAATAATTGGATATAGCATTATGAAATGCATATATGAAGACGGCGAGCTTATCAGAATTGCCGTTGACAAGACAATGCGAGGTCAGGGTATTGGAGAAGAGATTCTTAGATTGCAGCTTGATAGAGCAAGGCTCCTTGGCGTAGAGAAGGTGTTTCTCGACGTAAGGAAGTCCAACGAGGCGGCCATATCAATGTATGAGAAATTAGGCTTCACAAGATATGAGATAACTAGAGATTTCTATAGAGACCCAACTGAGGACTCTATTAAGTTCAGGAAGGATATAGTATGTTAGATGTGTGTTTGTTAGGAACCTCGGGGATGATGCCCCTTCCTAATAGATGGCTTACAAGTATGCTGACTCGTTACAACGGCAGCAATATATTAGTGGATTGTGGTGAGGGAACCCAGATTGCCCTTAAGGAGACAGGCTGGAGCCCTAACCCTATTGATGTAATCCTATTCACACATTTTCACGCGGACCACATAAGCGGCCTTCCAGGTATGCTCCTTTCTATGGCAAATGCTGACAGGACCGAACCTGTACTTCTTGTTGGCCCAAGAGGATTAACTAAGGTAGTGCAGTCACTTCTGATAATAGCAGGAGGACTTCCTTTTGATTTACATTTTCACGAATTGAAGGAAGCAGAGGAGACGCTGGAGATTAACGGTTATACTATCAAGGCCTTCAAGGTTAAGCACAACGTGCCCTGCTATGGATATAGCATTTCCATATCGAGACTTGGGAAATTCGATGCTGCTAAGGCTAAGGAATTAGATATTCCAATTAATTATTGGAACAAGCTACAGCACGGCGAGTCAATTGATGATGGAGATAAGCACTATACACCGGATATGGTTATGGGTCCTGCAAGAAAAGGCCTTAAGGTTACATATTCGACTGATTCAAGACCATGTGAAGCCATTGTTAATAATGCCAAGGACTCAGACCTATTTATCTGCGAAGGAATGTATGGTGAGAAGGAGAAATTGGCAAGTGCTAAGGAGAAGAAGCATATGACCTTCTACGAGGCAGCTGATATGGCAAGGCAGGCTGATGTGAAGGAGCTATGGCTTACACATTTTAGCCCATCACTTATGGGACCGAAGCAGTATATGAAGGAAGTTCGAGATATATTCGCTAATTCGCATCTTGGAGCGGATGGCAAGAAGTTAGAGCTTGTGTACGAGGAGAAGCGCTAATGACGAAGTCATTAATACAATGCGCTTCGACGACTTGCCGCCGAACGCAGGTGAGGGGGCGCTACGTTATGAGGAGGAAGGCGAATGAATAAGAAACTCAAAATAGTTATCAGAGTAGGAATAGTTTCATTAGCATGCGCAGCTCTTGTGGTGGGATACTTTATATATCTTAACAAGAAGAATGCTAAGACCGAGGAGCCTGACACGGAGCTTACCGAAGCAGAGATAATTGAGACTACTGATTTCGATAAGAATTATCCCGAGACTCCACGGGCAGTTGTAAAATGGTATAACAGAATTGCTACTGTTATATATAATAACGACTTGGGAGACGTGAAGCTAGAGGCTATAGCGGAACAGGAGAGGAAGCTTCTTGACGACGATTTGCTCAAGCTCAATCCTGAGAAGGATTTCTACAATAATCTTGAGAAGGAAATGAAAGAGAACGAGGAGCGCAAAAGGTCCATTGTGTCTTCTGAAGTAAGTGACAGTGCTGACGTGTTATATAAGACGGTGGCAGGATACGAGTGCGCTTATTTGTATTCCTACTATTTTGGTAAGGAAGGCAACAACTTCACCAGAACGTATCAGAAGTTCTGTCTTAGAAAGGATAAGCAGGGCAGGTGGAAGATTCTCACCTTCGAGAAGGTTCCACAGGAAGAATCTAGTTTTGCTGAATAACTAATATTACATACGTGTCTAAGCACCAAAGACCTGCACGCTCATGGAGAAAATCGCGTTGCAGGTTTTGGCTGCTTAGACACTAGTATAAGGATTATAGATTATGTCAAGTAAGAATATTACAATACTATCAATAGAGTCCTCCTGTGACGAGACGGCGGCGGCGGTAGTCAGAAACGGCAGAGAGGTTATTAGCTCCGTCATATCTACCCAGGTGCCAATCCACACATTGTACGGTGGCGTGGTGCCAGAGATAGCAAGCCGCAAGCACATTGAGAGAGTTAATCAGGTAATTGAACAGGCGCTGCAGGATGCCGACATGACCTTAGACGACATTGACGCAATTGCGGTAACAAGAGGCCCAGGCCTTGTGGGGGCGCTCCTTGTGGGTGTATCCGTTGCCAAGGCCATAAGCTATGCCAAGAACATTCCCCTTGTGGGAGTCCATCACATAGAGGGCCATATATGCGCTAATTATATTGAGTATCCAACCCTCGAGCCCCCATTTATGTGTCTTGTGGTATCGGGTGGCCATACCCATCTGGTAAATGTTAGTAACTACGGCGAGTACGAAGTCCTAGGCCGAACAAGAGACGACGCGGCAGGTGAAGCATTTGACAAGATAGGCAGGGAGATTGGCCTTGGCTATCCAGGCGGCCCGAAGATTGAGGCTGCGGCCAAGGAAGGCAATCCTAATGCAGTAGATCTTCCAAGAGCAGTTGTTAATGACAACGTCTACGACTTTAGCTTCAGCGGTCTTAAGTCGGCAACCCTTAATTATCTTAACAGTGTGCGGATGAAGGGCGAGGAGGTTAATGTTCCGGATGTTGCAGCATCCTTCCAACAGGCTGTTGTAGATGCGCTAGTGGAGCACGCCATGCTAGGTGCCACAGAATATGGCGCCAAGAAGCTGGCGATTGCAGGTGGCGTGGCAAGCAACTCTACATTTAGGGAAGCCATGAAGACAGCATGCGAAGACAAAGGCATCGAATTCTTCTGTCCTTCGAAGATTCTGTGCACCGACAACGCGGCAATGATTGGCTGCGCTGGATATTACGAGTATATCAATGGAAGAAGAGATGGCCTGGACCTAGACGCAGTGCCATATCTTAAGTTAGGAGAATAACCTATGAGTGAATTTGTGGGGATTATATTGTCCGCCGGTCGCGGCAAGAGAATGGGCTCCGACGTTCCTAAGCAGTACATGGAACTTCAGGGTAAGCCGATTCTCTATTATTCTATAGAAGCTTTTGAGAAATCAGCCGTTGATTCTATTATAATTGTGGCGGGGTCTGCCGATATAAATTATGTTAGGACTGATATTGTTGAGCGCTTCGGCTTCAAGAAGGTGCTGTCCGTAATAGAGGGTGGCAATGAACGCTACGACTCTGTGTATAACGGTCTTCGCGAGGCGACGAAGCTTGGGGCTGACTACGTAATGATTCATGATGGAGCCAGACCTTTTGTTGATAATGACACCTTATCCCGCTGTATGGCAAATGTTAAATCTAATCGCGCCTGCATTGCAGGAATGCCAGTTAAGGATACAATCAAGGTTGTTAATAAGGATGATGTTATAATCGACACTCCTGACAGAGCCACCCTTTGGATGGCTCAGACGCCACAGTGCTTTGAGACTAAGCTGGCGCATGATAGCTATAAGAAGATGATTGAGTCCGGCAAGACCGAGGGTGTTACAGATGATGCCATGGTTGTAGAGACTTTTGGCGGCGTTGCATCCACCATGATTGAAGCTTCTTATAATAATATTAAGGTGACTACACCTATTGATATTATAGTAGGTGAGCAGCTTTTGTGAAAATGCTGTGAAAAATATGAAAAGGTTGTTGACAGTGCTTAAATTTCTGTGGTAGAATATGATTCGTGCCCTAAAGAGAGCACATAATTGAATATGAGTATGCAGAGGTATCGAAGAGGTCATAACGAGGCGGTCTTGAAAACCGTTTGTCCGAGAGGGCACGTGGGTTCGAATCCCACCCTCTGCGCTTAGAAATCCATCCAGTTTCTGAATGGGTTTCTTATTCTGAAAAATTCATATATTTTTCAAAAATTATTGTTGACAAGCATAATCTGTAGTGGTATAGTATCAGAGTTGCTGTCAATAAGACACAATTTAAAATGTTTTTAACAAAGTGGCTCACCCCATTTTAGTTCGACTTCGTCGAAGGGGTTCGCCGTGCAGCATTTCGGCTTTGCCGAAACGCAGCGTACATTGAAAATTAAATAGTGAAACAAAGCATAACCAAATTGGTAAGATGCAAACCTAACAATTCCTTAAATGGAATAAACGTCTAATTTTAGACACAGTAAAGAGAATGA
>CAJOGN010000072.1:0-5983 GCA_905234245.1 uncultured Lachnospiraceae bacterium
ATGTCACAGATGAGTGCTAATATGGAAGAGACGGCGGCGTCCATTAACAATATCAATGACCTTGTATCAGACATAGCTGATGGATTTGAGGACATTGCAAGAGAGATTGAAAGCGGTCATTCATTTGCAGACGAGATTAAGGCCGGTGCTACAAGAGTTGGTGAAAATGCTAAGAATGAGCGAGCCACTACTGAGGTAGAGGTAGCATCCATGTCAGAATCCGTAACTAATAAGATTGAGCAGTCTAAGGCTGTTAGTCGAATAGAAGACTTAACTGGTAACATTATTGCAATCTCTAATCAGACTAATCTTCTTGCACTTAACGCATCTATTGAGGCGGCTCGTGCAGGAGAAGCAGGTAAGGGATTTGCAGTAGTAGCAACTGAGATTGGCGAGCTGGCTAATAATTCACAGGCGGCAGCAGCTGAGATTCAGGCAGTGTCTTCCGAAGTTATTGCTACAGTAAATGAGCTCGCTGAGGAGTCCCAGAGACTCATAACATTTGTTAATGAGACAACTCTAGAGAGCTTATCTAATCTGGTTGAAACCAGCGAAGAATATAAGAATTCTGCTGAGAGAATCTCAGAGATGATGGATATCTTTGCTGAGATATCAGATTCAATACAGGTTAATATTGATAGAATAAGAGAGTCTGCTGAGACGGTTAATAGCGTTGTAGAGGAAGCGGCAAATGGTGTTGCTGACAACGCAGAACGTTCCGCAGTAATGACTGACAATATAGGCCGAATAGACGAAGAGGCTATGGCAAGTAGCGAGATTTCTAATGAGCTGAACGCAGAGGTAGGAAGATTCAAGCTAGAGTAGATGATTCAATACAAATAAAGAAAAACAACACCTAAGCAGCCAAAACCTGCAACGTTACCGGCGATACCATTTCATGGTATCGCATACGATTTTCTGTATGAGCGTGCAGGTTTTGGTGCTTAGGTGTATTTTATAATTTGAATTTACTTACGATATTAGATAAGTCGCTAGCCACATCCTTCTGTTCTGTAGCCATATCTTCTACATCATCAACCATGGCTGATACTTCTCCAACAGTCTCTGTAATGTCAGCAGAGTTTGCTGAGGTATCCTGTGCTGATTCTGCAATGTCTGCTACCGCTAAGTTAACCTGTTCCATAGAGTCTGTAATTGTCTCTACAAGTTCTCCAATTGAATCTGCAAGATTCTTGAATGCAGTTGCGTCCTGTCCGTACTGAACACCGATGTTAACGAAGTTGTCGTAATCAGGTGCAACAGTTTCCTGTACGAAGTCAAGTAGCTGATTAGCTCCATTACTCATTGAACCAAAAGCTGATTGAACTCCTTCAATTGTTACCTTGATTCTCTCAACAGCATCTCCTGTCTCAGTTGCAAGCTTATTAACCTCTGAAGCAACAACCGCGAATCCTCTACCATGTTCACCTGCTCTTGCAGCCTCAATAGATGCATTAAGTGATAGCAGGTTAATCTGGTCTGCGATATCTGCAATACTGTTAACTAACTCGCCGATTTCGCTAACAATCTTAGCTCTTTCATTTGCTTCCTTAAGCTCTTCACTATATTTATCAACAATTGATATTGCGTGGTCATAAGCCTTACGAGAATTCTCTTCTACTTCAGATGCTCTCTTAAGGATTACCTTAACCTCTTCTGATGTCTTAGATGTTTCATCTGCCAGATGTTGAACTGATTCATTTACTTCGTTAACAGATGCTGACACTTCTTCAGTAGCAGCTCCAGTTGACATCATAGCCTCGTTAACCTTGCCCATGTTGTCATGGATATTACCGAACTTAGCCGACAACTCTGTAGCTACCTGATTCATTTTCTGTGAAGAATCATTAACATTTGCAGAGCCAGAAGAGATTCTGCTAATTACGTCACGATTGTTTTCATACATTTCATTAAGGGAGCCACTCATTAAGCCAAGCTCATCGTTTCCTTTAGCCTTAATCTTATCAACAGTGAAGTCACCCTTCGCAAGGTCTCCTGCAAATGATTTAACTCTGTTCAATGTCTTAGATAAGCTGTTAGCAATTAGTACAATTACAATAGCACAAATAATTGTTGCAATAAGAGCTACTATAATAAGAATAATTGTTAGCTGCTGAACTGGTGCGTTAATCTCAGATTGAGGCATCTTAATCATTAGCTTCCAATCTACACCAGGAATAGTTGAGTAGTATAAATTGTATGATTCGCTGCCATCATTATATTCTGTAAGCCCAGATTCTTCTGAGAGAACATTTTCCCCTGCCTTGGCAAGTGATGAATTCTCGTCATCCTTGATGTTAGATCCGTTTTGAACCTTCTCATTGTCTTCTGTGAAGATGTATGTTCCATCAGATGCTAGAAGCATTGCTGTACCATTATCTCCAACCGCAATTGATGATACAATATCTACCATTGTATCTAGGGAAATGTCACAGGTAACACATCCGATGTACTGGCCGTTACTGTATATTGGAGCAGAACATGTTGCCATAACTGACTTAGAAGATTCGTCATAATATGGATCAGTTATTTCTGCTGTTCCTTCCTTCATCTTAGCTGCATTAGTGTAGTACTCCTGAGAGAAATAATCATATTCTGCATTACTATATTCCCAGGTCTCTACGATGTTGTCGCCATCCTTGTACCAGTATGGTCCCATGTACTTCTCTGCATTATATGCATTAGGCTCGAACCATATTCCGGCACCATTAATAATTGAACTGGACTTAATGGCCTGAGAGAAGCTATTCTTGAATACATCCATTGATGTTGACTTATAATAGATTGATACTTCTCTTGACAGATTGATTGCTTCTGATCTAACCAGCTCAAGATCAGCATTAATCTGATTACTGTTAGACTGTAATTCAGATTTCATAGTGTTCTGAATCTGGTTATTAATAATGTTCTTACTATTAATAGCACTTACAATTGTAAGAACTAACATAGCAATAATAACTGTTGGCAAAAGTTTAATAAGCATCTGGCCACGAATGCCCATGCCGCCTTTCTTCTTAGCCTTCTTCGGTGTTGCTTGATTGGCTGCATTTGCGTTACCCATATTATATCCTCCCCTAATATGTGTCAAAAAACGTCAGTCACATCAATTATAACACGGATTATAATATTTTGATAGGGGCAACCTCTGTCAATGTCATATGATTTGTGTTATAATCACATTACTAAGGGTTTTAAGGAGGAGTGTATATGAATTACAAAATTATTGGAGACAGTGATAATCCTATCGCTGAAGTAAAGCTTAGGCAGGGAGAAATGATTAGAATGGACAGAGGCTGTATGGTTTACATGCAGGACGTTTCTCTCGAGGGTAAGATGAATTCTAAGAAATCAGGTCTTGGCGGTGTACTAGGAGCTATTGGTAGAAGTATGACAAGTGGTGAGAGTATGTTCATTACTGAAGCTACAGGAACTTCTAATGAGGCAGTAATTGCAGTTGCTCCAGCATGTCCTGGTAAGATTGTCAGACTTGAAGTTGGAAGTACTCAGTACAGACTTAACAATGGTGCATTCTTAGCTTGTGAAAGCAACGTGTACTACAATATGCAGAGACAGGATTTAGGTAAGGCATTACTTGCTAATACTGGTGGTTTATTTGTTATGGAGACAGAAGGTCAGGGAGATTTGCTTGCAACAGCATTTGGTGATCTTGTTGAGCTTGAAGTAACACCTAATAAGTCTCTTACAATTGATAATGAGCATGTAGTTGCATGGGATAGAAATCTTGATTATCATATGGAGATTGCTTCAGGTACATTTGGATTTAAGACAGGTGAAGGAATTGTTAATAAGTTCCACGGTTCTGGTAAAGTCCTAATCCAGACAAGAAATCTTCATTCATTAGCTGATGGCATTAGTAAATATCTACCAGATAAGTCGAGCTACTAGAATAGTTCTTTAAGCCACACGCAATGTGTGGCTTTTCTCTGTAAATGTATGGGAGGGTTTTATGTTTCAGACAGCGCATATAATATGGATCATTATTTCCTTAGTTCTAATTGTGGTGGGGGTTGTTCTGTGCAGGTATCTGCGCCCTTCAATAAACCGCATGCTCAAGGTGTGCCTGTGCATTGGTATTGTATCTGAAGTCACCAAGTTCTTCTCCGTAAGTCAGATTGTTCCATTTATTAATGAGACATTTGTTAAGCCAGATGGTACATTTGGCTATAATTATAGCGGAGCATATACTCCAATTTTAGAGACAGAGCATTTGCCATTTGAAATGTGTAGTCTACAGCTTTTCTTCATGGCAATTTGTTTAATTGCATCCAGCGAGAAGGTTAAGCATTTCCTATATGTTATGATGTTTTCTACAGGAATCGGCGGCGTAATTGCAATTCCTCTTGCCACACTTTCAGTATATTACGCAGACTTTGCAGACTATATGTTATCACCTAGAGTATGGCAATTCTTCCTATATCACTCAATGATTAGCGTCTTGAGTATTTACATAGGATTAAGCAAAGAAACCAACATCGTTTTTTCAGATCTTAAGACAGCAATTATTGGAGCATTTGCTTTTGACATACCAACATTTTACTTAAACGGTATTCTGTCAGAGAAGGTATATGTCAATGACCAGCTTGTGGGTGTTACTCATAGGATTAATTTCTTCTCATCTTATGTCAACCCGGTGGGACTCGTTCTTACGGAGAAGTGGCAATGGATTGCGTATATTGCCATAAGGGATGTTATACTTGTGGGACTAATGACAATAATGTTTGTGATTTTCTGCAAGATTATTAAGAAAAAATATTAGTAATTCAATTTAGAGAAGGGGATTAGTAGTTTGGACAGCGCCTATTCTTCCGACAATAGAATAGTATGGGTAGATATGCTCAAGGGAGTTGCCATTCTTGCCGTTATGATAGGTCATATTGTGCCTTATACATATATAGGAGAATTTGTATACTCCTTTAGTATTCCACTATTTATTTTTATTTCTGGGTATCTATTCAAGAGATACAATTCATTTAAGGAATTCCTGACCCACAAATTCAAATCTCTTCTGATTCCTTACCTTATGTTCGGCCTGCCGTTTCCTATAGTTATAGCATTCTACAACGTGGCTTATGCTGACGGTTCATATAGCCCATTTTCGGCGGCGGATTATTTCTATGCACTGCTACAGGAATTATATAATTACATAATCCAGATAAGATATCAGGTTATATGGTATCTTGCCATGATTTTTCTTGTAAATGTTGTTATGTACTTCATATTGCTAATCAGGCATAGGTGGGTGCAGATTGCCATAATATTAATCCTACTAACCACCGGCGCCATATATTATCACTTCGGTGGCAAGCCTCTGATATGGAATATTGATACAGTTATTATGGCACTGCCTTTCTTCTATGTGGGCCATCTTCTTTCGGATAATGGCAAATGTGCAGTTAGAATAACTGAGATGAAGAAGAGCAGGGCAGCGTTATTATTTGTTGTTTTCCTTATTGGTAATATTGTTTTCAACCTTCTTACACATTACATAAGCGGGGAAAGTCTTGACATGTACTTTTGTCAGTATGGCGTCCTTCCACTTACTTATATAAGTGCTTTTTGTGGAATCTTTGCATTTATGATTCTATCGATTATTCTTCGTTCTCGGGTTGTGGAATTCTTCGGTAGGCATTCGCTAATTTATTTTATACTTCATCAGGGAGTGTTGTATTTGCTGAACTTATATATTTTACCAATGCTTAACATACCGTCACTATCACATATTGTAGGAGATAGCAATTATAACTTAATGGATTATCCAATGATGATAGGATTAATGATGATATATTTAGTTTTGATAGTATTCATTACATGGCTTATAATATTATTATTCTCTAAGACACCACTTAAGAGATACTTCTAGAATTATTTCGTATAAGGCGAAAGGATTAAATATATGAGTGATTCAGTTCGTGAACTTGAAAAAACAATGAAGGATTTTGTCAACCGATACAGAGCGAAGAAG
>CAJOGN010000072.1:6069-7532 GCA_905234245.1 uncultured Lachnospiraceae bacterium
TGACATTTCGCTGGATGACAGTTGACGGAACGATTTATACAACAATTCTTACGATAATTGTTGTTGCCTGTAATGTGTATGAATTGATTAGGAAGACAGAGGTGTCAAGGAAGGTAGTGTATCTGCTTAGACTGTCCTCTGCTGTTACGGAAGGAATAATAATTATAGTTGTACTTATTAGTCAGCTTCCCTTATTCCCTACACACATGCATATTGCAAGAATAGATATGTTTTTTATGCATATATGCATTCCAATTCTTACAATCCTTTCATTTATTAATAATGATTCTCCGATAAGGAAGCTTAGCTTGTTGGAATTATCATTTGGCACAAGCTTTGTAATTATATATCTTATAATAATAGTAACAATGATAGGAACAGGTGTGTTGACGAAGGAATACATACCTTATGATTTTCTGAATTTTGAGAATATGGGTGGCAAGTTCGCCATGATAGGACTATTTGTTCTTGCATATATCGGTTCCGGAGTGCTTGCGCATTTTATGTCGGTATGGAACCGCAAGGCCTACTGGTTCTGGTTCAAGAACGTAGCCAAGAGAGGAGAGGATTATGAATAGAAAAGCTTATAAAATTACATCAGTCATTGTAATTACATTTATTAGTATCGTGCTTGCGGCAACTTTGGGCATAGCCGTATATTGTGGTATTTCCTTTAGTAAACCAATAATTGAAGATATGGTTTTTCAGACGCCAAAGTCCTCAACGAACGGAAGTGATTATGATTTCAATGCCAGAGTTTTTACCCCGAGAGATGGCATGCCAACTCATCCTGTAATTATAGTTTCCCATGGCTATAACAGTACAATGGAGAATTGTGAAGACGTGGCGGAATATTATGCCAATCATGGATTTGCTGTAATAGTATTCGACTTTGTAGGAGGCTCCCGCAATAGCTCAACTTCTGTACACTCCTCTGAGATGACAGCATTTACAGAGATAACTGACTATGAGATTGTATTAGACTACGTAGAGAAAAATGACGCCTATGACAATAATAACATTTTCATAAGCGGTCAAAGCTTCGGCGGCCTTATTGCAACTGTTGTGGCAGAGAAGCATAAGGATGAGATTAAGGGAGTAGTTCTATTCTATCCTGCTTTCTACATGGCTGATTATGCATCTGAAGTATTGCAGAAAGGTCCTACAGAGAATATAAATAATAATGCTCGAGATGACATTTCCTATGATAATGGACAGCTATATGACTGGGATAATCTCCTAGTTAGCGAGAAGTATCTGACTGAGTTAAGCCAGATTGGCATCAGGGACAAGATAAGAGCTCTTAATAAAGATGTGATTGTACTTCAGGGCGATATTGATGATGATGTAACCCTTGATTCTACTAATTATTTCATGCAGTTCTTCCCATCAGCAGAGCTGGTTGTAATTAAGGATGGGGAGCATGGATTCTTCGACGAGCAGCTTGAACAGGCAGAGAAAGC
>CAJOGN010000073.1 GCA_905234245.1 uncultured Lachnospiraceae bacterium
AGAGACAATGTTCAAAGAAGGTATTAAGAAGACTATTGCATGGTTCTTTGAGCATGAAGATTGGATGAAGAATGTTACATCTGGTGATTATCAGAAGTATTATAGTGATATGTACAGCAATAGATAAAATGTAATGTAGGGCTGTCCGTAAGCCATTGCCTACGGACAGTCTTAATTCATATTTATTGGAGACAGATAATGACAGTTGGAGTTGTAATTGTTACATATAATAGAATAAAGCTTCTTAAGGAATGCTTAGGGAGAGTGCTTAACCAGACGCAGCCTGTCACATCAGTCATTGTGGTTGATAATAATAGTGATGATGGAACTAAGGAGTATCTTGATTCTATAGATGATGACAGGGTGATTGTTAGTCATGAAATGACTAACTTAGGCGGCGCCGGTGGATTCTATAAGGCGCTTCAGATTGCATCTACTAAGAACTTTGATTACGTTCTAATCATTGATGATGATGCAATGATTGAGAAAAACTATATGAAGAAGATAGTTGATTTTGCTGATAAGAATCCAGAGTATAAAGCTTTCGCAGGTGCTGTCTATACGGAAGGAATGATTGATACATATCACAGAAGAAGGCTTGGTTCTAGGTTAATCTTCTGGGAGAAGATGATTCCGAAGGAAATGTATAACAAACCCCGCAAAATTGAGCTTGCTACCTTCTGTGGTCTTGTTATTAGAGGTGACGAGCTTAGAAGCATTGGGCTTCCTGTTAAGGATTATTTTATATGGTATGATGACAGCGAATTCTGCCTTAGGATTGATAGTGGAATTGCCCTTGTACCTAAGGCTAAGCTTAATCACAAGACAACTCTTAATTATATTACTGGTAATATCATTAGCAGAATTACATGGAAGCATTATTATGGCTATCGTAATAGATATGATTGTGCCAAAAGGCATTTGGGACCGCTCACATGTATTATGATTCTTGGAGAATACAGCGTATTTTACGCAGGAAGTCTTGTTATGTATCTTAATGCTAATAAGCGTAAGCAGGCTTCGTATAATATTAAAATGCTTACACAGGTTATGACAGATTGCCTGACTGGAAGGCTTGGCAAGAATCCTGATTATTTGCCATAACCCTGACAACACAAGGAGAGAAATATGAACAACATCGCAGCAGTAGTAGTGACTTACAATAGAAAAAAACTCCTTAAAGAGTGCATAGAAGCACTTAAAGCATCAACTAGAAAGGTTGATGTAATTATTATTGATAACAATAGTACAGATGGAACGAGAGAATACATCGCTGATTTGGTTGGCAAGGATGTAATCTATAAGCGTCTTAAGAAGAATCTTGGTGGTGCTGGTGGATTTAGCGCTGGCATGAAATACGCTGTTAAGAAGGGCTATGAATACATCTGGATAATGGATGATGATACTATAGTCAAAGAAGATTCTTTAGAACAGCTAATGAGAGTGGCTGGCAGTATTCATAACAATTTCGGCTTTCTTTCTTCCTCTGTTAGATGGATTGACGGAAGCGATTGTAAGATGAATATGCCAACCTACAAGACTAATCTTACAGATTATGAGAGGGCCTATGCTGCTAAGGGAATCTATCCTGTTAAGGCAGCAACATTTGTATCACTGTTATTTAGAGCAGAAGCCATTAAGGAAATTGGTCTACCCCTCAAGGAGTACTTTATATGGGGAGATGACAAGGAATACACACTTCGTATGTCAGGCAAATTCAACTGCTATAATGTGATGGATAGCGAAGTTGTTCATAAGATGAATAATAACGAAGGCTCTAATATCACCAAGGATGATATTGGAAGAATTGATAGATATTTCTATGCATTTAGGAATGATTTTGCAACAGCCAGGGAATTAGGCCCTAAGGAAATGTGTATTTATTTTGCAGGCTTTGGACTTAATGCCGCAAGAGTTATAATCTACGCACAGGACAACAAGAAGGCAAGACTTAATGTAATGTTTCGAGGCTTAATTAGCGGAATAACATTTAGACCAAGAGTCAGATATGTTAGAAGTAATGATACATAAACCACACGAAGAAGTCTCGACTCCAAATAGGCACATATAATGTACGAGGTCTGATTCTTTTGCAGAGCCTCTTAAGAGCCTTTTTAGATTTCTTAATCTGCTCCTTGTGCTTATCTTTATTCTCGCTTAGAAAACGAATGTCATTATTAGTGAATTCGAAGCAGAAGTTATAAGCCATAACATAGGCTTTATCATTAACATTTTGAAGATAGTCAAGGATAACCTTATAGGCATCATAAGCCACGAGCAGCCTGGGAATGCGCTGCTCCTCTGTCTGAGTTATGCTTGATGATACGAACCTGTAATTGTATAGAAGCTCAGGAAGCAGCACCACACTATTAATAGAGCTTGCGGCCTGAAGAACCCATAATTTATCTTCGTACATATTAAGCTTGGGATTGAAGCTGGGGATGGAATTGCCATTAGCAGTCAGGCTGCTAACGCGCCATAATTTGTTCCATGGGTAGCCCCCACCACATTTGTAGTTGTCGGAACCTACCTCTATCTGAAATGTGTTAGCATCAACCACAGTTATTTCGTCTGTGATTTTCTGTATATAGGTGTCGAGTTCGCAGTAGTCGGTCCATCCGAATACCGCGCAGTCTGCATCGTATTTAATTAAGGCATCCATTGCCAGGGTCCAGGCCTCTGGTTTTAGGCTGTCATCAGAATCGACAAAGGTTAGGATGTCGCCGCTAGCAGCCTTAATACCATTATTACGAGCGACGCTAACACCAGCATTTTCCTGATGAATTACAGTGATTCTGGAATCCTTGTTGGCGAAATCATCGCACATTTTAGCGCATAGAGACTTCGACCCATCATCAACTAAGATGAGCTGGAAGTTAGAATATGTCTGGTTTAGAATACTGTTAACACATTCATTAAGATATTCAGTTTCAGTATTATATACAGGCACAACAGCACTGATTAATAGTTTATTATCCATAGGTACATTATGCGACTTAAAGTGGATTTTTTCAAGTTATAGAGTTAATTAGGTTAGATAAATGAGAACAAGAAATTCTTTTGTTAACTTCCTGGCCAATACAGGAAGCTATACAATTAACTTAATATTGTCATTTGTTACGAGAACAATATTTATTCATGTGTTCTCCGCAGCCTACTTAGGTATCAATGGTGTATTTACCAATATCCTCTCAGTGCTGTCACTGTCAGAGCTTGGTATTGGTGTGGCAATGAATTATTTTCTATATACACCTATTGCATCTGAGGACAAGAAAACCATACGGCAGTTTATGAATCTGTATCGAGTCATGTATACAGTGGTAGGTGGATTTGTAGGTGTTGCAGGTCTTTGCCTGGTACCGTTTTTGGACTTCTTCCTAAAGGACCAGCCTGATATTCCAGGAATAACATTTATTTATATACTGTATCTGGCCAACACCGTTGTATCTTATATGTGGGGATACAAAAGGGCCATTATTGACGGTCATCAGAAGAGTTATATCGGTACATTTTACAACACCATATTTACAACGACACAGTTCATATTACAGATTATAGTTCTTCTTGTATTTAAGAATTTCATATTGTATCTTGTAATTCAGATTGCGTGTAGCATTGCAACCAACTTCGTGGTGGCAAGGAAGGCCAACAAGATGTACCCCTACATAACAGAGGACAGGAAGGATTTTCCTTCCAAGGAGGTACGAAAAAAGGTTTTCAAAAATGTTGGAGCCATGTCCATCCATAAGTTGGGAGACGTGGTTGTTAATAATACGGACAATTTGATAATGTCTACTGCGGTGGGTGTTACCATTGTTGGAATGCTCTCTAACTACCAGATGATACAAGCCAGCATAATTACGGCCCTTAACGGACTGTTCGGCGCATTTACGGCAAGTATTGGTAACCTTACTGTAGAAGAGGATGATGAGAGTGTATTTCGAGTATATAAGACCTTGCAGTTTCTGTGCTTTTGGCTATACAGCTTCTGTTCAGTAGGCTTCATGGTTGTATTCACACCCTTTATGGAGGCCTGGGCAGCCATTGCAGGTAAGCCTTCAACGGAATTGGTAATACCTATGACAATGCTGTTAGTATTTACGGCGAATTTCTACATGGGAGGAATGCGACGAGTAATTCTGACATTTAGAGATGCCATGGGATTATACTGGTATGACAGATATAAGCCAATATTTGAAGTAATCATTAACCTTGTAGTGTCAATTGTGCTTGTTCTTAAGATTGGCGCAATTGGTGTTATGATTGGAACACTTGTAAGTACAATGACCACCTGTTTTTGGGTGGAGCCCCTTGTTACATATAAGTATGGATTCCATCGTAAGGTAAGGCATTATTTTGGATTATTTACAAAATATACATTAACAACTATAGTTGTAGGTGGGATAACCTATTATCTGTGCCATTTTATTGATATGGGTGGCATATTAGAAGTGGTTCTTAAGGTTCTTGCATGTACAGTTATCTATAATGGAATCATCCTTCTGTTATATGGAAGGACAGAGGAGTTCAAGATACTCTGGTTCGAAACCACGAAATTACTTAAGAATTGGTACAATAGGCGTTTTAAGAAGAATGCTGATGAGGCCGTAGAAGGTCAGGCAGAGGATGCAAATCCCGACGTGGTAGAGAAGATAGATGACACAGAGGATAAGACTACAGAAGATAAGGAGTAAGGTATGGTAATTCAGAAATTATTATTTCCAAGAGAAGAGGTATGTAGCGAATGGGAAATGTTCCTTCACAGCAGGGAGATTAAGAAACAGTGCCCTGTTAAGATAACAAGGAGAATATTCGAAAGACCAGAGGGCGCCCAGCTTCAGCAAAGAAATAAGCTTTATGAGAAGCGCTTTAAGAAGGGAGCATTTACAATTCCTAAGGGGGATAAGGTATCCCTCCAGTCTTATTTCAACGCATTTTCAATAGGAAAATGGAGAAAATATACATTTATCCAGGACCTGACACTTCATCTTAAGTTAGATGGTAAGGTTAGTGTTAAGGCATTCAACGCTATTGGCAACACATATCATGAAGGTGAT
Organism: uncultured Lachnospiraceae bacterium; assembly: GCA_905234245.1. Lineage (GTDB taxonomy): Bacteria > Bacillota > Clostridia > Lachnospirales > Lachnospiraceae > RUG191. The sequence goes on from CAJOGN010000073.1 coordinate 5,058, forward strand.
CCAACAGACGATACCAAGGACAGATATTATTTCAGGAAGGCAACTCGAAGAGAAATTGATGTTAAGGTTATAAAGGTTAAGGACGGCGTTAATGTAACATTTCCGAACTTAGATTATGAGGGCATATTATATGTTAAGATTGAGGCTCTTGGTGATGTTAAGTTCTACGGCGGAGAATACATAACTAATACTGCCAAGCAAAATGATGTGAACCTTGCCCTATGTATCTGTACATTTAAGAGGGAAGAATTCGTTACAAGAAATGTTAATCAGGTAATCGACGGTATTATTAATAATAAAAAGTCAGTAATGAAGGACAATGTGGAGGTCTTCGTATCTGACAATGGCCAGACCTTGCCAGCAGATACCTTCAAATGTGATAAGGTGCATCTGTATCCTAACAGAAATGTAGGTGGTGCAGGTGGATTTACTCGTGATATGATTGAGGCAGTATTGTATCGTAAGAACAACAATCTAAGCCATGTAATTCTCATGGATGATGATATTGTATTAGATGCAGAGGTTCTAGAGAGAAACTTCCTATTCCTTAAGTTCTTAAGACCATATTATTCTAAGGCGATGATTGGTGGGGAATTGTTTGAATTGGATAGAAGATATCTACAATTCGAGGCAGGTGCTGCATATAGACAGGTTGTAATTCAGTCATTTAATCAGCTATGGGATATGCGTAATCCTGATGCTGTTGC
>CAJOGN010000074.1 GCA_905234245.1 uncultured Lachnospiraceae bacterium
TAAGACATTTGCAAGAATATTCTATAGAAATGCTATTAATATTGGGCTTCCAATTATTGAGTGTGAAGAGGCGGCTAATGATATTAAGGCAGGAGATGAGGTGAAGGTTGACTTCGATAGTGGGCTTATTACTAATATTAGTAATGGCAATACTTACCAGGGTCAGGCGTTCCCTGAGTTCATGCAGAAGATTATAGCCAGCGAAGGGCTTGTTAACTATATTAACAATAAGTAAATGTAGTTTATAGCAGGTGTGGGCGTACACACACTATCTTCAAAACTAATTCTTCGCTAAGTATATGTAAGTAATCAAGTTGGAATGTTTATTAATGCGTTTGGTGGAAACCGGTACTCGATCCGTCGTCCGGACGGCTCGTACCTATTTCCGGCATCCGTGCCGGAAATTTTCCTCTGGAATTGATTACTAACATATACTAAGCTTGATTTAATGTTTTGAAGATAGTGTGTATACGCCCACACCTGCAATCTACTTAGCTAAATTATCAATATAATCTGTGTATTTCTTAGGAAGATTAATTTGTTCATAGATTCTGTTATATTCTTCTTTATCTATGTCGGGGACATAGTTATCTATGTAATTTTTCTTGACTCCCTTATCTCTTGCATAATCAACAGCCTTATTGTAGGCGATTGCAGCTTCTTCCTCAGTATCATAGCGTCCGATCAAGTAATCCCCGTTAAAATGTATCTTAACCTCGTGCTTTTCCTGATTCTTATATGTAATCTTGTGAACACCATGGTACTTATTAACTACTATTACGTTAGAGTAGCGGTAGTCATTGCTGTCGCCGTTGGCAAATGTATAATCATTGCCGCATACAGCGAAATTCTTAATACCGAAGCGGCTAAGGATGTTATACTGCATACCATAGTCGTTGACGTACAGATGTCCTTTCCTGGCTAGTATTCTGTGAGAACTGTAGTAGAATAAGTCGTCGTTAGAAAACTTCAATTCTCTGTTTCTTGTAAGATAATATGAGAAATATCCCTGTCTAAGATATATTGGAGTCTTAATATAAATCTTGTTATCTCTGTGATTGAGGATTGTAACAAGCTTATCGTCTGAGAGGATATGTTCTAAGTTGGTGTAATTATCTATTGTGACATCGTTGGATTTATAGATAGAAGCGGCTTCTTTATATGCTTCATGGGCTTTTTCTTCAGTGTCGAAGCTACCTAAACTCACATGCTTGCCATTATAGTGAATGCTGGCTCTGTAATAAGGTGTCTTGTCTTTCTTATATGCAATATATACGCCCTGTAACATAATAAGTCCCTCCAATCAATATTTAATGATATTCTACCATAATTCAACTCAAAAATGAATTGTAATAGTTAAATAACACATTGAATAGAGTTATCGTATTTGCTATAATTCTAGTGTTGTTATTTGCTTAAGGTAAATAATTTATACGTAATTGAGCGAAAGGAGAAGTTTAATTAGGAATTAATTAAACGCATATAATATGAATTTTGTTAGTACTAGAAATGATAAAGAAGTAGTTACAGCATCTCAGGGTATACTTAAGGGTTTAGCAGAAAATAGTGGTCTGTATGTGCCGGAGTCTATACCTTCCCTGGATGTCAGCATGAAAGAACTCAGTAAAATGTCGTATCAAGACGTTGCATATAACGTAATGAAATTATATTTTACTGATTTTACAGAGGAAGAGCTTAGGAATTGTATTAATAATGCCTATGATGATAAGTTCGATACAAAAGAAATTGCACCATTAGTATCCTGCGACAAAGCGTATTTCTTAGAGCTGTTCCATGGTGCCACAATAGCATTCAAAGATATGGCATTGTCTATCCTGCCACATCTTATGATAACAAGTGCCAGAAAGAATAATGTTAGCAACGATATTGTTATTCTTACAGCAACAAGTGGTGATACTGGTAAGGCAGCCCTTGCAGGCTTCGCTGGAGTTGATGGAACTAAGATTGTTGTGTTCTATCCTAATGGTGGTGTAAGCAGAATTCAGGAATTACAGATGATTACAACTAAGGGTGATAATACTAAGGTTGTTGCAATTGATGGTAATTTCGATGAGGCTCAGACTGGTGTTAAGAAGATGTTTACCGATGTTGACCTTGCTAAGAGAATAGGAGATATGGGATATCAGTTCTCGTCTGCTAATTCAATCAATATTGGTCGTCTTGTTCCTCAGATTGCATATTATGTATTCTCTTATGCGAAATTAGTGGATAATGATGAAATATCAAATGGAGATTTAATTAATGTTTGTGTGCCAACAGGTAACTTTGGTAACATTTTAGCGGCATATTACGCTAAGAATATGGGTGTTCCAATTGCCAAGCTAATCTGTGCATCTAATGAGAATAAGGTGCTATATGATTTCTTCAAGACTGGTACATATGACAAGAATAGAGATTTCAAGCTAACTAATTCCCCATCTATGGATATTCTTATCTCTAGTAATTTAGAGAGATTAATACATATGTGTGCGGGAAGGGATGCGAAGAAGAATAGTGAGCTTATGAATCAGCTTACAACAACTGGAAAATACGACATAACAGACGATATGAAGGCTAAGCTTGATGACTTCTATGGCGACTTTGCTACACAAGAGGAGACTGGTAAGACTATTAGAGATTTGTATGATAAGACAGGATATATCATTGACACTCACACAGCTGTTGCGAAATGTGTATATGACAAGTATGTTGCTGCTACAGGGGATACAACTAAGACTGTAATTGCTTCTACAGCTAGTCCATTCAAGTTTACCCGTTCAGTAATGACAGCAATTGATCCTAAGTATGATTCATGGGATGATTTCGACCTTGTGGATGAATTATCAAAGCTTGGCAATGTTCCAATTCCTAATGCCATAAAGGAAATTAGAGATGCCAATATCCTTCATGACAACAAATGTAGCGTATCCGGCATGGAAGAAGCTGTAACATCCTTCCTTAAATAGAACTCTGTAATAATAGAATAAGAGTATATAATGCCCTTATATAAGGGCATTATTGTTTGCATATTAAAATAAGGCCTATGCTTAAAGCATAGGCCTTAAATATTATTATCATAATTATAAAGATACTATAATGTGTATTGTTCCAAATGGATAGATTACTGGGATTATGAATGAGCCCTCAGGTAATTTAACGGTACCGCCTTCCTCTGTAACAGGAGGAGTAAGTGATAATTCCATTGAAAATGCATTAGACATATTAACAAGGAATAATCCGTTATGAAGGTTAAGGAAATCATCTACTGAAGCCTTAACATAATCATCTAGCTCTGTAAATTCCATCTTAGCATATCTTGATGCAAATGAAATAGTAGTAGCTTCATCCATATCGATGCGAGAGTAGCAGTCTATCTCGCCATGAATCTCTTGTCTTACACAGAAATTAATCTCGTGTTCCTCAGAACAAGATATTGGATTAAGCGGTGTAAAGTCAGAACCAATAAATCTTACAAGGTCATTGAATATAAGATTAATATACATCAACGCATGGTCTGTTAACTCTTTGCCAGAGAAAGTGAAGAAATTACGAATAAGTCTGTCTGTCTTGCTCTGGTTCTCAAGAGACATATCATCAATCTCGTTGAAAATCTCATATTCTGAAATAAGTAATTCTAAGTCTGAATTGCTTAATACACCCATATCAATAAGTGTCTGACCTAATATTAGGTAATCAGGACTCTGAACAGCTAATAATTCATCAACCTGTTCTTCCTTAAGATATCCCTTCTCAATTGCGATTTCTCCAAATCGCTTGTCTTCTCTTGTTTGTAGGAAGCACACCTCGTCAACCTGCTCAGCAGTCATATAGTACTTGTGAAGAGCAAGAGTACCTAACTTAAGTCGCGTCTCTGATGCCTTAGAAATAGCTTGAGTCAATTGCTCAGGTGTTACGCTATCCTTATCTAGTAGGAAGCTTCCGAAAAACTGTGCATACATCTATTAACCCTCCAAATGTGAACTTAATACTTTAAGAACCTGTTCTTCAGAAATTGGTTTCTGAATAAAGTCCTTAGCGCCAGCCTCGATAGCTGACTTTAACTGTGATTGTGTTCCAACAGATGAAACAATAATAATATCAGCATTGCTGTCGAATTCAATTATACCTTTAACGGCAGCATTACCATCTTTAACTGGCATAACAATATCTAAGAATACAAGGTTAGGATTCTCTTCTTGGTATTTGTCAATAGCTTCTTGTCCATTAGCAGCTTCAACAAACTGAATATCAGAAGAATATGCCTCAATAACATCTTTTAATTGTTTGCGAGCTAGAATTGAATCATCACAGATTAAAATCTTAGTATCTTTTAAATCCATGTTCTTTCCCTCCATAAAAAAATCTATATCAATTTTACAATAAGTATAATAAATATTCAAATTATTTTCGCAATTTTCTTGAAAATATATCAGATTTTTGTTAGTGTGTTTGAAGATAAAAGGAAGAGGTGTGAAATATGCAAAGTTTCTTAAATTCCGATGTTGTATTTATTATATTTGATGCTATTGTGCTTATATTAGGGGCATATTTGATGTTTTGTGCATTCAAAATGAAAAAGACTGATAAGATTCCATCAATACTATTAGCACCAAAGGAGCTTGAACTATGTAAGAATCCTTATGGATTTATAGATTATATGTTTCCCTATTTGTTAGCTTTTGGAATTATATGTGTATTATTTGGCATATCGAGTATTATAGGGGATGCATTCCTTGAATTCCCTAAAATGTTCTCTGCCATAGCAGTAGTAGTCCTAATCGCCTCCTGGTTTGCCTTCTCTATGATGCTCAAAAAGGCCAAGGCGAAGTATATGTAGTATATCAGTTGCTAGGAGACTATATAATAAGGCGTACAAATAAGTACATTCTGATATGATTAATATAAGCTTAGAATGTATTAGTAATCATTAATAGAGACAAAAAACCTCTGCCAGGGATGGCAGAGGTAGATGCCCACAGACACGATGTCTGATTGGGCATTGTTTTTGTTATATTGCATTATTCTAATATGATTACTTATACATTCTTAGCGAAATATTACATATCAGAATGTGCTTATTAAGTACGTCTTAGGTTATATTACCTGTCTTCTATAGGTACAAATTCCTTGTGCTCACATACTGTCATATACGCAGGTCTCATTATCTTGCCATTATGACATATTTCTTCCATTCTATGTGCGCTCCAACCAGCAATTCTCGCAATAGCGAAGATAGGAGTGAACAGCTCTGTGGGAAGATCAAGCATCTGATAAGCGAATCCTGAATAGAAGTCCACATTGGGGCTTACACCCTTGTACATCTTACGTTTTTTGGCAATTATCTCAGGAGCCAGCTTCTCAACAAGAGCATATAGTGCATATTCTTTCTCGTAGCCCTTTTCTTCGGACAAGGCCTTAACGAACTTCTTGAACGTAACAGCTCTAGGATCTGAGATAGAGTATACGGCATGTCCCATTCCATATATAAGTCCTGCCTTATCGAAAGCTTTTTTATCAAGTAATGCTTCAAGATAATCACCTACTTCTTTTTCTGAAGTCCAGTCACTTATGTTCTTCTTCATATCGGCAAACATTTTAACAACCTTGATGTTGGCACCACCGTGCTTAGGTCCCTTAAGTGAGCCAAGTGCGGCGGCGATAGTTGAATATGTATCAGTTCCCGAAGAAGATACAAGGTGTGTGGTAAATGTGGAATTGTTACCACCACC
>CAJOGN010000075.1 GCA_905234245.1 uncultured Lachnospiraceae bacterium
GAAGGTATGTGGGCAAGATAAGCATCATCAAGATACTTGTCAAGCTCGGCAATGGCCTCATCGCTTGTCATACCAAGTAATTTGATTTCATAAGAAGTATCAGCAGACTTTCTGTTGATGCTTCCTTTTTTATTGATAGTAACCTTATCATTACCACCCTTATTATTTCTAACCTTCCTGTTAGCATATCCATATTTTAGAGCGAGCTCATCCTTCTCCTCAACTAGAACAACATCCTTGATGTTGACATTAGACTTCATTATTCCCATCTGAACAGTAAAGTCGCCGTTGTCATTAGGAAGTTCATGCTAAGCACCTTAACGGCATCACCGATTCTAAGTGACTTTGGTACATTAGTATTCTCAACCACCTTCTTAATACTTGCATCTTCTCTTGCTTTCTTGGCTTTTTTACCAAGAGAAGAACGCTCTTTTTCTAATCTCTTAATGTCGGCACCAGACTTTGCAATTTTATTAATATTTCGAATGGCTTCATCAGCGCTTTCCTTGGCATTGCTTAAGATTCTTGCTGCTTCAGTGTTTGCGTCATCAAGTATGCGCTTCTTCTGAGAGTTCAACTTGTCTAGCTTTTCTTCCGCTTCCTTCTCTAGTGCACTAGCCTTCTTCATGGCCTCGTTAGCTGCTAGTGAATCCTGCTCTATCTGAACTCGCTTTGATTCAATATCGATTATGATATCCTCAAATGATTTGTCTTCAGAAGATATGAAGTTCTTAGCTTCTGCAGTTATATTTTTTGATAGTCCCAGCTTCTCTGATATGGCAAATGCGTTGCTCTTTCCCGGTATTCCATACAGCAGGTTATATGTTGGTGAAAGGGTATCAAGTGAGAATTCCAAAGATGCATTCTCCACTCCTTCTGTTGATACGGCATACAGTTTAAGTTCACTGTAGTGTGTGGTTGCCATCGTCCTTACATTTTCCATATGAAGATGCTCCAATATTGCAGTTGCAAGAGCAGCGCCCTCCGTAGGATCCGTTCCTGCGCACAATTCGTCGAACAGGCATAGCACGTTGTGGTTCGCTTCGGTACATGACCTTACGCCATCTAGGATGTGAACGATGTTGGTCATATGTGACGAAAATGTTGATAGTGACTGCTCAATTGACTGTTCATCCCCGATGTCTGCATAGACGTTTTCGAATATTGCCAGATGGGAATTGTCCTTAGCAGGAATGTGAAGACCAGCCTGTCCCATAAGGGTAAGAAGTCCACAAGTCTTAAGGGACACAGTCTTACCACCTGTATTAGGACCAGTGATTATAAGCAAATCATAATCCTCCCCAAGGAGTATATTAATTGGTACACATTTATCCTTATCAAGAAGAGGGTGGCGGGCGCCCTTAAGATTAATAATACCATCGGTATTGAATATTGGTTTCATACCATTCATATCAGCAGCCAGCTTACCCTTGGCAAATATAAAGTCAAGTCGTGACATTGCCTCATAATTCATTATTAGTTCCTGCAGATGCTCAGCGCACATGGCAGACAGGGAATAGAGGATGCGATTAATCTCTTCTTCCTCTGCAAGCTCTAGCTCACGAATTTCGTTATTCATATCTACTACGTTCATTGGCTCAATAAATAGAGTCTGCCCAGAGGAGGACTGGTCGTGAACCATACCAGGAACTCTTGATTTGAATTCAGAACGCACACTAAGACAATAGCGCCCGCCTCTTGAAGTAATAACCTGATCCTGCAGGTATTCAGATAGGGCGTTGAGTTGTTTGTTCATAGTTGTACGAATTTTCTCACCGGTAGAAGTCTTCTTGCGACGAATGTCAGATAGCTTTGGACTAGCGTTAGATGCAATTTCCTGTTCAGATATAATGCACCTTGTAATCTCCTTATGAACATCGCTCATAGCGGATAAGCTATCGAAGTATGGGTCTAAAGAGTCCGATGCCGCATCATTGGACTTGCTGTTATTGTACTTAATTGCGTTAATGGCGCAGGATATAAATGACGCAATAAGAAGAAGCTCCTCTGCACTAAGAGAACCTTCTGATTCTAATCTTGAAGTATATTTATTAATGTTAATAACACCCTGAAAGCTAAGGCTGCCATACTTAAGGATTCGCTCAAGGGCATCCTTCGTTTCGGTTTGCATAAGCTCAATCTTCTCAGGGTTGTGGATTGGCGTCAGTTTATGGGCAATTCGCCTGCCGGCTTCACTTGTTGTCTGCTCTTCAAGCATATTTATTATTTTGTAGTATTCTAGTGTTTTATAGACTTTGTTATTCATAGTGTTATTTTAACATATTAAAGGCAGAATGCAATGTCAAGAAATTAAATTCTTGACATATGTTATGCAAAGATATAGAATGCATATATACAGACTGTATAGGAAGGTAGCTTATGTCTAATACACGAAATGCGGGAAGAAAGAGAAAACTTGATACGAAGACTGTCAGAGCTATAATCAGCGAACGAGACAAGGGAAGTAGTATGTCTGAACTTGCCGAGAAGTACGGAGTCTCTAGACAAACCATGTCTTTTTATATTCATGAGGTTGCAGCGGAGATTGCGGTAGAGGAATCTATTGACACAGAGACAATCGTCAGAGAATTAGCCTATTGGAAGAGACTTAATAGAGACTTTAACATTTCCAGAGAAGAATTAGAGAAGTACACAGTCAGATATGATTATATGTTGGATAATGATATAATGTCAGCTATATTGGTTGATTTTAAGAGTGAAAATGTTGTTGTCAGGAATTATTCAAATCACCCATTAAAGTGTGCATTTGGCGCAAAGAGGAATCCCTCATGGAAGGATTTTATTGACTTTGTTGAGGATAGGTGTGTTCCGAAGTGTAGAGACCATATGAAGGTTGTTCTTAGAGACTACAATTTAAGTTCCTTTGATCCTTTTTCCATAATAGAGAAAACCGGAGGAAGAATGGCTGAAGATAATCGTTATATCAAGATTTACAGATTGGGGGCTTAATATGGATACATATATAATGAATGAGCCTACATTGGATTATTCTGCTGTGCATACCTCCAAAGGAAATCAATTAAAATGGCAACAGGGAGGATATTGGTATAAAGCAGACCAGTTTGGTTTTGAAGGAGTAGCTGAATATATTGTCACGCATTTTCTTAATAAGGTCTCAGTGCCGTTTGAGTATGTGCCTTATGAGCCGGTAGTGATTAAGTACAAGGAGCAAGAATACGCCGGGTGCAGAAGCAGGGATTTTTATGAAGAGAACAAGACATTGCAAGGCTATGAATTGTTGCCGATAGAGCGTTTGCACCGACAGTATACAACTCACAGTTTGTCAGAACACTTAGCGCATATTGCAGATGTCAAGAGCCGTGTAGAATATACAATTGATTTTGTGGAAAATGTTACAGGCCTTCATGAATTCAGAGATTATTTGTCCTTTTTAATTCAACTTGATGCTTTTTTCTTTAATGAAGACAGACATACAGGTAACATAGCAGTATTGTTTAATCCTAAGCTGGATGATTTTGCATATTGTCCTTATTTTGATTTTGGCCTGTCGCTTTTTTCTGATACGAAAGAAGATTATCCTCTTACCATGAGTGTGGACGATTGCAGAAAGAAGATACAGGCGAAGCCGTTTTCAACAGATTTTGACGAACAGTTGGATGCCTGTGAAGAAATTGGTAATGTGGAATTAAAGTTTCCTTTTAGCAGGGAAGAAATGCGAAAAGAAGTGGTGACTGCACTGGAAGGGATTAATACTGAGAAAAGAATCAAAAATCGTATTGTAGAGGCGATTTCTTATCAGGCTTCTAAATACTTATATATGTTTTGATATTAGCAGAATATATTGTATTATATTGGTGATATGTATAACAAGAACGATAGAATAGAACTTACAATTGAAGATATGTCCGTTAACGGCGAAGGAATCGGGCATCATAACAATATGGCATTCTTTGTGAAGGGTGCAGTTATTGGTGACAGGATTATTGCCGGCATTACCAAGGTTAAGAAAAGTATGTGTTATGCAAGGGTGGTCGACATCATAGAAAAGTCTCCTTATAGATGTACAGAAAAGTGTGACAAGGCAAGCCCTTGTGGAGGATGTCAGCTACAGGTACTTGACTACAGTAAGCAGCTTGAGTTGAAAGCCAATCATGTAAAGAATAATCTGATAAGGATAGGTGGATTTGATGAGGAAAATCTTGACTTTGTAACGGAGCCGGTTATCGGTATGGAAGAGCCTTATTACTATCGCAATAAGCTCCAGATTCCGGTAGGGATTGATAGGAACGGTGACGTTGTTATGGGATTTTACTTATCTCATAGTCACGATATTGTACCAGTTAATAAGTGCTATTTATCTCACCCTGCAATTGAAAATGTACTGGCGACTATTAGGGATTGGATTCCACGCGAGAAGGTCAGTGTGTATAGAGAAGGGCAAGGTGTGCTTCGCCATATCCTAATCAGATACGGTTTTCATACAGGTCAGATTATGGTGTGTCTTGTTGGAAATGCGAAGCTAGAGGAGATTGATACAGAAAAGCCTTCTAAGCATGGCAGGTATAAGAATAGATTGTCATCGCAGTTGGCAATACTGATAGATAATTTAAAGAACATCGACGGTATGACTTCTGTTGTGTTCAATTCAAATTGTAAGAACACTAATGTTATATTAGGAGACGAGACAAAGTTAATCTGGGGTAAAGATACTATAACAGACTATATCGGTGATAAAGCATTTAACATATCGGCAAAATCCTTCTATCAAGTTAATCCGGTGCAGACGAAGAAGCTATACGATAAGGTTGCGGAATATGCCGGGCTTACCGGAGGTGAGAATGTATGGGATTTATATTGTGGCATAGGGACAATTGGAATATATCTAAGCGATAAAGCATCTTCTGTATTCGGAGTAGAGGTGGTATCTCAGGCAATAGAAGATGCAATAAATAATGCCGGGCTAAATAATATAGATAATGTGCAGTTTGCTACCGGTAAGGTAGAAGATATTATTAGGAATATCAGATGGAGTGACTCTACAGGCGTATACAGGTGTGATTCTCAAGATTCTAAAGCAGAAGAGATAACAGTCGCAAAGCCGGATATCATAGTAGTAGACCCGCCACGAAAGGGGTGCGACAGTGAATGTATCAATGCTATCTTAGAACTGAAGCCTAAGAAGGTCGTATACGTAAGCTGCAATCCATCTACACTAGCCAGAGATTTACAGAAGCTGTGCGAAAGCGAGTACAAGCTAAGCAAAGTCACACCTGTAGACATGTTCTCCCAGACGGGGCATGTGGAGACTGTGTGCCTCTTGAGCAAAACCCAGAGTAAGAAGAAGGAATCCTATATTACGCTTGATGTGGAGATGGAAGATTACTATCGCATCAAGAACGAAGGGTAAAATTCTACCGCCTAAGGTTCAGCCGCACAATCGAATAGGAATTTGAATAGATAAGCTGCAGATGCGGACATGATCCGATATCTGCAGCTAGGTTTGTTTCAAGCCCAAAATAGTCGATTGAAAAAGGAGGACAAACACCTGGCAAGCTATGGGAGTTTGGGGGAGGTGAGCTTTGTGCTGAAAGAATTATAGATTTCGCAAACAGCTTTAACATTTCAGACATATAAATGTCCGGTTTGGTTGGTAGACGTGGGTATGCGTTGCAATTATAATATTGTTAAAAATAATTGCAAAGGTGAGAAATGTATGAGAAAATACTACTTGGACAATATCAGATGGGTAACTGTAGTTTTGGTTGTCATTTATCATGTGATTTACATGTATAATGGCGAGGGCATTCTCGGAGGAGTTGGAAAGATTACTTCTCTTGATGTGCAGTATTACGACATTTTCCTATATGCGGTCTATCCATGGTTTATGCTTCTGTTATTC
>CAJOGN010000076.1 GCA_905234245.1 uncultured Lachnospiraceae bacterium
TACTTAGCAACTGGTACAGTCTGAACATCATCAGCAGCGAAAGCGACCACATTGACACCGGCGAGCAGAGTGCACACCATAGCGAATGAAAGGACGAAAAAACAGGTAACATCCTACTATACACCTAAATCTAAAACTGTGGCTTGATTGACAATATCTTTGGTTTGATATAAAAAACCTTGGTTTCAACTTGAGGTGCAGGTAAAGGCAAATATCATTTTCGTGAAAAACATTATATTATAATAAGCTTCATCATTGAAAAATGTGATATTACATTGTCAAATACCCAGAAAAATGTGATATAATAAATTTAAAATACAGGATTTTTGTGGAGGAGAATATATGCTACGACGAAAAATAGACAAATACCTTCAAGAATGGAAGAATCAAGAAGACAGACTGCCTCTAATTGTAAAAGGTGCAAGACAAATTGGAAAGACTATGTCTGTTATAAGTTTTGCCAAAGAGAACTATGAGCATATAATCAACATAGATTTTGCTTTAGAGCATCAATATGCTGACATATTTGATAACGGTTTTGATGTAGATAAAATAGTTCGTAATATAACGGCACATAACCCTGACCTTGTGTTTGAGCCAAATAAAACATTGATATTTTTTGATGAGTTACAAAGATGTCCTAGCGCAGCTACTTCGCTTAAATCTTTCAAAATAGACGGGCGATACGATGTGATATGTTCAGGTTCGCTTATGGGAATCTATTATGAAGAAATAGAAGCAAATAGCGTAGGTTACAAAGAAGATTATAATATGTACTCTATGGATTTCGAGGAATTCTTATGGGCGAAAGGATATGATGACACATTTATTAATAACATCTTATCAGATATGATAAATGTAACTCCACTACCTAATGCTGTATATGATGAGTTAATGGATATTTTTCAGGAATACTTGATTGTTGGTGGGATGCCAGCTATTGTTAATAGATTTATTAAGCAAAACAATTATAGTGGACTCCTTAAAATGCAACAACAATTATTGTTTGACTATGAAGAGGATATTACAAAGTACGCGTCAGGAGTTGACAAGACAAGAATATTGAATGTGTATAGAAGAATTCCAGTGTTCCTAGGTAAAGATAACAAAAAATTTCAAATATCTAAAATTGCCAGGGGAGCACGTAATAGAGAATATGTTGGAGCTGTTGAATGGCTGTCCAATGCAGGGATTGTAAATGTATGCTATTGCATGATTGATCCTTGCCTTCCATTAAAGGGAAACTATAATCCGGATAATTATAAACTATATTTTGGTGATACAGGATTACTTATTGCAAGTTTGGATGATGAATCACAAAAAGACTTAAGAGATAACAAAAACTATAATACATACAAAGGTGCCATATACGAAAGTGTCGTTGCAGAAATGATTCGTAAGCAGGGCTATCCTGTGTATTTTTATAAAAATGAGAAAAGCACTGTGGAAATGGATTTTATGTTAAGAGATTCAGACTCTATAGTCCCAATTGAAGTAAAGTCAAAGGACGGTGCAACTGCATCGCTTAGGGCTATGACTAAGGATAACAAGAAAGACAAATATTTAGATATAAAATATGGAATTAAACTTGCAGATAAAAACATAGGATTTAACGGTCAATTTTACACATTCCCTTATTTTACAGGCTTCCTATTGAGACGCTTTTTAGGAAGATAATATAATCCATTCGAATGATTTTGGGAAATAAGTTGTTTTCAGATTAACAATTTCCCACATTAACTTGAGATTTATACCTTTATAGTCATGTATAATTCGGTTTCTTAGACCATATATTTGTCGCCATGTGATTTCGTATATAGTTCAAGCTTATACAGCAGCTTCATACATACCTTGAGAATATATCTAAAGTATTACATATCGCATAACTTCTTGTTAATCCAAATGCAGAATTCGCATATAATCACTAGCAGAATAAAGTACCCTGTCGACTAGAATCTCGCTCGTATCTATTCGATAAAATGCAATATATGCCTTAAATGTAACATAATAAAACCCGGTAAATAAATCATCATAATAAAGTGGCGTAGCAGATTTTGGATAATCAGCTTTAGATTCTATTCTATCTAGTAAATCTTCAAAGTACTGTTGTGTAGTATCGTAATCTTTAGAAGCACTATATACCTCATCCCATACTCTGTCTAAGTCTCGAAGTGCAATCGGAGAATATTTAACCTGATATTTCATAAGTGCCTACCTAATAATTGATTTCTTACTTCATCAGAGGATAAGTATCCCTCGTCTTCCCCGGATTGTCTGCCTTCATTAAGCTCGCACATAAGCCGAAGCATTGCTTTAGTCTTTTCAAATTCCTCATCTTCAGAAATATCTCGTATTGTATACTTGCCCCTACCATTAACAGTCAAATAAACCGGTGAACCAACTGATACATTTTCAAGAACGCTATTATAATTACGAAGATCCGATACTGGACTAATCTTAGCCATACATCCACATCCTTCCTTATATATTTCATAACTTGATTGTATCACGATAGATATGATGGTGCAATATTCTTCTTAAAATTTTACTTATAATTATTTGAATATATAATACTACGTAAATAGTACATAACACACATAGGTCAAAATCAGCACCACCAGCTAAGCTGGTGGTACTGATTTATCAAGCTTACCAACCCATTCTCTCAACATCCGCCTTAAGAAACAGACTCCCCCGAACATCTTCTTTTATAGGCGTTAGCCTGTCTGACTTGACAAAATACGATATATTCTGCCTTGAGCAATCTAAAGCTTTACAGATATCAGTTTTTGTTTTGCAAATGTTACAAAATCCTCTAATGATATATTAATAGCCTCGCCGCGCTCTTGAAGAAGAGTATATTGGATATCAATCGAGTTATTGAAGGTTATGCACCTGCCACCTGCCGCAAGGCTACATGTCTTATACACATTTTCATTTCTTAATACAGAGTCAACCTTGTCGATATCTGTATACCCGGATAAATGTGACATTTTAGTTGTCCCGTTATTAAAAAAGCATAGAAGCCTGTTGCTAGGAAGTGCAACACAATCAGACAGATAGTTCTCTGTTCGTCTTTGCACATATTCCGGCAGTTTATTTATGGGTCTTAAGTACATACTGTCCTGGGCGCATCTGCCCTTGGATACATCAAGCAGCTTTTGTACGTTATAGCTACTCATTTTATGGTTTCTTAGAATCGAGCCGATATTTTGTCTGTCGCTTGGGATAACTCTTTCTTCTACCCACAGCTTGCCGGCTTTCCGCGGAATGGTATATTCGCCTGCTCTGACATATTTATCGAATAGCAAAGGTGCTGTCCATTCATCAATTCCGTCTAATAGTTCAACCACATAATCTCCTGACTTTTCATAATAGAGCAGGCATCCAATAATGGTTTTATTCTCACCTTCAATTATTTCGTAGAGCTTCATATCGCGTATACCTCTTAATTATCATTTCCCAGGTCCTTCTTATAAAAGTATCTGATACGATTTGCTCAAGGCCTTCGAAGATTATATCCTTATCCTTCTTAGACAGTTCGCCCGGAAATACATTACATTTATCCTGTATCAAATCAAGGTTTTCCAGACATGATTTGCCCCCAATATAATTATTACAGGGCACATCCTTAAGTATATCAAAGCCTTGAATCGAAGCATCATCAAGGCAAGAATACATAAGACTAAGGCCGTGGTCGAACAGGGGAGCCAGGCGTATGGTATGGGCTCTTGAATTACGAAGAATCTCAATGTTGGCCCCATGCCTGTCTCTGTTGAGAATAATATAATCTATTGCCAGCATTGTATCTATATACTGACCCCAGCCCATCCTGTGGCAAAAGTCAATGGGACTCTCCCCTTTTTGCTTATTAATGTCATAATAATTGTCAAGAGCGACTTTGGATTCACCTCTCTTTTTATAGTCATATGAGGCACATAGGTATGTGTTAAATGTACGTCCATCAATGACTATATCAGCATTAATCAATTCGTAGCTAAGGTGCTCTACACCAAGTACGCTCAGCAACCTGTCTACAATAATCTCATTAATACATTCGTGTCCCACAATGCCTTTTGTAGCATCATAATTAGATAATTTGTAATATTTCTTTTTGCCATTAATATTAGATTGGGACTTGAGAAATGAGCCTGCTGTGCCACTTGAGGTTCTTATATGAGACCATTCTAGGAATGTCAAATCCTGTTTTTTATGAATAATAGTTGCCATATAAATATCTCCATTTATTTGTCGTGCGTCAAATGATTATATAAATACATTATATATTATTATTTTTTGTGAGTCAAATGATGTTGTAAGAAGGATATGAAAAATCCCTCTTGCTGTTAAACCGAGTATAGGACTTATTAGATTGTTGCTACTTTCTTTGCGATTTAGTTCGAAATACGATTCAATACACCCTTATTTCGTACGATTTGGATTGGCTTAAGTGTGTATTTCGTATAAAATAAAAGCACAAGTAGAGAGAACTAATAATGCGTACTATACCAGTTACAGAAGACTTAATAACAGAATTTAAAAAGTGATAAAAAGGGATATTCCGATACGTTATTAGTAGAGGAAATAGTCGGAATGACTAACACAAAAGGTGGTACCCTTTATCTTGGAGTAGAAGACAATGGCGAAATTACAGGGGTAGCAAAAAAACATGTAGATGCTATAAGGGTGACTGCGCTTATTGCAAATAATACAGTACCACCCGTGTTTGTTCGCGCTAGCATTATCAAAGAAGAAGATAAGGCTTTAAGGCTAACTACCGAAATTGAAGGTGTACTGCATCCAACGTAAATAGTACAAAACACACGTCATAGTACTTAATGTACACCCCTTGGCAATCCATATGTTTTTTGTCTATTTTTTATCGCTAATCAATCTATAGTCTTTTATTTTAGTTTGTATTTTGTATATTTGCCTTTTTGATATATATAAAATTGATTATTATCAGTTAATTTTTTTATTTCTTTATATGCCTGATCGAGCGTAAGATTCAAAAGGTTAGCAACATCTTGTTTTGTTATGAAACCATCTTGTTTTTTTGCAAGTTCAATTATCATGTTTGGGTAATCATTTTTGTTAATTACTAAACCGTCATATACATTATTAGATTTACGAAGGTAATCATTCTCATCTTTTAATAGATAATAATGCTTTGTATTATTTTTAATTGTACAGGCAATTAGTTTATCATCTATCAGATTCTCAATTGCTCCTTTAAGTTTACTTTGCGGCAAATGTGTATTTTTTGCAATTTTATCTATAGTAATCATATTCTCCTCATTTAACAACGAAAGTATCATAAGGGAATATATTGATAAATGTCTCTTGGTTTTTTCTTGTTCCTCAATAATAAACCTTGTAAAATTTTCATCTGCTTTTGAACGCTGAATAAATAGTTTGACATTATTGGATGTTGATTCGGAATAATCTGGCCAAGGACGACCATATATTATTGAACCTTCATATATGCGATCAATTCCTCGTCCAGTTTTTTCGGTAAGACCGATTCTTTTTAATACATCAACAAGTGTAGGATTTTTTCCATGGGGCTCTACACTGAGAAGATTATCTAGTGTAACTCCGTCAATGAACCCGCCTGGATTACTAATTGTCATTCCCTCATCATCTATTAATACTCTTACTGTTCCAAGCATAGTATAATCTCTATGACAAAATGCATTCATCAAACCTTCTCGAAATGCAGATTTGTCAAATTCAGGAACAGCAATTCTATGGAGTCCATAATCAATCTCTTGCTCTGGATTCCATGCTTCTTCATAGGTCTCAAACTTTTCTAGAACTTCTAATAGAGATGCTGTTGTAGTGATATTTAACCTAATGTTTGTCCCTTCAAGGACCTGAAAAGATGACTTAACAGTAGGCATTAATTCAGCAATTCTACTTTCTTTGCCAAGAATTAGCATGCCTGTAACGGTTGGATGCAGTACACCTTCAATTTCGGTAGTTAACCTTAAAGCCTTATCTAATTCTTCATCTGAAAGCTCCATAAGACTTTTGTCTCCGTCAGGTTTAGACTGTATAATAGTTCTTAATTTATCTCTTAATCTTGGATCAAAATCTTCAATTGTTGCACCTGAAAGAGGCGAAGCTGAAAAATCTAATAATGACAGTTCAGACAACCTAGTAGATATTTCATATGAATACATAGGAATAACCTCAGGAGTATTATCTGATTTTAGTCTTCGTCGTAACATTTTCCCTGAGCTTGTAGAGACAACTGTTCTGCTAATAGGAATCTCTATTTTCAGAACTTCCTTATCTTCTTCTTTGATAATGCTAGCGCGAACAGAAACAGGTGGTACTGTATTATTTGCAATAAGCGCAGTCACCCCTATGGCATCTACATGCTTTTTTGATACCCCTGTAATTTCACCATTGTCTTCTACTCCAAGATAAAGGGTACCGCCTTTTGTGTTAGTCATTCCGACTATTTCCTCTACTAATAGCGTATCGGAATATCCTTTTTTATCACTTTTGAATTCTGTTATTAAATCTTCTTTGACTGGTATGTTACGCATTAATAGTTCTCCTAATTTAATTTAACTCAATTATAACTCGATTATAATAATTTGTCGAGTTAAAATCGAGTTAAAGTAAAATTAAAATCGAGTTAAATAAGAGTTATAACTGAGTTGACATCACTTAAATATCTAAATTTCGTCCTTTCATTCGCTATGGTGTGCACTCTGCTCGCCGGTGTCAATGTGGTCGCTTTCGCTGCTGAGGATGTTCAGACTGTAACAGTTGCTAAGTTCTACAACGATGCCAAAAAGGGTGGTGATGGTGAACATCTTTTCACAAAAGACCTGGACGAAATGAGTTGGTTATCTTCTCTTCCAACATGGAACAATGAGGGTGTTGCTTGGAAGGCTCCTGTTTCTTCTAACACTACTGTTTTCCGTTGCTACAACCCTACTTCAGGTGAGCACCTTTATGTAGATGAAGGATACGCTGATTACCTTGCTGGCATGGGCTGGAACAAGGAAAAGCTTGCTTTCTACTCAGATGATGAGATGGGTGTTCCTGTTTATCGTCTGTGGAACGGTGCTGAGGGTGTTGGCTCTCATCACTACACAACTGATGCAGGTGAAGTTGATTGGCTTGTATCTCAAGGTTGGGTAAAGGAAGATGTGGCTTTCTACGGTGTGGCTGATGCTACTGATGTAGTTGCACTTGTTGATCCTAGTGGGTTACAGGCTGATGGTACTGCTTTACTTGGTGATACACTTGCCATAGTATTTGGTTCTAATTTTGGTACACCTGCTAGCGTAGCATGGTATAAAGATGGTGCTGTAGTTAAGGTTATTACATCTGATATAGCTGCTGATGCATTAACATTCGACACAGATTCTGCTCTAGGTGGAACAGGCACATATTATGCAGTAGTAGAAAATACCAAGGGTCAATCATTTACTACTAACAAGATTACAGTTGCTGAAGGAACATACGCTGTTATGACAGATTTTGCTATCGCAGATAACTACGATGGTTTTGCGACTCTCGCTAAGGCAGAAGATGCAGCTGCAGTAAATGCTGCACCTACTATCGACACTGAAACAGGTAATGCTGTTATTGATGTTACAATGAATAAAGGATATGTTGGAACATTCTACATTATTGATGCAAGCGTAGAGACACTGACAGCAGGCGACATCGAAAATACAATAGTAATTGATGATTTGATTAATCCTGCAAACGTCGAGAAGGTCACTAAAGCATCTAACTTTACTAACGCAGCATTAGCAAAATCCGCAAAGCAGGGATTAATGATGGTAAATGCTGATGGTAGCGTGAGCTATAAATTCAAGACTGCCCTTAAAGATGGGGAAACAATCACAAGAGGAACAGAGTATGTGCTTGTATTTGATCAAGAAGATGAAGTTGCAGCAGGCGTTGATCTTATAGATCTTAATACTACTAATGCAGTTACTTGCCCTTATGTAATTGCTCCTGATAACATTAAAGTTGGTGCTAAGGGTGCTATCGATACAGCAGGTTGGACAGCACAACTTATGTATGGAGAAACTGAGGCAGCTTGGATTAATGGAGATGCGAGCGATTACCCAACAACAACAAAGATGGGAATCGTATTACAGCAATCTACAAATACTACATATGATAAGAATCTTACTCCATTTACCGGCAATTATCAGATTCTTGTAGGCGGTTTAACATGTGCGGACGATACTGGAGCAGATTCTGAAGCAGAGGGAACAGCCGGACAATACGCTTTTGCTACATTTGCGGCTGCAGCTGGAATATTTGGTGAAGATGCATTTACTTTAGTATCTTC
>CAJOGN010000077.1 GCA_905234245.1 uncultured Lachnospiraceae bacterium
AGTAACCTTATTAATCTCTGCAGTCTCTTCAGACTTAGCCTTAAGCTCATCAAGCAGCTTAACACCCTCACCTACTTCCCTAGATGTCTCATCACTTGTCTTCTTCATATTATCAGCATTTTGCTCAGATTGTAACAGCTTCTCCTGAATCTGAGAGGTCATATCAGTCTGTTCGCCAATGGCATCTGCCGTATTGTGAATTGCGTCTGATATGTCATTAGATGATGCACTACTATTATCTATGCCCTCATTAAGCTTAGTTACAATGTCATTAGCCTCGTCTAATTTCTCAAGAATCTTTGAAGATTCCTTGATGATGTTCTCGGCTATGTCACTCTGCTCACCTGTCTGCTTCTTAAGATAAGCAATAAGCTCGTTAGCCTGCTTCTCCATAAAGTTGGTCATAAACAAAGCCAGTATCGCGAATACTACGCAGAATACATAACATACAATCTCAGTAACAAGAAGCGACTTGTCTCCTGATATAAGGAACATAACAAGAAATATAGTATTAATAACTATACATGCCACACACGATATAATAGAAGTCTTCTTGTTCTGGTCAAGAATAACAATATATATCATAGGGAACATAATTACGAACAAATACGGCTGACCACATGACAAGAATAGCCATGTAAATGAGCCTGCCATAAGAACCAGACATATAGTAGACAGCCCCTTGCTGCTCTTCTTAAGCACATAGCATATAATCATAAATACGGCAGCTGCACCCATAAATGCTGTTCGTATTATTCCATGAAGAGTTCCACCCATATATACGAATGATAGAATGGCGAATACAATAAGTGCCACAGTTCGAATTAAGAATATGAATCTCTCTTTTTCCTGCTTTTGTCTCTCGTAAATGTTCATAATAATCTTCTCCTATATAACTTTTACACTCTCATCAACCACAATATATTGTGTCCTATCCTACATATTTTAGCACATTTGTGGTAAATGTAAAATAATTATTAAACATTTATCTCAATATTATCAACCATTTATCTCGATATCCTGAAATGCGCCTTCTCTAATCCATACAGAGACCTTGCCCCCATCTGTATAGAAGGTACAATTGCCGTCTTCCTCTATACGTACTGGCTCGGTGCATTCACCCATAGCGTCGTAGAATAGCTCCCCTGCGAACTGCTTGCCTACATACATCCTCTTATTGCCGCCTTCGGCGTTACTCATAAGTACTGCAAGCCCAGAATCAGGATGCTCCTCATCTCCTGACCTAGTCCATCCTACAACATGAAAGTCATCAAAGTAATCATGCTGCTCGCCGTAAGCATAGCGACTTCTTATCATAATAAGCTTCTCTAGGTTAGGAACTGCCGGTCTGTCTAAGCCCGGATGTCCATAGAAATCAGAATAGAATATACATGGAATTCCCGCCTGCCTTAGAAGCACAATCGCGTAAGCCAGTGGCTTGAACCAGTCCTCAATATAGGACTGAAGGCTCTGACCGTATTGGGTATCATGGTTATCTACAAATGTTATTGCCTTATCTGGCCTGTACGCAACAAGGGCATTGTCGAATATCATCTTCATATCGAATCCAGCACCCTGGCAGGATGCATTATAGAAATTATAATGAAGAGTTACATCGAAGAGTGACATTTGCGATTCAACAGTATCAAGATAATTAGTAAGACATCCAATATCTCCACTCCAGTATTCTCCTACTGCGTATAGTGGCTCCTTCTTCTCCTTCCTAATTCGCTTAAGAAGATCCTTGTAGAAGTCGAACTTAATGTGCTTAACTGCATCGAGACGAAGGCCATCAATTCCTGTCTCGTCGATGTACCAGCATAGCCACTTGAAGATTTCCTCCACAACCTTCGGATTATCCATGTCCACATCACAGCCCATAAGATAATCGAAGTTGCCGTTTTCTGCGTCAGTTTGCTGTTCCCATGTCTTGCCAGCGAAGCAATATAGCTGTCCGCCCTGCTTGGTATTCTCATCCCAGTCAGTACCTGTAAAGCAGGTATGGTCCCAGACGAACTTAGAGTATTTTCCTTTCCTTCCCGGAAATGTGAACTTGGACCACACCTTAATCTCACGCTCGCCGCCAGTTACTTCGTTACGATTATTATTTGCCACAGTGTAAGCCATGACATCCTCGGTCTCATCAGCCCCAAGTCTGTGATTAAGGACAATATCTGCAATAACTGCCACACCATTCTTCTGCAAGGTCTTAATGGCGCTGATGTATTCCTCCTTGGTGCCGTACTTAGTGCGAACTGTACCCTTCTGGTCGAACTCCCCTAGGTCATACATATCATATACGGCGTAGCCTACATCGTCTTGCTTGGTTGCTTTATATGCAGGTGGAAGCCACACAGCTGTAATTCCAGCGTGGGCTAGTGCAGGCGCCTTGGCAGCACAACGCTTCCACCAGATTCCATCATTACCCAAGTACCATTCAAAATATTGCATTAATGTCTCATTTCTCATAACCTAAGTCTCTCCTCTCTGACTCTTCTTATAGCGTTTCCTACGAACCCTATAACATTTCCTATATATTATACTCCGTCTAAGATAAAGTTTCACTAATTATTATTGCATTTGCCCGATTCAATATACTATAATTGTTGTATGTAAGTCGATAAGGGAAGGTGTAATAATGGTTAAGGCATCAAGAGAAGCAAATGTATCATTAGAGCAATTAAAGGCCGTCGGGAATGCTATGCCCGGCGGTTTTGTAATGTACACTGCCGCTGCTCCTGAGAGCATCATATATATAAATGAAGAATTAGTAGAGATATATGGGTGTGAGGACGAGGAGGATTTTCTCACATTTACCAAAGGAGTGTTCCCTGGATTGGTGCATCCTGATGACATCAAGGAGATTGAGCGCGACATAGTTAATCAAATAAAAAGCGACAGCAATGATTTCGACCACGTTCAGTACCGTGCCCTTAAGAAGTCTGGGGAAGAAATATTCATCGACGATTATGGACGACTGCTTAATACGGAAGAATATGGGGATGTGTACTTCGTGTTCATTTCGGATATTACTGCCATGAAGAAGCTGCAGGATGAAAATATTAGAATGCAACTGCAGCTAGAACAGGAGCGCCAGTTAGAGACTGTAAGGGAGGAATTCTTATTCCACATATCTCATGATATCAGAACGCCAATGAATGCCATATCGGGCTACACTTCTCTTGCCCTTAACCATATGGATGATGAAGAGTCCCTACGGGAGAATCTAGAGAGGATTAAGCAATCCAGCAACCAGATGCTTCTGATGGTTGATAACCTGTTAGATATTAATGAGATGACAAAGACAGAGGTTATAATCGACGCGAAGCCGAGGAATCTGTCTAAGGACATTGATGCCCTATCAGAGCTATTCATTCCACTTGCCAAGGCTAAGAATATAAGCATGAGCTTCAATTCGACTCTAAAGTATCCGAAGCTGTGGCTGGACCTTCGACTATTCCAGCGCATATTCCATTGCATACTTGATAATGCAATTAAGTTCACTGAAGCTGGGGGAAATGTTAAGTTATACGTAACTCAGACTCCTGCTAAGGATGATATTATTAATACAACATTTGTCATAGAGGATACAGGAATTGGTATGTCTCCCGAGTTCATTAAGAAGGCATGCACGCCATTTGAACGAGAGCTTACTTCTACCCTGTCAGGTCAGGAGGGTGTTGGAATCGGCCTTAGCGTGGCAAAGGGATTCATCGACGCCCTTAATGGTATAATTGATATTAAGAGTTCTAAGGGCGAGGGTACAACTGTTACTATTACCCTGCCATTCAAGCAATTTATCTGGGAAGAGAAGAAGAAAGCAATTCCGAGGGATTGTCGAATTCTGATTGTGGAGGATATGGAGATTAACAGGGTAATTGCCCAGACTGTGTTAGAGGACAAGGGCTTCCTTACGGAATACGCAGAAAATGGTAAGGAGGGCTACGAGGCAGTGCTTAACAACGAGCCTGGCTACTACTCTCTTGTGCTGATGGATATACAGATGCCTGTAATGGACGGATACGAGTCCACAAGAGCCATTCGTGGAATTGACAGGCCTGATGCCGCCACCCTTCCTATCGTGGCTCTCTCTGCAAATGTGGGTGAGGACGCCATCAAGGAAAGTCTAGCAAGTGGCATGAACCAGCACATCGCCAAGCCATTCAAGCCAGACCAGTTAATTGATATTATTATGAGTTATGTGAAATAGAGTGTACATCATGACCGCTTCTATATACATAAAACTCCCTCTTCCGATAATTGGAAGAGGGATACGTTTTTGTAATGTAGTCTTATGCATTAACCAGAATATTTTCTTCTACGGCCTTTACCTTGTCGATATCAACATCAAGTAGGTCGGCAACTTCTTCTACTGATTTGCCTTTCTTTGTCTGTATTCATTATAACCCAGATTGAATAAACATTGCGATATAATTATTAATAAAAAGTTAATAATTTGTTCGTATGTGTTTGTGTTATACTAATTTCAGTTCCACTTTCACCATGTCATAAATATGGAGGTATTTATGACAGTAAATTTAAAATTAAATAAAGAGAAATGGAGACATGCAAATGGCAGAATAGGTCTCTTTCGTATTTGTGTAGAACATTCGAAAACGTGCAAAAGGGAGAAGATTATAATTCTGTCATGCCTGTTACACACATCGGATTTCTTGATTATGACCTATTCCCAGAAGAGAAGGAATTCTATAGTAATAATATGCTTCAAAATGTTAAAACAGGAACAATTTACAATAGAAATTTCTGCCTTCGCGTGTTATCATTAAATCAGATAGGACTTGCCACTGAAGAGGATAAAAAATGGCACATCGATGAATGGGCCAAGCTATTCAAGGCTACTACATGGGAGGAACTGAAGATGATTGCTGAGAAAGACAAGGTATATTCAGAAGCCGCCAATTCCATATACGAGCAAAATTCAGATGAGACTGTAAGAATAATGTGTGAAGCAAGAAGAGAAGCTATCTTCCATGAGCAGTATGTTCAGAATAAGATGGAACGCTTGGAAGAGCAACTTGCAGAGGCAAGAAGAGAAGCCATCTTCCATGAACAGTATGTGCAGAATAAGATGGATAACCTGGAGAAACAATTATCTCAGAAGGATGAACAACTGTCCCAAAAAGATTCCTTAATCGAACAACTTCAGTCTGAAATAAAAAAACTGAAGAATAATTAATACATTCTACCACTAGATGCCACTGCATCTAGTGGTTTTTTACATTATACATTTCCCTTATACTCCACCATAACTATATTCGTAGAATAACAACAACCTTCGTCCTTTCATTCGCTATGGTGTGCACTCTGCTCGCCGGTGTCAATGTGGTCGCTTTCGCTGCTGGTGATGTTCAGACTGTACCAGTTGCTAAGTACTACAACGATGCTAAAAAGGGTGGAGATGGTGAGCACCTTTTCACAAAAGATCAGGACGAAATGAGCTGGTTATCTTCTCTTCCTACATGGAACAATGAGGGTGTTGCTTGGAAGGCTCCTGTTAGCTCTTCTACATCTGTTTATCGTTGCTACAAC
>CAJOGN010000078.1 GCA_905234245.1 uncultured Lachnospiraceae bacterium
GCACATGGACAATATCAACATATATTTACAGTTCATGAGGATGAGAGAATAGCACTTCTTATGGCAGGATATAATGATGAAGGTATCGCCTGGAATGTGAAATAGTATATAATATTAGAATATAAGAGATTGCTTAAGAGACGGGTGGATTCCACTCGTCTCTTTCATTTTAGACTTTTTTAAGATGCGTAAAAATAGAGGGGCATCTGCCCCTCTGCTTTCATACAAATAACACAACTTCCTACACAAAACAGATTGACACCGATTTTTAATATGGGATAATATAAAGTATGTAGGTATAGCATCCTTGGGAGTAGATGTTATATGGATTGTTTAAGGGGGTATTAGTAATGATCAAATACGAAGAGAAGACAAAATATTTTAAGTTAGATACTAAGAACACTTCATATTGTATGGCGGTTCTAGATACGGGGCATGTGGAACATCTGTATTATGGCAAGAAGATTACAGGGGAAGACCCTGAATTTATGCTAGAGAAGAATTGCTTTACTCCAGGTAATTGCAACAATTATGACAGTGAGCATCCTATTACATTAGAAGATACATGTCTTGAAGCATCAGGACTTGGCAAAGGCGATATTAGAGAGCCTTTTATTGATGTTGTATATGCTAATGGCTCTTCTACAACTGATTTTGTGTTTGATTATTGCATGGTTGATAAAGGGAAGAAGGAATATAAGACCTTGCCAGGCTCTTATGATGATGAGAATAGCCAGGACCATCTTATGATTTCCTTAAAAGATAGAAATAGTGGAGCGACTCTGGAGCTTCATTATTATGTATATGAAGAAGAGGATGTTATTACAAGAAGCGCCAAATTCATTAATACCAGTGACGATGATGTTAAGCTTAGAAGATTGATGTCAGCGCAGATGGATATTGATGAGGCTGGCTTCGTGATTACTTCATTTCATGGTGGCTGGACACAGGAGATGAATAAGCATGATATTACTCTTACATCAGGCAAGTTCGTGAATAGTTCATTTACTGGTGGTTCTTCTTCAAGAAGCAATCCATTTGTTATGATGTCCTATCCTGAGACAACTGAATATATGGGAGACTGCTATGGCTTTAACCTTATTTATTCAGGCAATCATTATGAGTCCTTCGAGGTTAACAGCTTTAACAAGACAAGGTTTGTAAGTGGTATCAATCCTCAGGGATTTGAGTTCTTCATTGAGCCGAAGGGCGTGTTTGAGGCACCAGAGGCTGTTATGACATTTTCAGGAGAAGGTCATAATGGTATGAGCAAGAATATGCACGCATTTGTTAGAAAACACATTGTCAGGGGCAAATGGCGTGACAAGGTGCGCCCAATTCTTCTTAACAGCTGGGAGGCTGCTTACTTCGATATTAATGAGAGTAAGCTTCTTAATCTTGCTGCAGAGGGAGCTAAGTTAGGCGTAGAATTATTCGTAATGGATGACGGCTGGTTTGGCGAGAGAAACGACGATACCAAGGCGCTTGGAGACTGGACTGAGAATACTACCAAGCTTCCTCATGGTGTGGCTGGCCTGGCAGAACGTATTAATGATTTGGGAATGGATTTCGGTATCTGGGTTGAGCCAGAGATGGTAAATGTTGATTCTGAGCTTTACAGAAAGCATCCAGACTGGGCGATTTGTATTCCGGACAAGAATCATACAGAAGGTCGTAACCAGAGAATACTTGATTTCGCTAACCCAGAGGTTGTTGAATATATGACTAATGCCATGACCAAGGTATTTAGTCTTGGCAATATTGCTTATGTAAAATGGGATATGAACAGGACCTTTACTGATTATTATTCTCAGTATCTTCCTAAGGAAAGACAAGGAGAGGTTGGTCATAGATATATCACTGGTGTATACAAGATGATGAAAACGCTGACAGAGAAGTTCCCGGAGATTCTATTCGAGGGCTGCGCTGCTGGTGGCAATAGATTTGACCTTGGAATTTTATCATATTTTCCACAGATATGGGCAAGTGACTGCACGGATGCAGTTGAGAGACTTCGTATTCAGAATGGATACAGCTATGGCTATCCAATGTCTACGGTATCGGCCCACGTATCAGGCTGTCCTAACCATCAGACACTTAGAACAACGCCAATTGATACACGATTCAACGTGGCTAGCTTTGGCGTATTAGGCTATGAGTGTAACCTTTGCGATGCTACTAAGGATGAGAAGGAAGCTATCAAAGAACAGATTGAGATATATAAGAAATACAGAGATACAATGCAGTTCGGTGATTTCTACAGAGTGAAGGCAGATAATGTCTACCAGTGGACTGTTGTGTCTAAGGATAAGTCTACTGCAATCGGAATGGTTGCCCAGATTCTGATGAAGGCAGGCAGAGGATATCAGAAGTTCAAGGCCTCAGGATTAGACCCAGATAAGAAATACCATTTCTTCGGAAGAGAGCTTAAGTATCATCTTAAGGAATACGGAGATTTGATTAATACTGGAATGCCTAGTCTGCCAATATTTGGAAAACCACACATTAATCCTAATAATTCTACCTTGATGAACCTGTTCAACAAGGTGAATCCTATGAACGGCGAGAAGGAGGATTGTGAAGTATATGGTGATGCCTTAATGAATTGTGGTGTCAAGCTTAAGCAGGCTTATACTGGAGTTGGGTATAATGGAGAAGGCGAGACAAGACATTTCCCTGATTTCGGTTCAAGAATATATTTCATAGAAGAGGCGTAGAATAGGTTCCTTCTTTGTGCGACGGGGCATGAGTTATGAGTGTAGATTATTCAAATGTGCCGGTAGTAATACCGGCGCTTAATCCTGATAATAGAATACATACCTTTATTCGTTCCTTAAGAGAGTTTGGGTTTGATGCCATTATTGTGGTTGGGGATGGAAGTGATGAACTCCACAAGGATGGTGTATTTAGAGAACTTAGTGAACAGGGCGAAGTTGTCCTTTTACGCAATTATCAAGGCAAGGGTGTGGCGCTGAAGGATGGTTTATCCTATGTAAATGAGCATTTTCCAGACTGCGGGGGAGTTGTTACTGCAGATTATGATGGAAGGCAAAGTGCAGCTTCTGTTAGGGATGTTGCTGCCAAGCTGCTTGAAGGCGAGAAGTTTGTGCTTGGTGAAAGAGATATTGCTGGAAGTAATATTTCCAAGAAAATGCGTCGAGGATATAAGCTTGTAGAGTGGACCTTCAGAATTCTCTATAGTAAGAAGATAAAGGATATTCAGACGGGACTTCGCGGCATTGCCAGGGAACTCCTTCCCAGATTTATTGAGATTAAGGGCAATCGTTACGAGTATGAGCCTCGTATGATAGTAGAAGCTGTAAGAGATGATATTCCTATATGTGAAGTGGAGGTTGGCGCAATTAATCCAATTGACGCAGGTGATGAAACCATTGAGGTTAGCGACAATTACCATCCTTTTTCTGATTCCATTAAGATAGCCCTGTCCTTGTTTTTATATTTTATCAAATACGCGGTGACATCTATATCAGCGACAGCTATTGATTTTGCGCTGTTTTTCATATTGTCCAGTTATGTCTTTAACAATATGGAGCTGGGGATATGTGTATTCTTATCAACGGTACTTGCAAGGGCTGTGTCTAGTACAATAAGCTTTATGGTTAACAGGAAGCTGGTATTTAAGGCAGATGGAAGGATTGCTGTTAGAAATGTGCTATTATATTATGCCTTGGTTACAGTAATAATGTTAAGCTCGGCTGAACTTGTAACACTGTTCGTTCGATTGTTCGGTGGAGGCAAGACATTAACGAAGTTATTTGTTGATTTAATCCTGTTCTTCGTAAGCTATCAGATACAAAACAGGATAATTTTCAGAAAAGATAAGAAATAAGTCTAGTTATTGTGGTTTTACGATTAAATTAAGTTGTAAAACCACAATTTTTAGTTGAAAACAGTATATCTATTATAGTATAATATTCTATAGGTTTTTATGTACTATAAATGGCTTGATCGTGCGTTTTATATGCTTGTAATATACGTACAATCTGTATTGAGAAGGTTATGAAATGCAATTACAAAAGAAAGATAAATCTTCTAAAACGCAATATGTTCGTAAGTCAATAATATCTATAGGTATTATTGCGTTTTTTGTTGCCATAATAATAGCTTTTGTTATGTCTAACAAGATGTCTAGCAAGGTTAATGTTCAGAAGCTGGATTCTGGTTGGGATGTAATCATTAATGACTCTATATATGAGAATGTTACTTTGTCAACATTTCGTATACCAGAGACATTGAAGAAGGGTGATACCATTATTCTTAAGACTAATCTCCCTGAGCAGTTAGATAGTAATACGGAAAGTATTGCATTTCAGGCGATTTTAACAACTTTAGAAGCCAGGATAGATGGTAATTCCATTTATACTTATGGTGAAGAAGCATATGAGAAGGGATTTGTAGGTTCTGGATATCACTTTATTCAGCTGCCACAAGGTTCTGAGGGTAAGGAGATTACCTTTATTCTTAAGCCTGCTGAGACAGGGGCATTTACTAATATTGTTGTTCCTACTGTTACACCTGTTAAGTATACAACGATAGCATTTGCGGATAAGAATCTTATGAATATATTTATTTGTATATTCTTGTCTATGCTTGGAGTGATAATTACAATTGTTGGAGCCATCGCATATTTGTTTGAGAGCAATGTTAAGAGCCTGGTTGTTATAGGTCTTCTTACTACTGTTGCTGGTGTATGGTCATCCTGCAATACTAAGATAATTCAGATATTCTCTATTGATTTAGAGATGTGTACGGCAATTGAATATTTGTCATTATATGTGGCGCCTGTTCCACTTGTTATTCTGATTATAATGGTAATGAGAGATGATACACCATGGAAGAAGAAGCTATTATATGGTGTGCTGGCTGTGTTAGTATTCTTTGATATATTAAGTTCTATATTGCATTTTACAGGAATTGCACATTTCCCTTCAACATTAGCTATATTCCATTTCTTAGGATTTGCAACAATTATAATTCTGGCTGTTGCAGGTCATTCTAAATTCTCTAATATGGACAGAAGTGAGAGAGTTTTAACTGTGGCTATTGTTGAGCTTTGTGTATTTGCCGGATTGGATATACTAAGGTTTAACTATTCTAAGTATATGTGGCCAGAGAACGAGATGCTGACCAATTCCATATTACCACTTGGAATGCTAGTATTTGTTGTACTGTTAGTTGGAAGTTATATATTCTATATATATGATGTTGTACAGGATTCTGCTGAAGACAGGGCATTGGCTCAGATGGCATATACCGATCCTCTTACGGGAT
>CAJOGN010000079.1 GCA_905234245.1 uncultured Lachnospiraceae bacterium
CAAGACATAAATCAGAAAAGTCGTTTCCTGCCCATTTCTTTATATCGTTATTCCATGCCTGGTCAGAGCAGAACAGGGGAATGTTCTTCAGATCTTTTATGCGGATTTGTTTTTTCGCTGAAAGAGGATCGTCTGCAGGAACTATAAGCCCCCATATGTCACCAGGAATAACAGGATATGAATATTGAACAGATGAAAGTATCACTTTCGATTGCCTGGATCTTCTGATTCACGGTGAGAAGGCTCATTCCTGTTACTTCTCGAAAGACGCTTTTGAGGCAATGACAAAGGAAAGCAAATATGCTGAAAATAAAGAGCTTATGATCATTCCTAATGCCGTACATACCGATCTTTATGACGGTGGTGATAAGGATTATATTCCCTTTGATAAATTAGAGAAGTTCTTTACTGAGAACATGTAATAGCTTTTTGTATGGCGGATACCATTATATGCAGGGTATCCGTCATATATGTATTTCTGCCTTCAGGGACCGAATTTGCACTTCAACATGGTATTCTGATATACTTTCTCTATATGGATTATGAGGGAGGAAATAATATGTTGGAAAAAATATATGAGCTAGTATATGTTACAGGTGTGACTTACTTTATCCTTATAGTGTCGCTGATTATAATGATTGGTTACCTGCTTGGACGTATAACGATAAAAGGAGTCAGCCTTGGAACGGCGGGCGTATTTATCGTTGCGCTTATTGTAGGTGCTCTCTTTAAGGACAATATTGTTAATATCACTATAAGCACCAAAGGCGATTTTTTAAGTGGCTTTAAGACAATTGAGGCGCTTGGTCTGGTGTTTTTTGTTACCTCCGTCGGTTTTATAGCAGGGCCCAATTTCTTCTCTAATATGAAGAGGTATTTCAAGTCATATTTCCTCCTTGGCGTAATAGTAATTGCATTTGGCGCCCTTTCTTGCGTGGCATGTTATTATATCGGAATCGGTAGCGAACCGGACCACGATTATTTTGTCTCTATGCTAGTAGGAATCCTATCGGGGGCACTGACTTCTACGCCGGCATTTTCGGCATCCAAGGCAAGCGTTGTCGACGCATTTGCCGCAAATGATGCGGTCAAGGCCGCCGGATTGGAAGATGCGGTTACAGTCGGTCATGGAATAGCTTATCTTTTTGGTGTTATAGGTGTGGTACTTTTCGTACAGCTCATACCCAAGCTTCTTCATGCCAATATGGAAGAAGAGGTTAAGAAAATAAATGTTCCAAGCGACAAGAAATCCAAGGCAAAGAAAGAGAGAAAGACATTTACTATAGACAGCTACGGTCTCTTTGTATTCGGAATCACATCGGTTATTGGAATATTTGTGGGAGCCATTCGAATACCTCTTACATCCAATGGCTTTGACGGTACATGCTTCGCACTTACTACTACCGGAGGCGCACTACTTGTGTCATTAATATTCGGTCACTTTGGACATATCGGTCCCATATCGTTAAAGGTTAATACAAAAATCTTAGAAGTGTTCAGGGAACTTGGCTTAATGCTATTCTTAATAGGTGCCGGAGTTCCGGGTGGTGTTAGCTTTGTCCAGAATTTCAAACCTATATATTTCCTCTACGGAGTTATCATGACAATTGTTCCTATGGTGGTGGGATTTATATTTGCCAAATTTGTTATGAAGCTGCCACTGCTTAACAACTTAGGAGCCATAACGGGCGGTATGACATCTACACCGGCACTGGGAACATTGATTAATACCTGTAAAAGCACTGACGTGGCTTCAGCCTATGCAGCCACCTACCCGATTGCATTAATAACAGTGGTAATTGCTTCGCAGATATTGATACTTACGTTGTAGATATCCGCTACAACACCGGGCAAAATATATTAATAATTGTAAAGGAGATAGTATAAATGAAAAAAGAGATTAAGACAACAGAGGCAATTTTTCCCATGCCGGTACTAATGGTATCCACATTCAATGAAGATGGAAGTGTTGATGTGATGAATGCGGCTTGGGGAACTATGCTGGACCGAAGCAGAGTGGCTCTGAACCTTACAGAGACACACAAGACTGTTGAGAATATCAAGGCAAGAAAGGGATTTGTAGTTCACATTGCAGATGCAAAGCATGTGAAGCAGGCTGATTACTTTGGCGTTGTAAGTGGCAATACCCAAAAGGATAAGTTTGCCAAGAGCGGAATGTCTTTTACTAAGTCGGAGCTGGTAGATGCGCCGATTATTGATGAATTCCCTATTGCTTTCGAGTGTGAATTCATTGAGTATCAGAGTGATGATACAGGACTTGGTGTTATCGGAAAAGTTCTGCGTACATCTGTGGAAGAATCTAATATGAAGGATGGCAAGGTGGATATTGATTCTATCGAGGCAATTGCATTTGACCCGTATACTCATGGTTATTATAAAGTTAATGGCAGAGTCGGAGAAGCATTTAAAGACGGAACTACCTTGCGTTAATGCTTAGAATTTACGCATCACATTGTGATGGATATAAGGCAAAACACCTTGCTGATAATCAATAGGAACAGGAGATGCCCACAGTTGCTCGACACATCGGGTGACTGTGGGTATTTTTTTGTGCTTTATATACAAAGTAAAACTTTGTATAATATTAAATAATACTTTGTTAATTTAAAAAGAATAATGTGATATGTTAAGGGTGATGAATATGAAGTCATATATTAAAAGATGTAGAGAAGAAGCAGGTTTAACACAGGAACAATTAGCTGAGAGAATGGGTGTATCTGTTGTTGCAGTACAGAATTGGGAAAGTGGAAAGACAACAATCAAGTTGAATAGATACTATGAGCTTTCAGAGATATTTAACATTCCTGTAGACGAACTTATCAAAGAGATGCTAATTGAGTCAGATAAATCACGTCCGGATGTATGGCCGGCATTTCTATTTGATGAAGCAACAAATGCGATTATAGACACGCTTCATCTTAATATGGCACAGCAGGACTTGTTTGGGCTTATGTATATCTATGGTGCGGATTATATAAATGAGTCAGAGCTTGGCGGAGACACATTTGATGAGTGTCTTAAGCGCATACCTTACGGATTTATAGATAGGGTGGGAAGTATTCGTTTTATGAATCAGGCAGAAGGGCTCCACAGAGTAGTTAGGTATGTTCGCGCAGATTTTTTGATGAAGGTGCTCAAGCAGAACCCGGAATCAGAGTTTAATATAAAGAAGCTTTCAAAGAATATGATTTGTGAATTTATAGATAAAGGTTATAAACCGTTCAACGATTTCGAGGATGACATTAAGAAGGACGAAGAGTTGTATTTTAGAATAAATATGGGAAAGGCTAGAATTCTCCTTCCCGTACTTGAAGAAATTGGAGCGGTTCATATTACAGATGGATGGTGGTCGAATCCAATAAGAGAAGACGTTCCCAAAGAATTCTTGGATGGTATCCTTAAAATGTGTAAGTTTGACAGGAGTCTTTTTGAAGAGGGTTATTATAATCGTGACTATAATATAGGCTACATAAGATCTGGGTTAGAAACTGTGACTGATTATAAAAATGTCGACAAGGAGGGAAAAGAAGAACGCTGGGAACTATCTATTAATAAGAAAGGAAGTGAGCTTTTAGAATGGCTAAACAAATGAGAAAATCGAATCACAAAAAACTAAATACAGAACTCTTAATTGACGGAGAAAACATTGGTACTAAGAAAACCGACGCTATTATGAACGCTGTTGAATCACAGGGAAAGTTGTATGAAGGAAAAGTATATGGCAGACAGAAGGACGTTCATACAAGAGGATGGAGCGATAAAGCAAGAGAATATGGGATTAAGGATATACGTATGTTCGGAGGACCGGGAAAGGATAAGATAGATAATAAGATAAAGAAGGATGCCAGGAGATTAATTAATCAGCATAAGAATGTAGATATTGTATGTATAGCAACGAATGACGGTGGCTATGTAGATATCGTTAAGGAACTGCGTTCAATAGGGAAACGAGTGGTTGTTATTGGTGAAAGACAGGCATCAGCCTTATTGAGAGAATCTTGCAATCAGTTTGTTGAGATATAATCATTCCTGACTCCCCATCACATCACACGCAGAGTGGAAACCGTGAAAACATTAAATAATTGATTTTTAATTACTTGACATGTCCTAAAGCCACGCTATAATAATACAGGAACTTTTTCGGTTGAATGCGGACTTAAGGAGAATTATGATTACATTTATTATAGGACTTGCAATATTGGTTATAGGAGGAATTGTATACGGCAGGGTTAGTGAGAAAATAATGGCGCCCACAGACGCTACAACACCTGCCGTAGCTAGAAGGGACAATATGGATTTTGTCCCCATCAAGAAAAGAAAAAACTGCTTGATAGAGCTTCTTAATATAGCAGGAACGGGACCTATCTTAGGACCCTTGCAGGGGGCACTGTTTGGACCGATTGCGTTTATCACCATACCTATAGGATGTGTGATAGGCGGAGCATTTAGCGACTACATGACTGGAATGATATCTGTTAGGAATAACGGAGACCAGATGCCGGGGTTGGTACGCAGATTTTTGGGAAAGAATATATATGTATTCTACAATGTATTCGTGTGCCTGTCTCTGCTGCTTGTAGGAGCTGTATTTGTCTATATGCCGGGAGATTTATTCGTAACGCATATACTTAATCAGGAGAGCTCTACAAGTAATCCGGCTGTATGGATTGTATATGGAGCAATATTTGTCTATTACATATTGGCTACACTTATTCCAATCGACAAGATAATAGGCAAGTTTTATCCTGTTTTAGGTGCAATACTATTGTTGTCAACAGTTGGGATTTTTGTCGGACTGTTTTTAAAAGACTATCCCCTCGTAGAA
This sequence comes from uncultured Lachnospiraceae bacterium, assembly GCA_905234245.1. Classification (GTDB taxonomy): domain Bacteria; phylum Bacillota; class Clostridia; order Lachnospirales; family Lachnospiraceae; genus RUG191. The sequence goes on from CAJOGN010000079.1 coordinate 4,847, forward strand.
CTCTGGGATATGGCAAATGCAGGATATCCCTATCAGGATCATTTTATACCGATTTTCTTTGTTACAGTTACCTGCGGAGTGGTGTCCGGTTTTCATGCACCACAGGTAACCCTCGTTTCCCGTACAATATCTCACGAGAAAGATGGAAGATCGGTTTTCTATAATATGATGATTGTGGAAGGTTTTATTGCCATGGTATGGGCAGCCGCTGGCATAGGAGCATTGGAGCTTGCCATTACCGATACTGCCGCCATTAGAGGATCTGTGACCCAGGTAGTCGGGATTATAGCAAAAAATATGTTGGGAGATTTTGGTGGTATAATAGCAATAATCGGAGTAATTATTCTGCCTATCACAACGGGAGATACATCTCTTAGGTCTTTGCGATTAATAGTAAGTGATGTACTGCATATCGACAATAAGGATAAGAAGAAGATTTTGATT
>CAJOGN010000080.1 GCA_905234245.1 uncultured Lachnospiraceae bacterium
AAGGTTTCAACTGATCTTAATTTTGTGGATCGAGAGAAGCAGATAGAGAAGTTCTGGAAGGATAATAATATCTTTCAGAAAAGTATGGATGCCCGTAAGAAGGGAGAGACATATACCTTCTACGACGGACCGCCGACAGCTAACGGTAAGCCCCACATAGGGCACGTGCTCACCCGTGTTATCAAGGATATGATTCCCAGATACCAGACTATGAAGGGCAAGTTCGTTCCCCGTAAAGCAGGCTGGGATACTCATGGACTTCCTGTTGAGCTAGAGGTTGAGAAGCTTCTCGGACTCAATGGCAAGGAACAGATTGAAGAATATGGTATGGAGCCATTCATTGATAAATGTAAAGAGTCAGTATGGAAATACAAGGGTATGTGGGAGGATTTCTCAGGTACTGTTGGATTCTGGGCTGATATGGATAATCCTTATGTAACCTATGATGATGATTTCATCGAGTCTGAGTGGTGGGCGCTTAAGGAGATATGGGATAAGAAGCTTCTGTATAAGGGCTTCAAGATTGTACCATACTGTCCAAGATGTGGGACACCTCTCTCTTCTCAGGAGGTTGCTCAAGGATATAAGACTGTTAAGGAGAGGTCTGCAGTTGTTCGTTTTAAATGTGCTGATGAAGAGGCGTATTTCTTGGCATGGACAACAACACCTTGGACCCTTCCAAGTAACGTGGCATTATGTGTTAACCCTGACGAGACTTATCTTAAGGTTAAGGCTGTTGATGGTTATACATATTATATTGCCGAGGCTCTTGCTGACAAGGTATTAGGTCAGCTTCTTGAAGAAGGGGATGATAGCAAGGCTTATGAGGTGCTTGAGACTTACAAGGGTACTGACATAGAGCGTAAGGAATTCGTTCCACTATATGATTGCGCGGCTAAGGTAGCAAAGAATCAGCACAAGAAGGGCTTCTATGTAACCTGTGATGATTATGTAACAATGTCAGATGGTACAGGTATTGTTCATATTGCTCCTGCATTTGGTGAAGACGATGCCAAGGTTGGCAGGAAATACGATTTACCACTTGTTCAGATGGTAGATGAGAAGGGTGTTATGCTTGATGAATCACCATTTGGTGGTATGAGAGCAAAGCCTACGCAGGAAGAGATGAAGAAGGGTGCTATTAGCTGTGATCCTGAGGTAATTAAGGATTTATCTTCAAGAAAGCTATTATTTGATGCACCTAAATTCGAGCATGATTATCCACACTGCTGGAGATGTGATACACCACTTCTCTACTATGCAAGAGAATCATGGTTCATTAAGATGACAGAGGTTAAGGATGATCTGATTCGCAATAATAATACAGTTAACTGGATTCCTGAATCTATTGGTAAAGGCAGATTCGGTGACTGGCTTGAAAATATTCAGGACTGGGGCATCTCTCGTAACAGATATTGGGGGACTCCTCTTAATATCTGGGAGTGTGAAGGCTGTGGCCATCAGACATCAGTTGGTTCGAGAGAAGAGCTTGCCAAGCTAAGTGGCAATCCTGATAGTGCAAATGTTGAATTACACAGACCATACATTGATGAAGTGACATTTACATGCCCTGATTGTGGTAAGACAATGAAGCGTGTACCAGAGGTTATTGATTGCTGGTTCGATTCTGGTGCTATGCCATTTGCGCAGCATCATTATCCATTTGAGAATAAGGATTTATTTGAACAGCAGTTCCCTGCTCAGTTTATCTCAGAGGCAGTGGACCAGACTCGTGGATGGTTCTATTCTCTAATGGCGGAGTCCACACTTCTATTTAACAAGGCTCCTTATGAAAATGTTATTGTATTAGGACATGTTCAGGATGAGAAGGGACAGAAGATGTCTAAGTCTAAGGGCAACGCAGTTGACCCATTTGATGCTTTAGAGAAATACGGTGCAGATGCCATTAGATGGTATTTCTACATTAATTCAGCGCCATGGCTTCCTAATAGATTCCATGGTAAGGCAGTACAGGAAGGTCAGCGTAAGTTCATGGGAACACTATGGAATACATATGCTTTCTTCGTACTATACGCTAATATAGATAACTTTGACGCAACTAAGTATTCATTAGATTATGATCAATTGTCTGTTATGGACAAATGGTTACTTTCCCGTCTTAATTCAGCAATTAAGGATGTGGATTATAACCTGGGCAATTACAGAATTCCAGAGGCAGCAAGAACATTAGAAGCATTCGTAGATGATATGTCTAACTGGTATGTTCGTCGTTCTCGTGAGAGATTCTGGGCTAAGGGTATGGAACAGGATAAGATTAATGCTTATATGACATTATATACAGCCTTAGTTGAGATATGTAAGGCTGCCGCTCCTATGATTCCATTTATGACAGAAGAGATATATCTTAATCTGGTTAAGTCAGTTGATAGTAGTGCACCTGAGTCAATTCATCTATGTGACTTCCCTGAGGTTAATGAGGATTGGATTGATGAAGAGCTAGAGAAGAATATGCAGCTTCTTCTTAAAATAGTTGTATTTGGAAGAGCCTGCAGAAATAGTGCCAACATTAAGAACAGACAGCCAATAGGCCAGATGTTCGTTACATCACAGGAGAGTCTTCCTGATTATTATGTTGGAATTATTGAAGAAGAGCTTAATGTTAAGAAAGCACATTTTACAGATGATGTATCGGGCTTTACAACATATAACTTCAAGCCACAGCTTAGAACAGTAGGTCCAAAATACGGCAAATTCCTACAGGGAATCAAGGATGCCCTGTCTTCATTAGATGGTAATAAGGCTTATGCAGACCTTAAGGCTAATGGATATATAACACTTCCTGAGGTTGATGAAAGCATCAGGCTTGAAGAGGATGATTTGTTAATAGAGATGGTTGAGAAGGAAGGCTTTGTTACAGATGGTGACAATGATGTAACAGTTGTTCTCGATACTAACCTAGACGATGCTCTTATAGAAGAGGGCTTCGTAAGAGAGATTATAAGCAAGATTCAGACAATGCGTAAGGACGCAGGCTTCGAGGTTATGGACCATATTGAGGTGGCATATAATGGAACGGACAGAATTAACGGTATATTTGAGAGAAATTCGGATGCTATCTGCACCGAGGTTCTTGCAAATTCATTGACAAAAGGAAGTCTAAGCGGTTATAGTAAGAAGTGGAGTATTAATAAAGAGGACGTAGAACTCTTTGTTAAGCGTGTGTAAGAAATAAAAGGAGGTTCACACATGTTAGAGAAGTCGTTCGACAAAAAGGCCTTTAAGAAGGACGTTGTTGACAATGTTAGAAGATTATATAGAAAGGAATTCGAAGAGGCTTCTGCACAGGAGGCATATCAGGCAGTAGCTCTTGCTATTAAGGATACAGTTATTACTAACTGGTTGGCAACAGAGAAGGCTGTTAATGAGCAGGATCCTAAGATTGTATATTATATGTCTATGGAATTCTTAATGGGTAGAGCATTAGGTAATAACTTAATCAACTTATGTACATATGAGAAGGTTAAGGAAGCTTTAGATGAGCTTGGATTAGATATCAATGCTATCGAGGATGAAGAGCCAGATCCAGCACTTGGTAATGGTGGTCTTGGTCGTCTTGCTGCATGTTTCTTAGATTCGCTTGCTACACTTAACTACCCAGCATACGGATGTGGTATCCGTTATCGTTATGGTATGTTCAAGCAGCAGATTAGAGATGGATATCAGAAGGAAGTTCCTGATAACTGGTTGAAGGATGGATATCCATTTGAGCTTAAGAGACCTGAGTATAGCTACGAGGTTAAGTTCGGCGGATATATTCGTACTGAGCAGAATCCTGATGGAACAACTAAGTTCATCCATGATGATTACAACTCAGTAATGGCCGTGGCTTATGATATGCCAATCGTAGGTTATGATAATAACATGGTTAATACACTTATGATATGGGATGCTGAGCCTAAGGAAGAGTTCAGACTTGATTCATTTGACAAGGGTGACTACAGACAGGCTGTTGAGGATCAGAACCTTGCCCGTAACCTTGTAGAGGTATTATATCCTTGTGATGACCATATCTCTGGTAAAGAGCTTAGACTTAAGCAGCAGTATTTCTTCGTATCTGCTTCTCTTCAGAGAGCTATTGACAGATATCTTAGAAATCATGATGATATTCATAAATTATATGAGAAGGTTGCAATCCAGATGAACGATACTCACCCTACTCTTGCAGTAGCTGAGCTTATGAGAATCCTTATGGATGAGAAGGGCTTAGAGTGGGATGAAGCATGGGCTGTAACAACTAAGACATGTGCTTATACTAACCACACAATCATGGCTGAAGCTTTAGAGAAGTGGCCTATTGAGATTTTCTCAAGACTTCTTCCAAGAATTTACCAGATTGTAGAAGAGATTAACAGAAGATTTGTAATCGAGGTACAAAACAAGTTCCCAGATGATGACGAGAAAGTTGCTCGTATGGCAATCATTCAGGATGGTCAGGTTAAGATGGCTCATCTTGCTATTGCAGCAGGTCACTCAGTTAACGGTGTTGCTGCACTTCATACTGAGATTCTTAAGAAGGAATCCCTTAAGGATTTCTACGATATGTATCCTGAGAAGTTCAATAATAAGACTAACGGTATTACACAGCGTAGATTCTTGTTACATGGTAACCAATTACTTGCTAACTGGGTTACAGACAGAATCGGTAAGGATTGGATTACAGACCTTTCACAGATGAAGAAGCTTGAATTGTATGCTGATGACAGAAGAATGCAGCATGAATTCATGAATATTAAGTATCAGAACAAGCTTCGTCTTGCAAAATATATCAAGGATCACAACGGAGTTGATGTTGACCCTCGTTCTATCTTCGACGTACAGGTTAAGAGACTTCATGAATATAAGAGACAGCTACTTAACATTCTTCATGTAATGTATCTGTACAACCAGATTAAGGAGCATCCCGAGATGGATTTCTATCCAAGAACATTTATCTTCGGTGCTAAGGCTGCGGCAGGTTATAGAATTGCTAAGCTTACAATTAAGCTTATTAACAATGTGGCAGAAGTAATCAATAATGACGAGTCGATTAACGGCAAGATTAAGGTTGTATTTATTGAGGATTACAGAGTATCCAATGCTGAGTGGATTTTTGCGGCTGCAGATGTATCTGAGCAAATCTCAACTGCATCTAAGGAAGCATCTGGAACTGGTAACATGAAGTTCATGCTTAATGGTGCTGTTACAATTGGTACTATGGACGGTGCTAATGTTGAGATGGTTGAAGAGATGGGACAGGAGAATGCATTTATCTTCGGTATGAGTGCAGATGAAGTTATCGCTCACGAGGCTAAGAGAGATTACAACCCAATGGATATCTTCAACTCTGATATGGAGATTCGTAAGGTATTAATGCAGTTAATTAATGGCTTCTATAGTCCAGACAACCCTGAATTGTTCAGACCACTTTACAATTCTTTGCTTAATACTGAAGAGACTCAGTTTGCAGATACATACTTCGTTCTTGCTGACTTTAGATCTTATGCTGAGGCTCAGCAGAAGGTAGAAGAAAGAAGGATGGGCTAAGAAGGCAATGCTTAATGTTGCCAACGTTGGTAAGTTCTCATCTGACAGAACTATCGAAGAGTATGTTAGGGACATTTGGCATCTTGACAAGATTACAGTTAAGAAGAAGTAATTAGTATTTGTTTTGTAAATGTAATTAATAATGGCGTTTATCACTATTTTGTGATAGACGCCTTTTTAAAATGATGAACCCAAGATGATGTGCTTGTATAGACTTAATTGTACATATATGGTAAAATATTAATATTATTGTGGGATAAAATGAATACACGAGAGGTATTACTATGGACAAAAGTGAAGCATTGAAGGTGCTAAGGGAACGGGGTCAAGAGCATGTAATGAAGGGCTTTGATGATTTGTCTTCTGATCTGCAAGCTCAGCTTCTAAGACAGATTGAAGAGATTGATTGGGAGACTATTGCTTTAGTTGGCCAAGACTCAGAAGGATCTGAGGGGGACATTGAGCCTCTAGGAGCAGTAGATGTA
>CAJOGN010000081.1 GCA_905234245.1 uncultured Lachnospiraceae bacterium
ATATTCCTTCTTATAGAAGGCTTTAAGCATACTGGAAATGTTAGAAAATACGCAACCAGGCTGTTTGCTTTTGCGCTTATATCACAGCTTCCGTATAATCTGATGCACGGAGGACTGTTACATTTCGAGAAACTGAATATATTCGCCACTCTCTTTATGGGACTTTTATGCATCTATTGCATTAACGAGTTGGCAGAGAAGAGACAGTGGTCTGATAAGCTGATTCCCTTATATTACATATCATCCATACTCCTTGGGGCGTATGTGGTGTGGCTCTTCTTACAGAACAAATCTATACCTACAACAAGGCAGGTGTCACTTGCCCAGGTGTTAATACTAGCGGCTGTTGCAGGGGTAATGGCACTGATAATAATGATAAGAATGGGACTGCGATTAGAAACAGGCGCCAAGAATAGATTTACATTTACAGTATTGCCAATTATTGTATTCGGTGTAGTATCGCAATTCATCAAGGTTGAGTACGGCGTCTATGGTGTAATGGCAATTGTTGTTATGTATCTCTTCTGCAAGAACAAGGTTAGGGGATATGTCTTAAGCGTAGTAACCCTTACTGTATATATATTCAATGAGCTAGCAGCCGTGCTGGCCATACCCTTAATTGACCGATATAACGGCGAGCGTGGAATGAAGATCAACAAATACTTCTTCTACATTTTCTATCCAGCGCACCTTCTCATACTTTACTTAATCGCCCTGGCGCTGGGCTTTACGAATTTTAGTTTGTTCTAAGAAATGTATAATAAGAAATAGTGCACCTACACAAGCACTACTTCCAGGGGAGGATAGTATGGAACAAGAGTTTGATACATTAAGAGAAAATGGGTTAGATGTTGACGCTGCACTTTCCTTTACAGGTAATGACAGCAGATATATCAAAGCTCTTACAAGATATTATAATGCCTACGAGAAGAACAGTGCTCGTATTAAGAATTCATATGACAACAAGGACTATGAAGATTATGCCATCATCGTTCATTCCCTGAAGAGCAATTCTCGAATGATAGGAGATAATGAGTTAGGCGACTTGGCAGAGAAGCTGCAATATGCAGGTCAGGATAAGGATGTGGACCTAATTGAGGCAGAGACTGAGAATCTGCTTAATAAGTATAAGCAGTTAGTGGAGCTAATAGAGCCCTTCGTAGATAATAGTGAAGAAGACAGAGCTAAGGCAGATGCCCTTAAGCTGTCTAATGAGTTAAAGAGCGCTATAGAAGACTTTGATTACAATAAGTCTGTTGAGATATATGATAAGCTGTCTCACGTCTCAATGCATGTGTCTAACAAAATGATTCTTCAGGGAATCAAAACTAAGTTAGATCAGTTTATGTACGAAGAGGCTGCAATGGCAGCGGGGGATTTGATTATACATTTACAAGGTAAATAAACACGGCACAAGGTAAGTGATTACAGCACAAGGTAAGTAATTACGGCACAAGGTAAGTAATTACAGTGCAAGATATGTAATTACAAAATGGGGTTAGATAGTGGAATACAAGAACAATCGCTTGAACAAAATAGGCTTGATAATAACTGCCATATTATTCATTATACTTGTATGCTTTGCTACTGCGTTCTATATATATTATTCGCATTACAAGAAGGGAGCGCCATCTGCTGATCTTGGATACATAGAATTGCAAGATTGGAAAGTGTCCTATGACGGGGCAGAGTATAATACAAGCTTGCCGGATAAATTCGACATTTCCGATGGGCAGACAGTAGTGCTTACAACTACCCTTCCATCTAATATCGAAGGCAGCAAGATGATTGATTTTTTCAACAGTCTTGATGCAGATTTGTATATTAACGGAGAGCTTAGGTATAGCTACAATGGTAATAATACTATTCTTGGAGGAATAGTTAAGCAGTTTCATAATTTTATAGAGTTAGGACCACAAGACAGTAACGGCACACTTTCAATTGTAAGTAAGCAAGGCTATGACGATACATTCACTGCATCCAGAGTATATGTGGGTTCGGCTTACGGAGTCCTTGAAAGAATTATAGATGAGAAATTTATAAGCTTCGCTTTATCTACAGCGCTTATAATGATAGGAACTATTGCCATATTAATAGGAATATTTCTCAAGATTCTCCGAAGGTCCAGAATGCCGATTATTGCAACGGGAGTGGCAACATTATTCGTGGGGCTGTGGCTGGTGTGCGGATCTGAGCTGTTCCAGTTCATGTTCGCGAATCATTATGTCGGCGGCATTGTATCATACATGTTCATGTTGCTAATGGGTTATCCAATTATCGCCTATGTGAATCAGTATCAGAAGGGTCGATATGTACAGTTTTATATCATTATGTGCATTGGATATGAGATTATAACCGCGGTTTTTTTGATATTACATTTTGCAGGAAGAGTTAACTTCATTAAGGACGCTTCAGGAGTTGTTGCTATTGAATTACTTATGACTGTTGGTTGTATGGCGGGGCTCGTGGCCGACTTTGTTAACAAGCGCTACAAGGAATATATAGCAAGCTACATAGGTGTGATAGTATTTCTCACATCGGCAATATTAGAGTTCATATTCTATATCGGGTTGCAGGAGTTCCATACAGGAGTCTGTATTATGACCGGCACATATATCTGGCTGCTTCTCGCTTTGGCGCAGCAGTTCCTGTCATTATATGATGCCGAGCGTGCCAGAAGCGAAGCCGTTAACGCAACCGAGGCCAAGTCTGCTTTCCTGGCTAATATGTCTCATGAAATAAGAACTCCTATGAATGCCATACTTGGTATGGACGAGATGATTATTCGTGAATCTGAAAGCGACAAGGTTATGAAGTATGCCGGTGAGATTAAGTCCGCTGGTAATATGCTTCTATCCATTATCAACGACATACTTGACTTAAGCAAGATAGAGACAGGCAAGGCAGAGCTTATTGTATCGAAGTTCAAGATATATACAGTAATTAACGACGTTCTTAACATCACAAGAAGCAGGGCGACGGATAAGGGACTTAAGTATAATGTTAATGTGTCTAAGGAGATTCCAAGAGGCTTTGTTGGTGACGAGGTTAGAATTCGTCAGATTATGTTAAATGTTATAAGTAACGCCATAAAATACACCAACGAAGGTGAGATTGGAATTGATGTAGATTACAAACTTCGTGATGATAATGAAGAGGGTAAGGAGATTGTAATCGCAGTATCAGATACTGGAATTGGAATTAAGGAAGAAGATAAGGAGAAGCTATTCGAGTCATTTGAGAGACTTGAGCTAACTCGTAACAGGAATATAGAAGGTACCGGACTAGGTCTTACAATTACCCTGAATTACCTTAATATGATGGGTGGAAGAATCCTTGTTGACAGTGAATACGGAGTAGGTTCTGTATTCACAATTCACCTGCCGCTGGAGGTGTGGGATGCTACACCAATGGGTGATTTTACAGAGGTAATTAGGGATAGCGAGAAGGAGATTACAGAATATATTCCTACCTTCATTGCAAGCGACGCCCAGGTTCTTATTGTTGATGACAACGAGATGAACCTTGATGTAATAGATGGTCTTCTAGAGGAGACTCAGATAAATGTAGATAATGCAATGTCAGGAGAAGAAGCCCTTAGTCTGGTTAGCGAGAAGCAATATGATGTAATAATGATTGACCAGATGATGCCAGGGCTTGATGGCACAACTACAATGAAGAAGATGAGGGATATGGGAATTAACATACCTATCATAGTCTTGACTGCTGACGCTGGAGCAAGAACAAAATATCTTGAGGAAGGCTTCGATGATTTTGTTGCCAAGCCAATTCGTTTTAAGGAATTAGAGGAAGTATTAGCAAGACATTTGCCTAAGGAGCTTCAGACTATTCCTGATGCTTCCTATGAGGACAAGGTTCAGAGTGAATCGGAAGGAGAAGGCAGTACAGACAATGCCCCTTCACAGGATGGTAAGCTTGAAGATATGTCACAGGATAAGAAGAAGGTACTTGTAATTAATAATGACCCTGAAGCCTTATTAAAGCTTAGGGAAGAAATTGAGAGTAACTATAGTGGTACGTATCTTAGAGATGTGGACACTGCTAAGAAATATCTCAAGGGACATGATGTTGACTATATCCTGCTTAAGGATTTAGACATAATTGATAAAGTCAATGATTAGAAGACACAGAAAGGAGAACTATTATGGCAGAAGTAATTATTAAGGATGGCAATTTTGAAGAGGTAGTACTTAAGGCAGATAAGCCTGTTGTTGCTGATTTCTGGGCAACATGGTGTGGACCATGTGCACAGCAGGGCCCAATCTTAGAGAGCTTTGCAGAGGAGTTCGAGGGCAAGTATGTCGTTGCTAAGATTGATGTAGATGAGAATCAGGATGTCGCTGGGGAGTACAACATTATGAGTATTCCTACAATCAAGATATTCAAGGACGGCGCCGCAGTTAAGACTGCAGTAGGTGTTCAGACTAGAGAAATGTTATTAGAGCTATTAGAGGGTTAATATGGTTAAGTGCCATATAAGAGAATGTGAGAGTCTCGAGGATCCAATGAAGTCACCTGAAGTTATGTCCGATTTATCGGACATAAGACGGGAGGCAATTATGAAGTTCAAGATGGAGGCTGACAGGAAGAGGTCCCTTGCAGCAGGACTTCTGATTCGTGACGCCTTAATTGAGCAGGGCAAGAGTCAGGAGGATATAGTAATAACTAATAGTGGCCGCCCAACAATAGAAGGGATGGATTTTAATGTTAGTCATTCTGGCAGAT
>CAJOGN010000082.1 GCA_905234245.1 uncultured Lachnospiraceae bacterium
GGCGAGGGAAGGATAAGAACCACTAGAGGGTTCAAGGTATGGGAAGGCGGTGGTGAATACAATGTTGTTCGTGGCCTTAGAAAATGCTTTGGAATGAATACGGCCTGTATCACCAGCTTTGCAGATAACGAGGTGGGAAGGCTCCTTGAGGATCTGATTCTACAAGGCGGAGTTGATACTTCCCTTATTAAATGGCAGCCATATGATGGCATTGGAAGAAGCTGCCGTAATGGACTTAACTTCACCGAACGCGGCTTCGGCGTAAGAGGTGCTGTTGGGTGTTCTGACAGAGCCAACACTGCCATCTCGAAGACTTCTGATTATGACTTCGACTATATCTTCGGAGAGCTGGGTGTTAAGTGGCTTCACACTGGCGGTATATATGCTGCCCTGTCTGAGACAACAGCTGAGTGTGTTATCAAGGCCATTAAGACTGCTAAGAAATACGGTACTTATGTCAGCTATGACCTTAACTACAGACCTTCAATGTGGTCTGCAATTGGAGGCCTCGATAAGGCAAGAGAAGTTAATAAAGAAATTGCAAAATATGTTGATGTAATGATTGGTAATGAAGAAGACTTTACTGCATGCCTGGGACTGGAGGTCGAGGGCAACGATGACTCTCTTAAGAGTCTTAACATCGATGGCTACAAAGCCATGCTTGAAAATGCTGTTAAGATATATCCTAACTGGAAGGTTGTTGCTACAACCCTTAGAACAGTTAAGACAGCCAGCGTTAATGACTGGTTTGCAATCTGTTACAGCGATGGCAACATATATGAATCTAACAAATATGACAGCTTAGAAATTCTTGACAGAGTAGGTGGGGGTGATTCATTTGCAAGTGGATTAATCTATGGTCTAATGACAACTGGTGACCCAGCAAAAGCTGTCAACTACGGTGCTGCACATGGAGCTCTTGCAATGACCACACCTGGAGATACTTCTATGGCAAATGTAAAAGAAGTTGAAGCGTTAATGTCTGGTGGTTCTGCCAGAGTTAAGAGGTGATAACTATGAGAATAATCACAGACATTAAGGCTATAAATAGAATAGATGATTACTATGAGCTTAAGACTAATGATGCTGACATTAGAATATGGTTTATGACGGATTCTATTATTAGAATAAGAGTTGGGTTTGATGGGGGCTTTGATGAGGAGAGCTATAGTCTTGTTACTACTGCCTGGGAGGACAGACTTGATGGTGTTGTAGGCCCTGGGAAGAGACGAATCAAAGTTGCTGAGACTGAACTATGTGACGAAGCAGACATTGCAACAATTACAAGCGACACCCTTAGTCTTGTAATTCACAAATCTCCTGCCATCATAGAGGTGTACGATAATGGGGACACCCTTATTCATCGTGACATCCCTAAGCTTGCATATAGATGTGACTCTAATAATAGAAGAATTCATACAAGTGAGATTCAGGAGGGTGACTGCTTCTATGGATTTGGCGAGAAGACAGGCAACATCAACAAGTTCCATCAGCTTCTTACTATGAGTCCTGGTGATACAGTAGGCTACGACCCTATTTGCGCTGACAGCTTATATAAACATATACCTTTCTACATCAAGGCTAATAAGACAAATCAAACTGCCTGTGGATACTTCTATCACAATATGAGCGAATGCACATTTGACATGGGGAGAAAGCACAGTAACTATTGGAAGAGGCACAGCACTTATACTGTTGATAGTGGGGACATCGATTTATTCTTCATGTATGGTCCTACAATAAAGGATGTGGTTAGAGAATATACATTTCTTACAGGTAGAAGCGCAATGCTTCCAAAATACGCCCTTGGATATCTGGGAAGCTCTATGTATTATTCTGAGCTTAAAGAAAACTGTGATGACAAAATTATCAATTTTCTAGATACTGCCAAAAAAGAAGATATCCCTATTGATGGCTTCCAGCTATCTAGTGGCTATACAGCCCAGGATACAACTGCCGGCGAGAAGCGATGTGTATTCACATGGAATAAGGAGCGCTTCAAGAACCCTTCTGATTTCTTTAAGGAAGCTAAGAAGCGCGGTGTTGTTGTGTCACCTAATGTTAAGCCAGGTATATTACTTACTCACCCTAATATTGATGAATTCACATCCAAGGATATGCTTGTCAAGGACTCTTCTGGTGAATCTTATGAGGTTGGAGAATGGTGGGGCGGCGAAGGCGTATTTGCCGACTTTACTAATCCAACATGTCGCAAGGAATGGAAGAAGATGCTTAAGGAAAATGTTATTAAGAAAGGCACTCCTTCTATCTGGAATGACAACTGTGAGTACGATAGCATTGTTGATAAGGATGCAAGAGTTGACTTCGATGGCAAGGGTTCAACCATTGGCGCATCCAGAAGTATTCAGGCCAACATTATGTGTCAGATAACTAGTGATGCAATTATGGAAGAATATCCTAACACGCGTCCTTACATTGTATGTCGTGGTGGACATAGTGGCATACAGCGAATCGCTCAAAGCTGGGCTGGAGATAATAGAACTAGCTGGGATACACTTAAGTATAATCAGGCAACTATTCTTGGAATGTCCCTTAGTGGAGTGAGTAATTATGGTGGTGATATCGGTGGCTTCTACGGCGGCGCACCATCACCTGAGTTATTTGTTCGTTGGGTGCAGGCAGGAATATTTATGCCTCGTTTTTCAATTCATTCTGTTAATGCTGACAACACTGTTACAGAGCCTTGGATGTACCCAGAATACACCCACTATATTAGAGATGCCATTAAGTTCAGATATCGTCTATTCCCATATCTATATTCATTGATGGCTGCAAGTCATGAGAATGGTGATATGATTATGAACCCTCTAATGGCAGCATTTCCTGAGGATGAAAGAACATACGATAGTAGCGACTCCTATGTGCTAGGCAACTCTCTTCTTGTTGCAAATGTTCTAGATAAGGGAATTGATAATCTGGAAGTTATGTTGCCAACAGGCTCTAAGTTCTATGAGATGCCATATAAGAAGGGATGTGTTGGAGCAAATGTATACGAGGGCGGGAATGATATTACTATTCCTGTGGAGCTTGGCACTATACCTCTCTTCTTATTAAGCGGTGCTATTGTACCTCTTACTGGAAATGAACTAACTAACTTATCATTAGATACGCTGACTTCACTTCATGTAATATGTGTGGCTGATAAGGATTCGCATTTTACATATTACGAAGATGATGGCGTGAGTCTTGACTACGAGAACGATATGTACCATAAAATGGACATATCTATCGAGAGTGATGTTAAGACTATTATTAGTTTTTCTAACGAAGGCAAATACAAATCAACTATTGAAGATATGGAACTTGAAGTAATATCTAATTACAACTGTCCTATCAATGTAACAAATGATAGTGAGACAATTCCTCAGTTCCTAAGAAGAGATGAATACGAAAGTGCTTCTTCTGGTTGGTACTACAACATAGAATGCAAGACAACATTTATCAAGTACCCATATTCCCAGGAAGACAACAAAGTCCTAATCGACTACGGCGATTTCGATATGTTGGGAATGTAATATATAAATAGACCTCTAGGTTAATTCCTAGAGGTCTTCCTTATACTATCTCTTAATCATTTCTATATTCATATCCGCTATGCCACTTATTCCAGGCACCGTTGACTTCTCACTGTATTGCCAGATAATAAAATCATATGGCGTCTGTGGCTTTGGCTCGTAGTCGGCATACCATACAGGATATTCTTGCAGCCTCGTCATGTCTAGCTGGAATGCCTCCCATAGCATGTTACTATATATCATAGGCTTGTAGCCTGCTGCCCTAATTACTTCATTGAAAGCAATTGTATTCTTCGTAAATTGCTCTGGCGTTACATTATCTGTCCTTGCCACATCATCTAATATATTCTCTGGGTCATAGACAACTGGTAGGTCCAGTCCTCGCCCCTGCAAATGTTCCAGCACAAACCTTGCTTCTTCTCTCGCCTCATCTTCATTAATTGCCTGAGAGAAAAAATATACTCCCACATCAATTCCTGCAGCCTTAGCTTTGGCAATGTTATCATCAAATCGTGCATCTGCCTTTATTACTCCTGACTCGCCATAACCTCTATAGCCAATCCTTATAAATGCGAAATCAATTCCAGAATTCTTGACCTCCTGCCAGTTAATATCACCCTGGTGCTCTGATACATCAACTCCTAATCTTGATGTATATTTCCCATCATCATAGCGCATTTTTCCTGATTCGGATACGAACTTATTCTTATCGTATGGATTCTTAGGAACATTAGGATTGATTATGGTCTGATACCAATTGCCATGGGCATCTACGAAGGTAAGAACTTCGTCCCTTTTAGACTCACTGTGATTCTCCTTATTATCAGAGCTGCCATCCCCACTGCCACGTCCAATTATCATATACAAGGCAACCCCCAGCGCTGCCACCAACACAACCACAATTATTGTAATTATGATATTTTTTTTCTTCATATCAACCTCCAATTAGATATATTATAACATCATTTCCCAACATCTTGTAATTTTTCTTGCATTTTACAACAACATCGTGTATAATTGTTAGGAATTTGTTGTTGAACACCCTGTTACTATAATAAGGAGCTA
>CAJOGN010000083.1 GCA_905234245.1 uncultured Lachnospiraceae bacterium
GGTATTATACATTATTAGCCCTTATAAAATCGACGAATTCATCCTGCGGTACAGGCTTCGAAAAATAGTATCCCTGTATATAATCACAGCCTATTTCCTTCAGATAATCGTACTGCTCCTTGGTCTCTACACCCTCGGCAACAACCTGGGAGTCCATGGAATGAACTACATTCTGCAGCTTCTCAAAGACCTGCTGAAGCCTCTCTTCACTGGAAGAATATTGTGTCATTTCCTTATCGAACTTGATAATTCTGAAGTTAGATGTAACCATTCTCTCAATATTAGCATATCCTGTTCCGAAATCGTCTAATGCCAGCGAGTACCCCCTCTCTCCAAGAGTCTCAAGATTCTGCTTAAATACTGCAGGAGAATAATTAGATGCAGTCTCAGTAACTTCAAGGCACAGATACTTAGGATCAATATCGTATTTGCCAACTATTGACTCTATATTTTCAATAAAATCCTTCTGCAGGCACTGGATAACAGACAGATTGAGCTCTATGTAGTGAAGTCCCAGCTTCTCCATATCATTATCCGCTATGAACCTGCATACTGTCTCAAGGACATAGTTGCCGATGGCAACAATTGTTCCATTATTCTCAGCGATTGGAATAAACTCTGCTGGAGATACAGGTCCAAGTTCAGGGTCTGTTAGTCTTATAAGTGCTTCTGCCGTAACAAATGTATCCTTCTTTAAGGAACGTATCGGCTGATAATATACCTCAAATGAGTTATTGTTAAGGCCTCTCTCAATAGCATTTTCCACCTGCTTGATGCGAATCTGCTCATTGATGTGAAGCTCGTCAATATCAATTATGCCGCCAGCATTGCGCTCAAGCTTGTCAAAATGGCGAATAATGGATGTTATATTCTCGAAATCGACTGCATCCTCAGGGTAGGTACACTCCGTCATCAGTATGTCGCAGGAGATATCCATACCCTCTATCTCCCAGCTATCACTCAGCTCATCATATAATTGTTGCGTCATGTCCTTAGTCTTGTCCACATCCGTATTGAGAACAGCTATGGTCGCTTCTGTAATCCTAAAGCATCTGCCCAGCCTGTACTTATGACCCACATGTGATGCTATACTCTTCGCCAAGGAATTCGTATTGTTGTGACCAAATGTGTCGGACAACGCGTCAAAATTCGACATCTTGATTAGAATCACGGAAAAGGGGTAATTGTTAATTATCATCCTGCCTCCCACTTCCGCAAGATATTCCTTGCCTACAAGATTCGTATCATGCTCGATAGTCGCGCAAGTCTGCTCTTCAAAGAAATACATGATTACAGCCGACATGGAAACCACGAATGACCTCATAGACAGATACGGCCATATCGCTTCGCAGACAAATCCTAAAACATTGATAATACCCACCAGAATTATCATTGTTATAAAAAATCTATTCAAATATTTCCTATACTTGACAGAGTACGCTATAGCCCATATAAAGTATCCTACTGCTATTACATACACCAGGAAATGTAACGGCCCCGCTTCATAACCCTTCTCAGAAGTGTATGAAAATATAATATCATAAAAAGGTGTCAATATCAGTGCCACAAGACATACTGCCAGGGGCGCATAGAGAATGACTTTTCTTAGAACTGTTCTCGTCTCACTCATCTCGACTTGAGACACAACATACATAAGAAACAGAAATGTCACAACCATGTGAGACATAAAGAAAAGCACATTAACCCCTACAGTTAATCCGGTATGCATCCTGTTATTAATAAGATAAATACTTATTAAATCCAGCAGTGTAGCTAAAAATGCTATCCATGCAAGGTTGCCCAAAATCTTAAACGTAGAGTCTATAATATGCTTTTTAGAAAGAATCATAGCAATTAACACTACAAATACTATGATTGCGGCTATATCAAAATAATAGTTATACATATAATCTCCCCTGTATACGAAAAATAACTCATACGTGCATATTATATCAGAAAATATAGCAAATGCACATATTTTTCGCAATATGCCACGTGTGTGTATTATCTGATGGCGCTGGTGTCGTAACCTAGGTATTCTAAGAAATTGAGGCAGGCATATCTTACATCACTATATGTGGCAACGAAGTCCCCTGTATACCAAGGGTCCGCTATACTTCTGCCTGTCTTATTGGGAATATCAAGCATCAGTTTGACTTTACCTTCTGTATCAGGACCTGTTATTCCTGTGACATTTCTTATGTTGGCAGAATCAGCGCAGAGCAGATAATCATACTTGTTGTAGTCAGCCTTCGTAATCTGCCTCGCCCTCTTGCCTGAGAAATTCGTGTAAGGAGTTCTTCCAATTCCCTGCTTTCTTAACATCTCCTTGGCAGGCGGATAGATTGGGTTGCCCTCTCCACCCCATATTTCTTCGGAACTGGTGGCAGCCGACTCTATTATGAAATTGTCCTGTATGCCAAGCTTCTCCACCATGTCCTTCAGTACGAATTCAGACATTGGGGAGCGACATATATTGCCGTGGCAGATGAATAACACCTTAATCATATTATAAAACCTCTTGTAAAACCGATGTTTTTCGCGTGTTTATGCGGTTTGTGACGCTTGATAGGAACTATTCGATTTTTTAATATCTTGCCAAAACGTGCCATATTTTTCCGTATCTTATCGGGATTTTGGGGTAAAAGTAGGGGTAAATCAAAATGTCATACCCCAACCTCACTTTCAAACCCTATGCATTCTTCTCTAGACGCTCAATCTCTTCTCTCGCATCCTCTACTCCAAAATGAGTATATACATTAAGAGTTACCGCAATATCGGAATGTCCCATAAGATACTGTAGCGATTTCGGATTCATCCCGGCTTTAGCCATATTGGTACAATAGGTATGGCGACATACATGCGGTGTCACCTTGGGCATCTTAACAACATAGGTACGATTATACTTCTCAACTATATGCTGAAAATATTTCTCCCAGTGAAGCGCTACCATTGGCATCTCATTCTTATCGAGGAACAAGAATCCCACATAACCATCAATCATAGGCTCTTTCTTGACTCCCTTCCTATTACTGACAATCCTTCGGAATGCTTCTTCCACCTCTTTTGTCATCGGAATCAACCTTTTTCCGGAATCTGTCTTAGGTTCCTCAACGTAATATGTCATATTGCTGGTTCTAAGCAGTTGATGGTCTACTCTTATTTGCTTTTTGTCAAAATCCAAATCTGAAATAGTTAGACCGCAGAACTCTGAAATCCTCATGCCCGTCTTGAACAAGATAAATATTGCATCATAATATCTCTGAAAATGGATATCGTCTCTGACAAATTTCAGAAATTCTCTCTCTTGTCTCTTATCAAGTGCCTCTCTGGCGACCGAATCATTAATAATTATGGATGCTATCTCAAACGCAAATGGATTCTTTCTAATTAAATCATCCTCAACAGCCATCTGAAATGCGGGACGAAGGACTCCTCTTATTGTCTTAATCGTACTAAATCCCTTATGCTTCTTTTGTTGCAAATTGATTAAATACTTCTTCGCATCCGATATCTTGACCTGATCAATACGCAAATTGCCAAAATTATCATTTTCAAGCATTCTTATCACAGTGTTATAACCAGCAAGTGTGCTTGGTCTGACCGTAGTCTTCAGAGCCACATATTTCTCAGCCAACTCTTTAACTGTTATTTTTCCGCCGTTTGGAATAATCTCATTGAACTTATCTAAAACAATCTGCTTTTCTTTCTCTCTTAAAGAAAGCTCCCATTTCTTTCTCGGCGGTGTGGCATCAGAGTGTTGTAATCTCCAACTATAGACATCATATCTCACTCCGTCTAATCCGGTATATCGATATCTGTATCTTCCGTCTGCAAGTTGTGACTCTCCATTATGTAGTATTCGGCCTAGTGAATCCCTCCTTTTTTCACTCATAGATGTTCTCCTTTCAATATAAAATTAGGAAAGAACACCAAAAGATTTGATAGATAAAATTATATCATAATCACAGCGTTCTTTCCATAAATGCCACGGGGACAATTCTTTAATCTCAATTCAGATGCATTCCGTTTCATCTATAAATTTTTCAAATGCGATTCTCTTAATCAACACACGGCTTCCATCCATAAGATAAAAATCACCACCCGGATTGGCATTCACAATTCTCCTCAAATGATGTCGCCCTATACTGAAATAGTCTGCAGCCTCATTGATGGTCAATAGATATTTGTTCCATAAAGGAATTTTTTTCTCTTCACTCATAAAGCACCTCCCCAATATATAGAAATCTGCAGAGACACTTTTTTACTTATCTCAAAAAGAATTCTAAAAAAGTAAAAATCAGTGCTCTCAGATTTCTAAATTATGAAAGGAAAAAGACCCCTCTATTTTTAGCCTTCATATATAACGTCGATTTTGCGCCAAAAGTAAATGTGTTAATAATCTTTTTCAAAATGGGCATTTACTTTCAACTCGAAAACGGCGTTATATATGGAACACTAATTGGGAACGCAAGATTCGCCTGCGTCAGACAAAAACTCGCTACGCTCGTTTTGTCTGCCTTCGGCAAATCTTGCTGGGGTTATCACCCCAGACCCGATAATGGT
>CAJOGN010000084.1 GCA_905234245.1 uncultured Lachnospiraceae bacterium
TCTTCGAACCCTGCTACTAACTCCTCTAGAAAATCTGATATATGAGTTGCATATCCTGCGATAGACACATTTACACCCTTAAGATTAGGCGTATCCTTCATCTTACTTCTTATATCCTGTAATACACTATCCTTATCAATCTTATTAAAATCATATATTATCTGAACAACATCAGAGCACTCAAACATAAAGAAGGACAATCGAATTAAAGGAGTTTCATCAAATTCAACTATGTCGTGATCATCTCCTGGATACCTTAGTGCATGAACTGATACACCAGTAAGAACTGCATCTGAAAACTCCTCACATATAGGGCGAATCTTCTCGCAGGTGTCCTCATAGGACATGAAAAAAGATAATACTTTAAGAGATATTGTATAAGATTTATCCCCAATGGTTTTCTTCATGTCTTCAACAACTCGCCGAGTGTCTTCTATTGTAACAATCTCATATGTCTTCTGCTTCATTATATATCACCCCATTTAACATTCCCTATTTATAGTTATTATATGGTATAATAACGATTACACATATTATATACGATAATTGATAAATCAACAAACGGAAAGAGGTATATATGAATACAAAATCTAAGGTTAGCTTTATAATAGTATACATTATCCTGGCAGCATTAGTCGTTGTCTTGGATTTTGGTGATCAAATATGGTTAGATGAGTCATTCACTATTCATATGACTAAACATAGCCTTGGTGAAATCATTGATTTTACATCAATCGATGTCCATCCTCCACTATACTATTTCATGCTGAAACCATTTGTCCTTTTATTGGGATATAATATTTTGGTATATCATATTTTTTCAGCCATTCCATTTATGGCAATGCTGCTTATTGTTGGACTATTTACTTCCAAAGAAATCAGTCCAAAGGCAGGCATACTTTCTATGGTGGTACTATGTGCAGTTCCACACACTCTTACCTATGCTGTCGAAATCAGAATGTATTCCTGGTGTCAGTTATTCGTAATATGCAGTGTGATAATTGCCTATAAGCTCGCCAAAAAAGATAACACCGTTCTCTGGGTACTATTCTGTATTGTTAATGCCCTTGCTGCTTATACACACTACTTTGCAGGAATGGCTGTTATGATTGTATCTATATGCCTAATTGTCAACATACTAATCACAAAAACAGATGTTAAGAAGCGATTTATAAAATGGCTTGTGGCTAATATTGGAACAGTTGTATTATACATCCCATGGCTTACTGTATTCATTAGCCAATCTCAAAGTGTAAAGGAAAGCTTCTGGATAGCACCTTTTAATTTTGCTGATTTGGGTGAATATGCAGAATTTGTCTTTGGCGAATTTGCCTTCAGCAAACCATCGGGATACTTTGCCATTATATATGCTGCAATATTATGTCTGGCCATTGTTCTACTTATTATAAAAAGAAAAAAGATTAAAACATTTCAATTTGCTGTATTGAACCTATGCGTATTCTTCGGTTACATAATTGGTGGAATTATATTATCTGTAGTATTTACACCTGTGTTCATTGAAAGATATATTGCAGTTGTACTTCCTTGTATATGGCTATTCGTTATATATACAGTTCTAGCGATTGAAAATAATAAGATATTCATAGCGACAGCTATTATAACTGTCATTATGTTTATATATAATTACTATGTGGAGTTCAATTACAGATTAATAGAGAGTAATTCCACCCTGTATGATTCTATAAAAGATGAAATCACTGCTGACGATATAGTATATCATAACAGTGCTCACTCATTATCGATTCTATCTGTGTATATGCCTGAGCATCACGCAATTATTACAGATAAAGACTTGGAAATAGAAAAATTCAAAAGCTGGCACGAAATGTCTCCTAATATTGAAGTACAAAGCGAGCTTAACATTCCAGATAACAAAACAGTGTGGGTTATCTTAGATGATGATGAAGCAAACGCAGAAGATTACCTCAATGCTATGGGCTATACTTTTGATACTAGCGTATTAGATTACTTAAGCAAAAAAGGCTACAAAATAGAACAAATAGGAGAACGAGTCCTGCCTGCTGGTCAGACAAACAAGGAATTTATGCTATACAAGTGTCATCAATAAATAATCATTTAAAACCCATTGCGAAATAATTTTTTGATATTTAAGGTTTATTTAAGTTTCAGGTTATATCCTTTCATCAGAAACAAAAAAACAATGAAATGGAGGATATATATTATGAGAAACAAAAAATTATTAGCAATGGGTTTATTATCTACACTGGTACTTACAGGAATGCCTGTTAATGTACTAACAAGTTATGCGGCTGAAACGGATGTGTCACAGCTTGTACAGGAAGCGTCTACCACATTCACATTTACGGAAACAGGAATTAATACATTATCCGGTTCAGAAGACGCCTACAAGATAGAAGGCAACGACCTTACAATCAAGGAATCTGGTGTCTATATCATAACAGGTAATTGTTCTGATGGTTCAGTTACTGTTAAGAAAGGAACAACAGGAGTAACTCTTATTCTTCAGGACTTAACACTAGCTAGCAGCACTGGTGCTCCAATTTGTATCAATAAGGAAAATAAGGATACGACAATCGTTATAAATGGAACTAACACCTTAACAGATAATGAGGACCCTGCCGACGAGGAGTCAACAGATGAAGAAGTTGCTGACGCATTCGATGGAGCAGCACTAAAGCTTAAGGATGATGGTGATCTTACAATAACAGGTACCGGTACACTTAATATTAATGGCGTATGTAAGAACGGCATCAAGGGTGGCGATAATGCTACAATTAATATTGGCGCCTCTGCAACTGACAGCTTCACACTTAATGTAACCGCATCTAACGATGGTATATCTGGTGACGGAGCAGATGGTGTTGCTGGTCTTAATATCATTGGTGGAAATATTAATGTAAGCGCTGCCGATGATGGAATCAAGTCAGATTACATTCTTAACGTTGGCCAAAGTGGAAGTACTGCTGGCGCAACAATTAATGTAACTAATTCAACAGAAGGTTTAGAGGGTGCAACTGTTAATCTATACGGTGGTACTGGTAATATTACATCATCTGATGATGGAATCAACGCAGCCAATTCTGACCTTACAGATTATTCTTACGCACTTAATATATACGGTGGAACATGGTATGTTAACGCCGGTGGTGATGGTATAGATTCTAACGGAACAGTACTTGTATCTGGTGGAGTGACAGATATATCTTCATCAACACAGAATGATAATAACCCAATTGACTGGGGTGAGAATTCTTCTATAACAGTTGATGGTGGAACTATTATTGGAATCGGTATGGGAGGAATGCAGCAAGGATTTACTAGTGGTAATTATGTATTCTTCGGTACTGGCGGAATGGCTGGCGGAATGAACGGCGGAATGCCAGGTGGAATGCCAGGTGGAATGAACGGTGGTCAGCCAAGTGGTATGCCAAGTGATATGTCAGGAAATACAAGTGGACGTCCTAGCGGAATGCCTGGTGGTATGAGCGGCGGAATGCCAGGTGGAATGAACGGTGGTCAACCAAGTGGTATGCCGAGTGATATGAGCGGCGGAATGAGTCAACAAGGCTCTGTATCGCTTAACGCTGGGGATAGCGTTTCAATTTTAGACGCATCAGGAAATACTATATATACAACTACTGTTAAGAAGAGTGCTAACAGCGTAATATTCGCAAGTCCACTTCTTACATCAGGAAGTACATATACACTTAGTGTTAATGGTACTGCTGTAGCAACTGCTACAACCAATAGTTCCGGCTCTGGATTCGTTCCTTCTGGTAACGAAGGTAACCCAAGTGGTGAATCTGGCAACGAGGGAACTCCAAGTGGTGAATCTGGCAATAACGAAAATGAAAATCAAAATGAAAGCAGTAATGCTTCCACACCTGTATATAGATTCTACAATTCAATAAGTGGTGACCATTTATATACAACAAGTGAAGCTGAAAAAGAAACTCTTCGCAATTCTGGTTGGACTTATGAAGGAATTGCATTCTATAGCTTAAATAACAGCAATTCCTCAGCTGCAGTATACCGTGTATATAATCCTTATTCAGGTGAGCATCACTATACAAAGAATTTCGATGAGTACACATACCTACAGACAATTGGCTGGCAGGATGAAGGTTTATCATTCTATGCTAAGACAATAGGAGAGAATCCAGTTTACAGACTCTTCAATCCTTACGCAACTAACAACACTCATCACTACACCAATAGCTTATCAGAGTATTCTTACTTAACAAGCATCGGTTGGCAGGATGAAGGAATCTGCTGGTATCAATAGACTAAAAAAGGGGTTGACAGTTTTGTCAGCCCCTTATTATTCGCTTGGCGATTTCCCCTCTTGATACTCCATTGTCCATAGCCAGCTTGCCAATGGCTTTGTGCGCCTCAGCTTCACTTAAGCCCTTCTTATTGATAAGTATGGCTTTGGCTTTGTCTTCTCCTCAAGTGTAAGGGTCTTCTGCTCTAAACGATGTATTCGCTCTTGCAGCGCAGTAAGGTATCGAATGGCCTTATCAAGTCTGTTCTCAACCATTTCACTGGTTATTGCAAGGACGCCTCTATCTGTAACATTTTCAAGAACGTCATCATATAGCTCTACTGGTGTAACAAATAATATAAGAGCACGACTTCTGTCTGATGCATCTCTTACTAATTCAATTCCTGACTCATCAGGAAGGGGCGCGTTAATTACAATTATATCGTAATCTCTCTCAACAAGACTTCGCCTAGCAAGGGACCCACTCTTTCTTACATCAATAGTGATAAAGCCATCTAAAGACTTCTTGACCAAATGTACAAATCTCTCAGAGGAAGACACTATCAGAATAGAGTATCGCATATCTGATTGTCTATGCATATCCTTCCTCCTTTTATGTCAGCGTGTACTCCTCTATTACTCCCTGAGGAACTATTTCTTTAACAAAATCACTCTCAATTGCAAGCTTGCTTGCCTCCTTAATTGAGCTTGG
>CAJOGN010000085.1 GCA_905234245.1 uncultured Lachnospiraceae bacterium
GTACTTAATACATACAGTTAGAGAATAAAACACTATGAATAAGATATTAGAGTACAAGGATGTAGAAATAAAATATGGTGCGCAGGTTGCAGTTTCTGACATCAGCTTTTCTGTCGCCCAGGGCGAAATCCTAGGAATTGTTGGTGAGTCAGGCTCCGGCAAATCCACCATCATTAAGGCTGCCATGGGCCTTCTTGGTGACAGAGGAAGTATATCTAAGGGCGACATTCTCTACGAGGGAAATAGCCTTCTTAATCTTAGTAGGAAGCAGCGCCTTGCCACTAACGGAGAGCAGTTAGGAATGATATTCCAGTTTGCTGGCAGCAGCTTTTGTCCTGTTAGAAGAATTGGAGTTCAGCTATACGAGATAGTTAAGGAGCATAAGGACATTTCCAAGGAGGAATTCAGGACTCAGGTTGATGAGCTCTTAGACAAGCTTGGCTTCGAAAATGCTGACAGAATCTTAGACAGTTATCCTAATGAACTCTCAGGCGGAATGCAGCAAAGGGTGGGAATCATAGCGGCAATGCTGCTTAATCCCAAGGTGCTTTTTGCAGATGAGCCTACCTCTGCTATGGATGTAACAATTCAAAAGCAGGCGGTGGAAGAGATGCTTCGGGTTCGTGACACATTTAACACATCTATTATTCTGGTGACTCACAATATAGGCGTGGTAAATGCCATGGCTGACAAAGTGCTTGTGCTTAAGAACGGTCGGATTGTAGAGATGGGAAGTAAAGCGGATGTTATTAACAATCCCAAGGAAGAATATACTAAGAGATTAATGGATGCAGTTCCAAGAATTACGAGATAGTCTATGGATAATATATTAGAAGTTAAGAAATTAAATTGTGTTTTTAATAAGGGAAAGAGCACTGAAGTTACTGCCCTTAAAGACGTAAGCTTCCAGCTAAGAAGAGGCGAATGTCTGGGGATTATTGGAGAAAGTGGCAGTGGAAAAAGTACATCTGCAAGAATAATTACAAGGCTTACGAAGAAGACTTCAGGAGAAGTATATATTGATGGGCAAAGTATGGAAGACATTAAGCCTAAGGAGTTGTACAAGACTATTCAAATGGTATTTCAGACGCCAGTTGAATCCTTTAATCCAAGGTTGAAGGTTGGAACAAGCGTTGGCGAAAGTCTAAGGAACGCTGGACTTTCAAAGGACGAGGTCTCTAAACGGGTTGAGAAGTTATTAGAAGAATGTGGCCTTACACGTGACTATGCCAAGCGATATCCTCACGAGCTTAGTGGTGGTGAATGCCAAAGAGCTGCTATTGCAAGGGCTCTTGCTAATGAGCCTAAGATTCTTATATGCGATGAAGCAACATCTTCCCTTGATGTTACTGTACAAAAGGAAATAATTGCATTACTTAATGATATAAGAAAGAAGGCTAAATGGGACATTTCCATTATGTTCATAAGCCATGATATTGCTCTTGTTCAAAGCTTCTGCGACAGGGTGGTTGTTATGAATAAGGGTGAAGTAGTAGAGGCTGGAGATGCCAATGATATTATTACGAATCCAAAAGAAGAATACACGAAGAAGCTAATTGCTTCTGTGCTGTAGGTCTTCTTGGAGAATAGATTATACTAATGGGAGGGAAAGACATGAAGAAAAAAATTACCCTAATTGCAGCTATTATGATGATAGCTGTTATGGTAGTTGGATGTAGCTGCCAGGGCGGCACGTCTTCAAAAGGCGACAAGGTTATGAAGATTGGTGATACTACATTTAACTCAGAGAACTCGGAGGAATCCGTTAATCCGCACAATTCCTATAATGGATGGGCATGTATTCGTTATGGAATAGGCGAGACATTGATTCATTACACAGACGATATGAAGATTGAGCCATGGCTCGCTGACAAATGGGAGAATGACGGCGCTAACAAGTGGACTATTACACTTCATAACGGCATCAAGTTCTCCAGCGGAAGAGATATGGACGCTAATGCTGTTAAGGAATGCTTCGAGCATCTTCTTGCAACTCATGACAGAGCCCCTGGGGATACCAAGATTGCCAGTATGGAGGCTAACGGAAATGTGCTTACAATCACTACAAGTGAGCCTAATCCAGCACTTATGAATTATCTTGGAGACCCATATGCTTGTATTATTGATATGGGTGCAAGTAATATGGAGACAGGCATTGTGGCAGGTACAGGTCCTTATGTTGTCAAGGAAATGGTAACAGATGATCATCTTACATTAACACCTAACAACACATATTGGAATGGAACACCTAAGCTAAAGGAGCTTACAATTAAGACGATAACAGATGGTGATACTTTATCTGCAGCGTTACAGTCAGGTGAAATTGATGCAGCTTACGGTATGGCTTATGAATCATATCCTAACTTTGAGAATAACAAATATCAATTCTCAAGCATTCAGACATCAAGAGCATTCTTTGTATCAATGAATTCACAGAGTCCTCTTGCTTCCGATCCTGCAGTAAGAAAGGCTATCGCCCTTGGCATCAACAAAGAAGGCTTTGTTAAGACACTTCTTAACGGTCATGGTGTTGTAGGTAACGGCGCCTTCCCTGATGGATTTAGTGACTTTGGTGGAGATAAGGTAACTAAGGCTAAGAAGTACAACCCAGAAGAAGCGAAAAAAGAGCTTGAGAAAGCAGGATGGGTTGATTCAGACGGCGATGGAATTCGTGAGAAGAATGGACAAAAGCTAATAATCAAATGGTTAACATATCCTTCACGTCAGGAATTACCACTATTAGCAGAGTCTGCACAGGCATCACTTAAGGATATTGGTATCGGTGTTGAGATTAACAACACCGCTAACCATAAGCAGTTCCGTAAGGACAAGAGCTCATGGGATGTATATGCATCAGCTCTTGTAACTGCACCTTCAGGTGATCCTCAGTACTTCTTTACTACAAGCTGCCTGCCAGGAAGTGATTATAACTTTGGTGGATATGAGGATTCTGATGTAACGAAGTTAGTTGGAGACTTATCTAAGGAATTTGATACAGCTAAGAGAGGTCAGCTTGCAGTGAAATTACAGGATGAGATACTAGAGGATGATGCGTATGTATTCTGCTCATTTTTGCAGATGAACCTAATCTCTAAGTCTAACGTGAAGAACTACACAGCCCACGCCTGCGACTATTATCAAGTGACTGCGGATTTAGATAAGAACTGAAAGCGGGAAAATTACAAATAAGCCTCGAATTAACGCAAAAGCGCGTGACCGCTGTCAGCGAACAGTAGTCACGCGTTTTTCATATTCCAAAGGAAGGGGGATTACAGTTTCTCCGTCAGAAGAGTCTCAATCAGGGACTGCACCGCCTTTTTCGCGTCCATCTTCATCACAAAGGACGTTCCCAGATTGGAGCCGTAGAAGCGCATGATTTTCTTAGCTATATAGGCGGCGTCTGTTCTTTGCAGTCCTTGTCCTCTGTCGAGCGCGCCGGGACATTGCTCTGAATACGCAGATTGCAAAGTTTCATCGCCGAATATATATTTTGTAACTATTCAGTCGGTGCAGGGAAAAGGACGCTGTAAGCGTTGCCTAGAAAGGCGTCTTTTACAGCGGAGAGAACATTGATTCCGTGTTTCTTAACGGAACCTATAAAAGACACCAGTTTCCAAGATTTAGGACACCTTGAGGAAAGCGAAAGCCAGAGATTGCAGGCAGTTGAGTGAGACGAACGCATTTTTGCCGACTTCGGGTCGCCGGGCTAAAGCGGCTAAAAATACTAGTGTGAAAGGGTCGGTCAGAGCGTGACCTGTAAAAAAAGGGCGCACAAAACCAGCCCCGGAAAAAGCGGGATTTTTCGGGGCAAATATCCGCTATCAAGAAAGCGCTAACTGACCGTCAGCCCCTGAGTTTCAAGAAACCGGATTGCCTGCTTCACAGCTTTGACAAGCTGTTGTTCCTTCAAACGCTCCGGCATATCAACTTTGCTGAGGTCAACAGGATTCCAGGTCTGGTTGAAGAGGTATCCACTGCTCAAGCTTCTGGAGTCGCCGTTCACGTCTACATACTGGCCCTCTTCTAATGCGGCGCCAGCGATGGCAACGCTGACATTAGTGCTGCCGTTCAACAGGCTTGAAGAAATGGTGATAGAAGCTTGATTCTCAGATGACAAATAGCCGAAGGTGTAACCACTGGTAGTATAGGTGAACATATATACGCCAGAGAGCGTCCAGCCAGTAGGCATCTGATAGAATTCATAAGTGCCATCAGTAACTGTGGACTCAGCTGAACTCCAACTCGTCAACGTCCTACCGGTATTATTGTCAGTGACAGTAATGGTTTGGAACATCGTGTTGTAGCTGGGAACGGTGATAACGATA
>CAJOGN010000086.1 GCA_905234245.1 uncultured Lachnospiraceae bacterium
TGCAATGTCCTCAAATCCATCAGCTATGTCTGATACAAGGTCATTGATATTGTTAATGGACGCCGCCGTCTCTTCCATATTAGCACTCATCTGTGACATTGTATCCGATATAGTCTTCGCATCTCCCCTGGCACTTCTGACATTGTCAGCAATCTTGACTGAAGCCTCACTTAATTTGTCAGAGCCGGAATAGATGGACAGAAGCATGACGCGAATAAACTCAATAAGCTTATTGATATTGTCGCCGATAACCTCGAACTCATCACCGGACTTAATCTCGATATGTCTTGTCAGGTCGCCGTCACCTGCTGTAAGCTCCACAATCTTGTCATTGAGAAGAACGAACTTACGACTTAGTAACCTTCCGATTATGATAAGTACTATCACGCCTACAACAAGTACGATTGCACATACTATAATTACATTTATCAGCATTCCCGATGTCTGGTTAGTAATCCATTCCATACTAATATCAACACCAACTGCCGCTACAATCTCTCCGTCCACATATATGGGCGCATAGGAAGAAATGTGTGTTCCCCATTCGTCAGTAAATGGCTCACTATCGGAGACAACCTCTCCCTTGAACACAGGCAGGGCTTCATCGTCTTCGAATGTGTCACCTATCTTGGATGCATCTTCGTATTGACCATCCACCGCATACTCCATCTCACCCGACTGGGTCTGTCTTATTGTATACAGATATTCGGACTTGGAAGTATTCATAAATGTAGTCATCATATTGCTGACTTCCAGATAACTGTCTGTCTGTTCCTCGCCGGGCTTAACCGACGTTACAACATTACCGTCTATCATGGCTGCAACCATAGACGCTGTGCTCTGCCCTGTTGCCTTGGCCTGATCCAACAGCAGACTATAGATTCTGGTATAAGCAATTATTCCCAATACAATATCCGATATAAGGAATAATATAACCACCCCAAAAATAAACTTATTGGTAAAACTTATCTTCCTGACTTTCATGGCATTCCTCCTTTCAAGTCGCATAACAATCCATGTCGTAACTAGCAATTCCTAATCAAAATGCCACATTACTCCCCATATAATATAATAAGTTGTGAGCTCAGATTTGTCTAGTATTTTTATATGTTATCTAATCCCCGACAATCCTTGCAAATTCCTGCTGGAACTCTTCCTCTTCCTTTGCAACCGCTTCTTTATATTCCTGCACACTGGAAGGGTCAATAACTGTTGCTTCTATAAAATGTAATGAGCTTAGCGCCTTTTCTGATTTGATTACAATCTGATGATATACATTTCCAATCTTAAGACACTTAAGGGATGTGGCCTTGTCTAGGACGCCGCTTGTTAGCATGCCCCAGGTGTCATACAAGGTGTCATTGGCAATCGGTCCAATTATTACATCGTAGTTACTGAAGCTGTCGGGCTTGCCCTTGCGATTAGCGAAGATGTAATCATACCACTCTTCATCCTGGTCGAATGTCTTGATATTAAGACCTTCCTCATCGAGGTCGTAAATGTTAAGATATGTGGTCATGCCTGTTCTGCTTTTAGCCCAACGCTTAGAGAATTCCTCGTCGTCAGAGAGATAAAAGCCCTGAGAAAAATCTGCATTCTAACACTCAAATACAATTATCCTATTTCTATTGGTCTCCTCTTCAAACAAATCATTGCAATCTATCTCATCAAAGAATGTCATCTCATCTACCCTCATCAGAAATGCAACATATTCATCGGAAGGGTAATAGAACAGCAACTTTATCTGTCTGGGATTCCTGTGATAAGAATCAATAATATTGTGAATTACCTTCTCAAATATTTCTTCCGAAAATGGATTGAAGAAATACATCACATTAGAATCATCAGGTAAAGGGTAGTCCTCCACTGAACATTTTACAAAATCAACTCTCAAATTCTTATCCTCTAGGTTCTTAAGCGAAGCCTGGTAGAATTCGTCTATACACTCTATGCCAGTGCACCTACAGCCTGTCTTCTCGGCAAGATAAAGGCACGCCCTGCCCATGCCGCTGCCATAATCTATCATATAAGAATTCGCATCTATAATGCTACTGTCAGCCAGCCGCTCTAACACACTATAGGGTGTGGGCTCATAAGGAAATATGTTATCGTCGGAATACTTCTCACTCCTGCCCTCGGTATCCATATTATGTAACTTGTCCTTAAATATATCACCAAATTCCAAGGTTGCTTCCTCCTTATGGTTGGGAGTTGAAAGGCTGGGTTATAGAGTATTTATGAAAAGGCAGGTGGTGCGTACCATCTGCCTCTGATCTTCTGCGTCCCCCTGTCAACTTTCATCTATCTCTTTTGCTAGTTCCATTATTGCATCTTCACTTTCTTCTAACTCATCTGCTATTTGCGAAATGGATTTCCCTTTAGATAGCTTTTTTGATGTTTTCTCAAGAAGCATTTCTTTATGCTCAAGAGCTCTTCCATCTTCTTTACCTTCATTATAATTAAGAATCATCCTACGTTCATATGTATAATCTTCTAACACCTCCGATTTTCTGGATGTGAAAAAATCTAACCCTTACCTTTATTGATATTATACACCTTGCAGACGAGTTCTAACATACTATTTTCGTCTTTATCCTTCTTAATAAAACAATCGGACAATACCAACTCACTATATTCAGGCTGCGGTTCCGTCCCCTGTCAACTCCCATAAGTTGACAGATTCTATAAATATGATAGAATAATATACAAAGAAATGGGTTTTTACCGTACAGTTATTTTACTTAAGCGGGCTGCTCGTTTCTTTTTTTATTGTTATAAAATCATATAAATACTTTTTATTATCTTCAGCATGTCTCACAAGCATAGTTGCTCTATATATATTGTACCTAACAACCACACCCATAATATCATCGTATACCGGCAATGCAAATCTCACCTCATACCTGTACCAACCATATTTTGCGTCTTTTTTATGTTTAGTTTTAGAATTACTTTTATATCTGGGATTAGTGGCAATTCGAATCATTTCTGGGATAGCTAGCGATGCATTCGCTTTTGCTTTAGCCACTGCTCCCTTTAATTGAATTCTACTCTCTGAATTTGCATATTCATCTGGAAAATCTTTTGAAATATATATTTTTTCACTTGTCTCTTCAATCTCATAAAAACTCCCTATATACTCTTTAAGATACTCCTCTACGCTCTTCCAATCCTTTCTCTTACCTTTAAATCTTATATCATTAATCAGTACAAATCTCTTTCCATCAAGATCTCTGATAATATTAATGTTCTTATCCATCGACCTCACCACCTCGTATTATATAGTCATACCCAATCTTTACCTGTTCTAAGGTATAGGGTATGCTGTTAAAGATGCTGTGGATTGGTTATCACCACCTACCGCATAGACGGTTACTGAGAGGCTCCAACCACAGCCTCTTTGTCAAAGTGTTAATCAGTTAGATACCGCACGACGGTTTATGTAGAACGAGGTTACATCGGCAGAGAACCCTGTGGATCCAATACAGCGTCAAATACTTTTAAGGAGGATCATACGTATGATCTATGTTGGTATCGATGTTGCAAAGGATAAGCATGATTGCTGCATCCTGGGATCAGAAGCCGATAATCTCTATCCGGTATTTACTATCCCGAATAACAAGGCAGTCTTTGATGAGTTGTATGAGAAGATTTTCTCAGTGACTGATGATAGGACCGAAATAAAAGTAGGCCTTGAAGCTACCGGTCACTACTCACTCAATCTTCTCGGATCGCTCATTGATAAAGGTCTCGCCACCTGTGTTATCAACCCGCTACATACTAATCTTTACAGAAAAGGTCTAAGCCTTAGAAAGACGAAAACGGATAAAGTCGACGCCGGTTCGATCGCTATGATGTTGATGACTGATAAGACTCTCAAGCCCTACTCAGACACATCATATCACAACGAAGAACTCAAGTCATTAACCCGTTACCGTTTCGACAAGGTTCAAGAGCGCGCCAAGCTCAAATCGTCTGTGGCTCGTCTTATTAACATCTTATTTCCGGAACTGGAAAAGCTCGTTCCTAATCTTCATATGGCTTCTGTGTACGCCTTACTTTCTGAGTTTCCCGGTGCTTCTTACATCGCTGAAAGTCACCTTACCCATCTCAGAAATGTCCTTGAAACAGCTTCTAAGGGACGCTACGGACGAGATATGGCTGTCACCATAAGAGATGCTGCCAAGGATTCAGTTGGTTCTGTTATGCCTGCAAAGTCAATGGAGTTGAAGCACACCATCCATCTGATCGAGGTGATGACGGATGAGATTGATGAAATCGAAGCTTCAATCAAATCCATCATGGATACTTGCAACTCTCCAATTATGACAATCCCCGGTATTAGCTACCGTATGGGAGCCATGATTCTTGCAGAGGTTGGTGATTTCTCCAGATTCAGTAATACCGATCAGATACTTGCATTTGCAGGGTTATCGCCATCTACATACCAGTCAGGACAACTTGATTCTAGCTATTCCCACATGGAAAAACGGGGATCTCGTTATCTACGGTATGCTTTGTTCAATGCCACAAAATATGTCTGCCACTGGGATGAGAACTTCGGCGCTTACCTATCTAAAAAGATAAGTGAAGGCAAGCACTACAATGTTGCTATCGGTCATGCAGCGAAAAAGCTGATACGTACCATCTATCGAATGGAACTTACAGGCGAAGCCTACCGAAAATAAAGATCCTTTAACTTACATCCTTTTCTTAGAGCACCTGTTCAGATGCTCTGTTTGTCATGCAGTTTTCAAGGTACTAATTGAGGCCTAAGCCTGCCTCCGGGCTATTTAAAACATCTAACTGATGTTTTATTCAAAAAACTGATTTCCCTGTTGACTTTTAATAGTTAGTCTCTCATAACACTAGTAATGAGCAAACGTTTGTTCTATATATGATTATAGAACAGTTGTTTGTATACGTCAATGAAGTTTTAGAAAAATTTAAGGCAGGTGGTGCGTACCATCTGCCTCCATATACTCAGTCAAAATATTCCGTAATGCCTTATACTTAATCTACGCCAATTATCGAATCCCTTCAGCAAGTTCAATGGTCTTAATATCTATCCCTTGCTTCAGAATATCTTCTTTGTCTACACCTTCTCGGAGCAACTCAACAGCCTTAACTAACTGACTTTGTCCATCCTCCTTGCCCTCTTTATAGTTAAGTTCCATTCTTCTCTCAAATGTATAATCTACCTTAGTCACTTCTAACACCTCCGATCGACTGGATGTGAAAAAAATCTAATTCTTACCTTTATTGATATTATACACCTTGCAGACGAGTTCTAACATTCTTTTTTTCTTTATCCTTCTTAATAAAACACTAAACATCACTATTCGTGACAATTGACGGAATGATTAAACCCAAAATCACTCCAAAGAATCTTGACTATTCTTGAATGAATATAAATAAAAAATAACGCTTATCGACCTTAACGTCAATAAGCGTTTCATGGAAATCAATTACACAAAATGGTAAGGTTGTGGCGTAGTTTGACAAAAGGACCTGTCAACTTTCTTCTATCTCTTTTGCTAGTTCCACTATATCCTCTTCACTTTCTTCTAACTCATCAGCTATTTGAGAAAAAGATTTGCCTTTAGAAATCTTTTTGGCTATTTTATCAAGTAGCATTTGCTTTTCACCTAACTTTTCACCTATCTTAATTCCATCATCTTTGCCTTCATCATAATTAAGCTTCATTCTTCTTTCAAATGTATAATCTACCTTAGTCACTTCTAACACCTCCGATCTTCTGGATGTGAAAAACTCTTCTAAAAAACCATTGGAAATACAATAATCGATTGCCTTACTGATATCTTCTTCTAGCTTGTCATCTTCCCTGTCATTATGATATTCTCTTACCTTATCTACAAATACCATATAATCAGAAAGCCATTTACAACGTTCCAGCAACTCCTTGTTCTTACCTTTGTTAATATTATACACCTTGCAAACAAGTTCTAACATACTTTTTTCATCATCCTTCTTTAGAAAACAATCAGATAATTTCATCTCGCTATATTCAGGCTGTGGCTCTACGCCATTATAAAACACAATAAACTTAGGTGTAGGAAGTGTTACAAGTCTGCGACTAAATATATCTCTATTCATATATTTCTTCTGAATTAAGGTTGCAAAGTAAACTAGACTCCTAAGCGGCATGTTAGGGCAGTACGTTGACTGGTGCTCATAAATCGATAATACATTATCAAATATAAATGACGCATCATTCTGTATTGACAGTTCGAACCCTCCTTCAATTGTATTAATCTCCACCAGGCTAGGATCACCATAAGTCGAATTGTTTACTGCATTATACAATTCCAGTGCCCTTTCCTGCTCTTCTAGCAACATTGCAAATACATTACTCTTGTAGTTTCTTTTGTTGGTCATACATTCTCCTTTCTGCGAGAACACTCTACCAACATAGCAAAACCTGATACCCTGCATTCCCGCTATCAAATTATTAAAAATGGTTTTTGCAAGAATTATATCTTCGTAAATAGATATCACCTTGCGTGACAATTGACGGAATGATTAAACCCAAAATCACTCCAAAGAATCTTGACTATTCTTGAATGAATATAAATAAAAAATAACGCTTATC
>CAJOGN010000087.1:0-4876 GCA_905234245.1 uncultured Lachnospiraceae bacterium
GTGCATAGAAAAAATACCTACACTTCACTCGAAATGTAGGTATAATCTGTACTCATTTTTAGATATTTCGCCTGTCTACTTGACAGGGGGCATATCAATGTTGGGTGGTTCCCAGTTAGCTTTAGCTTCAAGCAAAAACCTCCCATGTTATAATGTGTGTGGTTCGCCAACCGCACTAGAATAACAGAGGAGGATCCAAATGGATAAAAATAGTATAGCACATACGCGATGGGAATGTAAGTACCATATCGTATTTGCACCAAAGTACAGAAGGAAAATAATATACAATAAGATTAGAGCAGATATAGCACACATATTAAGTGAGCTATGCAAACGAAAGGGTATAGAAATAATAGAGGCAGAGGCATGCCCCGATCATATACATATGTTCGTGAGAATACCGCCCAAGTACAGCGTTTCGCAAATAATGGGGTATTTAAAGGGAAAGAGTTCGTTAATGATATTCAAGCGACATGCAAATCATAAGTATAAGTACGGGTGAGCCGGTGAAGTAGGGCAACGAATAAAACGCTTTAGCGTTAGCCAGAGAAAGTAGTGCGGAAGGCGGACTACTCAGTGCCTCTTTAGAGGCAAGCAGGGAACAGCGGCTTATAGCCGCAGAACAAATCACCAGCTAAGCTGGTGGTACTGATTGTTGCTTTGTGGGGTTTTACGGAGTAAATATACTTGAACAGACTTTTGGTCCGTAGTCGGCGGGCTATTGATGCTGGCGCTAGAGTAGGATTTACGGAGTAAATAACAACAAATCAGTCTTTGCCACGTAGTCTTTGCTTTGCGAGGAAACAATTATGACATCACATTACGGAGTAAACTAAGAAAAAACACCAATTGGTACGATTTACACCGACACACTACGTGGTAAATGTTACAAATATGCTAATTGGTACGTAATCTCCCAACATCTAACCAAGGCGAGCCAGGTAAAACTAAGTTTTGATTAATCAATGTTAAAAAATATTAATAAGGAAAAGTGGAAGTATGTTATAATTATATAGTATTGTTAATATATAGGAGGTAAAGAGGTAATTATAGGTTATGAATAGTGAAGTGATTAACTACAAATTCGAAGAAAAATTAATAGGAAAGAGTGCGCTAAGGTATATTATTCCTTCTATAATAACACTTGTGTTTTCACAGACAGCGCCGCTGGTAGATGCAGCTTGTGTATCAGCATCTTTGGGCAATGTAGCGCTATCAGCATTAAGTAATGTTGAACCAGTAGTTATGATTACAAGTGTTCTAGGCTCCCTTGGTGGCGTAGGTTGTGGTATTCTTGTATCTAAATGCTCAGGCTCCGGAGAGAAGGAGAAAGCAGCCAAAGCATTCACCATAACAACTATTGCACTTGCTATTCTTTCTATAATAATTAGTGCAATAGCAATTATATTTATCGATCCTCTTCTTAAAATTCTATGGACAACTCCAGAAAATGTAGCATTTGCCAAGGAATATCTTATAGTAATACTAATTGGTTTTGTTGTTATGACAATGGTGTTTGCGTGGCTGTACATTTTCGTTGATGATAACAACCCTAATCTTGTTATGGTAGGAACTGTTGTATCGGCTGTAGTTAATGTCATAATTGATTTGGTTGGTCTTAATGTATTTCATTTTGGAATATGGGTCGCAGCCTTCGGTACAGTGTTCGGCAATGTGGTCGCCCTTATTGTATTCTTCTTCCACTTCAAGAAGAAGGATACCCTGTGCCGGTTTGTGAATCCTAAGAATAGTGGAATTAAGCCAGGAGAAATCCTTAAGCCTGGTTTCCCACTTGCCCTTACGTATATTCTTGCAATCTTGCAAATGTTCATTCAAAACTTCGTTCTTAGTGATGAAGGTGGTACAAGTGGTCTTGGAGACTCTGCAGTTATGGACAATCTTGTAGTGTTCCTTGCAATTTTCATACTAGGACAATGTGAGTCTATTATGCCAATTGCTTCTGCTTATTTTGGTGAGAAGAATACAAGCTGTCAGCTTCTTGCTAAGCGTATGCTATTTAGAATTGGATTAATTGTAATACCTATTATTCTTATTTTACTTGCTATTTTCCCAGAAGCATTTATGAGAGTATTTTCTGTGACAGATGAGAAAATGCTAGAGACATTACCATTTGCCATAAGGATTATGTGTATATCACAATTCTTTATATTTATACTCACATATATGGCTAATTATTTTGCTTCTATTGAGAAAGAGATAAGAGGTGATATTGCATTTGGTATTGAGGGTGTAGTATCAATAATCGTAACTATTGCACTTAAGAATGTTGCTCCTATGGATGCGCCTTGGTTTGGTAGTCTTGCAGGTGCTTTTTGTGCATGTATCTATGTATTGTTTATATGTCGAGGTACTAAGGGATTAGTTAAGTTCCATCCTGAGAATCTTCTTATGATTACAGGTGGTGTTGCTACAACGGATGTCATAGAAGACTGGAAGAATAAGGCAAGAGATTTCTTGAGTAAAGAACAAAGCGAACAGATTGAAGAAGATATGATTAAGCCATTTATCAGTAGTATTGAGAAGGATATTACTCCACTTAGCTCATTTACCATACTTGACCTTGGAGAAGAAGGCAAGTCAGTTATATTACGATATGATGAGAGCCGTAAACTTAGACGACTTAGGAAGAAGGAAGCTCATGGACATGAGGAAGAAGTAGGTGAAGAAGATATTGATTATGGTGTAGTTGTTGTTAACGAGTTTAATTCACTTAGAAGAATGATGATAAAATTCAGAAACTAAGCATAAATAATTTGTTAATATAATGATAATAATGGAGTAATAGGAG
This sequence comes from uncultured Lachnospiraceae bacterium, assembly GCA_905234245.1. Classification (GTDB taxonomy): domain Bacteria; phylum Bacillota; class Clostridia; order Lachnospirales; family Lachnospiraceae; genus RUG191. The sequence goes on from CAJOGN010000087.1 coordinate 2,810, forward strand.
AAAGGTGACAACTATGAGTAAGGATAATTACAGAGTTTCGATTAAGCTTCATGATACTAAGGTTGATGTTCCAGTAAGACCTGCCTACAGACTGTTGCAGGATAGTGCTGCTCGCTATCCTGACAGGACGGCACTTGTTGCAACAGATAGAAAGCTTACCTATTCTGCGCTTAACGAAGAGGCTAACAAAGTAGGAAGAACCCTTATTACGGCAGGTGTAAAATGTGATTCAATAGTAGCTGTTCTTGCTGACAGGAATAGCTACGCTTACGTTATGCGTCAGGGCGTTCTTAAGAGTGGTGGCGCATTCCTTCCAATCGATCCTGAATATCCAGAGGATAGAATTCGTTTTATCTTAGAAGATTCTAATGCTAGGCATCTTATAACTACAGAAGATATTATTTCCCGTAGAAAAGATTTATTTGACAGTTATTTAAAAGACGGCACAGATGTCATATCAGTTGAAAAGGCCCTAGAGGAGTCTGACGGCTCTAATCTAGATATTGATGTTTCATACGAATCCTTAGCTTATGTAATCTATACCTCAGGCTCCACTGGTAAGCCTAAGGGTGTTATGATTACCAACCATAACCTGGTTAACTTCGTATATGATGACGAGAAGAACGCCGAGATTCATGGAATGGTTACAGGCTGCAGTGCTGTACTTGCCATTGCTGCATTAACATTTGACTTCGCCATTATGGAGGAATTTGTTCCTATTGCAAATGGTATGACAGCAGTTCTTGCAACTAATGATGAGATTATGAATCCGTTGCTGCTGGCAGATTTGATGACGAATAACAAGGTGGATTGTATGTGCGCAACACCTAGCTATCTCCTTAATCTGTTAGACATGAGTGAGTTTACAGATAAGCTTGATATTGCAATTAGCCATGTGAAAGCAATCGACATGGGGGCTGAAGCATTTCCACCAGAATTATATAACAAGCTTAAGGCAGTAAGTCCTGATATCCTTATTATGAATGGTTATGGACCTACTGAAGCAACAGTAAGCTGTACCATGCAGGTGATTGATAATCCGGATGATATCACTATTGGTATCCCTAACGGAAATGTTAATGTTGTAACCATGGACAAGGATGGAAAAGTACAGCCACTTGGAGAGGTAGGTGAACTGGTTATTATCGGCGATGGTGTTGGTCGCGGATATATAGGACGAGATGATCTTACTAAGGAGAAATTCATAACTGTAGATGGCAAGAAAGCGTACAAGAGCGGTGACCTTGCACGAATTCGCGAGGATGGTAACATTGAGTTCCGCGGAAGAATTGATAATCAGGTTAAGCTTCGTGGACTTAGAGTGGAGCTTGGAGAGATAGAGAATAACATCAATTCCTTCCAGGGAATTAACACAAGCGTTGTTGTTGTAGTTAAGCAGGATACAGAGTATTTAGCTGCTTATTATACTGCAAGTGAAGAGATTGAAGTTGAAGCACTTAAGGAGTATTTGTCTTCTAAGCTGACAGAATACATGGTGCCACAGGTGTTCATTCAGCTTGATAAGATGCCTCTTACTGCCAATGGTAAGATTGATAAGAAGAAGCTTCCTAGTCCTACTATGCAGGAGGTTGTAATAGAGCCTGCCCAGAATCAGACGCAGCAGGATATCTTAGATATTGCCATAGAGGTTATTGGAAACGATAGAATAGGTGTTACAACAGATTTATTTACAGCTGGAATGTCATCAATTTCTGGAATGAAATTCTGTGCCATTCTTTCTGCAAAATATAATAAAGATATTCGTATTGCAGATATAGCTGACAACAGCACAGTAGTTGATATCGAGAAGCTCCTTGATGATAGTGACGAATTAATTAATTACGAGCTTAGAGATGAGTACCCACTAAGTATGAATCAGATGGGTATCTATATAGAGTCAGAACTGCATCAGGATACAACCATATATAATATTCCGTCTCTATATAAGCTTGATGACAGGGTGGATTTAGACAAGCTTAGAAAAGCCATTGTTAAGGCTGCCAGTGCTCATCCATACTTATTTATGAGATTAGAGAAGGCTGGTGACAGGGTAGTTGTTAAGCGTCG
>CAJOGN010000087.1:4902-7752 GCA_905234245.1 uncultured Lachnospiraceae bacterium
AAGGTTCCATCAGAAGAGGAGTTAGTAAAACCATTTGACCTAACATCTAATGAAGTGCTTGTTCGTGCAAAGCTTTTTGATACTAAGGATGGAAAATACTTCTTCTTAGACACCCATCATATTGTATCTGATGGTGCCTCTATTGATATACTTGTGGAGGATATCGACAAGGTATATAGGGGCGAAGAGGTGGTAGGAGAAACGTACACCGGTTTCGAGTATGCTCTTGATGAAGAGCGACTTAGAAGTTCTGATAAATATAACAAGGCTAAAGAGTGGTATGATAGTATCTTTGCAGGCTGCTCAGGGGAGACTATGCCTGTAACAGATGGTAACGATAGTGAGCAGCTTGGTATTCTTAAGGATCAGCTTAATGTAAAGGCTGATGATATTCGTGCATTTTGTAAGAAAAACAATTTTACAGTTAATGCTTTCTTTACGGCTGCATTTGGAATGGCAGTTAAGTCATTTAGTGCCGCAGAAGAGACCATATTCTCCACAATATATAATGGAAGAAGTGACGCCAGATTAGAGAACAGCGTATCAATGCTTGTTAAGACATTTCCGGTATATTTTAATCCTAAGAACGACAGTTCAATTGTGTCAGTTATTAGGGACACTCAGTCGTATCTTCTTAATGCAATGTCTAATGACATATACAGCTTTGCAGAGGTGAAGAATGAATATGGCATTAATGGAGATATGATATTTGCTTATCAGGGTGATATAGATGATATAGCTATCATAGGTGGATACGAGTCTAGCTATAAGCTTCTTAACCTTTCACGCTTTAGAATGCCTATTGGAATTGATGTGTTCTTAAGTGGTGACATGGTTTTATATGAATCAGAATACGCCCCATCACTTTATTCAGAATATACTATTCAAGGTATAATTAATCTCTTAGATGTTGTATCACAGGAGTTCGTATCTAAGGAGAAGTTAAGTGACATTTCTCTTGTTAGTGATAATGATATAGAAGCTATTAAGAATGTTCATGATACTATTGTAAATGTTCCAGCCAAGCCAGCCTACAGGTTAATGCAGGACAGCGCTGAGATATTCCCAGAAAAAATAGCTGTTTCGGCATGTGACAGAAAGCTTACTTATAAGGAGTTCAATGAGGAAGCTAATAGGGTAGGTCGTACCTTAATTAGTAAGGGCGTTAAGCCAGATACTATTGTGGCTGTTCTTGCTGACAGGAATAGCTTTGCCTATGTAATGCGTCAGGGTGTACTTAAGAGTGGAGGCGCATTCCTTCCAATTGACCCTGAATATCCAGAGGATAGAATTAGATTTATATTGGAAGATTCCAAGGCTAAGCTTATTCTTACTACAAGTGAAATTCTAGCTAGAAGAAAAGATTTATTCAACGATCTTAGTAGCGAAGGAATAGAAACAATTGCAGCTGAAGATGCTCTACTTAATAGTGATTCATCTAACCCTAACGTAGATGTACCTTATGATGCGCTAGCCTATGTAATCTACACATCAGGCTCAACAGGCAAGCCTAAGGGTGTTATGCTAACTAACCACAACTTAGTTAACTTCGTATATGATGATGAGAAGAATGCTGAGATTCATGGAATGGTTAATGGCTGTAGTGCAGTACTTGCCATTGCTGCATTAACATTTGACTTTGCTATTATGGAGGAATTCGTTCCACTTGCTAATGGTATGAGCGCAGTTCTTGCAACTAATGACGATATTATGAATCCGCTGCAGCTGGCTGATGTAATGACAGAGAATAAGGTAGATTGTATGTGTGCTACACCAAGCTACCTTCTTAATCTGCTAGATATGGGTGAATATACGGACAAGCTTAATGCCACGTTAAAGCAATTGACATGGGTGCTGAAGCATTTCCGCCGGTTCTATATACCAAGCTTAAAGCAGTTAGTCCTGACATCCTTATTATGAATGGATATGGACCAACTGAGGCTACTGTAAGCTGTACTATGCAGGTAATTGATAACCCAGATGATATAACTATTGGTATTCCTAATGGAAATGTCAACGTGGCAACAATGGATAGAGAAGGCCGCTTACAGCCACTTGGTGCAATGGGTGAAATGGTTATCATCGGCAACGGTATTGGTAGAGGATATATTGGACGCGACGACCTTAACAAGAAGAACTTCATTACATTATTTGGTAAGAAAGCCTATAGAAGTGGAGACCTTGTTAGAATTCGTGAGGATGGTAACATCGAGTTCCATGGAAGAATTGATAATCAGGTTAAGCTTCGCGGACTTCGTGTGGAACTTGGAGAGATAGAGAGTAACATCAATTCATATCCAGGAATCGGCACAAGTATTGTAATTGTTGTTAAGCAGGATACAGAATATCTGGCAGCATATTATACAGCAGATGAAGAGATTGATACTGAAGCTCTTAAGGCGCATCTAAGTTCTAAGCTAACTGAATATATGGTGCCTCAGGTTTTAATACAGCTTGATAAGATGCCACTTACTGCTAATGGTAAGATTGATAAGAAGAAGCTGCCAAGTCCTACAATGACTGAAGCGGTAATTGAGCCCGCCAAGAATGAGATGCAGCAGGATATTCTTGATATTGCAATAGAAGCTCTTGGTGAAGAGAAAATCGGAATTACAACTGACCTTTTTGCTGCAGGAATGTCATCTATTACCTGTATCAAATTCTGTGCCTTACTTTCTGCAAAATGGGGTAAGGATGTTCGTATTGCTGATATATTTGACAATAGAACAGTAATAGATATAGAGAAGCTGTTAAGTGATAATGAGGATACTGTTAATGATGCAATTGTAGAGGAGTACCCATTAAGTATGAATCAGATGGGTATCTATATAGAGTCAGAACTGCATCAGG
>CAJOGN010000088.1 GCA_905234245.1 uncultured Lachnospiraceae bacterium
ACTTATTCTTAAGACTACACTTGACTTCTTCGCAAGTCGAGGAATGACTTATTATCATAAGGTAAGGCACGAAGGATACCTTCGTCATCTTCTGGTTAGGAAAGCATCTAAGAGTGGAGAGATTCTTGTGTGTCTGGTTACAAGTAGTGACTATAACCATGGTGATGCTGGGAATGCTTCTCTAAGAAGTGATGTAAATTCTGTTGGGGACGAGCAGAAAATGCTGTCCGATTATAAGGACATGTTGCTGACACTTGATTTGACAGGTAAGGTTGTTGGGATTCTGCATACAAGAAATGATGATGTGGCTGATGTAGTAAAGGATAAGGGTACAACGCTGCTTTATGGTCGGTCTTATATAGAAGAGGAAATTCTTGGATTAACATTTAAGATAACACCATTCTCTTTCTTCCAGACCAATTCCCTTGGAGCGGAGCTTCTGTATAGTAAGGCGCGAGAATTCATTAAGGATTCACTAGGTGGCAGCCTGGACGGTCTGAATGGTGCAGTGCTCTATGACCTATATTCTGGAACAGGAACCATAGCACAGATTATGGCACCGGTTGCGGATAAGGTTGTTGGAGTTGAGATTGTTAAGGAAGCGGTGGATGCTGCAATAGAGAATGCTAAAGCAAATGGACTTACGAACTGTGAATTTATAGCAGGGGATGTGCTTAAGGTACTAGACGATATTGAAGACAAGCCAGATTATATTATCCTAGACCCGCCTCGTGATGGTATCAACCCTAAGGCACTTCGTAAGATAATTGATTACGGTGTGGAGAATATGATATACATTTCCTGCAAGCCAACAAGCCTTGCAAGAGACCTTGTGACGTTACAGTCAAGCGGCTATGAAATAAGAAGAATCAGCTGCGTAGACATGTTCCCTGGTACGGGGCATGTGGAGACTGTTTGTTTGCTGTGCAAACACGCTGAAAAGGCGATAAAATGGGCACATGTGACACTTACAATGGAAGAGTATAATAGGGTAAAAAAGGGAGATTGAGGCTGAAGAACAGAAATAAATTACACCCGCTCTGGCTGGGCGAGTGCGAGTTATTACAGAGTTATCTGATAGCTTCATAATAATAATATTTTACTTTTATATGGACAAAATGTCGGTTTTGTATTAAAATTAATAAACATAGATCCGATATGGATAATGTAGGAGTGTATCGCATAATTAGGGGAAGAGGTGCATTTTTATGAGTAAAATTGCAAAAGTTAGAATAATGAGGTCTGAGATTAAAAACATAAAAAATGTAAACTACGGTGAAATTGACTACATTAATAAAGGATCTATTAATTCAAAAGGAACTATCACCAAGCCTGATATTGTGGGGTTATATGGTCAAAACGGTTCAGGTAAGACTGCTCTTGTTGAATCTATGGATATGCTTAGGGGTATATTAATGGGTGGGGCATTGCCTTATGATGTATATGCTGGTATTTTGCCGGCTGATGGTACTGCTTCAATAACAACAGATTTCTTTATTGAGTATGAGTATGCTTCATATAAGGCGTCATATACGGCTTGTTTTCGTGTAAACAAGACTATTAAGAGAATAGAAATATACAAAGAAAAGCTTGTGTATTGGCAGAGAGGTTCTTCTTGGAAGAGAGAGAGAGATATTGAATTTGAGAATTCTATGTATGATAGCGATAATCTACTTGAAGAACAAATGCTTACGGTTAAGTCGGAACATGAGTCAGATCTAAAAGCAATTCCTTTTTTATGGTCAATGCAGAACTTGGCTCTTATATCTGCACAGAATTATAGCTCTACCTTTTTTAATACGCATGTATACAGTTCGCTACAAAAAAATGCAGTAGATTCCGAAGGAGTCGCCTTTAGAGATGTTATTATAGGTATTATGAATTTTGCTTATGTTGACTTAAATGTGATAAAGGTTAATCAGCTTGGTACCATAAATAGTAATCAAGTAATACCCATTCATACGCATAGAGAGACGGAGTTCAGCACATCGCAAGATTTAATCTGTCTTAATATTATGCAGGAAACAAATTTGTTTATAGATTACATTGATATTGTAAGAAATGTAATTGATGCTATTAATATTGTGCTAAAATCAGTTATCCCTAATCTACAAATTGAAATTGAGGAAAAGAAGGAAATAGAGCATCCAGATGGAAAGAGATATGTTACGGTTGAAGCATATTCTAACCGGGGCGGAAAAAGATTCTTACTTAGATATGAATCAGAAGGAATAAAGAGAATAGTGTCTATTCTTAATTATTTGATTGCGGTATATAATGATCCGGGAGTATGTCTAGTTGTAGATGAATTAGATTCGGGTATATTTGAGTATTTATTGGGAGAGCTACTCGGTGTACTACATAAAGAGATGAAAGGACAACTCATTTTTACGTCACATAATCTAAGGATACTGGAAAAGCTGGATGCAAAAAACATTTATTGCTCTACGACAAATCCGGACAACAGGTTTATTCGTTTGGTAGGAATAGAAAAGAATCATAATAAGAGAGATTTTTATATTAGATCCATAACGATAGGAGGTCAGAAAGAGGAGCTGTATGATGAGAAAGACCTGATTGCAATGGATTATGCATTCCGAAAGGCAGGAAAAAGCGAGGCAGATACGGTGAAACTTAGATTTTCAGACGAGATAGAAAAGAATCTGAAAGAAAAGGTTGAAGGGATGTGACGCTTGTGGCAGAAAGAAGAAAAACAGTACTTTTTATTGTCGAAGGCGTTTCAGATAAGGCTGCACTTGAAAAGATATTTGATAGGATATATAAGTATGATAGAAGAATAGTTTTCCGTGTTACTAATGGAGATATTTCAAGTGATTCATCTGTTAGTGTCAAGAATGTTGAAGAAAAGATACACAAATGGCTATTAAGAGAAATGCGGACAAAAGAGAGATAATGAATTATCTCATAGGTCTAAATGAGATTAAGGATATTCCATACGAAGCGTATTTTATGTCATGCAATTTAGATCATGCACTTTATAACATCATTGACCTTGATGATGATCTTAAGACGGCTTATGCTGATGCGTTTTATGAAAAATTCATTGGTAAAGAGCATCTGTTTAAGGATTTTCTTGAGAAGGATGTTGCAAATGGAACACCGGATACTAAAAAAGCTTCATGGAAGTATATTAAAGAGGATTTGCATTCTGTCGAGAGACATACAAATCTTCATATATATTTTAAAGAACACCTATTGCCGAGTGGTATGCTATAAGGGAATAGAATAGTAGATTTTCGCATTGGGTTTGCTTCTGTATCAGTTAAATAAAAGATATAAGTTAAACTTCTTTTGGTTTAAACCAGTTGTATATTTGTTCTTCGTGATGTTATATCGAAAAAAGCAACTATTCATAGTACGCTAATAACCACATATGGGTTGAAGAAAAAAGGTTATTGGAGCGATTTTGTTAATGTCGTAACAATGGATCAATTATTTCTGCCTTGATACGACGGGAAATGCCAAATCTGCAAATACAGTTCTTAAAAACAAGGAGCAATATGGTGCGAACAAAGGAGGATACGAAATGTATATAGAAGACGTTAACAGAGCTAAA
>CAJOGN010000089.1 GCA_905234245.1 uncultured Lachnospiraceae bacterium
TGGCACCAAAATAAAGGATATTGATGATACTAAGGAAGAATACTGCAAAAAGGCCTGCGAAATCATATATGATGATATAAATGATTTTACAAAGGGTGCTGAGCAGTACGACGATATTACCATGATGATGGTCAAATTCGAATCGAAGACTTAGATAGATTACAAAAAATATTCTTTTGTAATATATCGCATTTTGATTTTTGCCAATATAATATCAATTATTGCAAAAATTCACATAAAATGCTAATATATTAGCATGATTAACATAGAACAAAAAACCCCTATCGAATTGAATATGGGTATAGCAAGTAGATTGAAAGCTATTAGAAGGAGACGAAAGATTTCGCAAAAAGTGTTATCGCAAAAAAGCGGAGTCAGTTATGCTTCTATCAGACGATTCGAGCAGACAGGAGAGATTTCACTTTTATCGTTATCTAAAATTGCAATAGCATTGGAAATTGATGATGAACTTGATAAACTTTTTTGCGAGATTCCTTATATGTCGATTGAGGAGGTAATTAATGGACAAGGTTAAGAAACTCTTCGTGAAATATAAGGATATGAGCGTTGGCACATTGGCTTTATATGAAAAATACAAGGTGGCTTTTGAGTATAGCGATGAATGGATAAGTAAGGGCTTTTCCATTAGTCCATTTTCATTGCCACTTGAGAAGAAAGTATTTATTTCTGAGATAGAGCCATTTGAGGGCTTGTTTGGAGTTTTTTCAGATAGTTTGCCGGATGGCTGGGGCAGACTACTTATAGACCGTTTATTGAAAAAAATGGGTATAGATCCTTTCAGCGTCACATCCCTTGATAGACTTGCCATGATAGGTGATACCGGTATGGGGGCGCTAGAATTCGTTCCGTCTATTATCGTTACAGAAAAATATGACGAGTTTTCGTTTGATGAGATTGCACTAGAGTGTAAAAAAAATACATATGATTACAGCCTCGGCTCTTCTTGAGACATCTCATAGAATTCCTAATCTTGATTACAACACCTTGATGAAGCTTACTATGAAGCTTACAAATGATATGCATGAATGTGAGAAGCTTTTTAGACTAATGTGCTTTAATGTATTTGCACATAATCGTGATGATCATTCCAAAAATTTTACGTATTTATACATATATGAAGAAAAGCGTTGGATTTTATCTCCTGCGTATGATTTGACATATAGCAATTCCATAGGTGGAGAACATGCAACTACAATTAATGGAGAAGGGATGAATCCAACTATTGAAGATATAATCGCTGTTGCAGATTATATTGGAATTAACAGAAGAAAGGCGAAATCCATTGCTTCTAATATTTACGATTGTGTAAAAGACGAATTAGGCGAATGGATATAGGTGACAGGGGACGGCCTTTTTTGTCGCCCCTAGAAAGATTTTTCTAAAATGTCGCATTTCCTATTTGGATAGTGTATATATAAGTGAAGCTAATAAAACAGAAAAAAGCTGATTAGAATATCAGTATAAACAATACGAACAACTTAAGGAGGAAATTATTATGAGAGAAGAATTATTAAAGGGATTAACGCCTGAGCAGATTGCAAAGGTTAAAGCATGTAAGAATTCTGATGAAATCTTAGCACTTGCCAAGGCAGAGGGAGTAAAGCTTAGTGATGAGCAGCTTGAAGCAGTATCAGGCGGAATCTGTGGTGGCGGCTCTGAACGAGAAAAAAGAGAGTTTGAAAAGGATAAAACATATAATTAACAGATTATATAATACTAACTACCTGTGATGAATATGAATAATCACAATAGATATCCGTATATAATCGAATTAAGGAGGAAATTATTATGAGAAAAGAATTATTAAAGGGATTAACGCCTGAGCAGATTGCAAAGGTTGAAGCATGTAAGAATTCTGATGAAATATTAGCACTTGCCAAGGCAGAGGGAGTACAGCTTAGTAATGAGCAGCTTGAAGCAGTATCAGGCGGAGCCTGTGGTGGCGGCTCTGATAAAGACGATTTTTATAAGAAAAAGAAAGAAAATAGTTTTAATAATTTAAATCGTTAAGGGTATGACAGGGGGATGTGTCAAGTGTCCTACATTAATATGAATAATCAAAATAACACAAAACATTTCAAAATAATTATAGCAATTTTAGCTGTTGCCCTGGCAACAGCTATTGCTGTATTGCTTTTTTTTACAAGCGGTGTATCTGAGACTAATAGTAGCAGGTCATCCGATACAACAGCTAACCAATTGGGGTTGACACATTCCGGCTATGAATTAGAGCAGGTTGTTGTCCTTAGCAGACATAACATCCGTTCTCCTTTGAGTGGAGGGGATTCTCTTCTTGGGACAATTACGCCCTATAAGTGGTTCGATTGGTCATCATCGCCTAGTGAACTTTCCCTACGGGGTGGAGCTCTTGAGACATTAATGGGACAGTATTTTAGAAAATGGTTAGAGTCGGAAAGTCTTATTCCTGATAACTATATGCCGGGTGAAGGCGAAGTTCGTATATATGCCAACTCCAAGCAGCGTACAATTGCAACGGCAAGATATTTTAGCGCCGGATTTCTTCCGGTATATAACGAAGATGTTGAATACCATATGCAATTCGACAAGATGGATCCTGTCTTTAATCCGGTGCTGACATTTGTATCCGACAGGTATGTACAAGACACCAAGAATCAGATTAGCGCTTTATACTCTGATCAGATTAAGGGATTAAAAGACAATTACAAGCTTATATCAGATGTAATAGATATGAAAAGTTCAAGTGCATATAAGGAGGGAAAGGTATCTGACTTTACTACGGATGACTTAGAGATTAGCTTGAAAGAGAATGCGGAGCCTTCAGTGAGTGGCGCTCTTAAGAATGCATGCACTGTAAGTGATGCTCTGGTGCTTCAATATTACGAGGAAAAAGATCTAAGAAAAGCCGCATTTAATCATAGTCTTACTTTCGATGAATGGAAGGCTATCGGACAAATCAAGGATGTATACGGTGACGTATTATTCTCAGCACCTCTTGTTAGTGTAAATGTAGCACATCCTCTTCTTATGGAGATTGATAAGGAGCTTAAGACGGACAATCGCAGGTTTACATTTCTGTGCGGACACGATTCTAACATTTTAAGCGTTCTTTCAGCGCTGGAAGCTGAGGATTATAATCTGCCACAGTCTATTGAGAAGACTCCTATTGGCTGTAAGATAGTATTCTCCAGATGGAAAAACAGCGAAGGAGAGAAGTTCTATTCAATTGATATGGTGTATCTAAATAGCGAGCAGCTTCGCAACATACAGCTACTTGATATGAATAATCCGCCTGCTGTATATCCTATTAGTCTAAAGGGAATCGAAAGAAACCCAGATGGACTATATGGCGAAAGCTTCGTTAATGAGAGGTTAGATGCCGCAATTAAAGCCTATGATGATATTGTAGCAACCTACAGATGACAT
>CAJOGN010000090.1 GCA_905234245.1 uncultured Lachnospiraceae bacterium
TTCAGGATTGCCTCCTACCTTCTTGATTACGTTCTCCTCATTAGGACTTGCGTATACAATTGGCATCATCTAATAATCCTCCTTGCGCTAGTTAGTGAAAGCTAACCGACTAGCAAAACAAATGTTAGTCAACGCTAACCCTGTTCCAAAAAAATAAGAGTTAAATTCAACTAACTACATATAGTTATACTAGACTAACCTCGAAATGTCAATACTATTTTCTCTTTTTTTTACAGAAATTCTTAATACATTCATAAGTCTGGTCGCTGATAATGTGCTCTATCTCGCAAGCCTCCTTAGCAGCCTCTTCCTCATCAACGCCTATTGCTACAAGCGCATCGGTCAGAAGCTTATGCTTATTATATACATTTTCAGCAATGTTTCTTCCCTCGTCTGTAAAATGTATATGACTGTTGCTATCAACAGTAATTAACTCTCTGCTCTTGAGCTTCTTCATAGCTATGCTGACGCTGGGCTTCGATACATTAAGCTCGTTCACCACATCAATAGCTCGCACATTACCCTTTTCCTCTTGAACAACAAGTATTGCTTCAAGATAATCTTCTGCTGACTGATCTCTTCCCATAACCTATCACTCCTCTTATAATGTAACGCCCCCTCGCCTTCGCTCGGCGGCATGCATCACTCCTCTGAATAGTCCGTATCTAAGGCCATAATTATCATATAATCAGGGTATTCCTTAGATATGGCTTCGTATACCTTATTATATTCTTCCCTTCTGCTAGGAGCATTGAAGCTAATTACAATATCGAATCTAATGGACTTATTCTCTCTACTGAAATAGAAGCCATGAACACCTGTAACATATTCATTACTCATGGCAATCTCTGTTACCCTCTTCCTAATAGCAACAGACTCTTCATCTGATGTATTGTAGGAGTACACACCTATTGCCGTAAGAACAACACCATGCTCCTCATATACCTTAATCTGAATATCTCTTATAAGCTTGTCTATCTCGTTAGCAGTATAATCCTCTGGCACTTCTATATGAAGAGAGCCATGATAAATATCAGGTCCATAATTGTGAAGGACCATATCATAAGTGCCCCTTACACCTTCAAAGCTTCTAACAGTCTTCTTAATCTCGTTAGCCTTCTCAATGTCGTTGCTCTCCCCAAGTAGCAGAGAAATAGTCTCACGCAACATATCAAAGCCTGACTTAATAATGACAAGTGAAATAACAGCACCAAGATATGCTTCTGTACTTATTCCTGTAGTTACATAGAGAATAGCTGCAATTACTGTTGTAACTGATATTACCGCATCAAGGAGTGCGTCCTGACCTGAATTAACAAGGGAGTCAGACTTCACCCTTTTGCCCACTGACTTAACATATAATCCTAATACAATCTTAACTACAACCGCAACCGAAATAATTATAATAGATATCAGGCTGTAATCAGGACTTACCGGATCAATAATCTTCTTAATAGATTCAATGAGGGCCGTAATACCCGCGTATAACACTATTACAGCTATAACCATAGCTGTAATATACTCAATCCTTCCATATCCAAAGGGATGCTTCTTGTTAGGCTCTTTGCCTGCAAGCTTAGTGCCTATTATTGTAACAACAGACGCCGTAGCATCAGTTATATTGTTAACAGCATCAAGGGTAATAGCAACCGAATGGCTGATAATACCTACCAAGGCCTTAAATGCAGCCAATAGAATATTCGCAACAATTCCTATTACACTAGTCTTAACAATTGTCTTTTGTCTCTCAAGCTGTTTATTCTTTATCTCCAATTTGCTCACCAATTTTGAAAGGAAGCTCTACAATAATCTTAGTTCCTCTTCCTCGTTTTGTATCAACACGAATATCACCGCCAAAGCTCTCTACAATTCTCTTACATACATTAAGCTCCAGCTTAGTATTCTGTCCTTCTAAGTTCTCACTATCCTCATCTTCAATAATAAGGTCGAATATGTCTCTAGCCACACCTTCAGTCATACCTACACCGGTATCTGCAACAACCAGCCTATATAATGCATATCCATCCTTTTTAGAATCTAATTCTTCAAAAACACACTCTACAGTACCACCTGACTTAGTATATCTTACAGCATTAGTAAGGAGTATCATAGATATCTGCCTTAATCGAATCTTGTCAGCGTACACTTTATAATGAGTTACAGCTTTGTCCTTAATACTTAGAGTGACGTTCTTACTCTCTGCTGCCGAAGTTATTACCTTATCAATATCCTTAGTTATGCTTCTAATATCAACAATAGATTCGTCAAGCACTACATCCTTAGAATCAATAAGAGCCATTTTGCCAGCCTCAGTAATAATCTTGTTAAGCTCTTCAGCAGACTTCTTAGCAGCAAAAAGGTACTCTCTTACCTGCCGCTCATCACCTGTGTCCTCCATAGCAAGATTATTGTATTTTATAACATTTTCGGTATGCTCTCTAACATCATGAGACACGCTGAATATGAAATTAACCTTAGCCTTGCTGGCCATATTCACCATCTCTACTTCTCTGGCATAAGTATCTCTATCATTCTTAACATTTTCCAGCTTGCGAAGAAGATAAATTACATAGATAAGCATCAAAAACATCAAAATGCCATATATTACAATAACAGTAATAAGTACAGGCAACTCACTATTGAAGCTTTCCCTGACCTCTTTATCAAGTCTGCTAACAGATACTCCCTTGCTGATAATCCAGTTATAATAAGGATACAGAGAAGAATATGTTAATTTCTTAGTAATAAGGTCAGTATTAAGCTCCTTGAAGTTATAGGTAAAGAACACATGTCCGTCCTTCTTAATCCCTTCAAGCTCCTCCTTATAAGGCATATTGCCCTCTTTATCTACAGTATTGGTAGAAAGCTGGGCACCCTCCATATTCTTAAGGTTAGGGTGAATCAGCCTCTTGGCATACTTGTCGCCACCATCATAATTCTCGATTTCGTGAACCCACATATACGATTCATCAGTATATTCTAGGGAATACATATAATCCCTAAGGGAATCAATGACATTGTCTTTTAACTGTTCTTCTGTCCAGTCCGGGTGCTGCTGCCGTAGCTGTTCTCGCATATTGTCAATATGCACCTTGGTATTCTCAACAGCGTCCCTATACACTTCCCGCTTATCTTCGTATACTGTCTTATACAGGCTGTCTTTAATTACAGACGTTATTACAATGGCTCCAACAACAATAAGAATCGCCGTCACTGCCAAAATGATAGCTGCTGTAATGTTATCTTGCTTATTTTTAGACATTTGCAATATCTTCTCCAAATATTAAATATAGATTAAATATCAGTCTCTTGATTCGATAACAATTGCAACTCCCTCGTTAACTGTAATTCTAGCCTCGTCATCATCAATTACATTACTTACACCAAGAGATAGATTCC
>CAJOGN010000091.1 GCA_905234245.1 uncultured Lachnospiraceae bacterium
TTATGTATTTTTGCAGTTGTTGCCGTGCTTCTAGTGTGGGCTAAGAGCAATCCGGAGGGCTTTAATATCCTGTGGAGATATTTTTCATGGGCAAATGAGACCATAGCATTTTTTGGCTTCACAGTGATTGCGGTCTATATGAAGATTAACAATATGCCCTATGTTATGGCGCTGATTCCCGGGGCATTCTATATGTATATTATATCCAGCTATATACTTAGTGCAAAAATAGGATTTAATATACCATGGAACATAAGCTATGTAATTGCCGGTGCGCTGACGGTTGGATATTTTCTATTGGTTGTTCTGATGAAGAGAAAAACATCCTCAACAAGTATAGACTGCACGGGTTGACAGGGGGACGGGGTCCTTTTGTCAACCCTTGTAACATCTATAATTATGACTTATAATATCTCATATGAAGAATAGAACCCTAAGTGCAAACTATCAAAAATTCAGAAGAATAGTAAGAGTCGCAGGATTAATATTTTTAATCGTGTGCTGTATCGTAAACCTTGTCTCAGGATATAAGGTTTTCGATGTCTCAATAAGAGACGAGATTTTGCACAACATACTCTTTAAGACCGGAATCAATTTGTTCGGTCTGATAATTGCTATTGTTCTTTACTATAGCTGTCTTAAGGTATCCTATAAGGATGAAAACAATAACTCAATAACCAGTTTCCTTCTTATGATATTTTGCAATGGGATGCTTTTTGTAACAGGTTCAATATTTACATCTGCTGGGGGGCATCCTAATCTGTCAGGGATAATTCTGGGTAGTGCGATATGCTATAACATATTTGAGGTAGGACTCTGTTATTGCTTCTGGTCATACGTATGTAAGCGACTTGATATCTATTCCAAGGCGGCAATGGTAGCAGACAAGATACTCAAAGTTTTGCTCATACCTGCAATACTTGTTATCCTTGTTAATTTGTTTGTTCCGTTTTTGGCATACGTTGATGGTAACGGTATGTTCGTTACCACACAGTATTTCTTCATATGTGATTTGTATTTGCTGATTGTTATGGTAGCTTCGGCATTGTTTGTATGGTTTTCATCCAGAGCACCCCTTAGGCATAAGATTGCTGCCACAACATTTATTGTAGTTCCTACGGCTTATTATTTTGTAACAGCCGCTATAACCGGATACGCATCGCCGGATGCAGCAATACTTATTGCGCTTCTTATAATGTTTAACATAATCTTTATAGAGCAGTTTGATGCGCTAAGTAAGAAGAAGACAGAGCTTACCACAGCAACCAAGATTCAAGCTGCAATGATTCTAAGTAATTTCCCGTATTTTACTGAATATCCTCAGTTCGACTTGTATGCGTCTATGACGCCTGCAAGAGAGGTGGGCGGAGACTTTTATGACTTCTTTCTGAAAGATGAAGACCATCTGTGTTTTTTAATCGCAGACGTATCAGACAAGGGTGTTCCCGCAGCTTTATTTATGGCATCTTCTAAGAGTATTATTTCGACATGCGCTAATGAATCATCGTCACCTGCCGAGATACTTAAGAAGGCTAATGACGAGATTGTCAGAGACAATACCCAGATGATGTTCGTAACGGTATGGCTGGGAATATTAGAGATTTCTACAGGTAAGCTTAGATGTGCCAATGCCGGACATGAATGTCCCATATATAAGTCGTCTGAAGGTTTCAAGTTGTACAAGGATAAGCATTTTCTGGCTCTTGGAGTCAAGGCTGATAATGTGTATCACGAGTATGAGATAGATATGCAAAAGGGTGATATGGTATTTCTATACACAGATGGAGTAGAGGATGCCAAGAACTATGAGAACGAGAGGTATACGGCTGAGCGTCTTATAGCTGATTTGAATAAAGAGACAATTTTGAATTCTAAGCAGACTATTGATGTGGTCAAAAAATCTATAGATGCATTTACTATGGGTAATGAGCAGTTTGATGATACAACAATGCTTTGTCTACAATATAATGGGTGCGAGGAATGATAAAGTTGACAGGGGGACGCGTCAAGCGTCCCTCATTATTTCGCCTTAGGTGTTCCGATTCTGTCGAACGCCAATGGATATACTCCTATTATAAGGAACATAATAATTACATAGCGCACTGTTATTATGGCAAATGAAGCAAAAGAAGCGCTTGCAAGGAACTCCTCAGAGAATATCAGTTCACATATGTACTTAAACAGAGCGTTTAACCCGAAGTATAATGTAGCGCCGCCAAGCAGTCTTAGAATGCCTCGGACAACACTTCTTGTTGACTTAAAGTTAACGAACCTCTTCTCAAATGCATTTGCCAGAAAATAGCCAATCATCATTCCATAGGATATATAGTAATCTGCTGTCTGGCAATAGAAGAATCCGGGAATACATACAATCGCTATTACAAGATGAAGCAGCCATTCTCTCTTAACACGCCTTTGCAGGTATGATACAAGGAAAATCACTAATGCGCCGAGTGCCCATCCGACAAGCACATCGGTAATGTAATGTGCGCCAAGCATAACTCTTGACAGACCCACAAGGAAAGGTGCTACGAAACCAATAACAAGAAGAATTTTGTTGTTCTTTTTGTACAGGGGAAGTGAGCCGTACAGAATCGTCGAATTGGTTGTATGACCGCTTGGGAATGAGTATCCATAGCTGTTTCCAATCTAACTCCTCCTTCTTCAAACTGTAATATACATAACATTTCATAGCCCTAATTGTAGCATATGACATACCAAAGTCAACGTATACATTTTATGAGGGCATGTAGGCAATATATGGGGTTTTTCTTGATAAAATACGGTGTCTATGCTATATTTAGTATATCTTCAGAAAGATAGATTGAGTGGATAATTTATATAAAGGACTTTATTTAATGTACTATGTAGACTATAATTTGACAGACAGACAGGTGCGATTGCGCACTAAGGGGAATTAATAATATATGGTTATGATTATTAAGCGTCGAGCTTGGCGAAATTAGTTTATTTTGTCATGCGTGGCGCTTTTGTTGCTTTTATAGTGGTATTTGGCAAGGAGATAACGACATGAAATGTAAATCAGAAAAGAAACTTCTTGGTGTTATTAGGTGTTGACACTTGTGCTCTTTATAGGGATGAGTATAAGTCTTACGACCTATGGAGCGGACCAGGTTGACGTTGACTATGTTGAGAGAAGCTGGGATGGCACTCAGGTGGTAGACGCGACTAAGACAGAGGCTTGTACACCGATTTCCATGTGTGGAAAAAGTATTGGAAGTGGCTGGTACTATTTAAATACGGACATGTCATTTGACAGTTCAACTAGAGTCGAGATTTCCGGAGAAGTAAACCTGATTCTGTGCGATGGCATAACTCTTACCTGCAATAACGGCATCAATGTGCCGGTGGGGTCTACTCTTAATATATACGGTCAGGCTGGTGGAACCGGAAAGCTTATTGCCAAAGGTTACACTAACAACTGTGCGGCAATTGGTGGAAAAAACGGACAAAGCTGCGGTACCGTCGTTATCCACGGAGGTAACGTAAAGGC
>CAJOGN010000092.1 GCA_905234245.1 uncultured Lachnospiraceae bacterium
CTTCACTGCTTTAATCTTTAATAAGAAGCAGATATAGACCACGGCTTCCAGCCGTGGTTTTTTATTTGTGGAAAACAATGTGGATAACTTTTTAATAAATTATGGAAAAAGCATAACTTATCCAACATAATTTTATAATATAGAGATATCCACATACTTATAAACATCATATACTGTAAATTATACAAGAGTTTTCAAAAACAATAAATACTGAATATCATTCATTTACGATACTTATAAACAAATTAACACACTATTATTACTCTTCTTATAGATTTTAATCTAACATTAAATAATATAATAAAATAATAAAGACGTGGAAAAATTTACATCTTCAGCAAATAAGATTTTCAATCAGGCTATTAATGATTATCACATTCATGATAATATAGATACTGCTATATCAAATCCTTATGATGAAAACTCTATTGAGGGTATATTATATCATAAATGCTGGATAGATACAGTGCAATGGCATTTTGAAGATATTATCCGTGATCCAGACATAGACCCTTCTGAGGCGCTTGTTTTAAAGCGTAGAATAGATAAGTCTAATCAGGATCGTACTGATATGGTAGAAGATATAGATACCTATTTTAGGACAAAATATAAAGATGTGAAGATACTACCAGATGCTACAATCAATACAGAATCTCCTGCATGGGCTATAGACAGGCTTTCTATCCTTGCCTTGAAGATTTACCACATGGAGGAGCAAACAAAGCGATCTGACACATCAGAAGAGCATTTGGCAACATGTAGAGGTAAGCTCGCTATTTTGTTAGAACAGCAGAAGGACCTCTCTTTAGCAATAGATCAGTTATTGGAAGATATAGAGGCAGGACGTAAATATATGAAAGTATATCGTCAGATGAAAATGTATAACGACCCTTCCACTAATCCTGTATTATACGGGAAATAATCTCTTCTGGTTCGATATCCATACAAGCCATGTCTCCCCTAAGGCATGGCTTGTTTCCATATATAGAGCAAGGTCTGCATGGAAGATCCTTTTGGATACAGTCTTCCATTTTCTGTCCCCATCCTAAGAAACCAGCATAAGGATGTGTTGCTCCCCATATACTGACAACTCTTAGTCCAACGATGCTGGCAAGATGCATGTTTCCAGAATCCATAGAAATCATTACATCAAGCTTTTTCATTTTTTCCAAGTCAGAACGGATTCCTTCCCCGGTTGCTATAGTCAAGTCATATTTATCAGCCCATTTCTGCATTAAATCAAGTTCTTCTCCTTTTCCACAAAAGAGTGAAATATGACAGTCCGGCTGCTTTTCCTTAAGCAACTGAACTACTCTTTCCATCCTCTCAAGAGGATATATCTTTCCTTTGTGAGCAGCAAAAGGGGCTATACCGATGTTCATATCTTTAATGCTTCAAAATAGTTATCAAAAGCCGTAGGAAGCTGTTTCAGTACCTTCTTTGGGGGTTGAGCTGTTATAAGTTTACGTAAATTACGATGTTTATCTATTTTACGTACTTTATATCCATGTATTTTAAAAAGAAACCTTAATACCTTTGTCCTAAGAACATCATGTTCATCAATGATGTAATCGAAGTTAAGTTTCTTGAGTTCTTTAAACAATCTGTATATTCCAGATAATCCCTTGTAATCATTCTTCATATCTGCTCCAATGAAAGATACATTCTCTCCTATCCCATCGAACAAGGGTTCGTATATGGGTTTAGAGAGAATGATGTATTCATTGTTTCTATTGTCTGCAGCCACCTGTCTGAGCACAGGTACCAGCATGGCAACATCTCCAAGAGCAGAAAAACGTATTACAAGGATGCGCATTATTACTTTATAACAATATTTATGATTCTACCTGGTACAACGATTGTCTTTATAATCTGCTTTCCTTCTACGTATTTCTTTGTTCTTTCATCAGCAAGAGCTATTTTTTCAACTTCCTCACGAGAAGCCTCTGCTGGTATCTGCATAGTAAAGCGTGTCTTACCACAGAACTGAACAGGCATTGTTATCTCAGAATCCTTTATCTTTGATTCATCGAAAGCGGGCCATTTAGCATCACAAACAGATGTTTTGTTTCCAAGAGCATGATACAACTCTTCTGCAATAAATGGTGCAAATGGTGCAATAAGTATTACCAACTGTTCCAAAACAGCCTTTGAACGGCATTTCTGCAGTTCTCCAGTTGCTATCATGAATGCTGATATACTTGTGTTGTATGAGAATTGTTCAATATCTCCTGTTACTTTCTTAATAAGCTTATGCAGAGACTTTTCTTCTTCTTGTGTAGGAGTAATATCTTCTGGCAGCCAATTACCTTCTCTGTCATAAAACAGTCCCCATAATTTCTTGAGGAATCTATGACAGCCGTCAATACCATTAGTATCCCAAGGCTTTGACTGTTCTACAGGACCAAGGAACATTTCGTAGAGACGAAGTGTATCAGCACCATATTTCTCTACTATCATGTCAGGATTGACAACGTTAAACATGGATTTGGACATCTTTTCTACTGCCCATCCACATTTATATTCATTGTTATCGTTCAGGATAAACTTCGCATCATTATATTCTGGTCTCCAAGCCTTGAATGCTTCAACATCGAGAATATCAGCACTTACTATGTTAACATCTACATGTATTGGTGTAACGTCATATTCGTCTTTTTTCTCGATGGAAACGAAGGTATTTGTGTCTTTTATTCTGTAAACGAAGTTAGAACGACCCTGAATCATTCCCTGATTTATAAGTTTTTGGAATGGCTCTTCTTTGCAAGAAACACCCAGGTCATAAAGGAATTTATTCCAGAAGCGTGAGTAAATGAGATGTCCTGTAGCATGTTCAGAACCACCTACATACAAATCAACATTTTGCCAATACTTATCTATTGCAGGATCTACCAAAGCATTTTCATTCTTTGGGTCCATATAACGCAGATAATATGCGGAAGAACCGGCAAATCCTGGCATTGTATATAGTTCTAT
>CAJOGN010000093.1 GCA_905234245.1 uncultured Lachnospiraceae bacterium
GTAGCCCGCTTTGATTGTTTCAAGAATCTCATTGCTGCCTTCGCTAATCTTGCCGCGAATTCTAGTCCTTACTCCATGCTCCTTAAGGAAGGTTCCTGTACCAATTGTAGCTTCAATGTTGAAGCCAAGGTCGTAGAATCGCTTAATTAGCGGAAGCGCTTCCTCCTTGTCTTCGTCAGCTAATGTAACAATTACTGTTCCGTATTCCTTCATCTTAGTACCTGATGCCTGCAGCGCTTTGTATAATGCTCGTTTCAGGCTCTTGTCATAGCCTATTGCTTCACCTGTTGACTTCATCTCTGGTGACAGATAGGCGTCCATTCCGTTTAGCTTGGCAAAGGAAAATGCTGGTGCCTTAACATACCAGAAATCCTTCTCAGGTAAAAGCTTATTAGCGTAACCCTGACTTGCAAGGCTCTCTCCTAGCATAACGCGCGTTGCAATATCAACAAGGGATATCCCTGTGGACTTAGATAAAAACGGCACACTTCTTGATGCCCTTGGATTAACTTCTATTATAAATACATTGTCATCACTGTCGACGATAAACTGGATGTTGAATAATCCCACAATGCCAATTCCAACTCCAAGCTTCTTAGTGTATTCCCAGATTGTACTCTTAACATTTTCGGAAATGGAAAATGGAGGATATACGCTCATACTATCTCCGGAGTGTACACCTGTACGCTCAACAAGCTCCATGATTCCTGGAAGAAACACATCCTTGCCATCACATACAGCGTCAACCTCAACTTCTCTTCCCACAATGTATTTGTCAACAAGAACTGGCTTATCCTTGTCAACCTCAACGGCATTCTTAAGATAATGACTTAGCATCTTCTCATTGGCAACAATCTCCATGGCACGACCACCAAGGACAAAGGATGGACGAACAAGTACAGGATAACCTATGTCTGCAGCCGCCTTAATTCCGTCTTCAATATTAGTTACGGCTACACCCTGTGGCTGTGGAATCTTAAGCTCCTTAATTATGTTCTCGAAGGCATCTCTATCCTCTGCAGTAAATATGGCCTTAGTGTCAGTTCCTATTATGTTGACCTTGCGTTTCTCTAAAGCATCAGCAAGATTAACTGCCGTCTGTCCACCTAAGGATACTATGACTCCCTTGGGCTTTTCTAGGTCAATTATATTCATAATATCTTCTATGGTCAAAGGCTCGAAATACAGCTTGTCCGCTGTGGTATAATCTGTGGATACAGTCTCTGGATTGTTGTTAATTACAATGGCCTCATATCCCATTTCGTGAATGGTCTTAACAGCATGAACTGTGGAATAATCGAATTCCACACCCTGACCGATTCTGATAGGGCCAGAGCCCAGGACGATAATCTTCTTATTGTTAGATACAATAGATTCGTTCTCATCTTCGTATGTTGAGTAGAAGTATGGAACATAGCTTTCGAATTCACTGGCACATGTGTCTATCATTTTGTATACAGGGTAAATGTTATATTTCTTGCGAAGCTGCCATATATCATCCTCCTCACATCCGACTAATTCGGCAATATATGAATCAGAAAATCCCATTCGCTTAGCATCATATAATAGCGACCTGTCAAGACTAGCATCACCCTTGCCATGCTCTTCTAGCTTTACTTCAAAGTCAACTATTCTCTTAATCTTGTCTAAGAAGAACATGTCTATCTTAGTTCTCGTGTAGATAATCTGCGGGTCAACACCAAGCCACAGAAGCTCAGATATGGCATAAAGTCTGTCGTCTGTTCCTTCCTCTATATAATCAAGGAGCTTATCTATTGCTTCCTTCTTGTTATTAGACTTAGACAGACTTGCCACATCGAATTTCTCAAGATGGATATGATTTTTGCCATCCTCTAGAGACCTGATTGCTTTAAGAAGACTTTCTTCCATTGTTCTTCCAACACTCATGGTTTCACCAGTAGCCTTCATCTGTGTTGACAATACATTAGATGCCAATGTGAATTTGTCAAATGGAAAACGTGGCATCTTGGTTATTACATAATCAAGTGTTGGCTCGAAGCATGCTGGTGTGTTGGCAAGCTCTATCTCATCTAAATTCATACCAACAGCAATCTTGGCTGACACCCTGGCTATCGGATATCCACTTGCCTTAGATGCTAATGCAGAGGAGCGGGACACTCTTGGATTAACCTCAATTACATAATAGTTAAAGGATTCTGGATCTAGAGCGAACTGAACATTACAACCACCCTTAATCTCTAGCGCTCTTATGATGGAAAGAGCACTACTTCTTAACATCTGATATTCCTTATTAGTTAATGTCTGACTTGGTGCAACTACAATTGAATCACCTGTATGAATTCCCACTGGGTCGAGATTCTCCATATTACATACAGTAATTGCTGTATCGGCAGCATCTCGAATTACCTCATATTCAATCTCCTTATAGCCCTTGATAGACTTTTCCACTAGCACCTGATGTACTGGAGATAAAGACAGAGCATTCTTCATCATCCTTGTCATCTCTTCCTCGTCATTGGCGAAGCCTCCGCCTGTTCCACCAAGGGTAAATGCTGGTCGTAGAATTACGGGATAGCCTATATCCTCTGCTGCCTTAAGCCCCTCTTCTAGGGTGTTGGCAATCATGGATGGGACTACTGGTTCTCCTAACATTTCGCATAATTCCTTGAATTCTTCCCTGTCCTCTGCACGTCTAATGCTAGAGGCATCAGTTCCTAATAATTCAATCTCGCATTCGTCTAAGACGCCCTTGTCATGTAATTGAAGGGACAGATTAAGACCTGTCTGACCTCCAATTCCAGGTAGCAGAGCATCAGGTCGCTCATACCTGCATATCCTTGCCATATACTCTAATGTAAGGGGCTCCATATACACCTTGTCAGCAATAGAATTGTCAGTCATTATTGTTGCAGGA
>CAJOGN010000094.1 GCA_905234245.1 uncultured Lachnospiraceae bacterium
ACAAAATATACTTTATATTGTATCAAATCTATACAAACCACAAAATGTTGTATTTTGCTCTTGAAATAACACTACAATTTGTTATAATAACAAAGGTGTATTTTTAGGAGATGTTATATGGATTTGAATTTTAAACTACAACAATTTGAAGGACCACTTGATTTATTACTACATCTTATTGAGAAAAATAAGATTGATATCTATGATATTCCTATTGTGGAGATAACTGCTCAATATATGGAATACATTAGAGCTATGAGAGAAGCGAATCTTGATATTATGAGCGAATTCCTTGTAATGGCAGCAACATTACTTAGAATCAAATCTAAGATGCTGCTTCCTATTGAGGACAATGAGGAGGACGAAGAGGAAGACCCAAGAGCAGAGTTAGTTAATCAGCTTCTCGAATACAAGATGTACAAATATATGTCTTACGAGCTTAGAGACAGACAGGTTGATGCGAATAATATTATGTTCAAGGTACCAACAATACCTGATGAAGTGTCTAAGTATGAGACTCCTGTGGATGTTGAACAGTTAATGAGCGATATTACCTTAAGTAAGCTTAATTCGATTTTTAATTCTGTTATAAAAAGGCAAAAAAACAGGGTTGACCCTGTCAGATCAACATTTGGTAAGATAGAGAAAGAAGAATTTTCTCTTGAAGACAAGATGAATTATATGCTAGAATTTGCTAGGAATCATCGTAATTTTAGCTTCAGACAGCTCTTAGAGGGTGAAAGAAGCAAGATGGATACTATCGTTACGTTCCTTGTTATCCTAGAGATGATGAAAGCAGGACAAATTTTTATTGTTCAGGAACACACTTTTGATGATATAATTATTGAGTCTAAAATGGTTGCATAGGAGATTAAATTACGATGGATAATAAAAAGATGGAGGCTATTATTGAGGGCATTCTTTTTACCATGGGTGATTCTGTAGAGCCATCTAAGATTGCCAAAGCCTTAGAAGTTGAGACAAAAGAGGTTGTTGAATGTCTTGATTTAATGATGCAAAAGTATGAAGAGGAGAATAGAGGCATTAGGTTAATGAAGCTTGATGATTCTTATCAGATGTGCACTTCTCCTAATATTTATGAGTATCTTATTAAAATTGCCAAGCAGCCTAAGAAGTATGTGCTTACGGATGTATTGCTTGAGACACTTTCGATTATTGCATACAAACAACCTGTAACAAAATCAGAAATTGAGAAAATCAGGGGTGTTTCATGTGGACACTCTGTTAATAAATTAGTAGAATATAATCTTGTAACGGAGCTTGGAAGACTTGATGCACCTGGTCGTCCTATGCTTTTTGGTACAACAGAAGATTTTCTTCGTTCATTTGGAGTATCTTCCATTGACGAATTGCCAGAGCTTAATGTGGTTCAGATGGAGGAATTTCGCCAGGAAGCGGAGAAAGAAGCAAAGATTGCTCTTGATATATAAAGTAGTTGGAGGAAACCTATGAGTAATAAAGCAAGAGAAATAATTGAGAATTTACTAGACGATAACAGTTTTGTTGAATTCGGCAAGCAAATTACTGCAAGAAACACAGATTTTAATTATAGCGAACCTAAAAAAGAATCAGATGGTGTTATCACAGGTCATGGTCTTATTGATGGAAGGCTTGTTTTTGTCTATTCTCAGGATGCCGATGTGCTTGGTGGCTCAATTGGTGAAATGCATGCCAAGAAGATTGCAGATTTATATAGAATGGCTATTAAAGTGGGTGCGCCTGTTATTGGTTTTATTAATTCTAACGGCGTTCGTTTATATGAATCAATGGATGCTATTGAAGCAATTGGTAATCTTATTAGGTTAGCTTCAAAAGCTTCTGGTGTTGTTCCACAGGTCCTTGGAATTGTGGGAAACTGTGGTGGTTGCCTGAATGTATTAGCATCAATGAACGACTATGTTGTTATGTTAGAGGATGCTAAGCTATTTATTAATTCTCCAGATACAATTGAGGGTAATTACAAAGATAAACTTGATACATCTGCTGCTGAGTATCAATTTAACAATGGTAATATTGATGCCATAGCTACAGAGGATAGTATGCCTATTCTTATTAGGAATTATATAGATGTTGTTCCTAATAACAATGTTGATTCTGATATTGATGATATAACTGAAGATGACCTTAATAGAGGTGTTTACTACGATGGAAATGGCGATATTAAGGCGTTGATAACTGAGATTGCAGACGATAACATTTTCGTTGAAACTAAAGCTGGAATTTCTAATGTGATTTGTGGATTTATTAAGTTGGCGGACCAGACCATTGGTGTTGCAGCTAATTCTGAAACTGATGGTAAGTCCTATCTTAATCTTGAAGGAACTAATAAGCTGACTGATTTTGTGAAGTATTGTGATGCATTTTCAATTCCTGTTCTTACAATTACAACAATTGATGGATTTGAAGCAGATTATGCTACTGAGATTTCTATGGGAAATGCTCTTTCTAAGCTTGCATTTGCATTTACAGAAGCAACAGTTCCTAAGATTAATCTGATTGTTGGGGATGTAATAGGAAGTGGCTATATCTTCATGAATTCTAAGGCTCTTGGCGCTGATATGGTATATGCATATTCTGATGCTAAGATGGCGATTATGGATGAAAGAAAAGCTGCTAAGATACTTTGTAATGAAGGCGATGATGTTAATGAACTTGCTACTGTTTTTGGAAATACCAATACAGGTATTGAAAATGGAGCTAAAAGAGGTTATATTGACAGAATAATTGAACCCGCAGATACAAGAAAGTATCTTATAGATGGATTTGAGATACTTTATTCTAAGAATAATTATGTTGATTTTAAGAAACATAGTGGCAAATAGGAGGAA
>CAJOGN010000095.1 GCA_905234245.1 uncultured Lachnospiraceae bacterium
GTGCGTGCCACTATTAATGTATGGAAATAATATCACACCTAATACTAACCTAGGCGTGAAGGATTCGTATACATATATAGCTGAGTGGATACTAGAATATTTTAATACATAATTAGAAGCAGATATCAGTCTAAATAATTAACAATTTATAAGGAGACCATATGTCTAGTTTAAAAGAAGAAATAACGAAGAGAAGAACGTTTGCAATAATTTCCCACCCTGATGCAGGTAAGACAACACTTACGGAGAAGTTCCTACTGTATGGTGGTGCCATTAATCTGGCAGGTTCCGTTAAGGGTAAGGCAACGGCAAGACATGCAGTATCGGACTGGATGGAGATAGAAAAGGAGAGAGGTATCTCTGTAACTTCATCAGTGTTGCAGTTCAATTATGATGGATATTGCATCAATATTCTTGATACACCTGGTCACCAGGACTTCTCTGAGGATACATATCGTACACTTATGGCGGCTGATTCAGCTGTTATGGTGATTGATGCATCCAAGGGTGTTGAGGCTCAGACTAGAAAGTTATTCAAGGTGTGTGCTATGAGACACATTCCTATATTCACATTTATAAATAAGATGGATAGAGATGCTAACGACACATTCGAGCTTCTTGATGATATTGAGAAGGAGCTTGGTCTTCCAACATGTCCTATTAATTGGCCAATTGGTTCTGGTAAGGAATTCAAAGGTGTATATGATAGGAAATCCTCAATGATTACAACATTCTCTGACACAATGAAGGGCACCAAGGAGGGGGTATCTAAGGTAATCTCGGTTGACGAGGCAGCTGATACTAATGAGATAACAGCAGAGCAGAAGGAGCAGTTGTTAGAGGAAATCGAGCTTCTTGATGGTGCTTCTGCAGAATTCGATATTGACCTTGTAAGTAAGGGTGAGTTATCCCCTGTATTTTTTGGTTCTGCCCTTACTAACTTTGGAGTGGAGATATTCTTAAAGCATTTCCTGGAGATGACCTCATCACCCCTTCCGAGAATGTCTGATAAGGGTGTTATCGATCCTTTCTCTGAAGACTTTAGTGCTTTCGTATTCAAGATACAGGCCAATATGAATAAGGCACATAGAGATAGAATTGCATTTATGAGAATTTGCTCAGGTAGATTTGATGCTAATATGGAGGTTACTCATATTCAGGGGGATAAGAAAATGCGCTTATCTCAGCCACAGCAGATGATGGCTTCTGACAGGAAGATTGTAAGTGAAGCATATGCTGGAGATATTATCGGTGTATTTGACCCGGGAATCTTTTCTATTGGTGATACAATAAGCAATTCTAAGGAGAAATTCCAATTTGAAGGAATACCAACATTTGCACCAGAGCATTTCGCAAGAGTAAGACAGGTTGATACAATGAAGCGTAAGCAGTTCATGAAGGGAATCAACCAGATTGCCCAAGAGGGTGCTATTCAGATATTCCAGGAGTTCAATACAGGAATGGAAGAGATTATTGTAGGCGTTGTTGGCGTGCTGCAATTCGACGTGCTTAAGTATCGTCTTAACAATGAATACAATGTTGAGATTAAGATGGAGAATCTTCCTTATGAATACATCCGCTGGATTGCAAATGATGATATTGATGTTGATTCAATTAACGGAACCAGCGATATGAAGAAGGTTAAGGATATGAAAGGAAGACCACTCCTTCTATTTGCGAAGGAATGGTCTATTGGTATGACCTTAGATCGTAATGAAGGTCTAGAATTAACAGAGTTCAGTAAGAATTAGAGGTTAAATGCCATACCAGCCTATACCTTCATAATTCCAACCTAAACTTCTTAGATAATCACGTTCTGATTCATTTTTTGTATAATGATGTGCACCTATACCGCTTATATATGGATTGAATAATCTGTATATAGGCGTTCCTTTTGTATGGTAATCAATCGAATACCAACCTATTCCCTCATCAAGCCAACCTAATATTATTAGATAATTTCTTTCACCAAGGTTAGATGTATAGTGATGTTCTCCTGTATAAGGGTTGAATAGTCTATATACTGGAACACCTGACAAGGATGGAGATGTCCAGGCAATACCTTCATCATTCCACCCGATAGAATCAAGATATTGGCGTTCCCAATCGTTAGTTGTGAAGAGATGCTCGCCACTATAAGGATTATAGAGCCTATATATATTAATAGAGGTTATATTAGCTACAGTAACAGTACAAGTAGCCTTATATCCGCCATCATTAGTTGTAGCTGTAATAGTAGCAGTTCCAGCCTTAAGCGCAGTAACCTTGCCTGTGCTGTCAACCTTAGCGATGGATGAATCGCTACTAGACCAGGTTACGCTTTTATCAGCTGCATCAACAGGTGTGATGGTAGGGATTATAACGAAGCTGTCTCCCGGCTTAATTGTATTAGTAGTTGGTGTTAAAGATATTCCTGTAACTTTTTTATCGCCCTCATTAACTGTTATAACACAAGTGGCAGTAAAACCACCGTCATTTGTCTTGGCGGTTATAGTAGCTGTTCCCTTCTTTATCGCATTGACTATGCCATTTTCATCAACAGAAGCAATTGTAGGGTCGCTACTTGTCCATGTAACGCTTTTATTAGTTGCGTTGTCAGGAGTTATAGTAGGCATTAGCATAGAACTTTCTCCTGCATACATAGTTTTGGTTGTAGGAGACAGAGTAATGCCGGTTACATTTATTACTTCACCAGTTACAGTTATTATGCAATTAGCCTTGAAGCCACCGTCATTAGTAGTAGCGGTAATAGTAGTTGTTCCTGC
>CAJOGN010000096.1 GCA_905234245.1 uncultured Lachnospiraceae bacterium
GAATTAATAGATTCTTTAATAATTAATAGAAATTGTATGAAATTATCTGCTCATCATTATAGTAGCATTACTAAAATGAAATCGCAATAGCTATTTCATATTCACTGTATATCGTTTCTTCATGAACTAAAAAAGCGGGCGATTGCTCGCCCACCTCTAATCAAAATGTTTACTTCTCTATCAACCTTGACAAAACAAGGTTGACAACAGAATGTTGTCAACACAAGGTTGACAACCAAGTGTTGTCAACAGGACCGTCCCCCTATCAGCACTTGTCAAGAGCAGGAAGAAGGCCTGATAATGTTCCCAGCAATTGGTCCACATCTATAGGCTTGGCTACATGTGCGTTCATTCCATAAGCTATGGCATTTTGCCTGTCCTCATCGAAAGCATTCGCTGTCATGGCAATAATCGGAATATTTGCAAGCTTACTGTTCTCCAGCTTGCGAATTGCTTTTGTTGCCTCATATCCGTCCATAACCGGCATCTGAATATCCATAAGCACAGCATAGTAATAATCAGGCTCTGAGTCAGCCACCATATCAAGCGCTTCCTGTCCGTTAGTCGCTTCATCTATAATAAAGCCATTTGCCTCAAGCATAGCCTTTGCAATCTCCCGGTTAATATCCATATCATCTACAAGAAGCAATCTTTTCCCTGTAAAATCTACATCACTAACTTCTGATACAGTATCTTTTTCTGAATCATTGTAAGAATCAGATATTTCCAATTCTAAACACACCACAAACTCTGTTCCTTTGCCGAGCGCTGTTATCACATCAATAGAGCCCTCCATAAGGTCTATAATATTCTTGGTAATCGCCATGCCCAGTCCTGTGCCCTGAATTCCGCTTATGGTAGTTGTCTTCTCCCTCTCAAATGCTTCGAATACATGAGCTGCAAATTCACTCGTCATACCAATACCGTTGTCCTTGACATGGAATTCGTACGAGGCTTTACCCTCTTCACCTGCCCCGGTTTGAATTGCTCTAATCTCTATCAGGCCATTTTCTGGTGTGTATTTTACAGCATTACTTGTCAGGTTCAAGAGAATCTGCTTTAAGCGTAGCTCGTCGCAGATAACACTCATATCAGTTACCTTGGATATATCGAATACAAGCCTCTGATTCTTGGCATCTGACTGATTAAGCACCATGGCCTGTAGCTGCTCCATTATATCAGCGAGGTTGCATGGACTGTTGTTAAGCTCGATCTTGCCGCTTTCAATTCTGCTCATTTCCAAAACATCATTAATAAGAGACAGCAAATGATTGCCGGAAGTAAGTATCTTGTCCAGATACTCTCTTGTCTTGTCCGGAACATCTTCATCCTGCTTGGCAAGATTGGTGAATCCTATAATTGCATTCATAGGCGTTCGTATGTCGTGGGACATATTAGACAAGAATACACTCTTCGCAACATTAGAGGCCTTGCTTGCTTCTAATGCCTCCTCTAAGATTCTGTTCTGCTCCTCTTGTTCTCTTCTGATATTGGTGGTATCGGATACCATAATCATATAGAAGCCGGCTTCTTTGTCAACAGCATAAAAGGTAACACTCTGATATACCTTGCCGTCATCAATGTTAAAGGAATAGTCAAAGGTGTATACAGCCTTGTGGGACAATTCCTTTTCAACATTGGATAAATCCAGGGCATCATAGACATCCTGTCGCTCCATGTTCAAATCCAGCTCTTCTATCAAATCTCTGATAACATTTTCATATTCAACAGGCTCACCGTAAGGTATATGCTTTCTTATAGCTTCATTATCACTTCTGTTCAACAGAACCCCCAACTGTTCACCGGCAATATAACCTATTACCTCGTATTCTTCTCTAAGGGCTTTGTTCCAGATAGCTTCGTTCACAACATCGCGATTGTATTCCCGTTCTGTGATAAATGCGATGATATCTCCCGTAGACGGCTTCTGTATAAGTGACGCCTCCACTAGATAATAGCCGTTCTTAACATTTTTTCTGCGAGCGTATACAATTTCCTGCGCAGAGTTATGTCCGTTTTGATAATGTTCAATGAGTCCTTCTCTGGTAAAAAGCCCAAGCTCATTGTCACTGCTTGGTTTTATAATCAGATCTGAGTATCTGTTCTGCATAAGCTCGGTATAGGTTTGAGATGTATTATCAGACTCATACAAATCCATTCCCGCTCTGTCTTCGATTGTGTCCGTAGTCAGATTGACACGAAATGTAGCAAGGCTGTCCTGAGTCAGTGTAGTAAGTTCATCACGCAGCTCATCATACATTGTTCGGGTACGTTGCTCGGAACTTGACAAACGCTTAATAATCCTGAACATCACAGTTAATATCAGACTGACGAATATACTTCCTCCAAAAAGCACACCTGCCATCATAATAGAAGGATCACCGAGGAATGCTATAAGTAAATATCCCACCAAAAAGAATATCAGCAGAAAAAACGGCAGCTCGATTATTGCCGAATGAATCTTCAATGTACCAACCTGCCTCATATTGCGAGTGAACATATAATACTGGATAATGTTAAGTACCATAAGAGCACTGCCTATATAAATCATTAATTGAATTAAAATATCCATCAAAAATCTCCCAACACCACTTATACTTCGTGTATACACACAACGCAGTACATTATATCAAATAATACAAATCTACACAATTACTTGTTTTTACAGAGACATTTGTAGATATAATGGACTGCGGCTCACACAGCGAGTGGAGACCGTAAGCGGAAGATGGGACTTGAATGATTTCCTTTTCAGACTCCTTTTTCACACTCGTTTTTATCCAAAGTTCTTTGGATTTTACCGAAAATATTTACAAAACAAGTTTGTCAACCTACCATGGGTGCTTAAAATCAGGAATCTCTAATCTACTTACTTCCTGCAATTCGAATCTAATATTGTTCTCTTCTAACTCCTTTAAGAAGGCATTTACATAGATATCACTGGAAAATGTCTGGATAAAATCAAGGGTAAATCTTCCGCCTACAGCTGCTATCTCAACCCCTAATCCACTTGGCGGAGGGCTAGTCAATGTTCTAAAATCACGAATGTATCTTTCAGCTCCATTAAAATCGGTTCTACCCACATAGCTTACTGTGGAAGTAATAACCCTAATTGTTACATCTCCTAACATTTTAGCCAGTTCAGTTCTCTCCTGATCAGTCTCCTTAGAAAGAATCATATTGTACAGGGCTCTTTGGGCGGCTACTCCCTTCAAAACCTCTTCATCTCTTATCTCTTTTTTTAACATTTCACGGAAGATTCCAGCCTGCTTACTAATAGGTAGTGAACTAATATTGTCATTATATTCAAGGCTTGCACCCCCAACTAAGCTATGACGAGCCATAGGTACCTTAAGGGCATTTCTCTGATTAACGCAAACCATCATACGAATGACTTGTTCTGCGTCAGGATACATTCTCGAAATTGCACGTGATAACAAAAGGACTGTCATGGTTGTTGGACTACCACCATTTCCCTTAACAAATTCCATATATTCCGACTCGTCAATTACAATACTGTAGACAGTATTCTGCTTATCATTCTCAAGACCTGCCGCAGCAACCAGGTTCAATGCGTTAGATTGTTGTGCTTTTTCTGGTGTTGGCAAATCCTTTCTATGGGCAATAGGCTCCTCCCACTCCTCTGGCCGAATATTATCCTCCTCTAGGCGTACACCATTTGTGCTTAGAGCAACATTATACCTTTCTGTACAGTAATAATATAGAAGAGTTTTAAGAACTTCGTATGAACCTGTACCATCTGTTATACCATGAAATACATCAAGGACAAGCCAGTCGTCCTCGTAGACAAAGGCTATCACATGATAATTAGCTTCAGGTGAATTAAGGTCCACACCACGAAGGGAATTAGTTATTACAACTGGTCTGTCATTATCAATGAAAATGTACTGACCATCCTTCTTAGTTAATTCAACACACAGATACGGATATCTTCTCATTGTAATATCAACGGCGTGACGCAGCACATCCGAATCAATCGCATCCTTCATTCGCATCTTCAACCTAATCACATGCGGATTTTCTTTAGTTGTCTCATATAACGGACGAAGCTCCGTAAATAGTTTTGTTTCCATATTCCTCACATTTTCTCAAGATATTTTGTTGGAACAGACTTTGTAAGCCATACACCGTTCTCAGACAAGAAGAACTCATACCCATCCTTATCCATGTTGCCGGTATAGACCTTATATATTACTGGTTTACCGTGGCGGCTTCCAACCTTAACCGCCGTATCATAATCCTTAGATAAATGTACATACAATCTCGATTTTGGAATTAAACCTATATCGTCAATTGCCTCCTCATACTTAATGGCACTACCATGATATAGAACCTCTGGCGGACTTAGTTTCTTCAATTCCACATCTACAGGAATTGAATGACCTTGGTTCGCACGAATCATAGTATGGTCTTCATT
>CAJOGN010000097.1 GCA_905234245.1 uncultured Lachnospiraceae bacterium
GCTCAGAAGCTTGACCCCTATATTAATGTTGACCCTGGCACAATGAGCCCCTATCAGCATGGTGAGGTTTATGTAACAGAGGATGGGGCAGAGACTGACTTAGACCTTGGTCATTATGAGAGATTTATCGACGAGGATTTGACGAAATATTCTAACCTTACCTCAGGAAAAGTATACTGGAATGTACTTAATAAGGAAAGAAGGGGAGAGTATCTAGGTTCAACTGTCCAGGTAATCCCCCACATTACTAACGAGATTAAAGAATTCGTATATAGAGCAGGTGAAGAGACTGATGCTGACGTTGTCATAACTGAGATAGGTGGCACCATTGGTGATATTGAATCCCAGCCTTTCTTAGAGGCAGTTCGTCAGATTTCCTTAGAAAAAGGTAAGGAGAACAGTCTCTTTATTCATGTAACGCTTGTTCCATTTCTTCATGGTTCTAATGAGCACAAGTCTAAGCCTACCCAGCATTCTGTTAAGGAGCTTCAGGGAATGGGAATTAAGCCAGATATAATTGTTCTAAGATGTAATGAGCCCCTTGATGATAGTATCTGCAATAAGATTTCAATGTTCTGTAATGTTAAGGAGGATTGCGTTATTGAGAATAGAACTCTTGATAGTCTCTATGCAGCTCCTTTAATGCTTGAGGATAGTAACTTCTCTGAGGTTGTTTGTCGAGAGCTTGGAATAGAAGGTACAACTCCCGACTTAGATGAGTGGAGAGAATTAGTAGAGAGAATTAATAACGAGGAGAAGAATATTACAATAGGACTTGTTGGCAAATACGTAGGCTTGCACGACGCGTATTTGTCTGTTGCAGAGGCATTAGCCCATGCAGGATATAAGAATAATTGTCAAGCTAATATTGAGTGGATTGACTCAGAAGAGTTACATGAAGGTAATTACAAGGATAGGTTAAGTAAGGTTCAGGGAATAATTATTCCTGGAGGCTTTGGTGACAGAGGAATAGAGGGTATGATTCTTTCTGCAAGATATGCAAGAGAGAATAAGCTGCCATATTTTGGCATCTGTCTTGGAATGCAGATTGCTGTAATAGAATATGCCAGAGCTGTTGCCGGAATTACTGACGCATGTTCTGGAGAGGCAGAGAATCCAACTAAGAATAAGGTAATTGACTTTATGCCAGGCCAAAGTGATGAAGTTAAGAAGGGCGGAACCTTAAGACTAGGAAGTTATCCATGTGTAATCAAACCTAATACAATAATGGAAGAATGTTATCAGACCAAGGAGATTAGCGAGCGTCACAGACACAGGTATGAATTCAATAATGATTACAAAATCATATTAGAAGATGCTGGTCTTGTGCTATCAGGAATGTCACCTGACGGAGAGCTTGTAGAGACAATAGAGATTAAGGATCATCCATTCTTTATTGGAGTACAGTTCCATCCTGAATTTAAGTCAAGACCTAACAGACCACATCCACTTTTTAACAGGTTCATAGAGTCTGCCATACAAGGAGTAGAGTAATGATAGCTAATAGGAAATTAATATTAGAAGATGGTTCATGCTATGAAGGCATAGGATTTGGAAGTAATGATGAGAAGGTATTAGAGATTGTATTCAATACATCAATGGCAGGATATCAGGAGATATTATCAGACCCGTCCTATACAGATCAGGCAATTGTAATGTCATACCCATTAATTGGTAATTATGGTATAGCAGAAGAGGATTTTGAGAGCAAAATGATAGGTGCAAGTGCGTTAATTGTAAGAGATATTAATGATAATCCCTCTAACTTTCGCTCTACTAAGTCAGTTCCAGAATTATTAGAAGAAGCAGGTGTTCCGGGTATATACGGAGTTGACACGAGACAGCTTGTAAGAAGTATTAGAGACCATGGATCCAGAAGATGCATAATAACAGATGCTAGTACATCTAGTGAGATAGGGGTGTCCCAAATTAAGGACACACCTATAAGCCATGATGCAGTAAGAAGGGTTAGCTGTAAGAAGAAATATTATTCCCGTACCTCTAACCCAAGATACAATGTGGTGGCAATTGATTGTGGAATGAAGACTAACATTGTAAGGATGCTTAATGATAACAGATGTAATGTAACAGTTGTGCCATACAATACAACCAGTGAAGAGATACTTGCCCTTCACCCTGATGGATTATTTATATCTAATGGACCAGGAGATCCAACTGATGTTCCAGAAGTAATTGACACACTAAGAGATCTTCATGGCAGGGTTCCAATGTTCGGAATATGTCTTGGTCACCAGCTTATTGCGCTGTCTTACGGAGCTAAGACATATAAGCTTAAGTTCGGTCACAGAGGTGGCAACCACCCAGTTCGTGATGTAAGAACAGGCAAGATTGAGATTACCAGCCAGAATCACAGCTACGCAGTTGATGCAGCCTCAATTCCACAAGATGAACTTAAGATATCCCACATCAATCTATTAGATAATACTGTTGAAGGGTTGTATAGCAATAAGAATAAGGCCTTCTCAGTTCAGTATCATCCAGAGAGCGCACCGGGTCCCTGTGACAGCGCCTACCTATTCAATAGATTTACTGAGCTAATGAAGAGTAAATAGTCAGGAGAATAATTATGCCTAAGAGAAAAGATAT
>CAJOGN010000098.1 GCA_905234245.1 uncultured Lachnospiraceae bacterium
GGAGAATTACAGCTATATTAAGTGCCCTGACTGCGGTAAGAAGATGCAGGTATTCGGAGAAAGTCATATAGATGAAGTGGCTAAGGAGCTTGGTATAAACGTGCTTGGCAAGATGCCCCTTGATAGCGCATTTGCCGCAAAGGCGGATGAAGGTAAGATATATGAACTTGATGTTGACTATATTGACGAGGCTGTTGAGGCTGTAAATGAGAAGTAAATATTATGAAGTACACTAAGCTTGGTAATTCTAACCTTAATGTATCCCGTATCTGTATG
Organism: uncultured Lachnospiraceae bacterium; assembly: GCA_905234245.1. Lineage (GTDB taxonomy): Bacteria > Bacillota > Clostridia > Lachnospirales > Lachnospiraceae > RUG191. The sequence goes on from CAJOGN010000098.1 coordinate 277, forward strand.
GGATGCATGGGGTTTGGAGATTCTTCAAGAGGCCAGCACAGCTGGACAATTGATGAAGAACACAGTAGAGATATAATCAAAAGAGGATTGGAACTAGGAGTGAATTTCTTTGATACGGCAATCGGGTATCAGAGTGGCACTAGTGAGCAGTACGTAGGCAGGGCTCTAAGAGACTTTGCTAAGCGTGAAGATGTGGTAGTCGCAACGAAATTCCTTCCAAGAACAGTAGAAGAGATAGAAAGCGGAATCAGCGGACAGCAGCATATTGAAAATATGATTGATACAAGCCTTGGTAACCTCGGTATGGACTATGTGGACTTATACATTTATCATATGTGGGACTACAATACGCCAATTTATGATATAATGGATGGGCTAAACCGTATAGTTAAGGCAGGAAAGGCAAGGTATATCGGTATCTCCAATTGCTTTGCATGGCAAATTGCCAAGGCAAATGCATTAGCTGATAAGGAAGGCTTTGAGCGATTCGTATCTATTCAGGGGCATTATAATCTAATCTTTCGGGAAGAAGAAAGGGAGATGGTGCCGTACTGCGAAGAAGAGAATATTGCTCTTACGCCGTATAGTGCCCTGGCAAGTGGAAGGCTCTCAAGAAAGCCGGGAGAAAGTAATACTAAGAGGGCAAAAGAGGACAGCTATGCCAAGTTTAAGTATGATTCAACTGCCTCAGCTGACTCGGTAATTATTTCTCGTGTAGAGGAAATTGCTGATAAGTATAACGTATCAATGACAGAAGTATCCCTTGCGTGGCTGCTTACTAAGGTCACATCGCCTGTTGTAGGGGCGACTAAGCTTCACCACATAGAGGGAGCGGCGAAGGCTGTTGAGTTAGAACTTAGTGAGGAAGATATACTATATCTCGAAGAGCCTTACGTGCCACATCCTCTTGCAGGCGTAATGGCACAGAATAAGAAAAGTGACTCGAATGCTAAGCATGTATGGACTACGGGAGACCAGAAGATTAAGGAAGGATAAGCTATGCCTAAGGGTTCAAAGGAATTAACACAGGCACGAAGAGAAGAGATTATTAATGCCTGTGAGAAGCTGTATCAGACAATGAGTTTTAAGGATATCACTATAAAAGAGATTGGAAATGTGACATCCTTTACAAGAACATCTATATATAATTATTTTCAGACAAAGGAAGAGATATTTCTTGCGCTTTATACAAGAGAATATGACAGATGGAATGAGGAATTGGAAAGCATATCAGGTGAAGAAGAGACGCTTTCCAAAGAGCAGTTGTCGATACGAATTGCAACTTCAATAGCCAACAGGAAGCAGCTTCTTAAGCTTCTTTCTATGAATAATTATGATATGGAGTCCAGCAGCAGAACGGAGCTTCTTATATCCTTTAAAGAATCATACGGTAGATCAATGGATAATGTCCGAGCGGTTTTGAAGAAATTCTGCCCGGACATGACATCTAATGACATAGAGAAATTTATATACATATTTTTCCCGTTTATGTTCGGAATATATCCTTATACAGAAGTTACCGATAAGCAAAAAAAGGCAATGCAAAAGGCCGGGGTAGATTATACCTACCAGTCAATATATGAGATTACGAAAAATGCCCTTATGAAGCTTCTGTAGCTTATAGTGTTTTACATTTTCTTGTAAGCCTCTGTAAATATACTAACAACAGTATCCTCCAGATTGTCAATCTCATCTAAATATTTCTTATAGATAATGCCACCTGCCATGGTAGGATGGCCACCGCCGTTACCAATGTCTTGCAGGGCAAGTCTTATCAGATTGCCGGCATGTATGCTGCTGTCTTCACTTCTTATTGAGAATTTTACAACATCCTCCAACTTCGAATATACAACAGATATCTTTACTTCCTTGGTAGACAGCAGGAAGTCGGATATGATTGCGACGAGAGTAGAAGGGCATTGAAAAGGAATATATGCAAATCCAAACTCGTCTTTTGTAACAGTATTATTAATAGCGGCCTTGAAGGCCTTGAAGTCATCCAGCTCTAATTGGTTCTGATTGATATATGTAACCTGCTCATAATCTGCATATTCAAATACCTCATCAAACATCTGAACATCGAACTTGGTACATCCTCTGTTGAAATCATTAGTATCCATTTTAAGACCGTAACATAACGCTGATGCAACATCTTTGGACATGACAACACCGGCTTCCTTATAGTAGGAAATAATAATACTCGCACATGCTCCGACCTGTCTAATGTCCTTCCATACATAATTGGCCTCACTGAATACAGGGTGACGTCGTCACCGCATTTGAACACAAGATTCGCATTGTTGAGTTGAGAATCAACCAGTATATTTACAGCGTTAAAGAACTCATTTTCATAGTCTGTCCTGGGGCTTGCCTTGATATTGAATACTTTAAGCATCTGAATTAAGCTCGCCCTTTCTATAACACCGCCATAGCATATAATGGAATCGATTCCGAAATGTCGTAGTAATTCCGCGAGACCGTATGCGCTTGCGAAGGCATCCGGGTCCGGAAAATCGTGGGTGTGTATAAATACTTGTTTGGTTTTAAAATGGTTTAATTGCTCATTAGTAAACATGATTAGA
>CAJOGN010000099.1:0-2452 GCA_905234245.1 uncultured Lachnospiraceae bacterium
ACGATACTCTTTATGATTAATTTCTTTATATTCATCATCACTCAAATTATCAGAACCACACTTAATACATTTTATGGTGTAAAAGCATCCTCCACCTGAAACAACCTCTAGCTGCTCATCAGTAAGTTCAATTCCTTCTGCCTTAGCAAGGCTTATGATTTCCTCTGAACTCTTGCAAGCTTCAACCTTCTTGATTTGCTCCTCTGATAAACCCTTTAATAATTCTTTTCTCATAGTACTTCCCCCTTTTGTTATTCTTATAAATAATATACCACATTTTAATTAGATTTGTTTATGCGGATTTACCTGTCACATATATATACACATTTAAAATGTAAAATGCGACATATATATTGAAAATAAGTCCTTTTTGAAAAAGAGAAATTGTCGGCGCTTGTTTTCTTACTACACTAAAGCTTTAAAAATCATTATAATTTGGATTTGATTATTGATTTTTGGAATTAATTTGAGGATAATCCTCCACTTTGAGTTAATCCCAATACTTAGGAAGTGGAAATATATAGTTTGGCTACAGTCTGAAGACATGGAAATCCATGTCTTATCATTACTAATATTCAGTTGTTTAGGTACCATTCCCTACTCTCTATCTCCCTATGCCCAGCTCCCAAGGGAGGACCCTTAATGAATGCTTGTATCTATGTTATCCATTGGCAGTATTCATTATGTATATATATTAATACATATCAGAGATACTATATGTACACAGATTATATTATATATACCTATAATGCATATGTAGTACACATCATATATACAATAAACACCATTACCGCTTTTAAATTAAAAGCGGTTATGCTATAATAAAGTCATCATAGTAGTATACCATACAAGAAGAAGCCATTAACAGTATTAATCCCAATACAATGGCTTCTTTTTATGTAAAATATATTATTCTCTGTTTATCTCATTCTGATATAGAACATCCCGCCTTTTCAAGAAACCCTTCATTATTGATAACAACTATATCTCCAACATCAATGTCATTATCAATAAGATATTGATCCACCTGCTTAATACTTGTTTCTCGATCTTCGGACTTTAGATATACTATTACCCTGGGAATATAGCCATCTACTCTGTCCTCACATCCATAATCATCTTCCATTATCTTAGTAATCTTATACTCATTCATGTGTACTATTATACCATATTAATCCCTCATTGACTTTCTAAGCTCATTTTTAATCTTCTCGATTATCAAAACTATATCAGCTAGGAGTTATTATACCTATCATAAAATTCTTCAACAGTAATAACACCTCCTTCGAATCTGAATATCAAAGACAATTATATAGTCTCTATGTGTTATCAACAAAGCCGTTAAGTTCATTTAACGCAGATATGCTATAAATCGAAGCTCCATCAATAAGTGCCGGTTCATCTTCAGTTCCAACAACAATGTTAAGCGAATAGAATTCATTACCATTGCTATCAGCGAATTTAGGTGCTTCTGATAGTGAACAATACCCTTCTCTAGGTGTATAAATCTTCGCATCTTCTATTAAGAATCTTTCTAGATCATCTAAAGATGCATCCTCTAGACCTATAGTCGATATGAATATCGTTACCATTGTAATTCCATCAGTCGCCCAGCATTCATAGAAATAAGGTCTGTCCTCGTAGAATCCACAGTTCCATCCAATATTGACATCATATCCCAAGCCATCTTCGTAATAAACTTTACTTTCAAATTGTTGTACTTCATGATCCACAAGTGGAAGATATTTATCCTTGTTATTCCTATATTCCTTGATTGCATCAATACCATTCATATGAGACTCCCTTCCGACTGTTACAGCAGTCTTTTGTAAATGTCTAACATGCTTTCCATCTGATATTGCAAAAGCCAAGCCGCATTACTATACTCAGCCTCCGACTTAATTACTTTGATGAGTCTCGGATAATACTTTTCAGTCTCGTTAATCATTCTATAGATTCTATCTCTGCTTAACCCCCATGACATAGTAGTAAGATTATTACAACGATCAATGCATTTTACAAGAGAAGCCTTGGAATTAGCTGCAATACCGTCATAATATGCTTGCATTATTTCATCTCTGTTCTCTGAGGTTGTCTTCTCATGTGATACAAGCCTAACGATTTCTTTTGCCTCATCGCACACTGGCAGCTCATCTATAGTCTTACCGCAATCTTCTACCACATCATGCAACAGACAGGCTGCAATAATTCCGTCATCTGTTAATCCCATTGAGAGAGCGTGGCATGCAAGATTCAATGGATGGTAAATGTATGGTACAACCGACTTCTTTCGTTTCTGTCCTTCATGCGCATTAACAGCAAAATCAATTGCCTTCAATGTATCTTGAAGTTTGAAATTCCTTGCAGTAGTCTTTACATAAGTCTTCATGTGCTCCCAATTATAGATAGCATCCTTTGTCTTGAATGGATTCTTCTTTTCTTCAGCAATGGC
>CAJOGN010000099.1:2520-4205 GCA_905234245.1 uncultured Lachnospiraceae bacterium
GAAACAGCCTGGAAGCTAACATCTAATGCATCTGCAACCTGTTCTTGCGTAAGCTTTTTATCTTCGCGAATCCCCTTAATATTTGTTCCGATACTCATAACCTTACCTCCTTACATGTCTATCATAAAGGAAATCACATATTCTTTTAAGCGAGTAGGGATTGAATTTAGAAAAATTTTCTCAAGTTGAGCTTGAGTCATGTGCTTTAACCTGCATTACTATAGTATCATTATCATATTACTCCATTGCCCGCTTTATCTGTATAACCTCTTCACCAGATGTATTAAGCCACTTGCGTTTTTCTTTATAATCAGGAATCATTATCTCGACTTCCTTCCAGAAGTTCTTGGAATGATTCATATGCTTCCTGTGAGCCAACTCGTGTATTATCACGTAGTCTCTTACGTCACTGGGTGCAAGCATCAGTAGACAGTTAAAGTTGAGATTTCCCTTTGCACTACAACTTCCCCAACGTGTCTTCTGACAACGGATTGTGATTCTTCCGTAGTCTACTCCCATAAGTTCTGCATAATATCTTACTCTCTTAGGAATGTCTTCCTTTGCCTCGTCGTATAGTTTATCAAGTTCTTCTTCTGTTAGTGGTTCTATATCTGTCGCCTTTAGCGACATTTCCTCTGCCTTTCTAATATGCTTCCTTATCCAGTCCTGCTTCTCCTCTATAAATGCTTTAACGGCTACATTAGGCATCCTATAGGGTGCTCTAACTGTAACCGTCCCTGCTTTGTCTATCTCTATGGCAATAGATTTGCGTTTGCTTCTGATTAGTTTATAATCCATTTGAATTCATCCATCTTCTACGACATCAGCATAGCTACTCCTATAATCGTGAGTACCGGTATAGCTATTATAAGTGCAAAGCTTGATGCACAGCCTCCGCCCTTTTTCTGTGGTGATTTCTTCGAGTGATCATTAAACATACCCATCATATATGCGTCCATAAATTCGTTGTCGTCATCACTAAATCTCATAATATGGTTACTCCTTCGATTATATTATTTACTGTGAGCCACTAATGGCTCTATTAAGCTTTTCAGCCGCCTCTTTTCCTTTCTGTGAAGCTTCAGCTTGCTTTGTGTTCCAGTCTATATTAGATAAATCCTCTGCTAACTTATCTCCGGTCTTTTTCCCCTTTTGATAATACTCGCTATTTGCTTGATTATCAATAGCATTATTGTTTTCTACAGTGCTATTAGGAACTTCAGCGGGCTTATAGGAAATATTCTTACCTGCATCACTTATTCCCAAGTCCTTAAGCTCTGCGTTAAATATAATTTCTTCCACATCTACATCGCCCCTCGGAACTTTACATATGCTAGTCCATGTATCGTCGGAACCGCCATAGTATATCTTTTTCATTTCGACAAGATAAGGGAGAACTCTTTAATAATGCTTGTACCTATGTTATTCATTGGCTGTATTCATTATGTATATATATTAATACATATCAGAGATGACTCTGTGTTTCTCTCCTTGTCAAAGACGATCTTCTCTAAATCCTTTATATCATTTATCAAATCATTTCTTATCTCAATTATTTTCTCAATAGAATCGTTTCTATACTCGTTAGCAAACATTTCCGGTGATATCATCATAATAAATCAGCTCCTTTCCCAGCATGCACGTTTTAACAAGTCACTACACATACTTAATATTGCTGCATTAAA
>CAJOGN010000100.1 GCA_905234245.1 uncultured Lachnospiraceae bacterium
TATACGATCACCCAGCTGTTTTATTTTTGTAACAAGAAATCCACCATTTGTCTTCATAATTAAATACTCCTATATCGTAGTTTTATATTACGATATAGGAGTATTTGTGTCAAGCACACATATCATAACTTCCGGTATAACGCGCTAACACATTATCTCTACAAACTTGAATTTGATGTTGCAAGATTAAAATATACCCGTTAAAAGCCGCCGATATGACTTAATGTTTTAGAAGCGACTCTTGAACCTTCATTCATTGCATTTATAATATCACAATCTCTCAAATATGAACAAAGAAAGCCAGCATGATAACTGTCACCGCACCCAGTTGTATCAATTACATTATTGACCGGCACAGCATCCACTCTATATTCTTTTCCCATATAATAAGTAACGCTGCCATTTTCTGCAAGTGTAATGTTAAATATGTTGTCATACCGTTCAGACCATTTTTGAAATTGTAAAAGAATACTCTTCTCACCACTGATAAAAAAGAAGTTAATGTACGGTACAATAGTTTCTATTTTCTTAAAATCTCTTAGCACGTTGAAGTCAACGGCAAGCTGAAAACGACAACTCTTTCTAAGTTCTAATACATCATCAAAATTAGGAGAATCAAAGGTTATAAAGATAATATCAGCACTTGCAATTCTGTTCTTGTCAGAATCGCTAAGAAGATATGTGTCATGAATACCACCGTTCCATGAATCATCCTTGAAATATCTATCACCTTTCTCAGTAAGATAAATCCTATGGTTTGCAGTAGCAGAGCCTGAAATAATGTGGATAAACTCTTTGTTGATAGGTTTATTTTCAATAGATTTCAATATTGCTTTACCATAATCATCGTCACCAATTGCACCAAGAAGATCAACTGAAATATGATTGTATTTTGATGCAATTGCAGCAAAGTTCAATGCTTCACCACCGGGACGGATTTCTCCAGTATCATCAAAAACATCTACGCACATACAAGTCATAGCAATAATATTCACATTTATCCAACCTTTCTGTTTTGGAAAAGTAAATTACGATTTGCTTAACCGTTTATACTGGAAGATAATCTAAAAATCCACCGTCTCCGGCGTACATGCCTGTAACTCTTCTTTAGGAATTGTCATAAAAACAGCTACTATATCCGGATCAAGCTGTGATCCCGACACATCTTTTATTATATCCATAGCTTCTTCATGTGTCCGCTTATCCTTATAAGATCGACGCATCGTTATAGCGGAATAGGTATCACAGACAGCTATGATCCTTGCTGCCATCGGTATATCTTCTCCCGGTAATCCGTAGTATCCTTTGCCATCCATCCTTTCGTGATGATACAGGATCCATTCCTTTATCTCATCAAACGACGGAAGCGTCCTAAGCAGATCCATGGCTATCTTCGGGTGTTGCTTCATTACATCCCATTCTTCATCGTCCAGTTTACCGGGTTTGTTCAGAATGGACTCCGGCACTCCCAGTTTTCCTACGTCATGCAACAATGCTGCATATTCAAAGCTAACCGGACTTATCCCTTCCTTCATGAACGCCGGCAGATGTTTATAAAGGCACATTGATAACATCTGTACGTTACGACTGTGTCCGTTCAGATTGGAATCCCTAGCCTCTATTACTCCGATCAACGTCTCGGTAACCTCAATACTCCTGTCCTTAAGGGTATCTACCAGGTGGTATAAAAGCACTAAAGCCAGCGATACAAATATAGCCCCGAAGAACAATATCCCAGCCATCAGAAGATCCGGTTTGCCCCAAAAAGCAACTCCCAGATATCCCAAAAGAAAGAAAACAAGAAGTGCAAGGCCTATCTTTTCCCATATCGGTTCGCCTCGCTTACCGGACAGCATCACGTCGGTCGAGGTTCTGATAAACCTGATATATGCAATTATATTTCCAACCATTATGATGCTGCCAATGATTATAAGCACTGATATCATTTACCGGCTCCTGTCTCTTTTATACTAAAAACATCCTGATAAAATAATATCGACATATTTACCTTATCTCAAAAGTCTTTTTCTTCTCCGACTCTGTAGGCTTTCTGATCATAGACAAGTC
>CAJOGN010000101.1 GCA_905234245.1 uncultured Lachnospiraceae bacterium
AGGTTCAGGAATGTAAGAATTCAGATGAGATACTTGCCCTTGCAAAGGCAGAGGGAATACAGCTTACTGATGAACAGCTTAGTGCAATATCTGGCGGAGGTTGTTTAATGAGTTATCATAAGTGTCCACAATGTGGTGGAAAACCTGGCATTGGTGGTTATGATAAGAAGAAAAAGATGGAATATAATTGGTGTCAAAAGTGTTGCTTTCAGTGGTATGAGGATGGTACACCTAAATTTGATTAAGGTTTATCTATAAAGCTAATTAAGCTAAGGAGGTAATTACTATGAGAGAAGAATTATTAAAGGGATTAACAGAAGAGCAAATAAAGAAGGTTGATAATTGCAAGAGCACAAAAGAATTACTCGACCTTGCTAAGGCAGAGGGAGTTGAGCTTAGCGATGAGCAGCTTGAAGTTGTATCAGGTGGTGCATGTTTTAAAAGGACAGCAGCCACTATAAAATGTCCTACTTGTGGCGAAAAGAATTGTGAAAAGTATGAGAAATCAGGTGGTTATTACAAATGGAGATGTAATTCTTGTGGCGCTGAATGGCAATTCGGGGCTAAACGATAAGCAGCTTGCTTGCATTTGACATTGTTTTAATTACATATTACAATCGAAAGTGTGTAATATGTTTTTATATTTTGTGAGGGGGGATATTTATTATGAAATCAAGAAAAATTGTAGCACTGGGGCTGGCAGTTGTACTGTCAATTGGAATACTTGCAGGTTGTGGATGCAGTAGTTCTGATAAGTTCATCCAATAATGCATCTACAACAAAGGATAGCAGTTCTAAGAATACAACGAGTACTTATGTATCAGGTGAAGGATTTACAGTTGATATTGAAGCTGACCTTAGCAAGGGTGAGTGGTATGTTGATGACAGCTATGCCAAATCCCGCAAGACATATATATATAATGTAGCTAGTAAGGATAAAGCATATTCTAACACTCCTAGAATTCAGTTCCAGATTGACAAGGCTGAGACTGTAGAAAAATACAAAAGTGGAACATGGCAGAATGTTCAAGAGATTCCAAGTGTGAAGTTTGGTGACAAGGAAGGAAAGGGCTATACTTATTCGAATGTTGGAATGGAATGGACTAATTATGTTATTCCACTTAGCGACAGTGTTGATTTACAGGTTATTATCAGTGGCGTAGACGTGGCAGACGGAACTGATGGAGGTAATGTATTTAAGAGTCTTAAGTTTACTGTAAATCAGGGAGAGAAGAAGTAAGATAAGGTAGAAAAGAATTGAGGAAGCAAAGGACTAATAATAAAGTCATTCGCTTCCTTCTTTATACATAAGATAATGATAGAAGCTCTTCCAACTAGTAATCACGATTTGTTAATCTTCTATACCATATATATTACTATATTACATATGCATAGGACAAATAATAAGAGAAAAACAATACGAAATACTTGAAATCTGAACGACAATGTAATATAATTGTATTACAAAGAGAAGGGAGGGCACATTATGGCAACTTCATTAATACAAGTTAGAGTTGAAGACTCGTTAAAGGACGAAGCCGCACAGGTTTTTGAAAAATTAGGAATAGATACATCTACAGCAGTTAGGATGTTTTTGAAAAGATCAATTATGGAAAATGGCATTCCGTTCAGAATGACATTACCAAAAGAACCTTATAGAGCAGAAAAAGGTTATCGTGCTATGGTTGAACTTAATGAAGAATCCGAGAAGAAGGGTTTGTCTGATATGTCTTTGGAAGAAATCAATGCCGAGATTGAATCTTCTAGATTAGAGAGAAAGACTTCTAGTTAATGAAATACTACGTTGTACTAGATACTAATGTCATTGTGTCGGCTATGCTTAAAAAAGGCTCGGTACCTAATCAAGTAATGGTAGAAGCATTATGTGGTGATATTATTCCAATATTAAACGATGAGATTATTGCAGAGTATATAGATGTACTCAATCGACCAAAGTTTAAATTTGATCATAAGGTAGTAGAAGTATTTATAGATGAACTAAAAAAGCGTGGAGTATATTCAGATTATGGTTTGATTGAGGATGAGATTCCTGATGAGAAGGATGTTGTATTCTACGCAGTCCTTATGGAGAAGAGAAAAGATGAAGAGGCTTATTTAGTAACAGGAAATATAAAGCATTTTCCTGTAAAAACGTATGTTGTAACGCCAAGAGAAATGCTAGACATTATTCATAACTGAATCAAAGACAGGTCTGCATTTATGTGTTCCATTTATCACACACTATTTGATTATTATCCTAATCTTTGTTATACTTACTCAGTAATATTTGCTGGCGTGGCACAGTCGGTAGCGCACCTCATTGGTAGTGAGGAGGTCACGGGTTCGATTCCCGTCGCTAGCTTAATTTTTAAGAACTGTATAAATTCGACAAAAACCCCGTAAAGTCCTTCAAATACAGGCTTTGCGGAGTTTTTTTGCATACTAGAGTGTGGGGGATATTGACATACGTATAAATACGTATTATAATATATATGTCAAAACATGAGGAGGTAGACATATGGCTAAATATTTATTTCCGGCAGTATTCACAGAAGAGGAGAACGGATTATATGATGTGTATTTTCCTGATATTCCAGATTGCTAT
>CAJOGN010000102.1 GCA_905234245.1 uncultured Lachnospiraceae bacterium
AGTACACAGTAATTACAAAGGATATTACCAAGATTGATGGTAACAATAAGTTAGAGGCTATACTTATCTATGCCTATATAAAGAGCAGGGAGAACTACACAACTCACATATTAGATAATCTTACATACGAAGAAATCCATTTCCATTTGGACGTTCCTGTTCAGACGGTAAAGAACATAGTGCCTACATTATATGGAAATAAGTACCTAATTAAAAAGGTTAATCATTTCAATAAGGATAACAAGACCTATCTAAAGTATTACTTCCATGAGACCTGCCAGAACTTTTTCTATATAAACAACAGCCTATTTAAGATGGATAACTACGGTATGATTCCACCTCAATATGTAAATCAAGTGAGAGGCTTTCTATTGCTTATAAAGGCTCATTGTTTAAATGGGACTAACTGTTATTTCTTCCAAAGAAAAGGGAAAGATGGTATTAACTATGCTGAACTATCCAGACTATTCAATATGGATAGGGACACCATAGACAAGTACCTCTCTAAAGCCTTAGATGGGGGATTGATTAGAAAGATTGATAACGGAATAGAAATCATGGATAGCAACATTTTCCCTTACTACAGCAATAAGAAATATTACGATGAATATTACAAGATGCTATGTAAATGGTGTAATCAGAAGAGTATAACACCACCATGTAAGGATAATAGCTGCCTTTCCATTTTATCGTGCCACTATCCTTTACTAATTAATGATATTGCTTATCTAGCTAAGAGTAAGGAAATGACACCTACTGATTATTATGAATGGATGATAGAGACGAAACAATCCATGCTAAACAAATTCTTCCCCTACAGACTATCTAACAAGAAAGTCAACCCCCAAGACGGTTATCTTACATGGAACTATCTCTTTAAGGCATTGAATTTGAAGTTACCTACTAAGCCTCAACCACAATACTTTACTATGTAACATGGAAAACAAAATCAGAAATGAACTACAGAAGCTCTATCATACAGGAGATAGAGTAACCAATAAAGAATTGAAGAAACAGATTCAACTTATATATGATAGATTAGGCTATAAGGTTAAAGCAAAGGGTACTGATATAAAGTTATATGGCTACAGTACACATAAAGTTAAGATTCGTATTGGAGATAAGAGATTTGACGGAGTAGAACTAACAATAATTTGAATTATGAAACAGAAACTTATACCAAGAGGTGAGAAACAAGTAAAGCCAATGGACGTGATAAGCCAAAATTGTAGAATTGAGTATTTGGAGATTATGAAGAATAAGAAGAATAATAAATAATCTGCTATATGGCGAAGTGGCTATTCCATAATACATAGGGAAGGTTACTTCGCCTTTTTTACCTCGTACAAGAAAACTGCAACAAGGTCGGTTCGGTAGCTCAGTTGGATATAAGACAGGAAAACCGCAGGTTTTCATGGCGATGCAACTGCCTCCTATTCATCTTTATAGTAATATAGGACATATTCAAAATGGACAAGAATATCACTTTATATGGAATGAAGGAATCAAAAATATTACATGTTCAATAATAAGAGATTATTATTATCGATTTCTCATTTTTTAACTCGATTTATATTCGTTATTCAATATAAATATATATTTTTGTCGAACAAAAGACAGAGAAGTTGACCTATAGTTGACCTCTGACTTTTAGAGAGTTCAATAACATGCTGATAATGAGACTTCTATAAGGCAAAAGGTAACTGCCTTCTAAGCAGTAGGTCTCGGGTTCGAGCCCCGACCGAATCACCAACGAATAATCCCCGTCATTCCTGGCGGGGATTATTGTTTACTTCTGCAAGAACATCGTCTTTCTGCGATTCTTTTCACATACACAGATGTTACGGCGTTACGGTGTTACGGCGTCAGCGCACAACGGCTATTTCTGTGCTATGGGCGCAGAGGTACCTGGCCCTTCTGCGCCCTTAATAAGGATCACAATGAGTCAGACACTTCGTGTCACAGAATCTGGCACCATGTTATCCACGTTTATATTACATTTTTACTAAGAAATAGTCTACAGCTTTTTCCAATGGGTCGAGGTCGTTCTTCACAGAAGAGAATATGATGTCGCCATCAATATCAAAATAACCGTGCGCAATGTGGTTGCGAATACCCATTACATCCACCCAAGGGATTTCCGGACGCTCTTGTAACAGTTCACCTTTAGTGATTTTGTCAATCTTCTTGATGCCCTCGCCGACGGCCTCAATCAACATACAACTGGCTGCCAGCTTCTGCATACCGCTGGAAGACAGATAGTAATCGTCAGGGGAATCAACCTCTTCATTCCACTCCTTCAACTGACCGATTGCTGCCCGTATCTGTTCAAGAGTGGCCTTGACCCTCCTACGGTCATCTGATGACGTAAATTCCATCGCGCTCAATATTTTCAAGGAGATAGGGATTGATGTGCTTATGCATACGAACAACATCGACTGTACATTGTAGCAGTTGTTCCAAGAACCGCTTCAGACGGACAAGGAGATAGAGGCTTGGCTCCATGTCAACACAAATGTCCACATCGCTGTCTTCACGCTGTTCACCTCTTGAAACGGAGCCGAACAACCGCAAAGAACGTATACCGAACTGGCTACGTAACTCATCTGCATGGGCTGATATCAAATCAATGTATTCTTTAGCAGTTCTCATAAATATATCATTTCACGGGGCAAAGATAGGAAATATTTCGGAGACTTGCAAGGAATTGGTGAAGTTTTTTTGAGGCTTGGGCGGAATATCACAGCAGGGACTGTCTCTTTTGTGCGACAGATTTTGGTGCCTGACCCTTCTGCGCCCTGATATGCGTAACATTATAGTTATAGAACACCATATCGATGTAATAATCCTCCTTCTCAGTATGTATGCGCTTCTGACGATCTACCAGCGCAAAACCCTTCCCCATCTCCATCAGGAATGGAATCAGGTGATCAATGATGGTCTGCTCCAGTTCACTCTCTGTATAATCCGTCCTGTTCTTGAATCCCAAGAACTCAGCCACCACAGGATTCTTCAGATGCTCCAGGCGGTCTTGCAGGGGCGATGTCAGCTTTACCATCTCGTCATGCACCAAAGCCTTGTTCTGCGACTTCAGCAAGCGATGGTAATACTGACTGCTCACGTTGCGTTGCAATGTTCGAGTACCCCACATTTCGCGTGCTGCCTCCTGTTCATACCAGTCTCGAGCCTCCTTGCTCGATTCTTGCAGGATGATTGCGTAATGTGACCAAGTAAGCCTGATAGGAGATTTTGCAGTCAGTGTCTGCAAAATGTTTGT
>CAJOGN010000103.1 GCA_905234245.1 uncultured Lachnospiraceae bacterium
AGATGTTCATGCAAAAGAAAAGAATGGAGAGCATTTTGACTGCGAGGTTCAACGAGCAAATGAAGGTGCATCACCAAGGCGTGTGAGATTCCATTCTGCAATGCTAGATACGCGCATGCTTAAAGCTGGACAGAGTTTTGATGAACTGAAGGATTCATATGTAATCTTCATTACAGAGAATGATTATTATGGTGAAGGGAGACCATTATATTATGTTGATAGAACAGTTGATGATAGTAAAAGGTTTCAGGATGGAAATCACATAATATATGTAAACGCTTCGTACGAAGGTGACGATGATTTGGGAAAACTTCTTAAAGACATGACTAATAAGAAAACGAGTGGATTTTATAATAAGGAGCTGGAAGATGGAGTAAGACATTTCAAGGAAACGAAAGAAGGGAGAGAGATTATGAGTGAAGCAGTAAAGCAATTTGCAGAAAAACAATATGATAAGGGCATAGTGGACTCTATTAAGAACATAATGAAAAACATGAAACTGTCTGCCGAGCAGGCAATGGATGCTTTAGGAATACCTAAGAGTGAACACAAGAAATATATGACAATGCTTTAGAAATACTATGTAACAGGGGGACGGTCCTTTTATCAACTAGTAAAATAAGTTGAGAAAAGGCTCGTCCCCCTGTCACATGCTCCTTCTTAAAAATATGTAATTGTTGTGGTATACTATGTAAGGTGACTTGCAGTTAAAATATTTACGGAGGAAACGGGCAAATGTCAGATATAATTGATACTTTATGGTTAGATGATAAGACCAATGTGGTATATTTTATAGACCAGACGAAGCTGCCGAAGGAATTGGTCGTTAAAAGTACGATTAATCTTGATGATATGTATAGGGCAATAGCCAATCTTGAAGTCAGAGGAGCACCGGCAATCGGTGTTTTTGCTGCGCTTTCCATGTATGTACTGTCAGTTAGGATTAACGGAGCAACTCTTGGAGACTTTGTAAGTGAATATATGAGGTGCTCTAATCATCTTGAAAGTGCCAGACCGACTGCAGTTAATCTGTCATGGGCGCTTGGTGAGATGAAAAAGGAGCTTAACAGATTTACTATGCATAGATTCGATTGCGGCATAGATGGTAAGTTGCTTGATAACATTACACTTGATGATACACTTCGAGGTAACCTGGCATATGTATTGAAGAAGAAGGCTCTTACAATATGGGAAAACGACATCAATGTATGTAAAGCAATAGGTGAGAATGGTCTTCAGTTTATTCATGATGGAGACGGTATCTTAACACACTGTAATGCAGGAAGACTTGCGACTGTAAGATACGGAACAGCAACTTCTCCTATTTACTTAGCCCATGAAAAGGGTATGCAGATTAAGGTATTCTGTGACGAGACAAGACCCCTTCTTCAAGGTGCAAGGCTTACGGCTTATGAGCTTATGGAAAGTGGTATTGATACGACATTGCAGTGTGATAATATGGTGGCATCGCTTATGGCGTCCGGACAGATTAATGCAGTCTTTGTGGGATGTGACAGAGTATCGGCCAACGGGGATGTAGCTAATAAGATTGGGACAAGCGGTGTTGCAATTATAGCTAAGCATTATAATATTCCGGTGTATGTATGCGCACCCACATCCTCAATTGATATGAGTATTGCAACCGGAGAAGATATTGTAATTGAGCAAAGAAATGGCTCGGAAGTTACGAAAATGTGGTATAATAGCGAAATGTCACATAAGAATGTTAAGGTATACAATCCTGCATTTGATGTTACAAGTCATGAGTTAATTACCGCTATTATTACGGAAAAGGGCGTTGCTTGAGACATTAATGGGACAGGCATAGTATTTACCATATATTTAGGAGGAAAGATAAATGAGTGAAGAAAGAGAAAATTGCAGCAGTGCATCAAGCTGTGACAGAGACAGCTGTGAAGGATGTCCTTCAAAAGAAAAGACAAGCTTCTTAGAAGATATGAATCCTATGTCTGATATTAAGCATGTAATAGGTGTAGTATCCGGTAAAGGCGGAGTAGGTAAGAGCTTCGTTACATCTACACTT
Organism: uncultured Lachnospiraceae bacterium; assembly: GCA_905234245.1. Lineage (GTDB taxonomy): Bacteria > Bacillota > Clostridia > Lachnospirales > Lachnospiraceae > RUG191. The sequence continues at coordinate 2,045 of CAJOGN010000103.1, forward strand.
GCTGCAAAGCTTAGAAAGCAGGGTAAGAAGGTAGGTATATTAGATGCTGATATCACAGGACCTTCAATACCCAAGATGTTCGGAGTTCACGGACCTGCTGAGGCGATAGAAGAAGGTACATATCCAATAGAAGCAGAAGACGGAACCAAGATTATGTCTATCAATCTTCTTCTAGAGGACGAGGAGAAGCCTGTTGTGTGGCGTGGCCCTGTTATTGCAGGAGCTGTCAAGCAGTTCTGGACAGATATTATCTGGGGAGAGCTTGATTATCTTCTTGTAGATATGCCCCCCGGTACAGGCGATGTGCCACTTACTGTATTCCAATCCCTTCCTATTGAAGGAATAATTATCGTAACATCTCCTCAGGAGCTTGTTCAGATGATTGTTAAGAAGGCTTATAATATGGCTGATATGATGGATATACCTGTACTTGGAGTTGTGGAGAATTACAGCTATATTAAGTGCCCTGACTGCGGTAAGAAGATGCAGGTATTCGGAGAAAGTCATATAGATGAAGTGGCTAAGGAGCTTGGTATAAA
>CAJOGN010000104.1 GCA_905234245.1 uncultured Lachnospiraceae bacterium
TGAGACTGTTGATAAGGTAAATGTGACAGCAATCTACAATCCGCACATTGAGACGGTTAAGTTCTTCGCACAGAAAAACAATGTAGAAGGAACCCAGGACATTAATGAAGCCAAGGACAGTGACAAGGTGCTGCTAACAGATAGCAAGGCCGACATGTACAAGGTCTGTGATGCTGTATATGTTGCATCACCTCACGAATGTCATGTGTCGGATATGAAGGATGCTATTTCTGCTGGCAAGCACGTCTTATGTGAGAAGCCCTTTGCCTTATCTGGCGACGATGCGGTATCAGTATTTGAAATGGCAAGAGAAAATGAAGTTGTATGTATGGAGGCAATTAAGACTGCATACTGCCCTGGATTTTCGGGACTAATTCAGTTAATAGAGAATGGTGTAATAGGCCAGCCCTATGATGTGGAAGCCACATTTACCAAGATTGGTTCTGCCTCAGGTCGCGAAATGTGGGGTCCGGCAGCAGGAAGCTTTGCCGAGCTAGGAAGCTATGTGCTTCTTCCAATTGCCAAGATTATGGGAACTGAGAGCTTAGAGAGTTATATCTGGTCTCTTCCTAGTGCAAATGGGAATGATTCCTATACTAAGAGCTGTTTCTCTTATAGATTTGGAACTGCCACGGCTAAGACAGGACTTGGTGTTAAGTCGGAGGGCGAGTTAATCATAGCTGGTGAAAATGGTTATATCAAGGTTCCATCTCCTTGGTGGTTAATGAACAAGATTGAAGTTCATCACGAAGACCCTAATAAGGTGGAAGTCTACGAGGCGTTATTTGAAGGAAGTGGGCTTAGATATGAGATAACAGCATTTCGCAATGCCTGCAATACACTTAATACCAGCAAAGCAGGAGAGGCAATGATGATGTATGGTGCGAACTGCAATCTATATGCTCTGTTTCTCCTCAGGAAACAATATGGATGGCTTATCAGATTGAGACATTCCTCGCTAACAAGAAGGAGCTTCTCAGAGTAACAGGCTATGAAGAGAGAAGCGACATCAAGAAGCCAGAAGTATACGCCCATAGAGGTAGTAGTTATGAATATCCAGAGAATACGCTGTTGTCATTTGAGAAGGCAGCTAAGGTAAAAGGAATAGCCGGAATAGAATTCGATGTTCAGCTTACTAAGGATGGCGAGATAGTTGTAATTCATGATGAATCAATTGATAGAACCCTTGATGGCAAAGGATATGTTCGTGATTACACATTAGAGGAGCTTAAGAAATTCAACGTAACTCCGTCTGGTCGGGATGAGCCATTTGTAGATGAGAATGGAGAGCATCTTCATGTGCCAACTCTTAGAGAGCTGTTCGATTTGTTACAGCCATATTGTAAGAATAATGGACTTATTCTTAATATTGAGCTTAAGAATAGCGTATATCCATACGAAGGAATGGAGCAGAAGGTAATAGACCTTGTGGTAGAATATAAGCTGCAGGAGAATATAATCTATTCTTCATTTAACCACGACTCACTTGCGGTTGTTAAGGACATTAATCCAGCAGCCATTACGGCAACCCTTGATGCAGATATGCTTAAATGTATTGAAGGAATGCTTCGTGTAAATGCTGATGGAGTACATCCAGGAAGTGCAGGCATGACTGTTAATATGGATACAGTGGAACGTGTTAAGGAAGCAGGAATTCCAGTTAGAATGTGGAATAGTGTTGAACCTCTCTTTGGGCAACCTCGTCGTCTTAAGGATTGCGACTTAGACAAGTACGCCGTTTTCGGAGCAGATGTCATCATGACCAACGTCCCTGACAGATACTTGCAGTAATTCCATTTTAGATGTATCATATATGTGTGCGTCTAGGGGAGCATATCTTGTGTACTCGTAATATTTTAGCAGATGATTTCGAGAAAAAATCTGCTAAACGATTTTCTTTATGAGTGTGCAGATTTTTTCGAAATCATATATTTAATTGTATTGGGAGGTAACAGAGGTTGGTATTATATCATGGTAGTAAAAAAATAATAGAGCGTCCAACAACAGATATGATCAGCTACGCTTGCGGCTTGGGTCAGGGCTTCTATCTGACTCCAGAAGAGAGCAAAGCCGCAGAGTACGCCGTATCATACAAGCAGGACGGTTATGTAAGTGCATACAACATCGACTTGGATAAGTATAGTGTGCTAGACCTGACAAGTGAGGAATACAGCCCGCTTAACTGGGTGGGA